>JABCZS010000016.1 GCA_013289605.1 Gammaproteobacteria bacterium
TACCTGTTTGGCTAGAACTTGGCGAAAAAAGAACGCCAAGCGAGTTTCATAAACATGCAGGTGCTTTACATCAAGTTCCGTGGGTTATCCATGCTGGCAATATATATTTTTTTGATTTCTGTAACTATTTTGCAAAAGATATCTCTCACATTAAAACATCTGTTATCGTTTTTCCTGCGGATAAATTTTGTTTTAAAAAGATGATGGATTTAACAGGTAGTAATTATGCAAGAATTCTTCAAATTGGCAAAATTCAAGCTAACTCGGCTTCGGCTAATGCAGAAAATAGAAAATTAGATAATATGCCTGCCATCAGTGAAAACATTTATTGTGATGGCCAATATAATGAAACTGAAGCGGAGAAGTTTTTAAATGAATATAAATTGCTTCCTGCTGAACCATCAGAATGTTATACATTGAAAAGCACTAAGTAGCTTATTTAATTGTAATTCACTTTGACAGATTGAAATCCTCTTTGGCAAATGACACTTGTATAGACGGCTTGGGATGCCCCTGATATCTTAGGGGTGATTATAACTGTAATCACACTTATTATCGGCGTTAACCTCGCGAATTCAACTTGCAAGTGCAATCACCAGTCTAGATTATTACAATTATGCTTCTCTGGGTCAAATCACAGCAGCAAGTACAGAATCAGTAATCGCTATTTCACCTACGTTTTTATGCTAGAATGCTTACCATAGACGGAGTGTTTTACAAAGTCTGCTAATATGTCCCCTGCATTCCAACAACCTTGGATATTCATGAAAAATAAATGGAAAATTTCAGGATTTTAACGCATTGAGAGAAATAAAAATAATGCATTCAAATAGGTACGTGGTGTTCAGTCTTCCAGATAAATCTTTGGCATTAGGGGAGCTCCCTCACATGTCCCAGGATGTGTCACCAGTGATTATAAATTGGATGATGCTGCGTGCTTGTATCATTGCCGGTGCTGCAAAATATTTGGTTAATAATTCTGGCGGAGCTTTGGGTCTGCGTCGCGCAAACTGGGCGCATAGAGTTGCCAATTTAATTGATGAGTTTGATATGACTTTAATGATATCCTTAGTCATATTTGGGTCACCTACCTCGGACAAATTTTTTCACTGGGAGATAGGACGCTCCAGTGCACTAGCCGCTTGTGTTGCAAGTTATTGCATTTCAGGCGAACAAGAACATACCGGCTATCGAGATCAAACGATAACACTTGGCAGTGAAGTTTTTTCAACTGAATATTTAAATCGTATTGCATTCACTAGCAGTCTTGGCAGCTGGACATTCTTCGTTAATCAAGATGACGATTCTATGGGTGCCACCTCATATTTTAATAAGTCTAAGGGTGTTCGTGTATTACTTAAGGACGCGCTTGATGCAATGCCGCGCGAGAAAGCAGATGACATTAAAAACAAAGTGTTGTATTTAAAAAATATTTTTGAAAATACTGTCTATGAGAATCAAACGGATCAAGAAATTATCGAGCGTATTAGACAACAAGTAAGATAACGGAGTAAAGGACCCTTAAAAACCATTCCACCTTGAGTTTCGCTTTAGTTCTCTTGATATGGTTGCAGGCGAAACCTGCACTTCAGTCGCTATGTGCTTTTGGGTATATCCTGCTTTCCAAAATGCAGCTATTTTACAACGCTGATTAAAAGTGAGTTGTTTATATTTCATTTGCAATCCTTTGCTTTACGTTCAGCCATGTGTGATAGCTTATTGTATTTTAAAAGAATTGCACTTCATTGTTGAATTCGCCCTCTATTGTGTCAAGAATGTTATTTGCCAAAGAGGATTTCAATCTGCCAAAGTAGGTTTCAGTAGCGCAAACTCTTTTGATAAGAGGTATCTGATATGTCTTGTAAAATACCCTCTAATGTCATGAGAAAATTTCCAGTTAACGTATGTTTTTCCTCAATGCTGATATCTGCATTTTTATTCTGTAACAATTTTTTTATTGTTTTGATGGTTTCTATTTGAAATAAACGACAGCCCTGCTGTTCTTTTTTTGAAAGCCCAGTGTCATCATCAGCGCACCTGGGATTCGTTATCAAAATCACTTTGCAGCCCTGTCCTAAAAATTTTAATTCTTCTTCCAATTCGGAATCAAAATCATTAAAAATAGAACTGATATGCGACAAACTTATTATTTTAGAATCTAAATTAAGCAAGCAAATCCCTATGCAAGTGGCCATTCCTTGAGTAAATAAAGCATCTATATTATTTTCCTTTGCAGTTAATCTTGCAAAACCTTCATCCTGCTGCACATCTATCCCTTTAATTGTCGATATTTGAATAAGTGCGCTACTGGAAAAATGTACTTTACTGCCAGTTTGAGGGCTATAAGGGCTAGTATAAGCCCTAAGATTGGTAGCATTAAATGCACTACTTGTTTCTCGTGTTCCAGTTGGGGAATCATTTGCTTGCGTGGCGGGTAAATGAAGAGGAGGGACTACTTTATGCGTTGAGTTATTATTGTCTGTATTAGCGTACATAATTCCCTATTCTATAATAGTTTTTGGTAACAAAATATTTTAAGTGGTTCAATAGGCAAATTAAACTAATAAATTAATATCTGTCAAATAATTTCCGAGTAATCTTATTTTCAGCATATTAATTGGAACATACTGCCGCAGATTGCAAGACCTATAAGACTAAATTTTACTCCTTGTAAGCGCTATAGCTGCTTTAAAAGCTGATTTAGGCGCACGTGATGAAGCCACAGGGTGTTATTTGGCAATGAACGAGATCATGGCCTTAAAGGCATCCTAGGTAATATTGAGCAAACCTTTGATAGTGAGGCTTTGTATCCAACTGTTGAAGAACGTGCAGCCCACCCTACTCTACTTTGTGATTAAAGATCATCCATTTACGGATGGTAATACACGCATAGGCTGCTTAATGTTTCTGTTATACCTTAAGTTGCAAAATATCGTGATCAAACTAAATGAAAAGGCAAAAATGTTCAATTTTTGAGCAATCCTTAATGTAATTTAAATAATTAACTTATATAATATTCACTTATTTAGCTATAAGGGTGATTTATGAAGCAAACTGAACAAAATCTATATTATCCAAGCAGTACCGCTGAAGATATTCTTAAGGTTTTAAACCGCCAACTTCCCCAAATCGAGGCTGAAGTGCATGCGGGCAAAACCCCCCATGCATCTGAATTCAAAGCGCTACATATTTTGATTTTACTGTTCGAAGCGAGAATGCTTCCTGAGCAAGCTAAGATCGCAGAAGCCTGCAAAAAACAGCTCTCTGGAATAGAAAGTGCTAAGAATGCCTTAGATGCATCGCCTGGAACAAGAGCGCTCATTCAGCATGCCTTGAATAATAATTACCATCCTATGGGCAGGGTG
This sequence comes from Gammaproteobacteria bacterium, assembly GCA_013289605.1. Classification (GTDB taxonomy): domain Bacteria; phylum Pseudomonadota; class Gammaproteobacteria; order JABCZS01; family JABCZS01; genus JABCZS01. The sequence goes on from JABCZS010000016.1 coordinate 3,366, forward strand.
GGTACACGCTTGTATGGCAAACGTATAGAATCAGGCATGAAAGATAGAAGTCTTGCCAACACCAGCCTTCATAAAACCTTGCCCTTTGAGAAAAATGGAAAAGAAAATAAAACATTCAAGCAATAACGCCACTTAAGACATCCACGGTTAGAAAGTGGGTGTCTTATTTATACTCTAAACTACCTCAGTACATTAATTTATAACAAAGCTTGCGATCAATCATTACTTATCATAATGGTAGATAAGATATTGGTTCTATTTCCTGTAATCCCTTGCTGCCTATCGCGTCGATAACTGCAATATTTTTCTGGATTTGAATAAGTATCTTCACCCGTATCCATAATCTCTTTAATACCTAACTGGTTTAATTTTAATTTGCAAAATGCAGGTAAATCGAATTGATAATGATGGTCCCTATTTCCTTTGCGAAAGAAAGCTTGCGCTAACCTTTCTGAGGCAAGAAATTTATCGCGAAATTGTGCATCGACCTCATATGAATCTTGCCTAATCGCAGGGCCTATGATTGCCTCTATCTCACTTGCGCCTTTTACACGCATAGCTTCAACTAATAACATCAAGATATTGTTTAATGAGGTATGCCAAGAACAATGCGCTGCAGCAACTACTTTTGATTTTTTGCAAGCCAATAATACGGGTACGCAATCTGCCGTCTGCACCGACAGTAATATCCCAGGCTTAGAAGCAATGGACGCATCTGCATCGGGCTCATAGGAAAAATCAATCACATTATCTGCATCAACAATCTTTGTCCCATACACATGATGTAACATCAGTAAATGCTGCGCTCCCATTTCTTGGCGAATAGCCAGATGATTTGCTTGCACGATCGCTAGCTTTTCACTGTCTTTAAACCGCAGGGCCCCATAAATACCGCTTGATAGAGGATATGATTTATCAAATATTTTATAAACTATTGCCATTCATACTCTCCATATGATTGTGCATATTGGGTTACCTTGGGCACAGCCTCCGTCATGCCAGGTATAGAATTTAACTAACTAAAACTACGCTTGATTTTGCCGATCTTATCCTCTCGGACTATCATATGCACCTAATACAAATATAGTTTAAAATCATTTTGATAAGCATCCGTGATAGTTTTTGCAGTTGAACGATGATAGAAAAGAAGAATAATAGTATATATTCATGACTTACAAAAGTATAATATTATCAACTAACTTAACTCCAAATTAATCCTTTGTAATAATAAGATTAAATAGTAATATGACTTTTTGACTCACTTACTAAATGACACTTGGAGATCATAATGCCCAATAGCTATAAAGTAATCATTATAAAATTTGATAAAGACAAAAAAGTAAAAGCTGGGCACTCTAACCTGTCTATAGGCATGGGCTGGTCTAACGATTTAGTGGTTAGAAGAGAAACGCCTTTTGAAGAATTCAGATGTGATACCGATCATTTTAGTATTATTCAAAATCCAAATGCCTATTTAAAATTGATAATTAATTTTAAAGTGCCTAATCAAGATGAATTTTACTTCCATGTAGAATTTCAAAATACTGAGGATGTTAAAGGATTTATGGCAGCCTATTACGAAAGCATAAAGAAAAACTCCATAAGTAAAGCAACTTTCGCGCTTAATGCATTAGCTCCTAAAGAAAATTTTAGAAACACAGTGTCTGGCATTAGTGTAAATAGTGAGCATCTAACCTTTGATGGATTTGAAAATGTAGGAGGCCCATTTGTTACTACTGTAGCTATCCGTTGTAAAATCACTGACTGTGAAATTATAAAAATAGTTGACCAGCCAAAAGTAATTATAGTGACACGTAATCGTGAAATCAAAATGAGCAATGGACCTTTCCTGCCAAACACCCATTTAAAACATTATGAAACTGAATTTACTGACTATGAGGCTCGTGATAAATTTATTGAAACGTATCAAACCCATATCAAACCAGGTGCTCAGCAGGACAATGCAAATGATTCTAAATTTAAAGAGTTGGTTGCTGCTTTAAAACTTGTCGAACAATGTAAAGAAAGCTTAACAGATAACAGTAAAATGCCATCTCCAGATAGTGAAAATAAAAATATGCTTATCGTGGATATATTTGATGAAACGCTGCGCACAAAACCACCAGCACCCAATATGACAGAAGATATTTTTGAAAAGAAAGAAAGTAGTAGTAGCTGCTTGGTAATGTAAATATGATCTTAATTATCATTAGGAATGAATCATGAGAAATATAAAAAAAATTATTTTAACTTTATTACTCGTTATACCTGTAACTAGTTATGCATTTTCGGGTGGTTCCGGTACGAAAGAAGACCCCTATCAAATACGTACTTGCCCTGAATTACAAAATATAATTACCTTGCTCGCTGAGCATTTTATATTAATAGACAATGTCAACTGTAATTTGTGGGACTATGGTGATGGCGGTGGTTTTATGCCATTAGGCAACCTGACTACTCCATTTACGGGTAAATTAGATGGCAATAATTTTAAGGTTTCATATATTAAAATCAATAGATATTTGCAAGATAATATAGGGATATTTGGGGTAACGCTAAATGCAGAAATAACTAATGTGAATCTGGATAATATCTATATCTTGGGGAAATCCAATGTGGGAGGCTTGGTAGGATTTGCAAAATCTGGAACTAAAATTTCTAATGTTTATGCGTCGCTAAGTGAGATTAATGCAGACTATTCTCACGTAGGTGGACTCGTGGGGCGTTCAGAAGGCACTTCCAATGTAAGAAATACCATTCAAAATTCATCAGTAGATCTGATTGTAAAAGCGGCTCCTGAAGGTTCAACTTCTGTAGGAGGAATGGTGGGCTCTGCATCTTATGCGGATATTTCTAATAGTCATGCTTTGGGGACGGTATCTGGAAATGCTAGAGTAGGCGGCCTGGCGGGAAGCTTAGGATCTTCTATTACACTATTAAATACTTATGCTACGGCTTTGGTTCATGGATGGTACGACATTGGTGGGCTCGTGGGTAGCGTCTCCACTTTCCCTCCCTCGCATATTACTAATAGTTATGCGACCGGTAAGGTAGTCATTGAAGATGGAAATGCAGGGGGCTTGATAGGTTCAGCTTATAATCTACTTATAGACAGTTGTTATGCTACCGGTGAAGTCGAAAGTCTAACTACCTCTCAGACCTTCAATACGGGTGGTCTAGTGGGTGATTTCACCGCTGGCGGAATGCTCAAAAATAGCTATGCTACTGGCGCTGTAACTAATAATCATGGCGTTCTGGGCGGATTAGTGGGCCGGTTAAGTGACTCTACGGTGAGTCATTCTTACTCTGTAGGAAGAGTAAGTGGTACAAACAGTTGGGCCATCGGTGGATTGATTGGAGCATTTCGCGATGATGCATCAGTTGTCGGTAGCTATTGGAATACTATTACTTCTGGCCAATTGGGTTCTGCAGGCGGAACACCTAAAACCACAATAGAAATGTATCAACAAGCGACATATGTGGATTGGGATTTCGCAAATACATGGAAAATTAATCAAGGTTTTGATTATCCACATTTGCAATGGGAACAAAAATAATAAAGCAAGCAGAGGTTTAGTTAGTTAAGTTCTATACCAGGCATGACGGAGGCTGTGCCCCAAGTACCCCATATTCAATCAATTGTCTTTTATTGGGGTCCCAAGGTCCCGGCTGTTCTGCACCAATATAAAATGACGTGCAACCGGTTAAGGCACTGCATAAAACAAAAATCATTCCTTTGATATATATTCTCACAGTATTAACTCCTACAAATACGTTGCTGGAAGTGGTTTCAGTAAAACTATAGTTTTGCATAAGCTAGGTATTTTCCTTGCTTATCCTGACTTTGATTGGATTCAATTTTCAGGAAAGTGTCTCTTGCTTGTTTTTGAGCATCTTGCGATCCTGATGTAATCGTGGGTTGAAAAATGGCCCTTGCTGCGGACTCAACAGTGGTATCAAATAATTCACGCTCATGGTACGGCAAATGGCCCCTACCCAATTCTTTAAGTCCTGCACCTGGAGTAAAAACTTCACTATTGTCAATTTTATGTCCTAAATATTCAAAGGTATAATTAATTCCTAATCGATTTGAAATCACATTGAATGCTGAAAGAGGAATAATTATTTTATCAATTTTATTTTTTTGTTTAAAGATTTTTTCAACAAATGCTCGATATGCATGTTTGTCAACCGGTGGCTCTCCCTTAAGTGCCACAGGAGCACTACTTAAGCACAAAAGACCAAGACCTAATATGCCAGTTAAATATAAATCAAGCAAAGTGTGGTCCAGTCTACAAAGTGTGGGGCCTGATAGCGCGATTTGCCTTCCTTGGCAGGTTATTCTTAACTCTTTGCTGAGTGCCGGGGTGATCTGTGTTCCATGAGAGGCTACTTTAATTTGATCGCCCTGATTGGGTATTTCCTCATGCAGTTTTTTTAATAGCGCGTTTAGTGCGTGTTGTGATCTTGGATCATAAATAAAAAGAAAACTGGGGATATGATCTTCTGTAATGATCAGCTCCCCTTTGCTAGTAATGCCAATGTAATTAGTTCCGTATTTAAATTTATTATCAGAGAGTTGATTGCCCCAACGCTTCATTAAAAATGGAGTTTCTAGATAAATTGCACCGAGCAAGTTTGCTTTAAATTCAGGTGATAAATCGCTATTTTTACCGGTAATTTCATAATACCGACACGTTTTATCTAAAAAATCAGTTCGCAATTTTAAGGCCAGGGGTGTCTGGGTAAGTTTTGACAACAGTGCGGTAAATTTATTTACTAGTTCTTCTGGGCTCATAGGTATCCTATCCTATATAATTTTTTTTAATACTGTTGCTTCTACTTTAAGTGATGCGTATGAACTGACTTCTGAGTAGCAGCAAGGACCATCATGTTCGATATTATAACCCAACTACCGATTCACCTCATTCGTGCAGTTGCAATATTCTGATTATCGACGTTCAATTTGTGGCAGGCGTGGTTTTACCCCCTCAACCGCATAGCCTACACCTATACCCAGTCCACTCATAATCCCCGTGCACAGGGCTTGCGTAACTAGATTTTTTGCTGGCCAATGATAGGCAAATAGATTCCTGACGCTGCTAGTCCCGCCTATCCAGTATCCTAAAGCTGCACACAAAGGAGCAGCAATATTAGACGAAGTACTGTTATACACCTCTATCTCTTTTTTAACTGCCTGACTGGTAGCATTGAGTTTTTCTATAATTTCAGCCACAGACTGCGATTGGTTGATGTCATCGATTAGATCCGCGCAAAAACCACTGTTAGTGTAAGGTAAAGATTCGGGCGTCAACCCCAACCATTCAGAAATATTTTCTAGGAAAATGGCATGTCGGGTAAACAAATACCCGGTAATAGCGCCTAAAGGATGTTGTAGTGCGGCAGCCATAAGGTAGCCGGAAAGAGAAGCAATAATATGACGTAATACTAAACCATGGTAAGTGCTAAGGTATTGTTTTATGTGCATCGAGGCAGTTTGGATTGCTGCGCTTTGGGCATCATCTAAAGGATACGTCCTTAGCTTTTCCTCCAAGACCTTTTTTACAGCACTATAACGAGCGAACATATCAGTATCTTATATAATTTAGTTGACGAAATACTAACAGAGTTAACGTCACTATGCAAACGCCATATAAAAATCATATCATTAACGTACGTATTTTATAGGAATAGGTTTTAAATAAAAAATTAATACGTATAATCCAGATCACACGTTAAGTATCAATTAATTATTTAACATTCATACTAAATCAGGAGTCAGCTTATGAAGCATTTAATTAAACTAGTTCTATTATTTGTTGTTGCACAAAATGTCTGGGCGGCGCAAACGCCTGATCCTAACTGTCCTTTAGATTTTTTCTATCTCGGATATGATGTCATTAAAGGCAACCCTACTTCTGATAATGCGGACCCAGGTTGGCAGCTGGCCATTATGGATGAGATACCCAATGATTCGTGTTTAACTTGTACCGCTGCAACAACGTGTGCTGCACAATATTATGTTTTTGATATGGATACCACACTGGATTATTATTACAGCTTGACTCAAAAGGCTAGTATCGCAGAAAGCAGTGAAGATTTTTTTGGTGATACATCATTCTCGGGATCGGCTGAATATTATTACCAACAAGAAGATGTGTTTGGTCTTGGCTTAGTCAATGTTCAAGCAGAAGGCGCATGTCAATTGTACCAAGGTGGACGTGATTTACATTGTTATAATGTTAATTTCAAACCAGGATTTCTTAATTTCGTTGAGGAACTCCCTACTTCCACATCAGAACCGGGTTGGTATGATATTGTTTTCAAATTTATTGATGATTACGGCACACATATTGTTTCTAATGAATTAAGCCTAGGCGCAAGATGGAGTTATGAATCACAATTTGCCAAAGTCGATTATGAAGCATTACGTGCGGGCAATGTGGATATAGCTGTGGCAGCTGAAGCTTCCGCTGAATTTTTTAGAACTAAAGGGGCTTCAGGGGAATATGAATCTGCTGAAGTAAAAGAAATGCGGATCGCCTTTGATGCGGCGGTTCAAAAACAACGTGCTATTTTCTTAGGCGCGCCCCCACCGGTTGATCTCTCATTTGGTGCATGGGTGAACGAAATTGAAAATCCTATCCCGCAAAAATATAAACTTGTGCCCATGTCTGAATTATTTACTTCAAGATTTTTCCCCAATGATCCAGATATTGCAGCAAAACGTGCTGTATTAGAAGCAGGCTATGTAATGTATATGCCAGAAGCTGAAAAAATTGTTCATGTATTTGAGAGTGAAACTGGAAAATATGAAACCAAAAATAGTTTAAGTGTGTCATGTCCTGCGGATTATCAGCTTATAAGTGGCGGCTGCAAATCTGAGCCTAATCCCGATAAGGTACAATTTTGGATCATTGCTTCAGCTAAACCAACCCACAATACGTTTAATTGCACTGTGAATTTAGATTATAGCAGTGAGCCAGCAAATCGCAGGTATTACAAAGGATTGGATGTAAGCGCTTCTTGTTTACATAATAATTATATCGATGAGCGGATCATCGTAGGTTGTCAAGGGGGTATAGGTGGGGTATCAAGTGAATGTATTGCTGAGTGTCCCGCAGGTTATGATGTGACCGGTGGTGGCTGTGAATCTGATTCTGCAAATGAAGTGATGCCATGGAAAGTAGTTCGCTCAAGCCCAGTCTATAATGCCAGTGCACAATGGTCGGGTTGGAGTTGTAGAATGAATAGAGATCATGATAGCGGTATTGCAAATAAAACTGCACATGGGTATGCCATTTGCGTACGTTATGAAGACAATGCGCTGAAAGATAAAAAAATAATCTCTAAACGTAGCGGTACTGCAGGACATGATATGAATGGTAATGTGGTGACTTGTGATGCAGGCTATGAAATATTAAGCGGCGGTTGCATCGTGCCCGCAATTCCAGATACGGCTGATGAATGGAAAACAGTAGAAACATTACCTGTGGGCAGTAATGCATTGTCTTGTTATGCACAAAGAGATGCAGGTTCTACTGTCTATAATCTTGATGTACAAACTGATGCCTTATGTATCCTGTTGAATGATTTAAAATAGTGCGTTGTTAATGAATAAACACCTTCAAGATAATTTTTTCCTGAAGGTGTTTATGACACAAATCTACCGCTCATTGTTTAGTTATAAAGCTGAGCATAGCTTTACTCTTATCATATCTTTAATATATAATTATGGTTTTTATATCCCTATATTTTATTTTTATTAAGAGGTTATTATGAATATTAAGAAAATTGTATCGCTACTGGCATCCTCTTTTCTCTTAATCTATAGCATGACCAGTGCCGGTTTAGGTGTCACTACTCGAGCGGTACTCCCCACAGATCCCCATAATTCAAACACTAGTTTTGATATGCCCAGAGGTATCGTGTATGACAATTCGCTATTAATATTTTATAAGGGGCTTAATGGAAAAGCGTATTATAATTATGCGAGCTATGATACGAACAATAATACCCTTTCATGGAATGCAACGAATATAAAATTGCTGGCTGACAATGACAGTATCAATACAAAATCTTGGCTAGAGCCCGCTGTTTTAAATGGTTGGCTTTTTTTATTACGAAAAAATGACAATGAATATATTCGACATGTGTATGCCAAAAATTTAGCTGAAATCCAGGCTAACACCTGGGAGAAAAATGAAGCCACCTTATATTCAGAGAAAGTGGTTCACAACGTAACTTTGATTAATATTCCCAACTATACCTCCAGTGGAATAACAGAAATTGTATTGGCAGGTTTAGAGAAAAGGATACAGAATAATTGCGGTGGAGTGTTTACTACGCGTGATAAAGTGGCAGAAAAACAAAACTTATCTTATGATGCCAATGCAACTTCATTAATTAAGCAAGATGATTTTGTAAGAATACGTAGAGACTGTTTTGATAGTGTAAGCAGGTCATCGGGTGCACCTGCGCTAGTTCATGAAGATACATTATCTACAACTAGCACAGTGCATTACTTTTTACCACGAATCGATCAGGTTGTATCATACTATCAGTTAACGGGTGAGAATTACGATTCATACTCAGATGAAACTGTTTTACAAAGTGTCACCACTACGGTTACGCCTGCAGCCACTTTCCATAATGATCTGTTGTATTTATTTTTTGTTAATGAATCATTTGATAAAGATAATCAGATTTATTTCCTTACCTGTACAAAAGTTAGAAACGAATTAGGTGAAACCCTCTATGTTTGGTCAGATCCTAAACAATTAGAAGATAGACAAGGTAACCCTATCATTGCGAAATCAAATTATGGCTTATCTGCAGTCAATCTGAATTCAGATGTATATCTTTTTTATGCAGATAAAAATAATGGTGATAAAGTAACCCTATTACAGCTACAAGACTAAAGAAAAGGCTATGAGTTTTTCTCATTGGCCTTTTCAGATTTCAATGCTTGCTTTTTGAAAATTACTGCTATAATTTCTTATAAGTTAACTTTACATTATTAAAGCTATAAAACCCATTCCTACCCAGTATATAATCAATAAGGACAAAAGCATGAATGCATTTAAATTTTCTCGTTTGATTTTTGGTTTTTTTATTATTAGTTTTTTAAGCCTAAACGCGTATGCAAACACTGATGTCTATGCACAACTTTCAAGTTTAAAAAATCAATCGGCAAATGAATCTAAAAATGTGGTAACGCTAGATACGATTGATGAACTGCTCAACCTACAAAATACTCAAAATGCAGTGTCGATACAAGAGGATGGTGTTTACTTTGTGATGGCAGCAGGTCAAGTTGGAGTTTTAAAAAAGGAAGAGATGGGTGATGGCTATGTTGATTTATGGTTAATTAAAAACGGAAAAGCAGTCGACAATTCTAATACTAGACAAACAATAAGCAAAGCCTCAACAGGTGTTTTAGTGTCGCAGTCTATCATGAAACTTAAAGCAAAAGATACCATTAGCGTAGGGTTTTCAGCGAGTAATCCTGCGATGGGATTGGTTGCCATTCCTGCAGCAAATGCTGAACCGGCAATACCCAGTATTATTTTTTCAATATATAAAATCAGCACGGATACTAGTAGTTCCAAGTAAAACCGCGTGACAATAATATCGATAGCTCAAGCTTTTTAATCCCCAGCACAAAAGGATTTCCTTGGCTGCGTGGGGATTAGAGGCTAGTTTAACCAAACTGGTGGATTGGTTTTGATTCTGCAAAAATATGCCTTACGCAAACCGATCTTTAAATTGTTCAACATAATATCTTACCACCGGATTAATGATTTGATAATGCGCTTCTTCTTTAGCTATCATATCCTTCTCTTCTAATCCATCTAACGCTGCAAGAATTGAACTGCCGGCCATCTTTAAGCTCATGATGCTTTCTTTACCCGTCAGTAGTGCATCAGGTGCTTGAGTTAGATGCAGCAACACAGTTTTTTGTCCCATAGATAATAATGACAGTTCCTTAATGGCATCACTTTTTTCTTCTGCTACAATATTTTGCCATTCAATAGTCACTTCTTTTTCTGTAGGCGGTTTTTTATCGTAAAATGTCCATAAGCGATCGCATAGTTTATTCATATAATAGGGATGCTTTTCAGTAAAGGTGATAATGGCTTGAAATGCATGGTCACTTAAGGCTGCGCCCCACAGAGCAACAGCTGCTTTTTGCAGATGTTTTAGATAATGTATAATTCATCTAAGTATGATTCACAATAATATGAATCATAATGGACTGAACCATGCAGCCGATTGATTATTATACCTATTTATGTTTTCCATTTAGACTGCGTGGATTGAGGGTGGGCATTTAAGAGAGAAAAATTAAGGTGATATACTAAACTAATAAAGTTACCTTAAGAATGAGGATATTATGTCTAATAAAATAAAATACCTACTTCCCATAGTCCTATTGGTGCCGATCTTTTTTTTAATGAATCAAGATACCGATGCGGATTCTGAAAGGAGTTTGAATCTTGCGAGACTCCGATTAAAAATTGTGTAGAAAGTAATCGATTTGCCCTATCAATCAGGAATATGGTGACATCAAGAGATGCGATAAGCAAGAAGGTTTATTTTCCAACCCTTCTAGCGTGTGGATTGCAACGTTTGAGTAGACAGCCTGGACTCATGAAAAATCTAACTTATTTTTAAGATGATTTTCATGGGTCCATTTCGGTAGCATTACCAGACATGATCACTATATTTAATCATTTAGATTCCCCTCTAATAAACGCTTCAAATCCTTTTTTTTCTGAATCTCTTAAAGTGAGCACTTCAAAACTCTGATCCGTAACTAGAATAGTATGCTCCCATTGTGCGGACAAACGCTTATCTTTTGTTACGACTGTCCAATCATCTTTTAATACTTTAACTGCGGCTTTCCCTTGATTAATCATGGGCTCAATGGTAAAAGTCATGCCCGCTTTTAAAACCATGCCCTTTCCTGGCTCACCAAAATGTGTTATTTGTGGTTCTTCATGCATTTTTTTCCCGATGCCATGACCGCAATATTCCCGTACCACAGCATAATGGTGCGCATAGGCATAGCGTTGGATCACATGTCCAATATCGCCTAAGGTTGCGCCAGGTCTTACTGCTAATATGCCTAAATATAAACAATGTTGGGTGACATCAATTAAGCGCTTGGCATGGGCGGCAACGGGGCCGACACTAAACATCATACTACTATCTCCATAATAGCCGTCTTTTCTCACCGTGACATCGACATTAACGATATCACCTTTTTCTAATGCTTTAGTTGTGGGCCAACCGTGGCATACCACATGATTGACTGATGTATTTACCGTATAGGGATAATCGTATTGGCCTTTACTGCCCGGTTCGGCATGTAAAGTATTGACGATATAATCTTCGCAAAATGCATCTATTTCTAAGGTCGTGATCCCAGGTTTGATGATCTCACTCACGGCATCCAGTACTTTAGCCGTAAGCTGCCCTGCAGCGCGCATCTTAATAATTTCTGTGGCAGTTTTAATCATAATTATTCCAGCATTAATTCATTGTCATCCCTAACGAATCCCCACGGTTATCAAGTTACTTATTTTTGTAAATATTTGGTTAATCTATCTCTGGGTGACCCACTGCGTCATCCCGTGCGTAAGCCGCCATCATAGGTGATAAAAGCACTTCACTCTCGCGGCTGTAGACACGGGATCCAGGTTAGAGATATTCTTACGTGCTCAGCATAGATTAACTTCGTAAGCAATATTTCCGCCTGGATCCCGTGTCTTCAGCCGCGCAAGCCCTGCTCTTCTTTCACCCGTGATGGCGGCTTACGCACGGGATGACGCAGTGGGTCACAACGGTATAAGGCCTACGGCCTTAAAACTACAATCCGTGGGGATTCGTTAGTTTTCACCCTCACATAGTACTATTATCATCCTAGCTTTGCAAAAATAGGCGTGTTAGTTAACCCCTGCGTTCCTGATAAAAACGCAAGTGACTGATCCGATATCACTGCTTTATAAAGACAGCCATGAACTTTGGTTAATTCACGGTAGAAGTTTGCCACCCTGCCTATGGGGATACTATTATTTCCGATCGTGATAGTCTTTCCATATAACACTCCTCAGCTGTTTCTTTACTTCCGAATATGCGCTTATAAACATGATCCGTCAAAATTAAAGAACACAGCGACGTGAGCAATTCTTTGCCGATATGCGAGCGATGAGTTTCACTGGGGTCCCATTCTTCTACATGTTGTAATTCATGTATCGCCAGCAAATAATGCGAGGTATAACGATCGTTTTCTTGTTGATGAAATTCGTGATGCTCACGATGCACCACCACATGCGCATGAGCCTCCCAGCGACTTAAATTGCATCCTTTGCTATTACAAGAAAAATTGGCATAGCCACAATAAATTTCTGAAGTATGATGCCATTCTACGGCATTGGCCTCGTTAATGCCTTCGTTCTGATAGCGTAAAATATAGTGATCAAAAATTTCTTTAGAAATATCATCTGCAGCAACGCGATAGATATAAGGGATCAATAAAAAATTTTGGAGTGCATCCGGCGCATCATGCAGCTGATATTCTAATTCAGCTAAAACAGGCGCCTCTTTAATTTTTGCGCGTATGCCTTTTAATTCATCCGCCCTGGTGCCCACGATAGGACTATGGTTGGAATGACAACCTGGGTTACGATTCAGTTGAATCATAGATTTTTGTAAATGGTATGAGGGGTCTTGTTGCGCATTGTAGCTGAGAGTAAGCATGATTTTTCTCCTAGGGGTTTGTTCATTTATTTCTTAGAACAGCGCGCCAAGGAGGATTAGAAACAGAAAATCACCCCTAGGCGCTAGGCATGCGCATGGAGTGGAGGGGTGAAAATGTAAAGGCAGTATTTATATTCATTAGCACAGCCTAGCATCCTTAGAAATCAAAGTCAACAAGCTAGATAGTTTGTATTTAAACGGATTGCAAAAGTTAATTATTCATGTTATTTTAACAACTTAATTTAATAAGGGTTATAGAGGTTATCGTTATGAAAGTATTACGTTTTGAACCAGCAGCATTTACCGCCGCAGTCGGTTTAAGAAATTCAGAGATAATCTTCGCCGCAGGTAATGGACAAGTTGCGCGACTTAAACAATTATTTGCTAATCGAAAAAATAAAAACGAGGAACCCTTAGAACCTGGGATTACAGATAACATTATTTCAAATACATTTACCCGATTTCCCAACTTATCTGTTGATGTCCAGAACCAAGTCGTCGCGGTTTTTATTGCCAATAACTCAGCTGGATACAAGCCCTATTTGCTCAATAGAGATGCTGATTTCGCGCGCATGAAAAGATTGATTGAATCCTGTGGAGCTAATATCAATATTAATCATGAGGGCTGGACCGCACTTCATTCCGCCTACTTCAGACCCGATGGACAAGAAGTGTGTGAGTATCTGATTGCCCACGGCGCTGATATTAATATTCCAGAAACCTTGATGGGTTATGGGACGATATTACATATTGCAATAGCCAACGAAACTTTTGAGATCGCTATACGAATGATCGAATTATGCCGCAAGCATAATAGAAAAATTAACTATAATGCACGCGATAATAAAGGCAGTAAAACTCTATTAATTACTGCAACACAAGTCATGTCATTAAAAATGGTTCAGGAAATTCTTAAAGACGGCCAATCCCATGTCAATGCCGCAGATGCAGAAGGAAGAACGGCTTTGCATATTGCTTGCGCACTGGGGCAAGTGGACATTGTGAATGCCTTAATTACAGCCGGCGCAAGTATTACTCAATGTGACAATAACGGTAAAGCAGCCTTAGATTATGCGACATCTCACGAGACTGTTGTCAGAAAACTGTTGCAGGATGTTTCCATAGATCCGGATCGTGATTGTGGATCCATTAGAAATTCATTTTATACAGGAAATTTTCAACCCGTCACGTTACCTAAGCAAAGTTTAAATAATAAAGAAATTAAAACAACCTGCTGCATGAGCTCTAAAACAAATGCAGACACTTGCGTCGAAGTACTTAGCTCATCTGAGAATATAAGTGCCATGAAGAAAATTTCCTTAAGTTATAACAAGACGGACCATGAAAGTATCAATAAGCAGATCAGTCAATTACAAGGCAAAACCCTTATTGCTCAGTGCGTAGAGGGGCGTAAAAATGTAATGGTTAGTCTTGTTAAACAAACTATAAATCTTAGACAGCAAAACACTATGCCTTCGTTATCTGCTGCAGATAAAGATAACTTATTAAAATGCGATCTAACCTATTTGAAAAGTAAATTTAATAAGGTCAATATTGATTCTAAATCAGCATCGCCCCATTATCCAGTGGATCTGAAATATAACTTTAAGTGTAAGTGAGCAGATCTTCGATACACCCTTAATCTCACCTGCTAGCAATAATAGTTTCGCTTCATTATTTTTCTGAAGTATTTGAGGTATACCAAGATTCGCCTGCGATCACTTTGGACCATATTTCCGCAAATTTCAGGGCTGTCATCGTGCTCCAATCTGGGGTATTCATCACTAAAAAATCTTTCATTCTGTTGGATAGGCCTAATAATTTTTGATCGTCTAACTGCCGCATCATGGCCCATTCTTTTATTCCCTCTAGGCCATTATTGTTAATGGCAGCAGTAATTTGCAAAGCATCTGTCATGCCTTTAGTTGCACCGCTTGCCGTGTGCGGCGGTAAGGTGCTTGCAGCATCCCCAATGAGTATGGTATTGCCTTGTGCATTGATACGGTGTGGTGCCACTCTAGTATAAACAGGCTGAATAAAGGGCTCGCTTGTATGCATGATAATTTCGTGAGCAATTTTAGGTAAAACACTGCTCATCTCGTGAAGATATTTCTTCTGTTCTGTATCCATTTGGCCGCGTGCTAATGTCCGATATTGATGAGCATCCTTATTCATGGATAATACGTTTTGTAATGAGGCCTCAGTTCGCTTTTCATAAAGTACCCAGTTAATCAATATTTGATCTGTGTCGGGCTCAACAACTAAATACATCAAACAATGACCGTTAGGGTATACAAAATAAGGCACGGTACTTTCAGTAATTGATCCAAAAATTTCAGGGCTTATGCATTCAACTAGAGGGACAGTACCTCTCCAGGCAATGTAACCTGCGTACAGCGGCGCCATCGTATTACAAATAGTTTTTGCAATAATTGAATGATGGCCATCTGCCCCTATGATTAAATCATAGTTTTCTTCGTCTTGAATTTCTTTAATATGGACAATTTTTTTGGGTTTAATGAGTGCATTAGAAATATTTGTTTTAAGTTGTGCATAAAGCGTTTGCCAATGCAATGCGCGCGCGACAAGGTTTTGCTCACAAATTAATTTTTCATGATTGTTTTCATTGGCAATAATACTCCTCTTAATAATGCCGATTGCTAAAATATTATTATTTAATATATTTTGCTCTAGCAAAGCATTAAACAACTCTACAGGGATGACGATGCCAGCACCTTGATTTTTTAGAGCGTCGGGATTTTGTTCATAAATCGTGAGTTGATGATCCTGTTTAAGTAGCGTTGCTGCGGTCAACCCTGCAATTGAAGCACCTATGATAGCGATTTTCATGGCTATTCCTTAATAAAATCAGATGGCACACATCAGTAGTTTGATTGGATAAGTTAAAACCACTACAGTCACTAATCCAAAGATCCATAAAATAATAAACCATAGCCATTGTTTAATTTTGGGATGCTGCGCAAGCCAAAATTGTACGCCTTCTTTAATACGTATGTTCATGATCACTTTTACCACGGAATGTATAATAACTATAAGCGGTGTAACCTAAAATGAGTGGCAATAGCGGAACGACACCGACTAATAATAAAGATAAGCTAGGGCCTGCAGCAGCAGCCTCAGTCAGCGTATAGTGAAAGGGTATCATCCATGGATAAATACTCAAACCAAAGCCTAAATAGCCCATAGAAAAAATAGCCAGCGTTAAAAAAAATGGTCGGTATTCTTGATGTGCACGATAAAGATCATGCCAAAGTAAGATAAATAAACCTAAGGTACAAAGTGGAATGGGGAGTAAATAATAAAAATTCGGTAAACTAAACCAAAAATGGCGGATATGTTCATGTATTAAGGGCATACATATACTGACTAATATCATTGCAATTCCAACAAACGCGAGTACGTAAGCCGCGACTTTGCGTGCCCAGACTTGGGTGATATCTTCTGTTTTCATAATTAACCAGGTCGAGCCTAATAAGGCATAACCAAATACTACGGCGATACCGGTCATCATGCTAAAACCACTGGCCCAATCAAAAGGACCTCCCGAAAAATTGCGGCCGGTCACATTCACCCCTTGTACAAATGCGCCTAAAATAACGCCTTGCATAAAGGCAGCCCCTAGGGACCCAAAATGAAAGGCGTAATCCCATAGCGCGCGTGCTTTGCCTTCGGATTTAAACCTAAATTCAAACGCTACTCCGCGCATAATTAAACACAATAGCATCATAATAATCGGCATGTAAAATGCGGGGAGTAATATCGCATAAGCGAGCGGAAAAGCAGCCAACAAGCCCCCTCCTCCCAACACTAACCAGGTTTCATTACCATCCCAAAACGGCACTACTGAATTCATCATGCGATTACGGCATTTCTCCGAAGGTGCAAAAGGGAAAATAATACCGACGCCTAAATCAAAGCCATCGAGTAACACATATAAAAAAATAGCTAATGCAATCAGTGCACCCCAAATAAAGGGTAAATCTAGAAAAGTTGAGAAATCAAACATGTTGATCTCCTTTAGGGATCCCTTTGTAAATCAATTTCAAAATATAATAACTGCCTGCACCAAACACTAAGGTATACATTACGACAAACGCTAAGAGCGACCATGCGACTTGTGGACCTATAATTGCAGGAGAAACAGACTCAGCGGTGCGGATAACGCCATAAGCCGTATAGGGCTGCCGACCAATTTCAGTGACAAACCAACCCGCGAGTAACGCAATAAATCCAGAAGGCATCATGAGCATCCACCACGCATGCAGGGGACGCGATTCAAATAATTTGCCTCGAAAATAATAGACAGTGCTGATGAGTCCTATCGTTATCATTAAAAATCCAATGCCAACCATAATGCGAAATGCAAAAAATACCCAAGCGACTGGAGGCCTATCTTCTTTAGGCCACTCTTTTAATCCTTTTACCTCGCCCTCTAAACTATGCGTCAAAATTAAACTCGCCAAGTGGGGAATGACAATTTCATAATGATTCATTTCATTTTTCTGATCAGGTATTGCAAATAAGCGTAAACCTGCACTCTTCTCGGTATCCCAAATCCCTTCCATTGCAGCTATTTTTGCGGGTTGATATTCCAGTGTATTTAATCCATGCAGATCGCCGATAAAAACTTGTATGGGCGCGACGAATAGCGCCATCAGGGTGGCCATACTCAACATGATTTTTGCCTGTGGCCTATGACGTCTATTCCAGAGATAAAACGCGCCGACACCACCTATGACAAATGCTGAAGTTAAATAGGCCGCTGTGACCATGTGCAAAAAGCGGTAAGGAAATGAAGGATTGAAAATGATCTCTTGCCAATTTGTGGGGTATAAACGACCATCTAGCCCTATTTCAAAACCTTGAGGTGTTTGCATCCAGCTATTTGCTGATATGATCCAAAATGCAGAAATTAATGTACCGATGGCCACTATTATTGTTGCAATAAAATGCATGCGTGGGCTGACCCGTCCCCAGCCAAATAACATGATCCCTAAAAATGAAGCTTCTAAAAAAAATGCCGTGAGTACTTCGAATCCCATTAAGGGGCCGATCACATTCCCTACCCTATCAGAGAATACCGACCAATTCGTACCAAACTGATAAGACATGACCACACCGGATACCACACCCATACCAAAAGCAACAGCAAAAATTTTAATCCATAATTTATAGATTTCGTAATAGTGTCGATTATTGGTTTTCAGCCAAAGCCCTTCAATCACAACTAAGAAACTAGCTAGCCCTATGGTGAGCGCTGGGAATACGATATGAAAACTTATCGTGAAAGCAAATTGGATGCGGGCTAATAATAAGGGATCAAGTTCAATCATTTGAATACGACATCCTAATTTTAGAGCTAAGATTTGAGCTCATTATTGATTATATCAGTAATAAGCGCAAAGTGTTTCATCGCAAAAATTTCTAATTTGAAACCGTAGCTTACTAAGTTAGCTTACGTTCAGCTTGAAAGATCTCAGTGCATTAAATTAAAACAGTGTGTATGCATTGATGTAATATCTTTGAAATGGTACGATTTAAGCCATTCACTTTACAATCAAATGAAAGCGATTGAGTTCATTTGATTTTCAACCCTAAGAGCATAATAATGGTTTTAAATGCAGAAATTAAAAAAAGAATAAAGCAGCAGCAAACGGAAACATTAATTGATTACATACGTACGGAGCAAATAACTTCCTTAAATGCGTACTTAAATCATCTGACTCTCGGGGGGCAAGCACTTACCGATGCGGTTAATTTTTCACTGGATGATAATTTTTTAACCGCAGCGGTAAAAACTAATAATGCAGCCATTGTTAGTCTATTACTTGAAACATTAAATAAAACCGAAACTGAAGATATCAGAACTCATTCCATTGCATTGTTTGCACTGGCTTTTGCGCAAACCGATCAAATCGCATTACAGCTGTATAAATACTTAACACAGCTAAAAAACCTAAACACAATTATCAATACTTATATTCTTGCCGCTTTTAAAATTTCTATACATGTAACAAATCAGCCAGGACCTGCCAGGACTTGTGAGCTCATTATCAACGGCAAGCCAGAAGAAATTCATGTTGAAGGACCATGCATAGACAATCGTGCGGGGCGACATACCATAGAAGCTCTTTTTATTCATAATAATAAGCGTAAAAACGATAAAAATTCATTATTCATACAATTTTTATTTCAATACGCAGTAATGAATAATCGCAATGCTTTGGCTAAATATATTCTTAATCTGTCGACCTTTGCTCAAAGTTTAGTCAATCAGAAAAATAATTCAGGCCTTACTTTAGCTCACCAATGTCTTGGGAGTAGAAATTATGAAGGTATAATATTTTTAGTAAAATCTGGCGCAACTTTATGCTCAAATCAAAATTCCCACATCGCTACCGAGGGTCTAGCGAGCGATCGAACAGTGATCCAATTGATGATTATAAAAAAAGACAATCACGGATTGCGCGCTCTGCTAAATGGGATCTTAACACTCACTGATCCGACTGAAATTACCAACTGCTTACCCGTGTTTGCACATTTGATTCAGGTTTATACGGATTGCGACGATGTATCCGTGCTAAAGGTTTTTGATGAGTTTGGTTTTGCCAAGTTATTACGGCAACTGAATGAAGCTCCAGCAAAAAGTGAACTACTTAATATCAGTCAGCCTGTTTATTTATCAATCACTCCCCTGTTAAAACAGTATTATAAAAACAAATTGCAGATCCTTGCGTTTACTGAAGCGCAACTGCCATTAATTAAAGCGCGCATGTTTGAGCTCGAATCGTTATTAGAAGTATTAAATAATTGCAACACAGGTAAAGTATCATCGTTTTCATTTTGCTTGTTATGCTTTAATAATTACATTAAAAGTTTGCCAAAAAAACAAAGAAATGAAATTAATTTTGCAGTAGATAAGCTTAAAGGCCTGGGGTTTATGATTGATGATTTTAAAATAACGAGTTTAATTAAAAGGTTTGGAGAGATTAAAGATGAGTTTTCAAAAGATATAATTCAACTTGAAAATTTGAAAAGACCATTTCGCGATTATCCTACGAATGTTTTAGCTGAATCTTTACTCCAGACTCCTCAAACCCATAATTCTAACCATGAAGATACTGAATTAATGCTTTTAACAGGCTCATTAAGAACACCTTTGCTACAAGTATAATTTTTTAGACAATTTTATTATTTGCACCCCTAACTATTATTGTCATTTTTTACTCTTAGCTACCTGGCAGTAATTAGAAAACAACAATGTATTTTAGGATCACGCTGAAAATCTTTATCTATAGTTTGAGCAGTAATGTCTTTAATCGTTAAATCAGAGAGCGCTTGTTCATCTAATTTAAACTTTCTGAAATTATTTGAAAAATATAAAACACCCTCATCAGCCAAATGACGCATACATTCTCGAATCAAATCCACATGATCGCGCTGGATATCAAAATCAGTATCCATACGTTTAGAGCGCGAGAATGTGGGTGGATCTAGGAAAATAATATCAAATTTTTCCTTATTATTTTCTAACCAGGGCCAGCAATCTGCTTGCACCACCCGATGTAACGCTACACTTAAACCATTTAAACTCAAATTGCGCCTAGCCCAATGGGTGTAAGTTGCCGACATATCCACACTGACAGAGGAACGTGCCCCGCCCATGGCGGCCTGTACGGTGACACTGCCGGTATAGCAATATAAATTTAATAGCCGTTTGCCTTTAGCATGGCTAGCCAAATAAAGACGTATCGGGCGATGATCTAAAAACAAACCAGTATCAAGATAATCATGTAAATTAACCAGTAATTTACAATCCCCTTCTTGCACGGTCAGGGTTTCACCTTTGGCATTGATTTTTTCATATTGCGAATGATCTTTTTGTTGCTTACGTTCTTTGATGACAATATGATGAGGTGGGATTTCAAGCACCACAGGAATGGCATTGCAGATCTGCTTTAAGCGCTCAGCTGCTTTTTCTGCATTAACTGTTTTAGGAGCGGCATATTCTTGCACATGCGCCCAATCATTATAACAATCTATCGCAACGGCATATTCGGGCATATCCGCATCATAAATTCGATAGGCATGAATATTATTTTTGGTGACCCATGGTTTTAACGCTTTAAGATTTTTACGCAAGCGATTAGCAAACATTTGGGCCTCTTCAGATAACACTCTAGGCGCTGATTCTACGGGGGCTTCGACCTCCCTCTCACGCATAAACCATTCAGGTATAATTTTCATCAGCAATAATTTACACGGAATCGTGCTGTTAAAAAAGGCATAACTTTTATAGGATCGGATCCGCATGGCTTTGCCCAGTTCTAAATTACCTAAAAATAAAGCCACTTCCCAGCCTTGAAATTGTTCGCGCAAGCGCGCTCCAAAATGCTGATACAAAGGTTTTAAACTCGCTTCATCGCCTAATCGCTCGCCATACGGCGGATTAGTCATCAGCAATCCCGGTTTGTTACCATGGTGCGTCGGTGCGGTTAAATGCGAGAGTTCGCGTACAGAAACATCTAGCCATTTTTCTAAGCCGGCGCGTTCAATGTTTTCACGCGCAGTGACCACAGTGCGTGGGCTGGCATCAAAGCCTCTGATATCAGGCAAGTGTTGAGACATTCCTATTTTACGTCGCTCGATCGCTTCGGTTAACAGTGTTTTCCAAATAGCAGGTTCATGCCCGCGCCAGGTGCTAAACCCAAATTTTTCTCTTAATAATCCCGGCGCGGTATCACTTGCCATCAAGGCAGCTTCAATCAGCAGTGTGCCTGAACCACACATTGGATCCATAAAATAAGTATAGTTTTGCCATGTACTGGACCATTTGCACCGTATCAGTAGCGCTGCCGCTAAATTTTCTTTCATGGGTGCTTCAGTATGAGTATCCTGACGATAACCCCGTTTGTGTAAACTCTCGCCCGAGAGATCTAAACTTAAAGTAAGTTTATCGCCGTATAAATGGGCATGAATGCGAATATCAGGATCATTGAGTGCAACACTCGGCCGGTCCCCGCCGCGCGATCTAAATTGATCGACTATGGCATCTTTTACGACTTGTGCACCATATTGAGTGTTTTGAATAAGTGAAGATAAACCTGAGAAATCAATTTTAAAGCTTTGATTTGCTGAGAAATGTTTAGACCAATCGATACGCGAGACCCCTTTATGGATAGAGGCAATATCAGTCACATCAATCGTCGCCAATTGCAGTAAAATATGGTTAGCAAGACGTGACCACAAACACATGCGGTATGCAGAAGCAAGCGTCGCAGTAAAATACACACCGGTCAGTGTTTCTTTACACTTGGTCGCGCCGAGTTCGCGCAGTTCATCCGCCAGCAGGCCTTCAACTAATTTTGGGCAATTAGCAAAAAATGAATACTCCATCAGTGCCTACGCTCAAGTTTACGTTTAATGCGTTCTAGCGTTTCTTCATCGAGCTGGCGGATAAGCTTACCCAGATATAGATGCTGGCGTTTTTTTGCTTTATCCCCTGGAATACGTTTTGTTTCATCCAATGCCCGGAGTAATTCTGTCGGCAAGCCTAATTCTTCTAATTGAGCAGGTTTTAGGGTCAACAACGGTTCACTG
This sequence comes from Gammaproteobacteria bacterium, assembly GCA_013289605.1. GTDB lineage: Bacteria > Pseudomonadota > Gammaproteobacteria > JABCZS01 > JABCZS01 > JABCZS01. The sequence continues at coordinate 25,752 of JABCZS010000016.1, forward strand.
AGCTTTTGCAGGGCGAGACTTGCGCGTTTGCGCTCGCTTTTGCTTGGTTTTTCATAGAGATATGGATCATCATCCGCTAGCATAGGCAGTACCGAGGTTGGAAGTCTAGAGCCCAAAGATGGTACAGCGTGTAGAAGGGAATGTCAAAAAACACCCTCTGGTAACTATTTATTGCAATCTGAAGTATCCCAACGGGTTTTAGTTTGAAGGCCCTAGGCCCACTCTGCGTCATCCCGTGCGTAAGCCGCCATCAGGGGTGATAGAAGCACTTCACTCTCGCGGCTGTAGACACGGGATCCAGGTTACAGATGTTTCTCACATGCTCAGCATAGATTAACTTCGTAAGCAATATTTCCACCTGGATCCCGTGTCTTCAGCCGCGCAAGTCCTGCTCTTCTATCACCCATGATGGCGGCTTACGCACGGGATGACGCTGGGCCTACGGCCTTAAAACTAAATTCGTGGGGATTTGTTAGGGAACAGGATGAGGGAAAAGAGGGATCCCCGCGGTTATCAAGTTACTTATTTTTTTAAATATTCGGTTAATCTATTCGGTTAATCTATTCGGTTAATCTATCTCTGGGTGACCCACTGCGTCATCCCGTGCGTAAGCCGCCATCAGGGGTGATAGAAGCACTTCACTCTCGCGGCTGTAGACACGGGATCCAGGTTACAGATGTTTCTCACATGCTCAGCATAGATTAACTTCGTAAGCAATATTTCCACCTGGATCCCGTGTCTTCAGCCGCGCAAGTCCTGCTCTTCTATCACCCATGATGGCGGCTTACGCACGGGATGACGCAGTGGGCCTAGGGCCTTCAAACTAAAACCCGTGGGGATACTTCAGATTGTAATGCCCTTAAGCCACTTTTATTGCTTCCAACTCACCTGATAAATCACGCCATTAAAATCATCAGAAATCAGTAAGCTGCCCTCAGGTAGCATTAAAAAGTCCACCGGGCGACCCCAGGCGATTTCACCTTGTAGCCAACCGGTAATGAACGGCTCCGTTCCAGTCACTTGATTTCCATTCAGCGTTAATTTAATGACCTCATAGCCTGCTTTTTTACTGCGATTCCAAGACCCATGCAAGGCGACAAAAGGCTGATAATGATAGGCCGGGGGGAATTGCATCCCGGTGTAAAAAAACAGCCCTAATGGCGCGACATGCGCAGGGAGTTTATATGCGGGCGGCTCAAATTTTAGATTTTTTATGATTTCAGGCTTATAGCCTGGAGCCAAGATATTATCGCCATAAACATAGGGAAAACCAAAATCCTGGCCTTTTTGTGTCGCGCGATTAATTTCATCAGGCGGAATATCATCCCCCATGAAATCCTGACCATTGTCCGTAAACCATAATTCATGGGTTTTAGGATGCCAATCAAAGCCTACGCTGTTACGCACGCCCAAAGCATACACCTCTAAATCTTTGCCATTAAGCGACATGCGTGCAATGGTGCCAAATAGAGGCTGATCGTTACGATGAAAACAGGTGTTACATGGCATGCCTATGGCCACATACAACTTTTTATCCGGGCCAACATGAAGCACCCGATAACCATGCCATTTTTCATTAGGTAATTGATCGGTTAAAACGATAGGCGCAGGCATGTTATCTATATGCGTTTCCACCTTTTCATATTTGAGGATCCGATTTGTTTCCGCGACATATAAATCGCCTTGATAGTACGCTACGCCATTGGGTTCATTTAAACCTGTAAGCAAGGTGATCATGCGCATTTTTTCATTAACATTTTTAGCGGGGATCAGTGCATACACTTTTCCTTCTCCACGTGTGCCGATAAAAATTACTCCACTGTCACTGCGCGCAAGCGTACGTGCACCAGGGAGCTTCTCCGCATAAATACTGATGGAAAAACCAGGAGGTAATTTTAATTTATCAAGCGGTAATGGCGTACTCGAATCTGCAAGTAACGCATTTGAATTGAGCAAAAGCAATAACACTATGCACCGATAAATAGTTTTAATCATGAGACACTACTCCTTTAAGAATGGAAAATGTTTAATTAAATTCGCCTGAATAGCGGCTAATCCTGGGCGTCGATACTGACTTGCAATATCGTCTATCAGCGTTGCTTGCATCAGTGCTAAATCATATGACTGAGGGTTATTCATTCCAAAAATACTGTAATAATCACGAAATTTAAATGCACCGCCTATTACCTGTGTTGAGAGTGCTATCCAGGCATTAGGAATATGAAACGCATCAGCCACGATTAAGCCATGTAGGCTAGAGGATAAAATAAATTCACAACTTGCTACATGATGTAAGAAATCTTCAGGCTCAGCTAATACATCTATCATGATCGCATGCGGCGTCCGTGCAATGAATTCTGAAATTTGTACTTGGTCTTGATCTTTATAATGCGGGATCACACCGATACGGTGTTGCTTAGTCACTGTGGCGTAATGAGGTAACAACCTATCCACTAAAAGCCCCGGGTCACCGAAAGCCGGGATCACTGCGTTTTTAATTAACGCGGCACTTTCATGACCGCGTATTGCATGATAATAATGCCTAGACGGTACCATTTTTTGTGGTGCAATAAATCCTGTGCCCCACACATGAATGCGGCGATTCCAAAAATGATGCTTAACGCGCTGCAGCATGCTGCCTATGGCAATTAAATCACAGTCATTAGGCGCGGCATACACCACATCGCAACCGGACAAGTGCTGCACTAAAACCGGCGATAACCAATCCCCAACATTTTTGCGGCCTTTTTTAAGGTTTCTAGCCCAATGTAATTTGAGTGGTGGCATAAATCCTTTAGACAGTTAAATCCAATCATTCAGTGCAAAGCCTACACCAAATGAATTGGTATGATGATTGTATTCAATTAAGCTTTGTCCGTAGCCACTGAATCCTTGCGCATAAAGACTTAAGTATTCTGTGACAGGATGACTCCATGTCGCTTGTAAAGCAGAGTGTGAAATGCGCTCAAGATTTCTGGCAGTAAGGCTTAAGGTGCTTTCATAAAGTTTATAACTGACCAAAAATTCACTATTTCCTAAATAATCCTCAATATCAGGATTGTGGATATCTGATGATTGCGCTTTAAATATTAAGGCCCAGAGTCGCATACCTATGACCCAATCATCCCCAGATGCTGCGATATCAACATAGGCACGATTCCAGCTGCGCTCATTATCCCCACCTCGTCCATTAGATTGATGATTAAGCCCATAATTAATGAGCCAATTGCGGTGCGGACGTGTCGTTAGAAATAGTTCAGGCTCATAATCGGTTTCACGAAACCATTGTGATTCTGTGTACACTTGCCAATAACTTAACTGAGTATAAGCCGCTTGCAAGCTATAGGCAGATCCCAAAATATCTTCCCATAATGGTACATATATACTCAGCTGCCCTTTGAATTCGGAATGCTTGAGTGTTTGATTGTCAGGAATATCATTTTCATAAGCCGCATAATCAGGAGAGCCCGTGTAATAATAAGGCAAAATATAATTGGGACGATAGGTTTTAAGCAGGTAACGGCTCTCTTCCCCCTCCTCTTCCTCAAAGCGCTTCATAAACACAGAGTGAGTGCTAGGCGTGATTTTATCGAGCCATGAACCTGAATTTTCATGGTCGGATTGTCCTTCATCATCATCGACTAACTCTTCTGCGTGCACAGCGTGGGTGACTAAAAGTAGACTTAAACAAAACACGAGTGACAAATATTGCATTATTTCTTCTTAGGTACATCTATGGAGTGCAAACTTAACACGCACGTTAAATTAACACAAGTTTAAGAATACACTGACTTAACGTTTGTCTGTTTGAAAATTTTAATGATCTCATAACACGCCCACAAGTATGCCGAGTTGCTTATTAGTGATTGAAACTGATAAACTCACCCGAAAATCATATCGTTATTTTTATGTAAACCTATGCCCATATTTTCTAATCAACATTACAAACTACTCTACCTGTTTGCCATAGTGGGTAGTATTTTACTATCTATTTGGCTAAATACAAATGCCGAAATCAATAAAGATGGTATTTTATACTTACAAGCTGCAGAAGCGTATGCACAACACGGCTGGGAGTCGTCCTTTGCTGTTTATCCATGGCCTTTTTATTCGATAGCCATTGCTTGGACTCACGCCCTCACCCACCTCACTTTAATTGATGCCGCCTATGTCCTCAACACTGTGTTGTGTCTTATCATTGTCACGGGGTTTATCCAATTAATCGGCGCGTTAGGCGGACGTTTGCAAGAACAAATATTTGCAGCCGTAATTATTTTATTACATACCGGATTAAATGATTATCGCGATTATATTATTCGTGATTTAGGTCATTGGGCCTTTATGTTATATGGATTATTTTTCTTAATGCTTTATGCTCAAAAAAGCCATCTACGCTATGCGTTCGGTTTTGGACTGGCAATGTTTATGGCATTTTTATTTCGAACTGAGGCACTTTTTGTTATGTTGTTCGCCCCGCTCGCACTATTATTCGACAGATATAATCAACGTAAACTGTCTGCGCGGATCCGTTACACACTAGGTGCTTATACTTTTGTCGGTGTACTGTGTGGGATTGCACTCATTACCTATATTATTGAACAGCCCAATCTAATGGATCTAATTTTTTCTAATCCTTGGCTACAGCGCTTAGAGCACGCTGATTTTTTACAAGCACTTGATAAACAAATGGCTCAACTACGCCCGGCCGTTTCTGTCAATATTCCTGATAATCAGTTGTATTATTTTCTATTCGGTGGATTTATGGTGTATTTTTTAATACGCATATGCTTGTTACTATCACCTCTTTTTACAGTGCTGACCGGATATGCCATAAAGCAAAAACTTATACCGACATCCCCCGCACGTACCCTGCTGTTCACCTATCTAGTTTTATACGTACTAATCGTGCTAGGATTTTTGTATTATCGATTTTTCCTAAGTGGTCGCTATATTATGCCTATCGTATTATTGCTCAGTTTATGGACACCTTTTGCATTAAGTGCCTGGTATGAGGCTTGGCGCAGTAGAAAACCAGGCATCATAGGAAAACCTTGGTGCTTTCCCTTAGTGGTTTTACTATTGATCTATATGCTGGGTGATAGTTTGGTTTCGAGTACACAGCTGGGATTTTTTGAGTGATTTAACAGCGCAATAATCTCCGTATTTACGGAGATTATGTGCGATAGAATTCAGAACATTATTTCTTTTCGTAGATTTTTACATCGTCAGCAATCTTAACCTGCGTATTCGCTTGATACTTCACTTGCACCCAGCTACCCACAACTAAGTCTGAAAATTTAACCGGTAAAATGTTTTCCTTCAAGATCAGGCAGCTTTCACATTTTTTCTCAAATTCAGTTGCAGCGGTTACTTGAAAAGTATTCATTGCATTATTAGCATCTTTGAGCACAAACATGTGCGCTGTTGTATCAACAGACATCACTTCACCTTCAAGCTTGACTTCATTCATGTCTTTTTTAGAATCAGCAAAAGCACTTAAACTCATCATCATAAATATCAATGCAAAAATCTTTTTAATCATTTTCGATCTCCAGTAAGAAAAGTAAAGATCCAGAATATGGATCGCCTAAATTATAGCAGGTATTAAAGAATTAGCATAAGCTTTCCACATCTAAATATTCAGGGACACTACATGGCCAATGCAAAGTCTGTTTAATTTTATTTTTTAAAAGCAGGGTTGCAGACTTCTCACCGTGAGTAAGAAAGGTATGGCGCGGGGGAGACGTAAAGTGACTGAGCCAGGCCAATAATTCTTGATAATCGGCATGCGCAGCAAGCGCAGTTATATTTTCAATATGAGCACACACAGGGTACATTTGGCCATGAATTTTGATTTCTTTTTCTAAACGCACGATCCGATCACCTATCGTGCCCTCAACTTGAAAATCTGTAAATAAAATCGTGTTACGTGCATCGATGATATATGTTTGCAGATAATCTAGTATCCGACCACCGGTGGCCATACCATTTGCTGAAATTATTATTTTAGAATTTGGATTCAGTGCAAGATTCATAAATTCATCTCTGGCATTCACTTTAGTAGCGATTGCCAATATTTCTTTGCATGTAGACAGAGAGACTTTTAATTCATCTTTATGCTGCGTAATAATATCCATGGCATTAATCGCTATCGGGCTATCCAGATAAATAGGGATATGCGCGTACATATTCATGTCAATTAATTGCTTCAAATAATACAATACTCTGAGCACACAACCTGCAGTAAATGCTGGAATTAACAAGCTGCCACCTCGGTTTGCAGTGTCATTGATAATTTTTGCAAGTCGCTTAGTAACCGCTTCATTTTCAATCAATCGATTCCCGTAAGCCGATTCTATAATTAAATAATCTGCCGAACGCAAAATATGAGGTGCACGCATTAGAGGATCATGCGAGCGTCCCATATCACCCGTAAAAACGACACATAAATTTTCTGCTTCGATTTCGATCATGCTTGCGCCTAAAATATGACCCGCAGGATAGAATTGTAAAGCAACATGCGTGAGTATGGTGTGTGTTTGCATAAATTCTATGGGTACAAACTGTTTTAATGCATAAATGGCATCTTCTTTTGTATACAATGGTAAAGCAGGCTGGTGTGTTGAATAATGGTGGAGATTAGCGTGGGTCGCATCCACTTCTTGTAAATAGCCACTGTCGGGTAATAAGGTACTGCATAAGGCTATGGTTGCAGGGGTGGCATAGATAGGTCCTCGGTAGCCTTGCTTGACGAGTAAAGGAATGTATCCCGAGTGATCGATCTGAGCATGGGTAATGATTAACGCATCAATTTCCTGTGGTTTAACTGGAAACGTCGACCAATTACGCAAACGCAATGCTTTATCACCTAGGAATAAACCACAATCAACCAATATTTTGTGCCTGCCCGTATTCAGTAAATACTTAGAACCCGTGATTGTCCCTGCTGCACCCAAAAAAGTTAATAACATAGTTTATAAACTCAAAAGTAAATCACTGTCTTGTAAAAATTCGTACTCAAACGCTTTTAGTTCTTTATTCACCTTATTGAGTGATTTGTAGGATTTAAAAGTGACAATATGAAATATCGCTTCGCCCTCATTCACAAGAGGCAAATGATTGACCCCAATAATAATGCCATCCACAGGCGAATGCACAGGTGTTTCCTCACCAGAAATAGGATTAGCAATAAAACACAATGCATCCCCTGCTTTAACACTTTCGCCTAAAGGTTTAGGACTCAGTATTAGCCCCGCTTCACAGGCACGCACCCATTGACTGGCTTGTGCAATCACAGGCGGCGCAGTTTTCTCAGTCGTCACTTTACTTTTTAACATGCCCAAAGCGCGCATCACATTAATAATGCCGCGTACACCGACGTGGATAGCAAATTCATCTAAGCGTAATGCTTCGCCTGCTTCATACAATAATGTGGGGATCCCGCGACTTACTGTTGATTTTCTTAAACTCCCATTGAGGTATAACCCATTGATTAATACCGGCGTGCCAAATGCACTGGCTAATTTTAGGGTATGCGCATCGTTTAGATCCGCTCTTATTTGTGGCCAGTTAGAGCGGTGTACCGCACCGGTATGTAAATCAATCGCATGAGTGCAGACATTCACCACTTCTTCTAAGATTAAATCAGCGATGCGTGCAGCCATGGAGCCTGTTTTTGAGCCTGGAAAAGAGCGATTTAGATCGCGTCTATCTGGTAAGTAGCGCGAGCGATAAATAAAACCAAAAATATTAACGATGGGGATCGCAATTAAGGTTCCACTCAAATGATCTAACAGTTTAAGTTTCAATAAACGACGAATAATTTCTACGCCATTAAGCTCATCGCCATGTATGGCAGAGGTAATGAGTAATATAGGCCCGGGTTTTGCGCCATTCACCACATGAATAGGAATGCTAAGTGGCGTACGCGTATATAAAGGAGAAATTGGTAAATCCACTAAGGTATGGGTGCCGGGCGGCACACTGACTTTATTAATGGTGATCACATCATCAGACATTGATTTTTTCATGAGTAGACATCCTGTCATCTTGCACATAGTTAACCCTTTAGAGTGTATCGTCATAACTGACTTGCTGCAAATCCAAAGGCCTGATTAATTATTATCATAAGTTATCTGGATAGTTTAATATGCGCTTATCCCTAGCCTAACATATGAGCAGCCCGTTCTGGTGATTTCAGGTACAATAGGTAAGCCCGATCCTTTTGCATAGGTGATGAGATGAATAAATTCTATAGTATTTGTATTACCGGACTCCTCGCTATTCTCCCTTTGGCGTTAACCCTTTACTTATTAGTGTGGTTAATTAGCGGTGTGGAATCGTTGTTTAGCGTGGCTTTTGGGATCTTTCTTCCGGAAGGATGGTATGTGCCGGGGATGGGCATTATTTTAGCCATTGCTTTGATATATATCGTAGGTCTAGTGCTGCAATTATGGATATTTCAACAATTACAACGCTGGTTAGACCGCGTTATAGAAAAATTCCCTTTGGTGGGCGATATCTATGAATCACTCAATAGTTTAATGAAATATTTTGCCGGCGGCACGAAACAAAATGGTCATGAACAAGTGGTGATCATTAATATAGGCACGCCGCCTATGCGCTTACTTGGCATAGTGACCCGCAGTGATTTAGAGGATGCCCCGATTGGGCTTGCTGAACATGACACCGTAGCGGTTTATTTACCAATGAGTTATCAAGTCGGTGGCTATACGGTTTATATTTCAAAAGATCAGATCATACCGGTAGATATGAGTAAAAAAGAAGCGTTGCGTTGGACATTAACCGGTGGAGTGATTTCTACTAAGAAATAAAGGACAATTGAGTAGAGCTAAAAATGACTCCACCTGGGCCTGCGAACAAACCCAGGTGGAGAGATAAAAACGCAGATTATCTGTCGCCTTTTTCTCTTTCTTTAGCCATATTGACGGTCAGTGTTCTGCCCATCCATTCACGACCATTGTGCGCCAAGGATGCATTAGCCGCTTGCTCAGAAGAGAAAGTGACAAATCCAAATCCACGAGAACGTCCAGTAGCTCTGTCACTGATAACAATACTGTCATCAATTTCACCGTACTGTTGGAACTCTTCAGCTAACATTTCACTCGTTACTTTGTATGGTAACCCACCGACATAAATTTTCTTCATCATATACCCCGTTAAAAACCAAAAACTCCAGCTAAATGGGCCTCTTAAAGGACAATAAAGCTGACATAAGGCTTCGATTCTACCTTTATGTCTAGCCTATTGCAAGGATTTGTTGATGCCACCATACGGGGACAAAATGTTCAGCTTTACGACACAGCAGCCTGTTGCGCTTATAATCATTATCATGCTCAGCTACCAACTGCCAGAAGGCTCCGGAGTGGTTTAAATGGCGGGTATGACAAAGCTCATGGATTAGAATATGCCGCACTAAGTTTGGGCTTAAGAATAATAATTGCGCATTTAGACTGATTTCTTTCCGCGTATTACAACTGCCCCAGCGTCTTTTTTGAATTCTGACGCGTGCATGTTCATAATTTAGGCCTGTCTCTGTACTTATCTCATTAAGTTGAGTCAATAACTTCTCGTGAGCATAACGCAAGATCCACCGCTTTAATAAACGTTGAATATCAGACCATTCCTCTAGAGTGCCCATGATCCGTAAATGGTATCCCGGAAGCTCTCGTAGCCGCACAGTATGCGCGCGTGCCTGATAACTGATTTGCCAGCGTTCGTTCAGCGCTAACAATTCTAGAGTTTCAGGTTTTGTGCACGGTTCACGTTGAGGCGCACAATGCAGAACTTTGTTAATCCAGTCTTGGTGTTGTAAAAATAATTGCTCAAGATTAACCTGCTTCAACCGATAAGGGACTACGACTTCCAACCCTTTTTCAGGCGTAAATTGCAATTGTAAACTGCGCGCGCGTTTGCTGCGACGCAATTGATAAGGCGGCAAACTATCCATAGTGTCATTGGGTTCCTTGCAGATGATCTATCAAATCAATTAATGCAATTTGACTCGGTAATTCATGTGAAAAACCCGTTTGGTAGGCGGCATCCACCAATTCACCCTTCGTATGGCAATTAAGTTTTTGTTTAAGGTGCTCAATATGCGAATAAATAGTGCGCGGTGAAATATTTAAAATTAAAGCAATTTGTTTAGCAGTTTTAGCTTTACATAAGAAAAATAAAATATCCTTTTCACGTGGAGTTAAATCAAATATTTTATTTTTGCCGCGCGTATAGCCTTTTTGTTGTACCGTTTCTGGGGTTTGAGCGCTTAACTGTGCAAATAACTGATGAATTTTCGGATGCATAATTTCAACGGCATGGCATTGGATGCCAATGATTTTTCCCGCGTCATCATGAAGCGCCGCTTTATTATGCAAAAATACACTGTATTCACCTTGTGCAGTTTTCGATGGAAAAATAATACTATGGTTATTCCCGGCTAAAACATCCAACTCATGCTTACGGTAGGTATCGGCATATTCTTGCCAAGGAAAATCATAGTCCGTATGGCCTAAAACTTGGTTAGCTGACTGCACGCCTGCATATTCAAGAAAAACAGAATTACAGCGCACAATACGAGAAGCCTGATCTTTCTCGCATAATAGCCCGATAATACGTGATTCCATTTTCATCATTATTATTCCTGGGTGAATAGACCCCATTTCTAGCTTACAATACTTTATTAACGGTAGGCAATATTTATAGACTTAGCCCATAAGCTTGTAAAGAAAGTGGAATTGCCGCTCCATCAGCCTAGATGGCTAATATTTCATTGTAATTCAATGGCTTATGCTATATAAATGATTTATTAACCTTAATGATCACTTAATATTTCTGGCTTATACTGAATATATAAAGAGATCAAATAGATAGATAAACGAGCGAGAACGAGCGAGCAATATGATAGATTTACTCTTAATGGAATTTTTCAATAAGCTGATATCAACGGCCAGGTTCGGTCCGTTCGCTGATAATCAGGAAGCGAAAAAAAGTTTCGAAAGTATTCGCGATAATATGTGGCTTACATTTGGAATTGAAACTGCAGAGCAGCAATCATTAAGACATGCCCAATTACGTTTTGCTAGCTACTCACAACGTGTTAATGCCGCATCTAAACTCCCTGCCGAAAAAGCTATTCCTGAGTTAAATCGCATTCTTGATGATATCGATGCAGATCCAGCTAATCCTCTAGCTGCACTTTTACATAAAATTCCTGATATCACCCTTGAAGAAAGCAAAGCACAAAATGAGACTATAATAAAACGAGAACAATTTGAAAAATTATTAGACGAACCCTACAAAACTTGCATGTCAAAAAAAGAGGACATGTATGCAGCACAACAAAGCCTGCATCTTTGGAATCTAAGAAATCCTAATGAACCGTATACAAACGACAAACAAACTGAAAAGCGACGACTTGATAAAGCGTATAAAGATGCAACGGCTGAATTTACAAAATCTGAACGCACATATAATATAAGTAAGAATCTATTTGATAAATCTTATGCTGATGCTTATCGTGAAGCAAGTGATGCCTTTCATGCCCCAGAAGTGAGAAAGCAAAGAATTCTCCGTGCAGAGAGTTTAGAGACACTTAATCAAGAGCTCACTGCCCAAGCTACAGACTTACCAGAGCAAATTACTGATTTAAATCAATACAAACCTTGGTTTAAATTAAATCAAGAAATCAATAAGCAGAAAAAATTCTTTCATACCTTATATCGACACAAAATAGATATCGAACAAGCAGAGACTATTAACGATCTGAATAAAATCTTTAGGGCACATGATGAATTTGAAAAACAATTAGTCGATCTTCCTTTAGCTGAAAAACAAAAGCATCGCGCCGTCATATTTGCTGCTTACATAAACAAAATAAACACTTTTTATAGACGAGATGTCGAGCAAAATGACAAACATATGTTAATAAAAGGTCAGCTTTTAAATAATCATTCTATGATTATTTATGAAGGTTTAATGGCTTTAAACAGTAATGAAGCAGGTTATAACGAGATCATTGCGCTAAACACAGTATTTAATGAGGATGGGACTTTTAATCATATAGAATTATACAATAAATTATCTGGCTTAGATTTAGGCAGCCTATCACTTTTACAATTATCACATGTATTTAAACTCTCACTCTGCTTACCTCGCGAGAATAAAGATCATTCACTACAAGATAAAATTTCCACTCAGTTAAAAGATCAGAAATTCGCTAAAAACGAACATGCAAAATTGCTAAATTTTAAAACCGATTTGAGTGTATTAGATATAAGCACAGATAGCAGGGCAATAAAAGAATTAAGCAAAGAGATTAGTCACAGACTTGAACTTTTTCAATTTTCCAGAGGCAATCCAAATAAAGATGAAATGAAAGAAATTATCTTAGCTGCAGTAATCGCAGCTGTTAGTAAACGTAATTTGACCAAAGAGGATATTGCTGCATTATTTAACCTCTTAAAGCCCTCTAATGATCCCAGTCGATCCGAAATACAAAAAGAACTACATGCCATCATTCACACTAAAACGAAAAATTTGGGGCTATATAGTCATAAAGTCACTACCGGCACGTGGGATAAGATTTTAGAATTATTGAAAAATCATGCGGCCTTATTAAAAGTAGAGCAAAAGATTCAGGAAACAAATACAAAAGATACTCCTGTAATTACCGTTAATGGCAAGACAATAGAACAGTCTCGGCCTGCTGATGCTCAAGTTGAAGAATCTACTCAGGGAGAGTCTGATACTAATCAAGCGATTGATGCATTGATTGATAGTAAACGTAATCAATGGTTTTCCAGCAAACAAGAAAGCGCCCCTGTTTCCCAGATTTCTAAAGCAAGTCACACTAGCAGTGCCAGCGCTGGAAGCTCAAACAGTCAAGCTTCCACAAGTAGCACTAGCACTCTTTATTCATGGTTTTCTAAACCTAAATCAACGGCAACGCGTGAGATGTTATCTATGCTTGATGATAAGGAAACAATTGCCGCAGCAAAAAAACACTTTGAAAATGACATTTCAAAAATCACCGCTGCTGTACGCTAAATTTTTTTCAAATGGCTTACCACTCGTTCAGTCATCCTTGTAAAGTCGTTCAGTCATCCTTGTAAAGCGGAAAATTTCCCCTCTTTGTAAATTTATAGTTTGAAGGCCGTAGGCCCACTGCGTCATCCCGTGCGTAAGCCGCCATCAGGGGTGATAGAAGCACTTAACTCTCGCGGCTGTAGACACGGGATAGAGGTTACAGATGTTTCTCACATGCTCAGCATAGATTAACTTCGTAAGCAATATTTCCGCCTGGATCCCGTGTCTTCAGCCGCGCAAGTCCTGCTCTTCTATCACTTCTGATGGCGGCTTACGCACGGGATGACGCAGTGGGCCTAGGGCCTTAAAACTAAATTCGTGGGGATTTGTTAGGGACAGGGTGAGCGTTACGGAACAGGATGAGGAAAAAGAGGGATCCCCACGGTTATCAAGTTACTTATTTTTGTAAATATTCGATTAATCTATTCGGTTAATCTATCTCTGGGTGACCCACTGCGTCATCCCGTGCGTAAGCCGCCATCAGGGGTGATAGAAGCACTTAACTCTCGCGGCTGTAGACACGGGATCCAGGTTACAGATGTTTCTCACATGCTCAGTATAGATTAACTTCGTAAGCAATATTTCCGCCTGGATCCCGTGTCTTCAGCCGCGCAAGTCCTGCTCTTCTATCACTTCTGATGGCGGCTTACGCACGGGATGACGCAGTGGGTCACCAAAAGATGGATTAACCGAATACATTAACCGAGTATTTACAAAAATAAGTAACTTGATAATCGCGGGGATCCCTCAGTTTACAAAGGGGGCAAGCCTATCGATCTCTTTGCTTCTACAGCCAACCTTCTTTACAGACATTTGTGTAGTAGATTCAGGCCTGCGGGCGGATGACAATGCAAAACAACCCCTTGCAAACCCCCTAAATTTAAGTTAGTATTCTTCATACATCAATCCTCCGAGTAAAACATGATCCCAGAACTTAGGCAACGTATAGTAGAACTTAAAATATTCCAAGCGGCATTAAATAATATGCCACTTACTGATCCTTACCTTGAAGACAAGCGTGATAATGAGCTCCATCTAATGCTGACAGGGCTTACGGGTTTTGTGATGATCATGTCAGGCTTAGGTTATTGGGCAGGCAATTTGCTACTACAGACTGAAAGTGCTCAGAGTCCAGTCGATAGAAACATCGGGTATGGCATTGTTTCAATCTCCGCTATGATTTGTATTTTTTCTATTGGAGCAGGCTTATGTCTTTATAATGAACAAAATAAATTAGATAAAAGAATAGGTAATACTCAAGAAATTAAAATAAAAAAGCAACAACATGAAAACACGAGTCGACATTTAGCCGCCATCAGCAATTCACTGATTGAGCTGATTCCCAATGTGGCGAGAGAAAACACACCCTGGTTTAACAACAAAGACGCTGACGATGTAGCCAGCGCGCGCGCAGGGATCACTACACTTATAGCCTATTATGAACAGTTGCTTGCACGCTACACGGAGGCGGTCTATATACCACAAGCCTGTCCAGAGGCTCATGCCTATGAATTTAAAGAGGAAAACGGCACTCCCAAACCCACGTTACTCATGCGATTCTATGTCTATTTAGGTACGAATATGAGTACTTATCTGGTAACGCCTCTACTCAATACAAACAATACAGTCCTTAGAGGCGAAACTGAGACTACGATCAGTACATCCACACTAATACTCTAACGTTTAAATAAATCCTGTAACTTTTGCGCCATGGCAGATTGCATTTCAATGGGTTGCGGTTTAGCTTTAACTTTATTACTAGGCTTTTCAGATTGGGCAACTGCGGCAACAGGCTTTGCATCAGTACGTGTAGTGTCTTGCAAACGCATCGACAATTGAATACGTTTACGTTCACTGTCTGCACTCAACACCCGTACTGTCACAATTTGCCCTGTTTTGACCACCGTTCTAGGATCTTCTACAAACTTTTCCGCCAATTCAGAAATATGCACCAAACCGTCTTGATGCACACCCACATCCACAAACGCACCAAAATTGGCCACATTGGTCACAACACCTTCTAATATCATGCCCGGTGTTAAATCACTGATTTTATCGACACCTGCTTTATACTGCACAGATTTAAATTCAGGCCGCGGATCCCGTCCAGGTTTTTCAAGTTCGTGCAGAATATCGGTTAAGGTCAATAACCCGGTATGCTCATCGACATATTTTTGAATATTAATTTTTTTAAGCGTTTCTTTATTTCCAATCGCAGCGTGTATCGGTAAATTAATGTCTTGCAATATTTTTTCAACCACAGGATAAGCTTCCGGATGCACTGCGGAAGCATCCAATGGATTTTTCCCACCCATAATGCGTAAAAACCCGGCCGCTTGTTGAAAAGTTTTAGGTCCTAAAGTCGGTACTTTTTTTAAAGCCGCACGGGTTGCAAATTTTCCATTTTTATCCCGATAAGCCAAAATGGCATTGGCCGTTGTTTGATTTAAACCAGAAATACGTTGCAATAGCGGTGCAGAAGCGGTGTTCACATCAACGCCTATGGCATTCACGCAATCTTCCACGATGGCATCTAAACCTTTGGCTAAACGTACTTGATTGAGATCATGTTGATATTGGCCTACACCTATCGATTTAGGATCAATTTTTACCAATTCAGCTAAAGGATCTTGCAGGCGGCGCGCAATCGATGCTGCGCCCCGATAAGAAACATCGACATCCGGCATTTCTTGACTCGCTAAGGCCGAAGCAGAATACACTGACGCACCGGCTTCATTGACTACAATATAAGTGAGATTTAATTCCGGTAAGGTATGCATTAATTCCTTCACCCAGAGTTCAGTTTCACGACACGCCGTGCCATTACCTATGCTAATTAACTGCACGTGATAGGTTTTACATATTTTCGCTAAAGAAACTAACGCTTTTTTATATTCATTTTGTCCTTGATGCGGGAATATGGTTTCATAATGCACCAGCTTACCGGTTTCATCTACCACTGCTGCTTTCACCCCAGTACGAAACCCAGGATCTAAACCTAAGGTAATGCGCAATCCTGCAGGCGGCGCCATCAGTAAATCGCGAAGATTTTCTTTAAAGACGCGTATCGCTTCCACTTCCGCATTTTCACGCATGCGCGTAAGTAACGCCAATTCGGTACTCACAGATAATTTTGTTTTCCAGGTCCATTCCACGACTTCGCGTAACCACGCATCCGCGGGATTATTTTTAAATTTAATGTGCGCAGCTTCTACAATAAAACCAAAACAAGGATGTTGCTGTTCTTGTTCGTCTTTTAACGCAATTTTTAAAGAGAGTATCGACTCATTGCGTCCACGCAGTAAAGCTAAAGCACGGTGCGAAGGAATAAGCTTTATCGCTTGAGAAAAATCATAAAAATCACTGAATTTGCTTATCAAAGGCGCTTTAGGCGCCATTTGACTAAAAAGCAAAGCATGATCCCAAAGGTATTCCCTGCAGCGTTGCACTAACTCAGGATTTTCTGCAAATTTTTCCACTAAAATGGCGCGCGCGCCGTCTAAGGCTTCAGCACCCGTAGTCACTCCCTTCTCAGGATTCAGATAGCCCGCTGCAACTATGTTTGGATC
>JABCZS010000017.1 GCA_013289605.1 Gammaproteobacteria bacterium
TTAGTCGGTCGAGTTTTTAGTTCGACTACCATAGAAAAATCCAGTGTGCGTAATTTCGAATGGGGTGGGGGTGAAAATGATTGTAAAAATGCTGCTGAAGGAGACTGTGCTGTGGGGGGGTTGATAGGCGCAATCAAAGGGGACTCTTCTGCTCATGATTTTGATGTCCTTATTACAGAATCCAGTGCCCAAGGGAAGATTAAAACACAAAAGCAAGCCGGTGGATTGGTGGGATATATCGCAAAAGCAGTCTCTGGAGGCGCTACAACTCAGATTAACAATAGTTATGCCATCGTGGATATTACCGAAGTAAAGCAGAGTGCCGGTGGTCTTATTGGATCAGCCGATGATAATGATCGTGATGATATTTATCTTTATTATGTTTATGCGGCAGGAATAGTGAGTGCTGATGAAAAGGGTAAAGGTATTATTGGTGGCCTGGGATCAGATAAGGAGTATAAGCGTGTAACGGGTACAGATAGTCTGTTTGATTATCAGCGGACAACTCAGAGCAATTCCGGTGACGACTTTTCAAAAGCAGAGTCTAGCGATAGCATGAAACGAGCGAGTGCTGCAGGTCCTTATGACGGTTGGTCCACCACAATATGGAAATTTGTTAGTGGACAATACCCTACTTTATCATCCGATCCGGAAAATAAATAATACAGCAAAACCAAATGCGGGCAATCTAGCCCGCATTACATTCTAAGAATAATATTCCCAGTCAGCAATTGGCTATCTGCATGATGCTTAGATCCCAATAAGGCATTATATTCGACTGATACACCCACATGAGAATAAAACATATACTCCAAACCTGCGCCTACTGAGGGCAAGAATTCGTCAAAATCTTGTTTTTGCGCGAGATCTATGGTGCGATTATAATCTTCTATCGGCACTTCTAGATTCGCTTCTATGGTTAATTTTGTGACTTCCTGTTTATATATATTGTAAGCCACGCCGCCTTTTAACAATAAGGCCAATGCATTGTCCTCGGTAAAAGGAAAACGTGCGACGGCCAATACGTCAAATGCACTGTTACGGGTTTTAACCGCTGCGGTTTCAAAGACTTCATAAGGGAGTAGAGATGGACCACCAGGGGGCACATTAATACTATCCATTTCGACGATAGTAGTTGATTTATTGACCGTTTCAAACAAGCGATAGCCAAATTCTAACCCTAGGGTGGCATTCACAGTATAAATCGCATTAGCAAATTTCTGGGGTTCACCATCAAATATTGGCCATAAATAACCGATGGCTGCGCGGCCTGCGATAACATTAGCGGATGAGGAGCCATAGGTCGCAGTATTTTCAAAATTATCTATGATATCTTCACTGAGTTCGTCGGGATCAGGAACTGTAGCATACACAAAAGGATAGTCTAAGGTAAAATCCGTCACGGTAGCGGCATCTAGCCAACCGCCCCCTACCCCTGCGCTCAGATAAAATCCAGAGCCTAAGCTTGCAAGCGCGCTACTCGGTAACAAGCACAAAATAAGACAGTTTGGGAGATATTTCTTCATGGTGGTCCTTCACCTAGGCAACTAAGACACTGTTCATACTTTAGTCTATTATAGGGCTTAAATCAAACAAGCAGAGATCCAATTATTCTCAGGATAAAGTAGTCATCCAGTCATGGGAAGGTATCAGGACTTACGAAAAATGCGGCTGTCAGGGTGTTTTTTGGCGATTTTGCGACAGCCATGAGCAAAAAAACATCCTGACAGCCGCTCAACTCTTTTTAAATAAATAGATTTCCCCAATCACAGGTTGATGCTCTTGCTGACGTAACGCGGTGGTTTTTTGTATCAGTAATTGCCACTGGTCTTGAGTAATCGCGTTAATGTATGCAGGATTATGCGCATAACGAACGGAAGTATCTAACACATAGTCTTTATCAGCAGAAAGTTCGATGGAAAATAAAAATAATCCTTGTGGGCGCAAAGCGCGCGCGCACGCAGTAAAGATTTTATCTAACGGCCCAAAATAACCCAAAACATCCGCAGCAATAATGAGATCATACGAAGCTGCGTTACTCTGCTGAAGATAACTTAAAATATCAGCAGTATGAAGCGTTGTATACAGGCCCCGAGCGCTTGCTTTAGCCAGCATCTGCGGCGCTAAATCTACACCGATAAGTTGTGCTGACAGATCTTTAAAATATTCGCCCACTAAACCTGTGCCGCAGCCTAAATCTAAAATAACGGGATGAACCGGTAATGTATCCCGATAGGGCTCGATAAGCTCCCGCAACACCTGCGGCACTTGATAGTGCAAACTTTTTTGCATATGCACATCATAATCTTGCGCATAATGATCAAATAATTCCCGCACAAAGGGCGATGGTGCTTGTGGAGGGATCTCATCAGGCTGCAAGGCCTGTAATAAAAAAGTGATGCTTTCATCCCCGGGTTTAAGTTTTAGCGCCTGCTGCAGGTAATGGCGCGCTAATTGATAGTGATGTTGCAGTTTATATAAAATGCCTAAATTATAATGGGCTGCAAAATGATCGCTTTGCCTATCTAAAGTCCCTTGCATTTCATTTATCGCCAAGGCCACATCGCCTTGCTGCATCGCAATCACGCCGCGGTGGTAATGGGCTTCGATTAATGTAGGATCTAATGCCAATGCGCTATCGAGTAATTTTTTTGCTTCCTCAAGATCATGCTGCTTGAGCTTTAATAAAGCAAAATTAAGATGACCGCTCGCATGCATCGGATCTAGCTGTAATAATCGCTGAAACTGTACACTCGCCAGTTTAAGATCTTGTTGTTGCAGCGCGCTGCAGGCCAGTAAATGGTGCGCCTCAATATAATCGGGTGCAAGCCTCACCGCGGTTTGAAGATTTTTAATGGCGCTAGCAGGGTCGCCCTCAATCAATAATATCTGTGCCAGCTGGAAATAGCCTTGCGGAAAATCAGGCTCTAAGGCAATCACCTGGGAAAAATGTTGATGCGCAGTTTTAGCATCGCCCATTTGGGCTGCAAGTTGGGCCAGGTTATAATGCGTAGCGGCATGCAGCGGGTAGGCTTGAAGTATTTTTTCGTACAAACGCCGCGCTGCGTCAAAGTCTTTATCTTGGGTGAGCTCCCGTGCCGTCTGAAAATCAACTTTAAGTGTATTTTGACTCATCGTTTTTTACCCATAAAAAAAGGGGCATGGATATGCCCCTTTTAAGTGACATCCACAGGATGGTTTAGAACACACCTTTGAGACTTAAGTAAGGTCCACTAAAGGTCACGTCATAAGGGATAACTGGAACAAGGGTGCCGCCATTAACGTTACCACTGTCTTTACCGCCTACAGCAACCACTGCATCTGCATAGTAGTCCACGAGGTAACCGAGCTCAAGCCCTAAGGTCGTGCCTTCTGCCTCTTCAAAGAAGAAGACATAATCGATACCTAAATTGGCTCTAAGGTTAGTGATAGATTGGCCATCGATATTATCTACGACTTGATCCGTAGTAATAAATTCGTCGGGCGTGCCGGGATCTTCAGTCTCGATTGATGTTGAGTTGAATTTAAATGTACCTAAGTAATAAGCCAGTGAACCGCCGCCGACGATACCTATGCCTTGACCAAAGTCATAGCGCGCATCTATTCCTACGCGTGGTCCCCAGCCTGTGAATTTACTTTTAGCATGAGCGTAAACGGTATCTGTAGCGGTTGCTTTGCCAAGATCAGACATACTGGCACTGTTAAAGGTGCCTTGCTCTTCTAATTCTACATAAGACAAACCACCGTTAAAACGCATTTGCATGCTGTTACCAATATTAATATATTGACTAATCATTAAATCAAAGGCATTGAGCTCAAATCCAGCATCAAAGCTAGTATCTATAAACTCGTTGGGTTGAACTTTTTGGTTAAGATTACTTGAGCTTGGATAGGTTATAGCATCGGTGTCACTGGTCCCAATGTTGCGGTAAGAAAGCTCAATGCCATTAGCGGTCTCTTCAAAAATATAACCTAGCATCGCATCAATACCAAACTGATAATCAGGGTTTAAATTTTGTACCGTATTAAGGCTATTTTCAAAACCGTCTCCGGAACTTCCCGTAGGTACAGAGGCATAACCAAAAGTTTCTGCTGAAGGTTGTACATAAAACGTTCCGATTTCAGCCGTTAAGCCGCCTTCCAGTGTAGGGACAGTGACTACCTGTCCTGCATAAGCAAGGCTTGATGTCATCACAGCTAAAGACGTGAGTGAGTAAATAAATAATTTGTTTCTGTTCATTGTTTAGTCCTTTAAAATAAATTGATCCGACATAGCTTGATAGCTTAAATGAACTTTGAGCAAAAATAAAGCGATAGATTTGACACAGTATTCAATATTAATAAATTTAGCATGAAAAATTAATGTTGCTTAATTTCTGTTCGGTTATGGCTGTAGGTTTCAGATCTCCAGGACTTACGAAAAATGCGGCTGTCAGGATGTTTTTTTGCTCATGGCTGTCGCAAAATCGCCAAAAAACACCCTGACAGCCGCATTTTTCGTAAGTCCTGATCTCTACAAATGCTGCATCTAAATTTATAGACCAAAAATTAGCCAAATAACTTTTTATGCACTCAGGGGGTGACATTTATTTAACAGAGCGTTATAGTGAAAAGTAAGCATATCACTTTCATGGAGGGCTATATGCGGTCTATTTCAACCTCTTTTAAAATCGTTCAAATTGCATTAGTTGTTTTGTTAATGGGTTTAGTTTCTTGGTTAGCAACCGGATGGCAAGCGCAGCCGTTGCAACTCGGTCTTGAGCAACACGATGAATTACAAAACGAAGTTTGGTCTGAAGCACATTTAATTACTCCGGTGACTGTAGAGCGTAACGAGTGGACTAAACCAGATATGCATGCCTTATAAACCGTTGTAAAGACGCGATTCATCGCGTCTTTCTTTCTTTATTATTTTTTTGCTGCGAACAAGGATGTAAACGTGTCACGGATTTGGCCTACGCAATGACTATTAAAAAAAATAAGCGCTCACAACAAGGCATGACTTTGATTGAAGTCTTGGCCGCCTTGGCGATTGTTGCCATTGCGCTCATGGCGGTGATCCAAACCACAGGCATGAGCACGCGGCAATTAACGCGGGTACAAGATGTCGCACAAGCGTATTGGGTATCAAAAAATGCCGCACTTCGTTTACAATTAAATATAGAATTTAACACCGGAGGCGTCGGTGCCTGGCAAGGCGTCGATACCTTTATGGGCCGCAGTTTTTATTGGTCCGCAAAATCCACAAAAGTGCCTGAGCGCGCATTAATAGAAATTGAGGTCACTACGTCCTTTAAACAAGGTGATCCGATGTTAAATAAATTTACCTCTTATGTTCCTATGCGTTGGGTTGAACTTTCTAGATAAGCTATGAAAAAAAATAATAGATTAGTTAAAGATAACCGTGGCTTTACTTTGATGGAAGTCATGGTGGCTTTATTTATTTTATCTATCATGTCTGTGGTGGCGGTCTCAGGCCTTAATGCCGTGTTACGCGCTCAAAGTAAGCAAGTCGGCAGTGCGCATCTATTACAAAGTTTACAATTTACCTATT
Organism: Gammaproteobacteria bacterium; assembly: GCA_013289605.1. Taxonomy (GTDB): domain Bacteria; phylum Pseudomonadota; class Gammaproteobacteria; order JABCZS01; family JABCZS01; genus JABCZS01. The sequence goes on from JABCZS010000017.1 coordinate 5,555, forward strand.
CGTACTTAGAACAAGACATAGGCGAATATGTGGACAGACCTACGCGGGCTGCACACGGTGAATTATTACCCGCGATGATGTTAAGTCATGATCCCCAAATGCCCCAAGTGGGTCTGCAAGGGCTCGTATTTTTGGTATTAACCCGCGGCGGCCTTGCAGAAGCGCCACATGCATCAACATTACAACGCGTGGCTTATGCGTTGGTGGATAATCAATTAATACGTTATGTCTGGCCGGTATTAGATGCAACGACCGCAACCGTGCCTAAACCACATGTCTTATTATCCGATGTGGCGCAGATCCAAATTCGTCATATGAGCGATCAAGGCACCTATTATAACAATTGGCAGGATTATACGGGTAACGCGCCGCTGCCTATTGCCTTAGAATGGCAAATAAAAGATAAAGAGGGGCGTGAAGCCGTTTGGATTTTTCCTATTTTAGGAGGAGGAAGTGAGCGTGAACCCAAAGCAGATGAACAAGGAAACAAAACAAATTCAACCCAGCAACAAACGACTACCCAGTGAAAAAATACAAGGTAATGCCTTAGTGCTGGCTTTATTGATCGTGGCAGTCACCTCCATCATTGCTTATGCACTCATAGAGACCAGTTCTTTTGCTGTGCGCCGCACGCAACTGATTAGCAATAAGGGTGCTTGTGTCGAAGCGGTGCATGCCGCGGAATCGTATGCGATGAAAATCTTAGATCAACAAGGTGAAACGGATAAGGCGGGCATCGCTACCAGCTTAGATCAAGATTGGGTGCTTCCTTTTGAAATAAACTTAAGCAAAGAAATCAGTTTAAAGGGGCAGCTCACCGATCTGCACGAAAAATTCAATTTAAATCTATTAGCAAGGGATCGCAAAGAAAATGTGCATAGCCCTGCAATGTCGTTCTCGCGCTTATTATTTGCGGTAGGCATAGTCAACGGCAAAGTCTTACAGGAAGCCGTGACGCATTGGACAGGGCCTAAATCCAGCCATCAAGATGCGTATTATCTTGAGCGCAATCCCCCTTATCGCGCCGCACATGAATTACTCGCAAGTCCGAGTGAGCTGAATTTAATCCAAGGCTTTACGCTCGAAACCGTTAAAGCACTCCAGCCTTATGTCAGTGCTTTGCCCGAGGATGCACGAGTCAATCTAAATACTGTTTCTCCTTTGGTCTTGGCGGCCATATTAGATACGCAAGTAGATTTATTAGGATCATTAATGGAAGAGCGCAAAAATTATGCCTTTACCAGTGTTGCTGAGTTTGCTGACCGGGCACGCAGCCGTGGGATCAATGTCAAGGATCAAACCGGGTTTGAAGAGGTGACGACCACCAATAGTCGTTATTTTTTACTGACGACAGAACTTGTTTGTCAAAAAACAACCATGACGCGTTATAGTTTAATTGAACGTGTGGAGTCTGGGGAGGCCTGGGTGTATCAGCGGACTTCAAATTTATAAGTGTTATAGTTTTTTTTTGTGATAACATTACGTCGTCTTTAACAAAAGTGAAGTGATCATGCAGTCTTATTTTTTAGTTTATCCTCTGAGTGAGGATTGGCAAGAAGTCGCTTGGTGTGCGGTTGCACCGGATATTGCGCTGAAAATGACCAAAGGAAGTTTAGAGACCTTAGTGCAAGTCGCTCAAGCGACACCGATCTTGGCTTTAGTTCCAGGCAAATGGATCAGCATTTTTTCCGTAGAATTACCGAAAGTGCGATCCACGGCGATGTTAAAAAAAGCCCTGCCCTTTCTCCTTGAAGAACAATTGGCTGAAGATTTTGAGACGGTGCACATTGCGCTGCCCACACGGTATCGTGCCGGAGAGATGACCCCACTGGCTGTCATCAGTAAAACGCGTATGCAAACCTTAGTCGCCCGTTTTAAAGCGCACGCATTAAATTTACTGCAAGCTTTTCCAGATTGGATGTGCTTACCCCTATTCCCCAATACGTGGACGATACATTTAGATGAACACTATGCCCACGTGCGCCAAGATGAAGCCATAGGGTTTTCCATCCAAAAAGACATATTAATTCCTATGTTAAATTTAGCGTTAGCACAAACAACCACACCGCCGCAGGGTTTGCATATTTATCATGCACCTGAAATGGCTGCAGAGATGGAAGAACAATTGAGTACGGTCTCGATTCCTTTAGCGTATGAAGCGCTACAAAGTAAGGATGCGTTAGTGTTCTGGGCACGTAATCTAGTCTTGCCTGTGCCGCTTAATTTATTACAGGGTGAGTTCTTTATAAAACCCAAACTCAGTGCCATAGGCCGCATGTGGCGCCAGGCCGCAGGCTTAGCGGCTGCGCTGGTCCTCGTACAGATTTTGCAGTCCAGTCTTCATTATCAGCAAATTAAACAGCAGTATGATGAGGTGCATAAAAAAGTATTAGCTTTATATGGCCAAGTATTTCCGGGTGAAGAAAATGTCAGTAATGCCCGTTCAAGATTAGAGCAGGCGTTAGGGAACACCAAGGTCAGTGAAGACAATCCTTTGTTCGGGTATTTAACTCAAATCACAACGCCGCTTTTGAACACTGAAGGCGTGGAATTAAAACAATTAGCTTTGCACAATAAAAGCATGCGCTTGGAAGTGGTGGTCAAAGATTTTGCAACCTTAAGCCAATTAGAATCGGCGTTAAGCGCACAAGGCTTAACCGTAAAACAAGACAGCGCCAGCCTCGAAGAAAATCAGGTGATTGCGCAATTACACTTATCGCGTGGGGCATAATGAAAGAACAACTCTTGCAATATTGGGATAAACTGCAGTCGCGTGAGAAAAAACTGCTCATCGGTGCAGGCGTATTTATCATTTTGATGCTGTTGTATCTCATGGTGCAATCCAGTTATCAGCGCACCAGCACAGTCGAGCTCAATTTAAAAAAAGAACAACAATTATTAGCGTGGATGCCTCCTGTTGTGGATCAAATTTTATTATCCCGCTCGCAAGAGCAAGGAGAACTGATCACGTCGGCAAATTTATTGGCCCAGGTGGAGCGCTCCATGGCGGATGCAGGTTTATCCGAATTGTTAGCCACGCTTAACTTGGTTGCAGACAATGATGTGCAGTTAGCGTTTAATGATGTGGTCTATGAGTCCTTAGTGGCTTGGCTATTCGCCCTGTCTAAACAAGGCGTGATCGTCAAAGAATTTGTGGCGACTAAAGCTGAAGCCATCGGCGAGGTTAACGCAAATATTTCACTGAGTGCCGTGAGTTAAACACTCGAGCAAGTACTTAAAACAGTGTTTTCTCATGATTAGCTATCCCCCTCACCTAACGCATCCCCACGAATTTTAGTTTTAAGGCCTTCAGCTAAACAATTATTCGTAAGGGTCATTTAGGAGAGAGGCGTAGCATCTATCAATGATCCAACGGCAAATTAGGATCGATCTCAAAAATCTCTAAAGCCATCAGTGCTGAGGTATTGCCTTGGCGTGCAGATTCTTGGATCCAAAAATAAGCTTGCATTCTATCTTGGGGCGTACCCAAACCTTCATAGAGTGCATACCCTAAAGCATATTGCGCATCAGGATTACCGGCTTGTGCGAGCGGTAATAACAACGACACCGCGGTACGGTAATCCCTTTTGGCAAAGGCATCTTCCGCACGGTCGAGTTGTTCCGCTTCACTGAGCACTTCAGCTTCCGCTATTTCTTCGTCTCTGTCTTCTTCATCGTCTTCATCTTCGAGCAGCGCTTGTGCAGGCGTTAACAGTTCATCTTCGTCTTCATCGTCGTTACCTTCTTTTTTTCCATTTTGACAGGCGCTTAAAAAGAAAGTTAACAGGATAATAGTGATAGGCAGAAATATTTTATTCATCATCTCTTTCCTTAGATAAGGGGCAGGGGTATTATAGCGTTTTAATGTGATCTTTGGGAAGAGCATGAGAAAAAAACCGCAAATTTTGCAGGTGACACAGCTTGCTAAGACCCAAATCTTTACGATTGAAGGTGTCCATTTACGTTTTGCAAATCACATCGAGCGCCATTTCGAGCGCTTACAATTGCATCACGGTGCTGTACTCGTGATCCCACAACCTGAACCCGGTTTAATTTGGTTAGCACGCGAGTATGCTGTTGGGGTCGAACATTATGAGTTGGGTTTCCCTAAAGGTTTAATGGAGCAAGGCGAATCACCGCTTGCGGCCGCTCACCGGGAACTGCAAGAGGAATTGGGCTATGGCGCAAAAAATCTGCAACTGTTAAAAACAGTCACTTTAGCGCCGGGTTATATGGGGCATGTCACCCACATTATTTTAGCCACGGAGTTATACCCTTCAAGCTTACCGGGTGATGAACCGGAACCGATAGAAATTGTGCCCTGGCGCATCAGCGAAAGTGATGCCTTATTAGCAAGAGAAGATTTTACGGATGCCCGCAGTATCGCGGCCCTATTAATGATGGAAAGAAAACAATGAATATAGGCATTATCGGTGCGATGGAAGCGGAAATTTTATTTTTACAAAAGACTATGCAGTTGATTGAGACGATTGAAGTTGCGGGTAATACGTTTTATTTAGGGCAGCTGCAGGGGCATCACGCTGTTTTATTGCAATGTGGGATTGGAAAAGTCAATGCCGCCTTAGGCACCACCTTATTAATTGAGCGTTTTAAACCAGATTATGTGATTAATACCGGATCGGCGGGTGGCTTGCATCAGACTTTAGCCGTAGGCGATGTGGTGATTTCTCTTGAAGTGCGTCATCACGATGTGGATCTCACCATCTGGGGCTATGAGCACGGCCAAGTGCCTAAATTGCCTTCAGCATTTATTCCCAGTCAAATTTTAGTTCATGCCGCAGAACAGGCCGCAAAAAAAATGTCACTGCGCGTCACGCAAGGTTTAATCGTCTCAGGGGATAGTTTTATTCATCAAGATGTAGATATTGTGGAAATTCGTGGTAATTTCCCCAATGCCCATGCCGTTGAAATGGAAGCTGCAGCAATTGCTCAAGTCTGTCATCAATTTAAAATGCCGTTTGTGATCATCCGCGCGGTATCCGATATGGCGGGTATTGATACACCCGCGTTATCTGATCTCTATTTAGCGGGAGCAGCGCGTAATTCTGCAGAGTTGATCATCAACACGCTTACCGAATTAGGTTGATTTTTTAGCTAAAAAAATACCTAATTCAAATAATAACCACAAAGGCACCGCGAGTAAGGTTTGAGAAATCACATCCGGCGGCGTCAGCAACATGCCGATTACAAACGCGCCTATGATCACATAGGGCCGCATCGCACTGAATTTTTCAGGGTTAATCACATGCAGTTTGGCTAATACAAAAATCAGAATTGGAATTTGAAAGGCTAAGCCAAATGCAAAAAATAGGTTTAATACAAAACTTAAATAAGCAGCAATGTCTGTCATCACCTGTACACCCTCAGGCGCGCTGTAAATAAAAAATGAAAAAGTAAGCGGCAAGACAATAAAGTAAGCAAATAAAATGCCACCGTAAAATAAGGTCAAGCTGCTAAAAAATACCGGCACAAAAAATTTCTTTTCATGACGGTATAGGCCTGGCGCAATAAAGCGCCAGAGTTGATAAAAAATAAAGGGAATGGCGATAAAAATCGCAACAGTTAAAGCTAATTTCATCGGCACCAAAAAAGGTGTTGCGACATCGATTGCGATCATCTGGCTATTTTCGGGTAAAAATTTCAGCAGCGGTTGGGCTAGAAGGTGATAAAGTTGTTTGGCATAAAGCAATAACCCGATAAAAATAAGCGCGACACTTGCAAAACAACGCAGCAATACTAGCCGCAACTCGAGTAATTGTTCTACCGTATTATTCATGATTCAAGTTCACGCTTAATGGCCGTTTTGATTTTTTTAATGCGCTGCGCAAAATGATTAAAATGCTGTAAGGCTTTAGGCAATTGCTTAGGACCTAAGACGATAATGGCGATGACCAAAATAAGAAGAATTTCTCCTAAACCTATCCCAGACATTATTGATCCTCTTTTTTATTGTCTTTTTTATCATCTAGCGCGTGACGAAAATGTTTTAAGGCTTTGCCTAAATCACCGCCCATATGACGAATTTTTTTCGTGCCAAAAATAACCACCACGATCAATAAAATAATTAATAATTGCCAAATACTGATGCCACCTAAACCCATGGATGCCTCCTTAATGAAAACCGGGCAAGGGCCCGCCCCCTAGAATATGAAAATGTAAATGAAAAATAATTTGTCCGCCTTGAGCTCCCGTATTAATAATGGTGCGATACCCTTGTAACTGTTGTTGTTTTGCAATTTCGGGGATGGCGAGCATCAGTTTTGCGAGCAGTTCACTGTGTGCGGGCAAAATGTCATCCAGACTATCGAGATGAAATTTCGGGATCAGCAATAAATGCACCCGCGCTTTAGGGTGGATGTCTTTAAATGCCATGAGCTCATCGTTTTCAAACACGATTTCTGCGGGCACTGTGCGATCTTTAATTTTACAAAATAAACAATCGGTCATGATTTCCTCTTAATGTTTTAACCATTGCGCAATTTCTTTCGCAAAATAAGTAATGATAATATCCGCACCGGCACGTTTAAACGCAAGCAGGGTTTCCATCACCGCAGCGCGTTCATCGAGGGCGCCGGCTAGACTCGCCGCCTTAATCATCGCGTATTCACCGCTGACTTGGTAGACGACGGTGGGAACTTGAAAAGTTGTTTTCACCCGGAAAAGAATATCCAAATAAGGCAAACCCGGTTTTATCATCACCATGTCTGCGCCTTCTTGTAAATCTAAAGCCACTTCATGCAAGGCTTCATCACTGTTTGCAGGATTCATTTGATATGTCGCTTTACTGCTTTTACCTAAATGCAATGCTGAGCCTACGGCATCTCGAAACGGGCCATAGAAACTCGAAGCATATTTTGCAGCATAGGCAAGCAATACCATATCGGGATATCCCGCTGACTCCAGGGCTTTACGTAACACACCCATGCGGCCGTCCATCATGTCTGAAGGCGCAAAAATATCGCTGCCGGCCTTCGCGTGAGATAAACCTTGTAGGACTAACACCTCTAGCGTTTCATCGTTTAAGATACGGCCTTTTTCATCGGTAAGCCCATCCTGACCGGTTAAGGTATAGGGATCTAGGGCGCCATCGGTCATCACGCCCAAATCGGGATAAGACTGTTTGATTAAGCGTATGGCGCGCTGAATGAGACCTTCCGGATCATAAGCGGCTTTAGCGTCTTTTGATTTTTCACTCTGTGCCGCCGGGAATAAAGCGATTAATCGTATCCCTAAATCAACTATTTTACCCACCTCTTCTTTGAGCTGAGATAAGGGGATGCGGCTCGTCCCTGGCATAGTGACTATAGGCTCAGGCGCCTTAGCTTCCGTGATAAACATAGGATACGCTAAGTCAGTTATAAGTACTTGATGTTCTTGAACTAATTCGCGAAGAAACGCATGATTGCGTAGGCGTCTCATGCGAGTTAAAGGGAATGGGGCCCGATTAATGATAGTCATGGTAAGCTCTATCTAGGTGGAAGGAACCTGCGTATAATACCAGATTTTCAGCGATAAAATCGAGGTACCCGAGTTATGCTACTTAGCGAAAATCCCATTATTCGTCATCAAACCGTGCCGGTACAAGTGGGCTCCGTGACCATAGGCGGCGGCGCACCGGTGGTGGTGCAATCAATGACCGATACCGATACGGCTAATGTTGAGGCGACCATTCAACAAGTCTATGACCTGCATGAAGCGGGTTCTGAACTGGTGCGGATAACTGTTAATAATGAGGCCGCGGCACAAGCTGTGCCCTTGATACGTAAAGGCTTAGCTGCGCGGGGCTGTCATGTGCCTTTGATTGGGGATTTTCATTATAACGGTCATCGTTTATTAAATGATTACCCTGAATGCGCCGAAGTCTTAGATAAATACCGCATTAATCCGGGTAATGTCGGTTATGGACAAAAACGCGATTTACAATTTGCGAGCATGATTGCGGTTGCGGTAAAACACAATAAACCGGTGCGTATTGGTGTGAATTGGGGCAGTCTGGATCAAGATTTGCTGGCACAATTACTGGATAAAAATGCGCAATCAAGTCATCCTAAACCTTTGGGCGCGGTGACCCGTGAAGCGCTGATTACGTCCGCGTTGTGCAGTGCAGAATATGCGGAAGAATTAGGTCTTGCGAAAAATAAAATTTTGATTGCCTGTAAAGTCAGTACGGTGCAAGATTTAGTGTCACTTTATCAAGAGCTCGCAAAACGTTGTGATTACGCCTTGCATTTAGGTTTAACTGAAGCGGGGATGGGATCTAAAGGGATTGTCGGGACGACCGCGGGTTTAAGTATTTTATTACAACAAGGCATAGGCGATACCATACGGGCATCATTAACCCCTGAACCTGGCGCCCCCCGTACCCGTGAAGTGATGGTGTGCCAAGAAATTTTGCAAGCCATGGGCCTGCGTGCTTTTACGCCCAGTGTGACGGCATGTCCCGGGTGTGGCCGCACTACGAGTGCGTATTTCCGTGAATTAACGCAGCAAATTCAAAATTTTATACGCGATGAAATGCCTCTCTGGCGCACAGAATATCCTGGCGTAGAAAATATGAAAGTCGCCGTCATGGGTTGCATCGTCAATGGTCCGGGTGAAAGTAAACACGCCGATATTGGCATCAGTTTGCCGGGGACGGGCGAATCGCCGATTGCGCCGGTATTTATTGATGGCGCGAAAGCCATGACTTTACGCGGGGATCATATCGCAGAAGAATTTAAAACGATCGTGAAAGAGTACGTCGTTAAAAAATATGCGAAAGAAACAATAGCCTCTATTTAATCAAAAGATATTTTTTATAAAAAGGAATCATCACATGTCACAAAAAATTGTCTTGGCAAGTGGTAATCAGGGAAAATTAAAAGAGCTTGCCGACTTATTAATGGATTTTGATTGCAACGTGGTGACGCAAGTTGAATTGGGGGTCGAGTCTGCGCCTGAAACAGCGCTCACCTTTGTCGAAAATGCCTTGATTAAAGCCCGTCATGCCTGTGAGAAAACCGGATTGCCTGCAATTTCAGATGATTCAGGTTTGGTGGTAAAAGCGCTTAATGATGCCCCGGGCGTGCGTTCAGCGCGTTTCTCGGGGGAGGCCGCGTCCGATAAAAATAATATTGAATTAGTATTACACCAATTAACAGATGTACCCAGTGATGAGCGTTCCGCCTATTTTATCTCCGTGTGTATTTTTATGCGTAAAGTAGATGATCCCTGCCCGATTATTGCGACCGGGATCTGGCATGGCCAAATTTTATTAGAGCCTATCGGTCAGTTTGGATTTGGTTATGATCCGATATTTTACGTTCCGACGCACCATTGCAGTGCAGCGCAGCTCGACCCTGATATTAAAAATCAAATCAGTCACCGCGGGCTTGCGATGCAACAATTGCGCCGTGCCTTACAAACGTTGATTTAATGCGTACTATTCCTTTAGCACTGTATATTCATTTCCCCTGGTGTACCAGCAAATGTCCGTATTGTGATTTCAATTCTTATGCGAAATCTAAGGCCCCTATTCCTGAAGCCGATTATATCGCAGCATTAAAACAAGATTTACTTCAGGATTTAGAAAAAGTTCAGGGACGAAAATTAAGCAGCATTTTTATGGGTGGTGGCACGCCCAGTTTATTTGCACCACCCTATATTGCTGATTTATTACACTCGATTAATCAACATATTCCTTTTGAGAAAAATATTGAGATCACATTAGAAGCAAATCCCGAGTCACTCGATTATAAAAAATTAACCGGCTATCGTGCGGCGGGCGTGAACCGCATTTCCATCGGTGTGCAAAGTTTCAATGATGCGCAATTAAAAACCTTAGGTCGTGCGCATGGCAGCGCTCAGGCGTGTGCCGCAATTATCGCAACGCAAAAAGCGGGTTTTCATAATTATAATATTGATTTGATGTATGGTTTACCGAAACAAACGGTTGCAGAAGCACTGCATGATTTAGAGGAAGCGCTTGTCTTCGCCCCGCCGCATTTATCGTGGTATCACTTAACCTTAGAGCCCAACACGGTTTTTTATCAACATCCCCCTAAACATTTACCTCCCGATGAGCGTGTGCTAGAAATAGAGTCATTAGGGCGCGAATATTTAGCACATAAAGGCTTAAAGCGTTATGAAATTTCTGCCTATGCAAGATCTCACAACACATGCAGGCACAATCGCAATTACTGGGAATTTGGCGATTATTTAGGCATTGGTGCAGGCGCACACGGTAAAATCACTGATTTAGCTACGGGAATCGTTGAGCGCTTATGGAAGCAACGCACGCCGTTTAAATATTTAAATCCAGAAAATAATTTTATTGGTGGCCAAAAAATCTTGACGGTGGATGATTTAAAATTAGAATTTTTAATGAATGCCTTGCGATTAACTGAAGGTGTGGGAATCGATTTGTTTACCGCGCGCACCGGTCTTGAGGGGGCGAGTCTGCAACAGGCAGTGCTACAATTAAAACAAGAAGAATTACTGATAAATAGTGCGGATCGCTTGCAGTTAACCGCGCGGGGACAATTGTTTTTGGATGAAGTATTAGCCCGATTTATTTAATGAACAGAGGATATGATGCCTAATATAGCCACCTTCGCTGCAGGATGTTTTTGGGGAATTGAAGAAACGTTTAGCCAGGTGCCAGGCGTTATTGCAACCCGTGTCGGTTATATGGGGGGACACACCGAAAATCCCAGCTATCCACAAGTCTGTACCGATCAAACCGGCCATGCTGAAGTCGTGCAAGTCACTTATGATCCTGCAATGCTCTCGTATGAAAAATTATTAGAGGTTTTTTGGCATAGTCATAATCCCACACTAGTGAATCGTCAAGGCCCTGATGTAGGCAGTCAATACCGCTCTGTTATTTTTTATTATGACGATGAGCAAAAAAATAGTGCAGAGCAATCTAAAGCCACCTTAACGGCTGAAAACAAATACGCGAAACCCATCGCCACCGAAATCATCCCCGCCGCAACTTTTTATCCTGCAGAAGAATACCATCAAAAATATTTGCAGAAAAAAGGGTTATCGAGTTGTCATGTGGATTTTGAATAGTCAGATCAGTGTTGTTTCATTAAAAAACGATCTAAAGCATTGGCAAAAGCACGGTGATCACGTTGATTCAAGGGGGGCGGGCCACCGCTGACTTGGCCGGTATTTCTTAACTCTTCCATAAAATTTCTAACACTCAAGCGTTGTTGAATATTTTCTAGCGTATATAATTCTCCACGTGGATTTAAAGCATGTGCCTTTTTTTCTATCACGGCAGAAGCTAAAGGAATATCTGCTGTGATCACTAAATCTCCCGGTTGTACGGTATCAATAATTTTCTGATCCGCAACATCAAAGCCGCCTGGGACTTGCACAAGTTTGAAAAGTGGATTTTTCGGGATGCTAATAAAGTGATTCGCAAATAACGTAATGTTAATTTTAAGGCGTATGGCAGCGCGAAATATAATTTCTTTAATAACATTAGGGCAGGCATCTGCGTCTATGAGTATGTGCATCAAGAGTAAACGTCCGAAGGCTTTAAACGTATATTTTAGCTGAAAAAAAGGGATTGCACTGAACTATTCATTATCTGCGGGTATTAAATGCAGCTTTGTTTTTGTTTCTGCTTCTATGGCATCGCGGGTATAAAGTAATGGAAAATACTCTCCATTTTCCCATAATGCCACCAGATCACGGTAATGAGGGCTAGAGGGCTCACCTGATTGTCCAGGAAAATTGATGGCTTGCGTGTTATCCCAGTTTCCAATATCAAAAATCATTCTAACGGATGCACCATGAATTTGTTCAAAATCACGGCTGCGATAAATGGCTTGATTAGGTGTAAATGCACTTCCCTTTCTGGGTAAGGGGCCCACATTGAGTGCCTCTTTTTCCTTTGGCGTGACTGCAAAAGACAGGGGATGTTCCAAAGTCATCTGTAACAATTTCCCCCATTCCCAGGTATTTGAATCATTTCCTTGAAGTTGTATCATTTCCTCATAGGCGGCGTCTAAACTTTGTAAGAGTAGTGCGTCGCGTTTTTCCACAGCCGAATCACCCCACCATTCTTCAGGATTTTCTAGTACGTTTAACATTATCAATAGATCGGGATGATCAAATGTATTGGCGGCTGTAGGTGATAAAATTGCTGTTTTAAATGCAGATCTGAGATGGCGACTAAACCAGACTTCATGCAGCGCAGCGGGCGCGGAATGCTGACCCATATTAAAATCCCACTGGTTTAACAATGACAATGCACGCTGTTGGTTAAACGTATTGCCTTTTAAGGGTTGTAATAATGCCACTAAGCGTGCTGCTGGAATAGAAAAGATGTCATTTTGTAATTGCATGGAGTTTTCTATAGAAACCGCAGGCAGAGATTTTAATACCGAATAAATACGTTGATACCTAAATGGATTGATCCATTCAAATCCCAATTTGCGTTCCGCATAAGGGTAACCTTCTGGAAGATTCATTTCATTGGCCGATGCAAAATAACCTTGCTCGGGATTGTAAATAAAAGGGAGCTTTGAGGGATCCCAAAACCCAGCCCACTCATACTGTCCTGCTCCAGGAACGGGTAATAATCCATCCCAATTAGGACGTATCGCAGCTTTGCCCGCCATCACCCATCCCACATTACCTTGGACATCTGCATATACTAAATTCGAAGGCGGAGCCGCCCAATGTGCAGCAGCGTTTTTGAAATCTGCAAAGTTTTTTGCGTGAATATAACCTAGGGACGCAAAATAAGGTGCAGCCCCCGGTAAAAGCCAAGCCGCACGCACGGCATACGCGCGCTGTTTTTCTTGATCCAGATAAATCACAGGACCGTGTTGCGTGAATAAAAGTTCTGCAGGCATCGCTTGCGCGTTACGCACAGTTATGCTTTCCTCAACGGCTAGAAAAGGCTGCCATTGCCCGGCATAAAAATATTCACGTGGATTATTAGGATTTAATTCATAAACATATAAATCTTCTTGATCAATGCTGGCAAAGGTAAATGCAAAGGCAATCGTACCGTTATGGCCTAATGATACCGCAGGTAAACCAGGTTCCCCGGCCCCAATAATATTAAATGTCGGCGTATGAAGATGGGTAATGTAACGTAAACTAGGAATAGAATAAGCTCGATGAGGATCGCTCGCTAAAATGGCCCGACCTGTTGCCGACTTTTCAGGCGAAATTACCCAAGCATTACTGCCGTCATGCAGTGCAGCATCCGGGTTATACTCAAATTTATTTGTCGCCAGAGTCATGGTTGTTAAAATATCTTCAGGTAAGCAGGGATCAAGTTCCTGAGGTATCTGTGTTGTCCATGGCGGTTGCAGTTCCGTACGAAAAACATCAACGTCTAAACCCGCTAGGCATGTGACATGAGCACGCATGATTTCTTCTAAAAGATTATGCGTCAGCACATGCGAGCGTATGCGTACCACATCATCGGCTGACCATTTAGCTGGAAAATAATTAAATTTTTTAAATTCAAATGGCACGAGCTCGGGATGGTGTGTTAGCAAATCAATATAGGCATTAATCCCGGAGATAAATTGTGTGGCAATTCTTTTGGCATCGAGTGGGTAACTCTCCCATTCCTGTTGCATATCACCACGATAAATGAATAATCTAGCTGCTCTGTCTTGCTCAAGATAGGAGGGTCCAAATATTTCAGACAATTCCCCTAAGCCGCGCCGGCGTGACAAATCAATTTGAAAAAGTCTATCTCGTGCGACATTAAAGCCTTGAGCAAAAAAAGCATCGTCTTCATTAGCAGCATAAATATGCGGCACGCCGTAGCGATCAATAAGAATGTCTACCGGTTGTAGCAAACCGGGTACAAGGATCTGTTGCGACAAAACGACTGCTTTTTTGTACGATATAAAATAATATAAACAAAGAATCAATACTAATAAAATGAGTAGGCTGGGTAATAGTTTTTTAGATAATCGCTTCATGGAAATTCTCGATATTAAGTGCATGGCTATGAAGGTTGGCCTGTTTACTGTTTCAAAGCAGGTTGATAAATGTTTTAAGTGCGGGATCTAAAACGCGAATAATATTGTCTTTGTCACGATAAATAAAATCATCCAACATCAATTTTTTAATGGCCTGACGGATGCTGGCTTCAGAAATTCCAGTATCTCTACAAACATCTTGATGACTGGGATGAGCTGTATTGCTGAATAAATATTTCATATTCATGCGCAGGAATTCTCTCAAGTCTCATGATTTCGCAGGAATTATAAAATGGACGACTTAATATATCCATTTTTCACCGTATAAGTTTATGCCGTATAATATTATACGGCATAAATGTATGCGGTTTAAACGTGAAAGTCAATCTGAAGAGTTGATTTATCTACTTGTCCTGTTCCAAAGACTGCGACACAAAAGGGATAGGATTCAGCATGTATCTTATTGATTAATGAGCGGTTCTATTGATATATGTCATTTTCAAACCCTGACTTTGAAATTTACATGTTAATGATAACAGGATAATGCCCCACAGATTTAGAAAAGGCTTGTGTTATAAGGGGCTGTTTTTGGGTAAACTGCATACTATTTTGCTTGAGGGGTATCTACCAAACTTTGATTATAATTAGGTGATAATACAAAATTCAAAAATCGCCCGGTGCCTTGCACGTATTGATAACTGTGGATCACGTGAGCCGGGATAAAAACAGAGGCGGGGCTTGAAAATACTTCGGTGGATTCCTCATCGCCAATACCAAACGTTACGCTGATCGTTAAGCCCGTGCCATCAGGATGATTGCCCATAAATGCAAAAACACTGTCGCAATGATGGGCATGTTTATCGACATGAGGCGAATATTCATGTTGATAATCTTTATCAAAAATACGTTCAATAATATAAACGGAACTACGTTCATCGATACGATCATCCATCAATACCCAGCGTGCACCCACCCCATCGCGGTGATACAGCAATTCCGATGCGCCTTTTACAAAAGGTTTTTTAACGTGTAAGGTATTATGAAAACGTTGTTGAGCGCCCCGCTCCAAAGTATTTAAAATGTTCTTTCTTACTGCACCATAACGTTCTGGATTTAATGATTCATACGCCTTAGGATTATTCAGCGCGGCTTTAATGTGGTATTTAGAGGTATGGGTAAATACATGACGCCCTACTATAGGATGATGGGGCTCGCATTTAAATCCGCCCACGCGTTGTATGAGTTGCACCAGATTTTGAGAGGCTTGCCAATGGTAAGCCTGATGATAAAATTGTTCTAGAGTCGCGCTGATGGAAAATAAATCACATATCCCTGCACGCTCACCTATGCCTAAAATGGACGTGTCTATTACACTTGCACCTGCGTCTATCGCTGCAATCGCATTGGCTTGCGCTAAGCCTAAATCGTTATGTAAATGCACTTCGATTTCACAATTAAATTGAGCGATTGCATGCTGCACGGCTTTAAAGCACTCACGTGGGTGCCACATACCCACCGTGTCGGCCAAACTCATTCTATCAGCGCCCGCTTGCACGGCAATCATGCCTAATTCGGCAATTAAATGGGGCTCGGTTCTTGATGCATCCTCAATGGTGAAGCGTACTTTTAATCCATTATTTTTAGCGAGCAAAATTGCGGCATACACTTGATCTTTTATCCATGCTCTGGACTTGTTATTAAATTTTGTCGCAAGTGAAATATCATTATAAGAAGCCCAAATGCCGACCCACTGTGCCTTTGTATCGATGGCGGCAAGCACATCTTGTTCACAGGCTCTCGCATGGACTAATAAATCTACGCCGCTGACAGATGCACAAATGGTTTTACACAAGGCTAGTTCTGATTCTGAAATACCAGGATGGCCAATTTCAATGTGCGGCACGCCAAATTTTTGCAGCTGTTTAATTAATTCAAGCTTTTCATGAATAGAAAAACAGATGCCTGAGGCTTGTTCACCTTCACGCAGCGTCGTATCTAAAATTAATATTTTTTTAGTGTTCATTGTTTATAAAATTTGTCACTTCGTTGTAAAATTCAGATCTATTCTTTTCATAAATAAGCCAGTGGGTGGCTTCCTTCACATGGACTTCTTTTTTATGTTTAACGTGGGTTAATTGTGAAAATAAGGTTTTATCAGCAAAAATGTCTTGTTCACCATAAATCACCAGAGTAGGTGTGGTGATCTGCTTAATGGGATAGGGCACCTGATGATGCCAAGTGAGAAATAAATCTTTCATCGGGCCCATGGGCCGACGTAAAGTTCCTTTTTCCATAGGGTGCTTGTCAATGCTACGGTAGGTGTTGCCCACGGCATTAAAAGCGGCTTGTGAGGCGATAGTTGCATTGCCATTCGTCATCATTTGCCAATGTGATTGAATTATTTTCCAAGGTATATTCTGATAAGCGGGTAAGTGTTCATTAAATTGCCCATTTTTAGTGGCATAAGGCTGAAGAAAAATTGCTTGTGCAGACTGCGGTAATGAGTCGGCATACATTGCGCCATATAAAATCAAGTGATCCACTTGCGTAGGGTATTTTATGGCATACATCGCAGCCACTATCGAACCCCAAGACCAACCCAGTAAAGTAACCTTAGTTTTGCCGGTTTTTTGAGTAATAAAATCGATGGCGTGTGCAAGTTGTGGCAAGGCCTCTGTTGCGCGCAGCGGAAATATGCCGGTGGGAGGCGGATTTTTCTGCATGCTCGGGGGAAAAGAGGCTTTCCCCTGAGCCACAAAATCTATGCCCCAGACGTCAAATCCATTTTCTGCAAGTTTATCCATGAGTGAAAATTGAGGGACATCAAATGCTGCAACCGAAGGTATACTCAAGGAGTTCACTAAAATAACAACTTTAGCATTTTTATTATTGGTTAATGTTTTTTCTTTTAAATAAATTTTAAGGTCATTTTGAGTGTTGAGAAAATAATCATGTGAGTGTACCTTGGCTGCAACAATAGAAGAAGCCATGCAAAAAACAATCGTTATTAAAAAAAGTTTATAAGTGTTCATTATTCCAACTGCCCTCAGATGGCGTCTGTACTTTCACCATTTCGGGAGTGGATAAATCAACCTTGATTAATCGCGGCGCTAAAGTGGGTGCAAGATGTTCTCGTTTAATTATGAATTTCATGGCTTCAAAACTGGCAAGTAAGCCTATCATGTTCGCAACAGGACAGATCACGGCCCAGGGTGCTTGCTTATTAATAAACCCTTCTGCCCAATCCGGCAATGCGCCATGGGTGATTGCAGTGCGCGCTCTGCCGTCTTTTAATGCTTCGATTTTTGCACGCATTTCAGGTGTGAGCGCTTGCTGATAAGAAGGATGTTGTAGCGCTAATTCATAAGGCATCGTGTCTTTATTAAAACACATGACGCCACCGCGAAAAGGTGGCGTAACGGCTATCCAAATAGAAGGGATCCCAAGTTCTGCTGCCGCACGATGAATAATAACGCGAGACACTAAATTATCCGTGGCATCAATAATAACATCATGATTGGTTAATAATGTTTGTGCATTATCTTCAGTCACACGGAGTTGATGATGCGTGACACTCATTAAAGGATTAATGTCTTGCACGGTTTGTTCGGCAACTTGAGCTTTAGACACCCCTTTATTACTTAAAAAAGCCAGCATTTGCCGATTAATATTGCTGTCTTCGAACTTGTCACCATCGATAATGGTTAAATGTCCGAGTCCCATGCGTGCTAAAGAAATTAAGGTAATGCCGCCGACACCGCCTGCGCCTACGATGGCAACACGTGCATTTTTTAACTGTGTTTGTTCTTGTTGCGTGAACACGCCATAATTGCGGGCATATACTTTTTCATACTTTTCGTGTGTAGACATGGGTGACCTCCGGTTAAAACTGTTCAGCAGGCCAGATGCCTTGTTCTGGACTTGCAACGCGCACTTGCGAGTCATCATTATCCAAATCAATTAATAAGGCTTTAGGCGCCGCGGCTAAGGGCGGTAAGCCCACCAGAATTTGTATCGCTTCATGCACGCTGAAGGTGGCTAATAATGCAGCACGAATCGGGGTGATGATCCAACCTGCTTTGCCTACACAATAATCATCCGCCCAGGATTGGGGCGCACCTAATGTGACAGAATATTGCGCCCGTTTATTTTTAACCGCGCGTATCGCTTGCTTCACCTCAGGGGTTAATGGTTTTCCTTGTGAAGGCAAGCCTAATAAGGTTTCATAATCAATGCCGCCTGGCAGAAAGCTGGAAATAAAGCCGCGGTGGGGTGGGCTACCGGACATGCTAATACTGGGGATCCCTAATGCTCGCGCAGCCCGATGCACACAGACGCGAGCACACATGTCATCTAGCGCTTCCAATACGAGATCATGGCCTGCAATCAAATCCTGCGCATTATGCTCATCGACACTGATGGCGTGAAACTCACCCTTTAATTCAGGGTTAATGCGTTTGAGCTCACGCTCAGCAACAGCAGCTTTAGGCTCGCCCAGGGTATCGGTATAAGCAAACATTTGCCGATTTAAATTAGAAGTTTCAAAGGTATCAGGATCAACCCCGGTAATATGCCCTATTCCATGGCGTGCGGCTAACATGGCCTCAAAACCGCCGACCCCCCCTAGGCCTAAAATAATGATCCGCGCATCTTTTAGCCGGTTTTGCTGGGTTTCACTGTACACGCCGATGTTTTTTTGAGTAAATTCTTTATAAAAATCAGATGGTTGAGGATTGTGCATGCATGCCCTTGGTATATAAAGTCATAGCGCTATTGTATGACAAGAAACCTCTGAGTTGCAAATGTTCATAGGATTTACGAACCAGTGTTATAACCGAGATAGGCTCTTATTTATTTTCCGACCATTTTATCCTGTACTCCAAAATAGACACGTCCATTTTGGAGTACAGGATAAAACAGTCAGAAGCAAGTACGATTACGTTGTCTAATCTAGCGCACCTTTGTTGTTTAGGAAAGCTTCAGGTTGATAGCCTCGGCTTAACGCTTTATCGATATTCATGACAAAGCCATTTTTGCTGATACCATTTAGGTTTTCTAGGCAAAGCCCAAAGTCTCTTTTACATAAAGCTGAAATGCCGCTGCCTAACAGCGCAAGAGGAGCTACTAACGGGTACGGAATCGTCAGAAAGCGACGGCGTAAAGCTGGGGGATTAATCAATTCAGCCAAATCATTAAGCACATAAGACGTGGGATCGCACACATTAAAAATTTCTTTACCCGAGTGATTCAGACTTAAATCTATCATCGCATTACAAAGATTGTGGACATGCACGAGCGCAACACGCGCATGTTTATTGCCAACGATAGGGACAATTTTGCGTTGCAATAATTTAAATAATAGGGCAGCTCCTGAGCGTGCATTTTGTCCAGGTCCGTAAATAAGCGGGGGACGTACTATCGTAATCGGCAATTGCGCGGGAGCCTGTTCTAATAGCATTTGTTCTGCTAAAGCTTTACTTAAACCATAATACGTTTCAGGATCAGGAATCGTATCCTCAGTGATCGGATGCTGCACGCTGCCGCGCGCGCCCACTGCGGAAATGCTGCTGACAAAAATAAAATGTGCGGCTTTTTTATCGACGGCGGCCTGTAATAAACTGCGTGTGCCGGCCACATTGGCCTTGATATATGCACGTTGATGCGTATGTACAGAACCTGTGATCGCTGCGCAATGAAAAATAGCACTGTGTTCGGGGATATCACGCAACAGAGCAGGATCAAATAAAGATCCGGTAATAATTTTAACTGGAACGTTAGCAAAAAGTGTTTTAGCTTTTTCTTCATCGCGGGTAATAATACTGACCTCAAATCCACGGCGGAGCAAGATGCTTGTGACATGACGTCCTAAAAACCCCGTGGCTCCAGTGACTACAGCTGATTTATACATGGTTGTTCTCTCTCATCCAATATAACGTATCTTGTATCGTTTTTTCTAATGAATAATTCGGTGCCCATCCTAAGGTTTGTAAGCGCTGATTACTGTAATAGCGGTATTTAAAGGCTTTAGTCATGCCTTCTTTAGACAACGGAAAAGTGGCGGGCAAAATAAATTCTAATAAAGAAAATAATAGTGCAAAGCTCCCGCCTAATGTTTGGGGAATTTCCCATAACTTGAGGTGACGCTTAGTGTGTTTGGCAATCTTTTGTAATAAATTCTTGTGAGTAATATTATTTGCTACCAATAAATATTTTCCCTCGGATTTCCCATGCGCTAAGGCAATTAGGCCAGTTGCGACATCTCTGACATCAATATAGTTTGATCCACCCTCCGGGATTAACGCCCAGTTGCGTTTGAGTGCCGTGTGAAACGGCAATTGATTTGCAAAACAACAATAGCCTGGCCCCATGAGTAAACCGGGAGCAGCAACGGCGACTTGTAACGTGTCAGTGCCTTGCGCGAGAACCATTTGTTCTGCGTGATATTTACTTAATCCATAATGACAATACGTTTCCTTTTGCCAATCATTTTCACAACTTTCATTCGCAAGTTTTTCTGTATCGGGATGATTAATACAGCCTAATGTGGCAATAGAGGACACGTAAATCAATTTTTTTACTTTTGCCTGTTTTGCTGAAGTAAGAATATTTTGTATGCCTGTCACATTAACGGCCTGCAACAACGCTTTATTTTTTCTGCCGTAAGCGATGGCGGCAGCCAGTATAAATACGGTATCGACATCTTGCAGTAAGTCTGCGCAATCTGTAGCTTTTGTAATATCCACATTCAGACACAATTGCACGCAAGGCGCAGCAAAATCTTTGGGATACATCAACGCGTTGGTGTGCGAGGTTTTATCTATCACTTTGATGTGGATGTCGGTCTCATCTGGCCGATGTTTTTCAAGTAGAGTATGGACCAGATGTTGGCCCAAAAAACCACAACCGCCGATAACTGCGTAAGAGACTTTGTTCATAGGATTAAGTGGATTCATTACTTATTATACCTATTATATAGCAAGATGCGAAGCATTTTGAAGTATAATTGATATAGCCTATAACAAGGAAGGGGTGCATTATGTTGCTATTACCTAATGGTGAATCCGCAGGGATGATGGATCCCATTATTTTACTGATGCTTTGGGCCGAGCATTTAGACGTAAGCTTGCGTGCAGGCATGGGCAAGCCCACCTATCCTATCAATCCCCATGTGGTAGCCAGTGCCGCACATTATTGGGAAGATTTGGCTGCGCGATCCCAGAGGATTGCCCCACTACTGACTAGCGAACAAACTGCTGAAACTGAACAACGCATTATTGATGCCCATTTAGCGATAGATTATGGTGCGCCAGAAGGCGATCAATCTGCGCGGGCCATTATGGCGCAAGCGTTCTCGCGTTGGTATCAGTGTGACATTAATGCTGAAGACGTGTTATTTACCACGGGCGGTTTAGGCGGATTATTTTGTGTGTTTGAATATTTACGCCGTAAATATTTACACAGCCGCATCCTCACGCCTTTTCCTCATTATCCTTATTATGCAATAGGCAATCATTTATTTCCTATTCCCGTGATGGAAAATCCAGGTTATCGTTTAACCGCGTCTTTATTAAAAGACAGTATTGAGCAAGCGTTACACGCGCAAAAATTTGATCATGAAGCAATACATGCGGTGGTGTTATGTTATCCAAATAATCCTTTAGGTACAGTGTTGCGAAAAAAAGAATGGGAAGACATCGCAACAGTGCTAGAGTTGCTTCCAGAGGCCGTGATCATTTTAGATGAAGCCTACGCAGAACTGGATTACACGAGCGATGGCACGTCGCTGTTTGCTGTTGCGCCTCAATTAAGGGATCGTATCGTTTTAATGCGTTCCGGCACCAAAGGTTTATCAGCAGCAGGTGAGCGCTTAGCGGTTTTGGTGTGTCAAAATAAAACCATTATGGCACGCTTACTTGAAATTAATTCCACGATCAGTTTGCATCCGCCACGGCATTTACAAAGGGCTTTTGCCGTCGCGATGCATGCTTGGAGCGCAGAGGATAAACAAAAATTAAGCGCATTTTATCAAGTGCAAGTGGTTTATGCTCAACAACGCTTGCGCGCCATGCACGCACATTTACCCGATCCCAATTATCAGATTGAAGGATCCTTTTATGTGATGGCAAATTTAAAAGCGCTATTAGGAACGCCCATGTCACACCTAGCCAAATGCGTCTTTACCGATCCACCGCAAGTCATCAACACCGATGAAGATTTAGTGTATTCATTATTATTCGACGATAAAATTATGCTCGCACCAGGATCATATTTTGGATTAGATCCGAGTTTAGGTTATGTGCGGATCACCTGTAGCATGGGCGAGCGGGATTTGGGGAGGATATTTGATGTGATAGAGGGGCGGTTGCGGAATAACGAATCCCCATGAATTAAATCAGGACTTACGAAAAATGCGGCTGTAAGGATGTTTTTTGGCGATTTTGCGACAGCCATGAGCAAAAAAACATCCTGACAGCCGCATTTTTCGTAAGTCCTATAAATGACTTGCAAACAGCTGGATTGCAGCCCAACTCTATTTATGATAACTTCGAGGTTTGGGCATTTATGGACAGTCAAATGAAAAAAGTCTTGGGGATCAGCATCATAGTGTATTTCACCTCGACGTGGGCCCTAGCCTCCGATCAGGCCGAAATGTTGATGTCTAAACATATAGAAGCCAGTGGCGGAGCCCAGGCGCTTCAGAATATGCAATCCATTACTCGCCAGGGCAATATAGTTTTTTACGAACATGACAATGAAATAGGTCGTTTTTGCTACCGGACTGATTTAGTTTATCCCACAAAAGTACGCGAACAACTTAAAAGTGATGTCATTTTTCATGAAAGAGGCACAGATGGCGTATTGTTTTGGTTATGGGAGGGTTCACAGTATGCATACACTGAAGATCAGGATATAAAAGATCACATGCTAGACACCGCAAATCGTGCTAATCGTGAAATGCTTTGGGTCATACAAGAATCTGAAAATTATAGACTAATGCCTTCCCCACCTGGATGGGCCCCGGATAACAGTTTATGCATACAGGGAATCAATTCAAATCAACCGAACTACTGTTTTGATGAAACCACAGGATTAATAAATGTTATCGGAAATTTGGCTGAGTACCGGTGGGTGGGTGCTTGGACGCAGGTGGGAACGGTTAAGATCCCCTTTCAACTCAAACATTATGTCAATGGCGAGCTGATGTATAGTATTCAATTAGATGTTGCTGAGCTTGATCATACCATTTTGGATGATCAATTTATAAAGCCTGATGCGATGCAGCTGTTTTGTGGCTAATCATTATCTTTCAAAAAAGATAACTTTCCAAGATCTTTAATCTAGCCGAAGGTGAGCCACAAATTTCAATGATTCTGGGATGATTAAAGCGCGGGAAGATATCACAATGATCGTCACGATAAATTCGCTTGAAGCATTTGTCGGCAGCCCTACGGTAAGCAGGATTTTCTTCTGTATACTCGATAGGATGCGCTTTGGTAATCGGTAAAAATACAATTAAATCTAACGTATCCAACGCTTCTTTTACCTCGGGAAATAACTCAGAAACTTCACTGTCGTTAATATTAATATCCTCTACTCCCAGTAAAACCATCGCGTAGGCAATAAAATCCACAGGACATCTATCAAAAATAATATTGTCTTTATTTTCCATCAGTTGCTCACTGCTGCAGTGGAGTTGTTCGAGTAAACTCTCAAGGCTAGGTTCTAAGGACAACTCAACCTCTTTTTCCTCTTGTAATAAATAATAAGGTTCTAGCGGTGATTGATATTCAGGATGATGCTTTAAAAAATCGGCTATTAATGTGCTTTTACCTATGTAATGAGTCCCGGAAATTGCTATACGCATAATGTTAACCTTTTAAAAATACCTAAACCTTTCCCACCCCTGCCAATTCTGTCCTATGCTATTGATATTATAGATATAATTTGACAGTCTTTAAATGGGCTATTCAAAGTTATCAGTGATAGATCCCCATTCTATAGCTCAACTTATGGCATATTATGAGCTATAGAATGAGGAACTATCACTCATTTTAAAAAAGTGTAATATAATTACATTTTTCACTTGTAAAAACTGTAATTATATTACACTTTTTAATTGTAAAAACTGTAATATAATTACTTTTTATGCTACATTTAGCGCATGAAAAGACATTTAATGACCCATTTACTGCGATGGCGGGACAACCTAAGGCGTAAGCCCTTAATCTTAAGAGGGGTGCGTCAGACAGGTAAGTCTTACCTACTGGAGGCCTTTGGCCAAGAATTTTTTCGTAAGTACTATGTTATTAATTTTGAAAAAGAAGCCTGGGCGCGTGCTCTATTTGAAGGAGATCTTGACCCCCGATATATTATTAATGAATTACGCTTTGCTTTGAAAGCAGACATTAATATCACTCAAGATTTAGTGATTTTCGATGAGATCCAGGCGTGTCCTAGAGCCTTAACCAGTTTGAAATATTTCTGTGAAGACTTGCCTGAGCTTGCCCTATGTTGTGCAGGATCATTATTGGGTCTGCATTTAAATGAATCCTCTTATCCTGTTGGCAAAGTAGATATGATGCATCTTCATCCCATGACTTTTTCTGAATTTTTAACGGGAATTGGAGATGATTATGCAGCAGAGTATTTCAATAATATTACGCTGCATTCAAAAATATCAGAGCCTATGCATCAACAATTATGGGAGCGTTTAAAACATTATTTTGTGACCGGTGGATTACCCGAAATCATAAACTTTTTTTCTGAAGATCCGATAGATTTGTATCGGACTACAAAGAACGTGCGTCATAAACAAGAGGAGTTAATTAACGCGTATTACGCCGACATTGCAAAGCATGCTGGAAAAGTAAATGCCATGCATATTGATAGAACCTGGCGAGCCGTGCCGAATCAATTATTTGCAAATCAAGACAGTAGTACAGGTCGCTTTAGATTTAAAGGCATTATTCCTAATGTTGAGCGTTACTCTCAATTAGTGAATGTCATTGATTGGTTGACATCAGCAGAATTAATTAACAAAATACCAATTATTGGATCTGTGCAATTGCCACTTGGCGTTTATAGTAAAGAAAATATTTTTAAAGTATTTATGTTTGATATTGGAATTTTAGGTTCAATGGGCGCACTTGCACCCCAAACACTGCTTGATTACAAATTTGGTACTTATAAGGGATATTTTGCAGAAAATTTTGTAGCACAGCAATTGGCTGTGAAAAATTACAAAAAAATATATAGTTGGCAAGAAGATCGCAGCGAAATTGAGTTTTTACTCGATCATGAGGGTGAAATCATTCCTATTGAAGTTAAGTCAGGTGCCGTGGTTCACGCTAAAAGTTTAAGAAAATATATCGATAAATATCATCCCAAAAAAAGTATTATTTTTTCTGGGAATAATATGCAAGTAAATCCTAGGCTAAACATTTACCACTTCCCATTATATTTAGCCGAAAAAGCAATGGAATTGTTATTTCCTCAATAACGATTTTTGTAGGCAGTTAATGTGCTTGCAGACTCTACATCTTCATTCTATTGTTAAGTTCACTATTGATGGTAGAGACAGTCGCGTTCAATTCATCAGGCAGTATATTTTTTGTTTCCGGAATAGTCAGTCGTAAATTTTGAATGTAAACAGACACCCATGAAAGACTTCTATACAATTTATTCTGGGTGTTGTTGAACAAGCCATTTTCATGATTATATTCATCACATAAGTGGGCCTCTGGGGTATTATCGATGCCTTTAATCACTTCTGCTACCGCTGTGGCATTATTTTTGATGATTTCACTCTCCCTATCGGGGCCGTTGACGATGACATAACTATGGGAATTATGCGTTGGGGTAAAAAAGCCATAGAGTGTCACGGACATGATTTTAGTCGAGTTATTAAGCCACGCTTTTAAATACGCGCCCGCAGCGATTTTGGAGTATTCACCGCAATTGACATCCATCGCACCTTTTTGATCTTTAATTTTTTGATATTCTTCTTTTGTGGTAGCGACACTATTTTTAAAGTGTAAATCAGCAAAATTGTTGCGGAGTGCATCATTGACTTCTTGCGTAAACGTCCCGCTCTTCTTACTTGATGCAATAGCTGGAGCAATTCTTTCAGCAATACGCCTATTCTGAGCATGGGTCTTCTCTTTTATCTTTTCGCGATAGAGGGGCAGCGGCGGATTGTATCCTAAATAAGAGTTTTGGTTTTCATACGGTACTGGGGCTTGATAGAGTAGGATCCCTGCTGGGTTGATGTCGTAAAAATAGCCATTAGGATGGGGTTTATTATGAGCGTGGCTAAAAAAATTAGCGCTATTTTTGCAAATGAAAGCCAGATCATTTTCGGGTTCTTCTTGGCGATGCGCGGCTAAAGCAGTGTTGAGGATACTCAAAAAATAAACTGCAAGCGTGAATAAATGCTTAATATTGCCACGTCTAACCTTCATAACAGGCCTTTATTGATGTAAGATAAGCAATATAGTATATTTTAGCAAGTTGCCTGTCAATTATTTGCTAATATTTGACATATGTACGGTAATGCCGTACTAGTATAATACCCTTCAAGGAGGCACTTATGACCACAGTTAGTGTGCATCAGTTTCGAGATAATCTTCGCCAATATGCTGATTTGGCTACGAAAAACCATGAGCCCGTTACCGTTACGCGGCGTAATGGCGGTGATTTTGTGGTGGTCAGCATGGATGATTGGCTTAGCCTTGAGGAAACACTTTATGTACTCCAAAATAAATCGCTCATGGAGCAAATCGTAGCCTCTATAAAAACGCATAATAAAGGTAAGGGACGACTTTTATCTCAAAAGGAATTAGATGAGATCAATCGTATTTGAAGGCAATACCTGGGAAATATACGAAACCTTTCGTGAAAAAAATAAAGTACTGCATTATTAACGAAATGCAGCGTGGTGATCCTACGGGCATAGGAAAACCTGAGCCCCTTAAGCCTCAACTATCTGGGTTGTGGTCGCGCCGTTTGTCATTGCAAGATCGTATTATTTATCGGTTTAGTGACGATGCCCTATATATTTTTGCTATTGGCGGGCATTACAATTAAATAAGCGATAAAAACTGCTTCATTAACGCAAGCGCTCTCCAGTCCTGATATCAATAATTTGGCTGGGCTGAGTGTTAACCAATACCTTCCCTTCAATAATTAAATCAACACCCTCAGGAAAAATTTGTTTTA
>JABCZS010000018.1 GCA_013289605.1 Gammaproteobacteria bacterium
GGCCAAAGCAATAAACCCGCGTGCAGTGCGCCGCCTGATCCGCTCAAAGCTTTTTTGCTTATACCAATCGGCAATGTGTCGTGGCGTAAAATAAATTTCTTTGAGTAACGACAAGCATCCATAAATAAGAAAAAATGCGACGGTGACGATGAGTAAACCTAACCAGAGCGGCATATCGATTACATACTCTTGATAAGCAATGAGTAAATAACCCGGGTCCGCTTTTATTTGTAGCCCCACCCACACACTTAACGCCAACAACAATAAAATAATGATTAATTTTTTCATTACACGCGTCCTTCACCTGTTTGCATCTGCAACCAAATCAAGGCGCGATTGGCTTCTGGCAATTGAGGCACGATAGGCTGTTGTAATAAGTGTTGCAAGGTCTCTATCGTATGTTTTAATTCTGGGTCCGGCGCAAAAAATTGTTGCAGCAGCGCAATCGCCTGGTTAAGACTCGCTTGATATAAATCATCTTGTCCCATTACCGCGGCAATGCTGGCACGCTGCAAAGCAACGGCTACCGTTTGCCTTAAAATAGTTTCATCAAATAACGCATAATCCATATCCGCCTGCCGTTTTTGGACGCGAATTAAATTTTTCATATCATGCCAGGCTTCTTTGAGTGCATCGCGCCAACTGGATGCTGTGGGTGTGACCGCAGAAGGTGCAGTTTCTTCTTGGCTTTGGGTGGTTTGATGTGCTTTTAACAGCGGTAATTGGGTTTGCACGAAGGCGAGTGTTTGAGTGAGCGCATTTAAATCGGGTAATTGGACAGTGCTTAATTCTGCAATGTCACTTAATAAGGCTTCTTGTAACCCTAGAGGGGCGTGCGCGTTGGTTAACCGTTGCTGCGCCCATTGCATCAGCTGCAACGCTGTTTTTACGTCATTAAAAACAAACAAACGTAAGTGAGCGACGTTTAAATAATAATACACTTCTGAGAGTACCCAAGCTTCTGCAGAATCACTGATTTGTGATTTTAATTTTTCGACCTGTGCGGTTTGCTGCGATTGTTGCGCGGTCAAGGCATTCACTTGCACTTGAAGTTGTTGTTGGGCTCGGTTTGATACGTGTTGTTGCATGCTCATCCACACCCACAACAAGATGACGGCCATTACACCTATCATCAATGGAAAAAATCGTTTTACCCATGCCATGCTCATTTATCCTTTTATTGCTTTAACCATCGCTGCATCATCTGCGCCTTGCGCTAAAATGATCTTGCCTGTAAACCCTAAACTGCGTGCAAGTTTTTCTAAACGCCCACTCACCACCACTAACGTACAACTATTGAGTAGCGTAACAGTTAACAGCGCAACTAAATGCGTTAAGCTTGCACCGCTGCTGACTAACACATAATGAATCTGACCTGCGGCACAAGCACTTTTTATGGGTGTGATATCTAGTGCGTTTTTCTCGCGTTGATAACACACCACAGACTGTACTGTGATGCCACGCGCTTGTAAACCCTCAGCTAACGTTGGGGTGGCTTCATCGCCACACCAAATTAATACACGATCCTTAATTGTCATTTTATTGTCTAAGGTGAGTAGCAAAGCCTCACCCCCGATATCAGGATGCGGGTAAATAATATCTGTTTTAATCATACTTGCCAATTCAGCCGCGGTCCCTGAACCTACTGCCGCCCAATGCAAACTATTTAAATCATACCCCGATCTTTTAAGTGCAGGTAATACCGCATGCACCGCATTACGACTCACAAAAACATGCCAAGAATAATCCATGAAATGAATCAGTATTTTTTTGACGTCGGGCGTATCCGCTAAGGAATGTATCGTTAAGGTAGGTAAATGCCAGACTTGAAAATTTTCTTTTGTCAGCTGCGCAATTAATGCCGCCGCTAACGGATCGGGCCGCGTGACTAATACGCCAATAGGATTAACGGCTTTCATTCAAAATCCGATCCGCACCGCGTGCAATTAAACGCTCGGCAACGTGTTCACCGATTTCTTTGGCAAACTGGGCTGAACCGGTTTGATGTTCACGAATAATATTCGCGCCATCAGGGGAACCCACTAGCGCTTGCAGCAGCAATTGATCATCCTGTAGCGTCGCAAGCCCTGCAATCGGAGTCTGACACGAGCCCCCTAAGCGGGCATGCAGTGCGCGTTCGGCTTGGACGCAAATGCGCGTGTGGGGATCATCTAGCGGTGCACACAACGCTTGTATCAAAGCATCATGGGTGCGCGCTTCAATCACGATGACGCCTTGACCCACCGCAGATAAACATTGCGTCGGTGTAAAGGGTTCGCTAATCCATTCGGTTTGCTGCAAACGGATTAACCCGGCATGGGCAAGAATAATGGCATCAAATTCGCCCTGAATTAATTTCTTAATCCGAGTCGGCACATTGCCGCGTAACCATTGATAGTCTAAATCAGGGCGCTGCGCTTTCATTTGACACACCCGGCGCAAACTTGATGTGCCTAAGCGCGCACCGGGTGGCAATTGAGCCAGCGTCAACTTGTCCCGACTTAACAACACATCTTGGGGGTTTTCGCGCTTTAAAAAAGTAATTAACTCTAAACCTGGCGTTTGCTGCGCCGGTACGTCTTTCAGCGAATGCACCGCAATATCGGCTTCATTTTGTAACAGCGCAAGCTCTAATTCTTTTAAAAACAAACCCTTGCCGCCAATTTTGGCTAAAGGCGAGGATAAATCCCTATCCCCCTGGGTCAGGAGTTCAATTTTTTCGCATTGAATCTCAGGATAAATGCGCGTTAAGGCCGCAATCACAAAATCCGTCTGCCATAAGGCCAGCTGGCTGTTGCGCGTCGCAATACGTAACTTCATAAACCATTCCTTGTGAAGGTTTTTAATCTGGGCAATATGACAGGAAAAGAGTTGAGTCGCAAGCTAGCCCCTTAAGCTTACTCTTGCAATGACGATAATAATAAGGTAGGATAAAAATTAACTGTTCAAGATCAGGGTCTATTTTACTAAGCTATTGATTTTATTGATGTAAATAAACTTCAGCAGGTCTTGACAGGGATAAGCAAACTTGGTATATTCAAATAGTGATAGGTCCGGTAACTGAATTTTAAGAGGTCGTTTTTATGTCAGCAGGTTTAAAAACACAGCCAGTTCAAAGCTCAAATCATCGCTCTAACATCGATGTATTGAAAGCTAATCTTGCTACGAGCCTAAAAAACACTTCCTTTAAAGATGTCAAAGCACTTCGGAAGCATGTTTCTGATTTCTTAAAAGAAAATGCAGGCAGCGTTAAAAATCTTTATGTCATTAACGAGCCCGCTACTTCCGCACGTCATAAAGATATTTATCAGAGTGCGGTTCAATCCGGCAACACCCGTATTCTTAATACCATAGATCCTAATGCGGTGCCCATGGCTAATGCCGCTATTAAGAAGAATGAGGCTGTAGAAAACCAAAAACGCCCAACTAATCATCCCACTAATGGCATTTTTAACCAACTTACACCCACACCCAAGTAAGCTAACAGCTTAAATTTAATAAAAAACCCGGTTCAACCGGGTTTTTTTATGTCTAACGGGAAATAATATCAAGATAAATCGCCCAACAAATAGTCTGGGAGGTATTTTATGCGAATTGCGCCAGCCCTGAGTATAAAATACCTCCCAGACTTTTTGTTGGGCTGCTATTTAAATAAACCACAATCCCGGAGATTCACCGAGCCTTCTTCTTCTTTTTCTCCACACTCTTTTTTAACAAATCCATGATGTCGACCACTTGTGCAGACTGAGTCGATTTAGCGCTGACACGCCGACCTTTGGGCGCTTTGCCGAGTTTAATTTTCTCACGGATATACGCCATTAAATCTTTTTCATAATCATCATGATATTTTTTAGGATCCCACTTCGCTGACATGCGTTTAATTAATTCTTCTGCGATCGAAAGCTCTTGTTTTTTAATTCCTAATTTTTCTAATTTTAATTCTGGCAAATCAAATTTATCTTGCGGCACTAATTCTTCGGGGAAGCGTAGTAATTGCAACATGATTGCTTTATCCTCGACCATTAATGCTGCTAAATATTCGCGGGTTCGAATAACCACTTTTGCTATGCCTACTTTTTGACTCGCACGCAACGCTTCACGCAATAGCGCATACGCACGTTGACCTTTTTTAATCGGCTCTAAATAATAAGGGGTTTCAAAATATTCAGGATGAATCGCATCTAAATCCACAAATTCTAATATATCGATACTTTGAGTCGCGGTGGGATGAATGTTTTTCAGTTCTTCTCGGGTGAGCACAGCATAATTTTCATCTTTATTTTCGTAGCCTTCGACTAATTGATCTAAGGGTACTTTTTTTCCCGTCGTTTTATTCACGCGATCATAGCCTACGCGTGATAAATCACGCTTATCGAGTAATACCAATTTGACATTTGCTTTAGGCGATTGTGCAGCGTATAGGGTCACAGGGATGTACACCAAGCCAAAATTAATATCACCTTTCCAAATACCTTGCGCCATTTTCGCTATCCTTTATTGACAATCGTCAGTGCAAAGTCTAGTGTTAAATACATTAATTTCAAGGAAAGACTATTCTTGAACCTTAATGCATACCGTCATAAAAGAAATTTTGATCACACCCCTGAGCCGTCGGGCAAAAAAAAAATCAAAATTAAATCCTCATGCTATGTTATCCAAGAACATGCAGCCAGTCATTTGCATTATGATTTACGCTTAGAATTAAAAAGAGTCTTGAAAAGTTGGGCTGTGCCTAAGGGACCTTGTCTTGACTCATCAGTAAAACGCCTTGCGATTGAAGTCGAAGATCATCCCCTTGCTTATGCCACCTTTGAAGGCATCATTCCTAAAGGTCAATACGGCGCAGGTAATGTCATATTATGGGACACCGGCACCTGGCAATGTGTAGGTCCGCCCTTAAAATCTTATCTTGCTGGCCATATGACATTTGATTTATTTGGAAAAAAATTAAAAGGGCGCTGGAAACTGATACGCATTAAATCTTCTACGCGCAACAAGCAATGGTTACTTTTTAAAATGCAAGATTCATTTGCTAAACCACTCAGTAAATATGACGTATTGACAAAAAAATCGCACGGCGTCGGCGCTTATCACACGTTATTACAAGCTTCAAAAAGTGCTACTTCTAAGGTGAAAAAATGAAGTCAACCGTGCTTGCGCTAATAAAAAAATCTCCAGACGCAAAAAAATCAGCGCAGCCTACCACAATTAAACCTCAATTGGCAACGCTAGCGACACAGACCCCGATGGGTGATGATTGGCTACATGAAATAAAGTTTGATGGTTACCGTATTATCGCAGTAATCAAATCCGGCACTGTAAAACTATATACGCGCAATAAAAAAGACTGGACGGATAAATTGCCGCGCATCGTGCAAGCCTTATCCACCATTAAAACAGACTGTATTTTAGATGGCGAATTAATTGCGTTGCAAAACGGCATTTCTAATTTTGAATTATTGCAAAATGAAATCTCTTTTCCCAAATCAAAAAATTTATTTTATAAAGTTTTTGATTTGCCTTATGCTAAGGGATATGATCTTAAAAATGTCCCTCTGATAGGTAGAAAAGAAATTCTTGCTGTGGTATTAAAAGAGGCGCGTCACCCTATTATCGAAATCAGCGATCATATTATCGGCCAAGGCGTCAAGGTATTTAAAAAATCCTGCACACTGCATTTAGAAGGCATTATCTCAAAACAAGCGATAAGTCCGTATCAAGAAAAGCGTACGACAACCTGGCTTAAATCTAAATGCGTACATCAACAAGAATTTGTGATTGCTGGATTTACGGTGCCTGAGGGATCGCGCAAATATTTTGGATCGTTACTTCTGGGCTATTACAAAAATAAAAGGCTACATTATTGTGGTCATGTGGGCACAGGGTTTACCCAAGCATTGCTCGCCGAGCTTTATAAAAAAATGCAAAAATTAATTCAAACCACGTGCCCATTTACTACACTGCCACGCGGATTAAATAAAAAAAATGTCACCTGGATTAAACAAAAGCTTGTAGCTGAAGTCAAATTTGCTGAACAAACGCGACTAGGCATATTACGTGCACCGTCATTCTTAGGTCTAAGACTCGATAAGCCTGCAAAAATTGTTGAACAGGAAGTGGCTAAAGTAATGCCCAAAAAAATTAATTTAACCCACCCCAATGTGATTATTCCTGCAACTCAATGCGTAACCAAAGAGCAAATTGCATCTTATTATGAATATATACATGATCGGATATTACCTTATTTAAAAGATAGACCTCTTGCATTATTGCGCTGTCCTGCGACTTTAAAAAAATGTTTTTTTCAAAAGAATTGCACGTCTAAAGATTTGAGCAGTTTGAATAAAATCATTATTCCTGATCATGACAAAAAAATCCATTATGTCTGCGCAAATAATGCCTCTGATCTAATGCATTTAGCACAGGCCGGCGTGATAGAATTGCACCCCTGGGGAAGTGATAAAAAAAATATTGAGAAACCAAATCGAATTATTTTTGATTTAGATCCCGGGTCCGATGTGGCCTGGGGAAAAACGATTGCTGGTGCATTAATTTTGCGTGATTATCTCCAAACCCTGGAGCTAAAAAGCTTTGTCAAAACGAGTGGCGGTAAAGGTTTACATCTTGTAGTACCAATTATGCGTAATCACACTTGGCCTGAAATTAAATCATTTACCCTCACGGTCGCTCACAACTTAGCAGAGACCCACCCTGACTTATTTACAGCTAAAATGGGTAAAACCAAACGATCTGGGAAAATTTTTATTGATTACTTGCGCAATGTACGCGGCGCTACGACGGTCGCTGCTTATTCATTACGTGCGCGCGGATCTGCGCCAGTTTCAACTCCGTTATCTTGGCATGAATTAAAAAGAGTAAAATCGTCCGTTCAATTTACTATTTTTAATATCGACAAACGTTTGAAAAATCTTAAATCGGATCCGTGGGAAGGATTTTTTTCATGCAGACAAAAGATTACTAAATTCTCTTAACAGAATTTATTATTAAGTATATATTTTATGGAGTTTAATTATGTCGTATTTAAAAAAAAGACCGATCCTCAGTTTAATTCTAATGGGATGCATTATGCTGTGTGTGTTTTATTTATATAATGAATCAGTGGTTGAAGCAGATGACGAACCTTTCCCCGATGAGCTTGAAACGATAAAAGAGGTGGCTACGGGAACCTCTATCGGTCAAACTGATGCGCCTATGAGTTTATTGGTCGATAAGGATAATAATCTTTTTGTTATTTGGACAGCAACCCATGGATATAATCATACTCAATACAGTTATTTCTCTGCAATGGATCAAACTTGGCAACCCTCTAAGCAATTTTTAACTACCGCTAGCACTACGATTCATTCTGATGATGGCATTGCTGCAATCACCTACGATACAGGCACCAACCTATCGCGTATGTGTTTATTTGTTTACTCCAATGAAACCAATGGTAATAATATAATAAGATATTCCTGCCTGCCTGACTTCAGTATAAGCAGTACCCGCAATTACTTTTCACCGCCGGTACCTTTGCCCATTACTTACCTGGACAGTACCGGAAATACGCTATCGCTTTCGTATGATATACAAGGTTTCATCTCTGTTACTCAACCCAAAGCAAATGCTTCTTTTTATGCAGTGATGAATGCAGCAGAAATAGATAGCGCTGGAATAAAATCTGAGTACGCTTTGCGCGCGCTGCTGTGCGACCTAAAAGAACCTATGGCTGAAAATGAGCAAGTCAGCATTACTTGTTCACGATTTAAATCTTATAAGGATATAAAAAAAAGTAACCATCCTTCTATCATTGCACTTCCTAACGGTTCACTTGATGCGTATTACTCTTTTTTTGCTGGAGCC
This sequence comes from Gammaproteobacteria bacterium, assembly GCA_013289605.1. GTDB lineage: Bacteria > Pseudomonadota > Gammaproteobacteria > JABCZS01 > JABCZS01 > JABCZS01. The sequence goes on from JABCZS010000018.1 coordinate 7,864, forward strand.
AATAATAATATTGCGTATGTCAATACCACCTCTAGCAATGCAACGCCCATAGATTTAAATGACTTTAATGGTGAAAAAAGACCCAGTGATAGCCTGACTGCGCCTTATCTTTATAAGGAATATGTGTACTTGGCCTATAAAAATTCGGATAAAAATGGGATCCGATTCTCACGCATAGCCCTTGCAGATTTATTAAGTGGCAAAGAGAAAGCCTGGAAACACTGTCAACTGGAAGATAAGAGTAAATTTTTAGTGACCAGCACAACCGCCCCTGCACTTATTGCATACAATGACATGTTATATATTTTTTATGCCAATGCGAGCGATCACAATAATATTGGTTATCAAAGAATCGATGATAAAACACCTGGCACTGCGGCTTGTAGCAAATAAATGGTATAACGACCTTCTAAAATTATTGTGTAACAGATTTAGATTGAAAAACAGTTAGACTGTCTTTCAATCTACTGTTCTGTTGCTTAACGCCAGTTATTTTCTTTAACAAAGTCATCAATGTGTTTCTTAGCGATGTCTTTTTCATAACCGTATCTCTTCTGTAAAACCCCTTGTAATTCTTCAGAAGATCCGCGCATTTGGTCTATATCATCATCTGTTAATTGACCCCATTTTTGCTTGAGTTTACCTTTCACTTCATGCCATTTACCTTGGATAATGTCTTGATTCATGGTTTAACTCTCCTTTATGTAATGATGTAGTTCGTACTTAAGACAGTATTAGTTATAATACTATCTATGTCAAATTGCACGTGATAGGTCAAATAGTGCTTTTTCTATTTATATCTATTTTTATGGGTGCTTTTTTACCTATACTTTTACCCTGACTACAACTGAAAATAAAGGGGTTACCATGTTAAGCACAGTACTTATTGTTTTGTTGATTTTGATTTTGTTGGGTGCAATTCCTACCTGGCCCCATAGTCGGAATTGGGGATATTTTCCAAGCGGAACGATAGGCCTTATTTTAATAATTATTATTATTTTAGCTTTGATGGGACGAATATAATAAGAACGGGAGCATAATATGAAATATTTTATCGCGTGGTTATTAGGGGTTCCCTTAGGGCTATTAGTGGTTATTTGGATTATTTCTAATCTTTTTCATTAAACATTAGAGATTAAGAATGAAATCAACATTAGACAATGCGGTTTATAATGTTCAAAACATTACACTTGAGGCTAAAAAGTCCATCAAACAGGGCGCAGTGACTCCAGATTATCCTTTAGATCTGGAGCAAGCCTATCAATTGCTCAATGCGGTCTTAGCCACAGAAATTATGTGCGTCATGCGTTATCGGCATCATCAAATTATTGCCTCCGGCATTAACAAACCTCAAGTGGCGGCAGAGTTTAAAGAACATGCCGACGATGAGCAAAAACATATGATGATGATTGCTGAACGCATCAATCAATTGGGTGGCAACCCGGATTTTAATCCTGCAACAGTCATGCAACGCACCGCAACTTTATATAGCGCGGGTGTAACTGATTTGCATAAACTGATAGAAGAAGATTTAGTGGCTGAGCGTATTGCCATTATGGTTTATCGCAAACTGATTACTTGGTTTGGGGCAGATGATCCCACCACCCGAAGAATGCTAGAAGAAATATTAAAAGATGAAGAAGATCATGCAGATGATTTATCTGAACTGATTAAATAACCATAGTAAATGGGATTTAAGATAATACGCTTAAATCCCATGCAATAAACAAGCGACAAATCTTACCAATTCCCTATCTCACCGGCTTCACCTTCAGTGCCTTGGCCAGATCCTAAAGAATAAATATCAATTTCACCGTGTTTACCCGGATTATCGTATTGGTATTCACTGCCCCAAGGATCGGTAGGTAGACGGTTAATGTAACCGCCGCTTTGCCAATTGCTAGGCATAGGTGGAATGGTTGGCTTAGTGACCAAGGCTTGTAAACCTTGTTGCTGGCTAGGATACATGCCATTATCTAGACGGTATAAATCTAAAGCCGCTTCGACCCGCGAGATATCTTGTTTGGCTTTCACGATTTTTGCTTCTTCAGGTCGACTGACGATCCGTGGCACGACTATAGCCGCCAGGATCCCGAGGATCATGACCACCACCATCACTTCAATTAATGTAAAACCGCCTTGTCTTTTTCGTTGCAATCCGTTCATTCCTTAACTCCCTACAATTTGTGTCACTTCGAATATGGGTAATAAAATGGCTAATACGATTAATAATACGACTATGCCCATGAACAATATCATAAAGGGCTCGAATATCGTTAAACTTCCGGATACTAATCTGTCCACTTCACTGTCTTGTATATCTGCACTGCGCAGCAACATGGCTTCTAATTGCCCAGTTGCTTCACCGCTTGCAATTAAATGTACACTCATCGCTGGCATAAATCCAGTTTGCTTCAAAGCTTTATTTAAACTCATCCCTTCGCGCACTTGGGTGATCACGTGTGACATTGCGTCTTGAATAGGAATCAAGGTCACAACCTTCTGCGCCGCTTGTAAGGCATCGAGTATCGGCACCCCCGCATTGGATAAAATACTTAAAGTCCGCGCATAACGTGCGGTGTTGGCGACACGTAATACGCGGCCAATTAACGGTAAGCGTAACAAGACTTCATGCACGCGGGCGCGAAAGGCTTGCTTTTTCATGGCACGCAAAAACAACATGAAACTTAAGCCTAATGCTGCGAGCATCCAAATCCCATAATGTTGCAAAGTGCTACTCATGGCAATGAGCGCGCGGGTTAAAAAGGGGAGGGTTTGTCCACTTTCGGTAAAGACTTCCACCACTTGTGGCACCACATACACCAATAAAATAACCACAAACAATAAAGAAATGCCGACAATAAATAAGGGATATAATAATGCACCCCATAATTTACGCATGGATTTTTCCTGGCCTTCCAAATATTCCGCTAAACGGGTGAGGACTTCTGGTAAATGGCCAGCCGCTTCCCCTGCGCCCACGGTGGCACGGTACAGTTCAGAAAAAATTTGCGGAAAGCGCGCCATAGATTGGGCTAAACTTTGTCCTTCCATGACACCGGATCGGATCGCTGCGACCACTTTTTGCACGCGGGGTTTCTCCGCTTGCTCAGCAATACTTTGCAGTGATTCAGCCACGGGTAAGCTTGCGGCAATCAAAGTAGATAATTGCCGGGTAAATAAATTTAATTCATCGCTTTTTAGCTTATAGCGTGGCGTACTACTGAAAAATTCCATTTTGGGTTTGTGTTCATGTTCGATTTTTTCAACCGACATGGGGGATAACCCTTGATCCCGCAATTGGTTACGAATTTGTTTCGCACTGTCGCCTTGCAAGACACCACTTACTTTTTTGCCGGCGGCATTGATGGCTATGTATTCAAAAGCGGCCATGTTAATCCTCAGCTGTTGCGCGCAATACTTCCGCTAATGTAGTTTCACCGGCCCTGATTCTACGCAACCCGTCTTGACGTATGCTCGGCCAATATTGACGCGTATAACTCATCAGTTGCGCTTCGCTTAATTTTTCATGGATCATATTGCGCAAATGATCATCGATAGGGATCACTTCATAAATACCACTACGTCCAGAATAGCCTAACTGATTACACTTATCACACCCTTTGGGGTGATAAACCAGCAGGGGATCAGTAGAACCTGGGGTGATGATCTCGCGCTCGGCTTCGGTGGCTTCGACTTGTTCTTTGCAATGCGGGCACAATAAACGCACTAAGCGCTGCGCAATGACACCAATTAAACTCGATGCCAATAAAAACGGCGCAACACCCATATCTATCAAGCGCGCCACTGCGCCCACTGCCGTATTGGTATGTAGTGTAGACAACACTAAGTGTCCGGTTAAACTTGCCTGCACGGCAATTTCAGCGGTTTCTAAATCTCGAATTTCCCCGATCATCACGATATCCGGATCTTGCCGCAATATTGCCCGCAATCCTCGTGCAAAAGTCATATCTACTTTTGCATTGACTTGAGTCTGGCCTACGCCGGGTAAATCATATTCAATGGGATCTTCTACGGTTAATATATTACGTGTCGCGTCATTGAGTTCTGTGAGCATGGCATAAAGCGTGGTACTTTTACCCGCACCGGTGGGCCCCGTGACCAAAATAATACCGTGAGGACGTTGTAAGATTTGTGTGACCGCTTTAGCCGCAGGTGGCGCCATACCTAAATGTTTAACATTTAAACGCCCGGCTTGCTTATCTAGTAAACGCAATACCACACGCTCGCCGTGATTAGACGGCATCGTCGATACCCGCACATCCACCGCCCTTGTGCCTAATTGCAGCGCAATCCGACCGTCTTGCGGTAAGCGTTTTTCCGCAATATCTAATTTTGCCATCACTTTAACCCGAGAAGTGAGCAGTGGAGTGAGTGCGACCGACGGCTCTAGCACATTACGCAATACGCCGTCGATACGAAACCGTACGATGAGTTTATTAGCAAAAGGCTCGATATGAATATCCGAAGCATTTTCACGCACGGCTTCCCGCAATAAGGCATTAATCAAGCGGATCACCGGCGCATCATTTTCACTTTCTAGGATATCTTCTGTGACATTAATGGCCTCGACCATGTCTTTGAGATCTAAGCCGCCCAAATCCTCCATTAATTGCGAAGACGAGGACGCTTCTGACGTCTGATAGGTTTGTTCTAATAATTTATCAAATTCACTGCCGGGGACGCACTTGAGCAAAATAGGGCGATCAATTAAGCGCTGCACTTCCAGTAAGCTCTCACTCGGCGTTTCGCTTTGATAGATCAGTGTGATGTGCTCATCCTCAGACTGAACAATGACATGATATTTTTTTGCAAAACTAAAACTTAATTGGGCTGTTTGCTCCATAGTCCAGGGTATCCCTTAAGGCCCAAAATCATCAATCGTGAGTATTAAGGGTGGCTCAATCAATGTTGGATCACTCGGTTTAAAAGGTGAAGGTAATTTAGGTTCAGTATTATCAAAAGGCGCAAGTCGTCCATGATTTTCTTCCACTTGACGCTGATAATCCATCATATCCGTCAACACTTGTTGATTACGCATCCAGTTATATTTTCCGCCGGTGACTTGCATGCTTTCATTCCGATCTCGCAAGATAGTCGGCCTTAAAAACATCATTAAATTGGTTTTAGTGGTTTGGGTATTCTGACTGCGGAACAAATTACCAATCAGCGGCATATCGCCTAAGTAAGGAACCTTATAGATATTGTCTATCTCTTCAGTACGGATAAGGCCACCTAAGACCAAGATATCCATATCATTCACCAGGACCGACGTCGTAATATCACGGGTAATCGTCGTCGGATCACCATTAATCGGGGTCCCCAAAGAGTCCACATTTTGTTGAATTTGCAAAACGACCGCATCATCTTGGGTAATTTGCGGTTTAATACGCAAGGTGAGTCCCACTTCGCGGTATTCTGTGGTGACAAATGGGGTTACGGTATTGGAACCATCCGTGGTCGCATACTCACCTATGGGAAATGGAATTTGTTGACCAACGGTGATTTGTGCTTCAGCATTATCTAATGCCACTATAGAAGGTGTAGATAAAATATTCGTACTGCTAAATGAGCTTAAGGCCGTTAATAAAAATCGAATCGAGCCACCAGAAATAAAGCCGACATTTAAGCCATTACCGGGCGATGTATCCGCTTGCAGCGCATCCAAAGGTGAGACGCCCGCTGCATTTGGGAATGTCGTTCCGCCAATAAGATCGCCGCCACCGCGCCATTCTACGCCTAATTCCTCTAAATCTGCTTCATCAATTTCAACAATAATCGCTTCCACCAAGACTTGGGCACGACGGATATCCAGTTGTGTGATCACCGCTTTTAGATTGCGCATCAACGCAGGCGGTGCGGTCACGACTAACGCATTCATATTCGGTTCCGCATGTATACCAAAGCCACCGATAGATACCCCAGTGGCTTGTCGGTCGGTGAACGTACGGTAACCTTCACCTGCTTCCGAAGTGGAGGTGGTCGGGGTATTATTCTGGGGTTGCTGCTGCACTTGTGCTAGGGCTGCACCCGGTGTGATGGTTTCATCTTGCTCAGAGGCGTAACTGTCTATAATATTCGCCAACACCGGCACTAAATCTTCCGCGCGCTGAAAGCGCAAATAAACCACTTCGGTATTGCCTTCTCCTGGTACAGGAACATCCAACTGCGCAATGATAGATTTAATTTGTAAACGACGGCTTTTATCCCCGCTTAATAACACGCTATTACTGCGATCATCTGCAGAGACCATGACTTGTCCGCCGCCACCGGCTTCAGCACCGGCTTGTCTGCCCCGCACGGCAACGAGTGCTTCTAAGCTCGTCACGACTTCACTTGCGGACGCATATTCCAAAGTAATGACATCAATGCCATCCGTATCCGCTAAATCGAGACGATCGACGATGTTTGCAAGCCGTTGCGCATTTCCTGCGCGGTCCACCACCAATAAACTATTGGAAGGCACGTAAGCGGCCAAATGCCCTTCAGGAGAAACTAAATTACGTAAGACGGGTACCAATTGTGCAGCAGGCACATGTTGCAAACTGATCACGCGCGCAACCAACATATCACCGGATCCTGGCATCGCATCATTCGCTATAAACGTGCCCAGTTGCCTTGCTTTTGCATCCGGTGCAATTTTAACCACACCGTCACTATCAACTGCCGCATAACCTAATACTTGCAACATCGATAAAAATAATTCATAGAGTTCATCTGGGGTCATTTGTTCATTGGAAATGACCGTGACATTGCCCGAGAGATTAGGATCAATAATAAAATTTTTGCCGGTCACCCGTGCGACTTCTTCAACCACATTTTTGATATCGACATTTTGCAAATTCCATTGCCGTAAATCCGCTTTTTGGGGCAATGAGACCAAGCCTTCTGTGGGCGCAGCCGCAGGCAATGGCGGTAATGGTACAGCCGATGACTCAGGTGCAGGTGCAGGCGCAGGTGCTGGAATAGGCGCAGGCGCAGGGACTGGAGCGTGGGATGTGGAAGATTTAGGCGCAGCATGGACTTGCGGCTCTTGTGTTTTAACACTTCCATCTTCATTGATTATTTCAGGCGAAGCAGCCCATCTATCCTGGGCACTTGCCACAACTGCAGTCAGCGCACTTAACACTAACAAGTGGGACAGTAATTTTTTGATCATGAGTCCATTCTTTCTATGAGTTGAAATAAATCCTAAACATTGGGTTGTGCGTAAATGATACTTTATACAGCGTCATTATTGTGACGTCAATCGCTTCCCCTGAGGTAAACGCAATATTTCTCGGTTGCCTTCATATTCTAAAACAATATAATCGGCTTCAATTTCCCGAATAATCGCACCTCCAGGTACGGTTTCACCTACGATATACACTTTATCAGAAGCATTCGGTGCGGTTATTACCGCAGCGCCTGCAGTTGAACTGGAGGCAGAGAATGTTCCCTTCAGGGTTAAATTAAGTCGGGTTTGCTGCATCAATCCTAATTTCGGAGACACACCAAATAACGGACTGGGTTTAAATGCTTGGCTTTGTTCAGCCGCAACAACCTCTTCCTTAGTGGGCGTTTGCATGGGTTTCATGCTGACTTGAATAAGTTGTACCACAGAAATAATCAATAAAATAATTAACACCACCACCACCGTTTTTATAATACGGGGTTGCTGTAGAGTAGTATGTACATCAATATTATTTAACATCATTTTAGGGTACGTCAATAAACTGTCATCAGTGAACCAAATTCTTGTATCATAGCAAATACTTCTGCTTAAAACAAAAATTGTGTCTATAAAAAAATTTGGGAAAATAAAAAGGGCGACTATGAGTCGCCCTCTGAGAAAACGTTGGACTATCCTTGTCCAACGAAATTAACGTCCAACGATCCTTGTTGAGCGTGAAGAGAACCCTGTGTGGAGTACAACCTACTTCCCTTCGGTATTAAATTAACTATAACAAGTATTTGCAAACTTGCAATGTGAAGTCACAAGAAGTTTCAACTGCTAAGTGCTTGTAAAATGGTAAACCAGCCGTCTTATTTCGAAAAAATCAATTAGTTACGTCGTTTTCCTTGCGCTAAACATTAATTTAAAAAAATTAAAATAGTTTATTTCTTAAGGCAATTTGAGCAAATGCTTACAAATAATTCCGCTAATTGAACAACATTAATATTCATTCTTCTAAAAATTCGCGCTTATTTGGGACGCCTTCCCATTCTTTAGCATCCAAAGGCGCCGGTTTCATTTGTGAAATAGTCGGCCATATTTTTGCTAAGCGCGCGTTGAGCGTCAAAAACTCGGCATCTTTTTGCGGCAAGTCATCCTCAGAAACAATGGCCTGCACCGGACATTCCGGCTCACACAAAGCACAGTCTATACATTCGTCGGGGTCGATAACCAGCATATTCGGCCCTTCCTTAAAACAATCGACGGGACAAACTTCCACACAATCCATGTATTTGCAGCGAATACAATTTTCAGTGACGACAAAAGTCATGTGTTTTTCCTCTTTAAAAGATAAAAAAAATAATTTTTTTATTGAATAAAAATAGTTTACCACTAATAATTAGGAGTGTTTATAATTAAGTGGCTTCAAATGCATGAAAATGCATCTTAAAAGTCTACTAGGCAATGCTCAAGTTTAATTTTTCAAATATTTAGGGAGAATGTTTATGGCTAAACCACGCAAAAAGACCGCTCGTAAAGCAACTCAATCACGCACCCCTGCACGCGCAATCAAACGTGGCAAGAAAGTAAGTGCAAAGCCTGCGAGCAAATCAAAAGGACAATTAAAAAGCATAGAAAAAGTTTTAGTGTCCAGCATGAAAAAAGCGCTTGATACCTGCAAACGTGATGCAAAAAAAGCAACCACCGAAGCAAGCCGTGCGGAAAAAAAGCATGCTGCTGCAGATAAGAAACATAATAGCGCCTTAGCTAAACAAGCCGGCATAGAAAAAAAGCTTGCGCTCAAAGACAGCAAACAAGCAAGAAAATCACTCAGCACCGTCAAGAAATCTATCCGTACCCATGCAGCTGCATTAAAAAAATTAAAAGGACAAGCCGTTCTTCTTAATAAAGCTGCGCAAGAAGCTAAAATGCAAGAAGATAAGTATAAAGCTTTAACTCAATTAGTTGCGCAATTTCATACCGATTGGAAAAAGAAAGCCCAAGCCGTTAAACCTGCCGCTGCTAAAATATCGGCTAATCCTCTCGAGAAGAAAGCAAGCCCCACTCCAGTAAAGAAAATCAATCGGACCCCGATTGGTAATGCGGGTACTCAAGGCAGCACAAACTCACCTTCTGAATTTAACAAGTCTTCGACTGAACGTCCATTTGATGACGATTCATCATTCTAGTTCATTGAATTAGTAATTAGGTGACAAAACGAACTGCCCGCATACTTTAGCGTATGCGGGCATTTTTTTATCTCATTTTTCCCGTAGAATGAGAGATCAGCTACACGTTAATATCACAGGAGCATGATCCGAGGGTTGCGGCCAGGCGCGAGGAGCGATATCTATCCAACATTTATTGACTGAGCGTACAAATTCAGCACTGCCTAACATTAAATCAATCCGTAAACCGCGATTGCCTTGAAATGCAAACGTGCGGTAATCCCACCAGGAATAGGTTTGCAGAGGCTGTGGAAATAAGCGAAAACAATCCGCAAAACCAAGTGAGAAAATTTTAGTTAAGGCCTCACGCTCAGCGGGACTACATAAGACACTATTTTGCCAAGCACGCGGATCATACACATCCTCATCATATGGCGCGATATTAAAATCTCCGACCACGACCACTTTTGGATACTGCGTTAAAGCCTGCTGTAAATAATCATGTAAATGCGCTAACCAGGTTAATTTATAATGATATTTATCCGAACCCACACTTTGACCATTCGGCACATAAATATTAACAACACGAATATCATTGATGGTCGTCGCCAATAAACGTTTTTGTTCATCAGAAAATTCAGGAAACGTAGTTTCAACTGCACTACAAGCCGTGCGTGAGAGGACGGCTACACCATTATAAGTTTTCTGTCCAGAAAACACGGCGTGATAACCCAGCTCCGTAAATTGCGCCAACGGAAAAGCCGCATCGATTTGTTTTAATTCTTGTAACGCCAAGACATCGGGCGTATGCAGACTCAGCCAATTAAGCACTTGGGGCAGACGCACCCGCAAAGAGTTCACATTCCAGCTCGCAATTTTCATAACCGCTCCCAAAGATAAAGCATGGTACACTATAAGATAGATTTGTCTTTCAATCAAAAAATTATTTGACGCATGAACACACAGCCATCACCTTCTATACTGCGGATTGCCTTACCGGTACCGCTGCGCAAAACATTTGATTATTTGCCCAGCGCACACATGCCACTATTGCAAGTGGGGATGCGCGTGCTGGTGCCGTTTGGACGTAGGCGCCTGGTGGGGATTTTAATTGAAGTGGCGCAGGAGACGACCTGTGCACCCGATAAATTAAAACCCATCATTGCGGTGCTAGATGAGACCGCGCTCTTTCCGCCTTTAATTTTTAAATTATGCCTTTGGGCCAGTCACTATTATCATTATCCTTTAGGTGAAGTCTTTAGTGCGGCGATGCCCACCCAATTACGACAAGGAAAAACACCTAAGACACCGGATAAAGGCACCATCCCCGCACACACTGCATTACATTTAACCCTCAATGCGGAACAGGACGCGGCGCTTAAGGAAATAAATAATGCACAAGGTTTTAAACCCTTTCTACTTGAAGGGATCACCGGCAGTGGCAAAACTGAAGTGTATTTACAAGCCATCGCGCGCATGATCCAGCAGAACCAGCAAGTGTTGGTTTTAATTCCTGAAATCAATCTGACCCCACAAACCGTTTCCCGCTTTACGGCACGCTTTAAAGTGCCTATCGTGGTGTTGCATTCTAATTTGGGCGATAAAGATCGTGCCATCGCTTGGCAGAGCGCAGCCCTTGGGATTGCGCTGATTGTCATCGGCACACGCTCGGCGATTTTCACGCCATTGCCACACTTAAAATTAATTATTATTGATGAGGAACATGATCTCTCATTTAAACAACAAGACGGTTTTCGCTATTGTGCGCGGGATCTCGCGCTAAAGCGCGCGCAACTGGAAGCCTGTCCGATTATTTTAGGATCCGCAACCCCATCATTTGAAAGTCTACAAAATGCACGCATGGGACGCTTCCAGCACTTAATGATAACCCTGCGTGCAGGAAATGCGCAATTGCCCAGCTTTGATATCATCGATATCCGCAAACAAAAATTACAACAAGGCTTATCGCCGTTGTTGTTAAAAAAAATGCAGTATCATCTTGAGCAAGGCAATCAAGTGTTAGTATTTATTAATCGTAGAGGGTATGCACCGACACTGATTTGTCATGATTGCGGCTGGGTCGCGGAATGCACGCATTGTGATGCTCGCTTAACGTATCATAAAATTAAAAATACGCTTTTTTGTCATCATTGCGATCAACAAACCCGTGTACCCACGCATTGTGTCTGCGGCAGCACCGATATTGTCCCCTTAGGGCAAGGCACGCAACGCATAGAAGCGTGGTTAAATGATCATCTGCCTAATTATAAAACAGTACGAATAGATAGAGACAGCACCCGCGGTAAGAATAAATTACCGCAGATGTTGGAAGCAGTACAACAAGGCGAATATCAAATTTTAGTCGGCACCCAAATGTTGGCCAAGGGGCATCATTTTCCACGCGTGACATTGGTCGCGATTTTAGATGCGGATCAAGGTTTACTGAGCGCTGATTTTCGCGCAGCCGAGCGTTTAGGGCAGTTAATTATTCAAGTGGCAGGACGCGCGGGACGAGCCAGTCTTGCAGGCACTGTCGCGATTCAAACCCATCATCCGGATCATCCATTGCTTTTGCAGCTGATACAACAGGGTTATCATACGTTTGCAGAAACGGCGTTGGAAGAACGTTTGCAGGCAGGGTTACCGCCTTTTAGTTATATGGCGCTGCTGCGCGCCGAATCGGTATTAGAGGAAGATCCCATTACCTTTTTGCAACAGGCGCGCGCATTGATTAGCGAACCCACGCTTGTGCAAATTTTAGGCCCCATACCTGCGCCCATGCAGCGCAAGCAAGGTCATTACCGCGCGCATTTATTATTGCAAGCGAAAACCCGAGGTGATTTACAACGATTATTGACGGTTTGGCTGCTGCAAGTGGAAACGTTAACGCACAAAGGCCTGCGTTGGTCTGTGGATATCGATCCGCAATCGCTTAGTTAACGCACATGATTTGTGCACGGCGCAAAGTCCCTTTAGGGCGATATTCATAGGCTTGAAAACACACATACGCTTGTTCAATTAATGCCATGGCTTGTGTGCTTAAATACGCTTGACATTCATAGTGCGCCGCTTCGTATAATTTCACCCACTCGAGTGATTCTACGACGAGTTGTGGATAATAAGTGCGCAATAAATTAATTTCTAATGCTAAACGATTGGCACGAAATTGATAATATTTTTCATAATCTTCTTCAACAAACAATTCTTGCTCTAAGGCTGCAATTAATTTATCACGCAGTTGCCGTGAATAAGATGCAAACGGTTTTGTTTGTTTTGCATTGAGTTCTTCTGCTTGAAAGTGATAAAGATTAATAAAAAAACTAAGGCATTTGAGATCTTGATACACAGGATCTGCGATGAGGATAGAAAATAAATGTTTCTCAAGTAAAGGATATAAACGTTTTTTATGCTGCTGTCCTTTTTCTTCGCACAAGTAAGCATACAGATTCATAAAGATGTGATAATTTTTGAACACTGTATAAGAACGGTTGAGTGTTATCTGTGCATCCATGCGCAAAAATCTTCCAATGGTTGAGTTTAAATAAAGATCCTATGGGGTATAATACCATTGTGGTTCTTTATTGCAAGTTTTTTAATAAAATATTATTGTCAGCGTCATTAACGGTTTGTGAAATGTAGCTAGCCGATTTGCTTGTGAATGTGTGTGTGAGTAAAATTTTTACATTGATTAAATGCAGTGCATTAGTAGGTCCTTGAATGTGGCCCCACAAATAGTCTGACCAGTATTTTATACTCAGGGCTGGCGCAATTCGCATAAAATACTGGTCAGACTATTTGTGGAGCATTTTATCCGGATATAATTCTTTTTAGGACTGCTTTTATGTGATTAGCTATCCTGCCCCTTAACTAGCATCCCATGCATACGCTGCATCCCTGTAAAGCTACGGTGTCGTTGACAGAAGGGGTTCTTTAGACCGTCATCCCCGCGAACGCGGGGATCCAGAAACCTGATAAATACACAGAAACTCTGATCTTGAATAGACTCTGGATCCCCGCGTTCGCGGGGATGACGGTCTAAAGAACAAGTTCTACAATTCCCTCAACAATGACGGTCTAAGAACCTATTCTGCAATTCCCTCAACGTACACCGTAACCTTTACTGGGATGACAGGGGCTCGATTCAGGTAGCGGTTAGGTGAGGGTCAAAAAAACTTGACATCTCAACTTAATTTTGTAATCATTAAAAATTGCTTGGATAAGGTGTGTATTATGATGTCATTATTAAATCACCCTAAATTACCCCTCTTCATATCTGTTGTGAGCGCCTTTGCTCGACGATAACTCTCTGATTTTTATAGAAAATCAACATCCAAGCCTAATTCAGAGAGAGACATTATGATTATTACCGCAATTCAGAAAACTATCCAAGGATTGAAAGAACCCTTACAGGGCCATACTTCAAGCTTTCTTCTTGAGGAATTAGACTCTGTACTAAGCGCCTTACAAGGACAAAAAGTCGAAGATGAGACAACTACGCAAAAATCCGTAACTCTTGCCTTATTTGGCCAAGCACTCGGTTTACAGCAAGCCTCGACGCTTGCCCTAATCAATCAACTTGAGGATCAACAAAAACAAGCCTTAGCACTCTGGCTGTTCTATATTTTCCTCTATCAGCTACAAATCTCTGATAATGCTAAATTCAATGCAGTAGTCACTGCTAGGGGGTATCTTCGCATCGGCTATACCCGATAACACACCGCTTAATCTCAATCAAATCGCCGTTGATTTAATCAATCATGCCAACCCTACAACTAGTGGTGAACCTGTAATTACCGTAGAAAAGTTCTCAAAGATTGCGGCCTCTTTCCCAAGTACTTTAGAACCTGAAGACACTCAAACCACTGACAGCACTGATAAAAACAAAGACGCATCTGAATCCAATAACAACCCTAATCCGTATTGGCTAAACCTAGACCTCAAAAACATCAACCCTTCCGGCGGTAAAATTTTCATAGGCGTATTAACCGCGGCCTTTATGATCGTCTGCGGCATGACCACCGGTGGTTTTATTCTGGAGCAAATTGCAGGAAACAACCCGAATGACTGGCAAAAAGCCATGGGTGTGATAGGCGCCATCGTCAGCGGTAATGCGCAAAAAACTATTTTCTTTGATCCCTTACAAGAGTTGGTTGATTTATGCACCACCTGGTTATTGACGGCAGAGGCGAAAGAGCGGTTTGCGCTTATTTTCTTTACCTTTTTATCCGGCGCCTGTACGTTTATGATCAATTATGGCTTAAGTAGCTTTGGCGCCGAAATCTTTATGATCGCAATTTTAGGTGCAAGTGGCCCACCCGGTTGGATAGCACTTGCTTTTGCGCTATTTTTTGCACTGATGAATGCCTTATTGGTATTATCTGGCACGCTTTCTTCGATCCAAAAATTAAAGCCAGGTGAAAGTGTCATTCAAATTATGGCGCAACAATTTTTAAAAAGAACCGTCTTAACGCTTTGTGTCGCAGCGGTTGTGATCTGGGGCTTAGTGATGACTTTTTATCCGGGCGCAGATGAAGTGGCTGCCAAATTTGGCGGCTACATCGTTGCTGGATTATTACTGTTAGGCGCCATGTGGTCTGAAGGCTATTATGCGTTTAAAAAAATAATGGATACCTGGCGGGCCGGTTGGAAAAATTTACCACCACTGACATTTTTGGGCGTTTGGGATAAATTTTGCGCGGTTGCCAATGCCATTACCGTGGTTTTTATGGGCATAGAAGGCGGCAAACGGGCAGCCGATGCCATGACGATTAGTGGAGGTAGCGACGGTCATGCTGCAGTACAAGGACTTGCTGGCATAGGTGCAGGTTTTATTTCTTATGCTTACACGATAGAAGAGAGCTCTGATGATGAAAGAACAGTAAAAGAGAAAAAATCTGTTGCCGTCGCGAGTCCCATCAAGACTCAATTCGATCTCTTTATTGGGAAGTCCGCAGCTACTACAGCTGACACAAAAAATTCGAATAATAATAATGACCAAATGGTTTGTGCGTTCTAATCTAATGTCTGCCTAAATCGCTTCACGCCTATTACCATCATCACAACCATAAATAATAATATCGACACCAATGCCGGCCATACGTCCACCAGCCCATTACCTTTTAATAAAATGCCTCGCACAATCACCAAAAAATGCGTGAGCGGCAACACATTGCCCACCACTTGCGCCCACGCAGGCATGCCGGCAAATGGAAACATAAATCCTGATAAGAGTAACGACGGTAAAAAGAAAAAGATCGCGCCTTGCATCGCTTGCAATTGATTATTCGCTAACGTAGAAAAGGTGATCCCCACAGATAAATTTGCCGCAATAAACGGAAAACAGAGCAGTAATAATAGAGCGACACTGCCTTGTATCGGCACGCCAAAGACAAAATAAGCTGCCGCTAAAATTAAAATCACTTGCACGTAACCCACCACAAGAAAAGGCACAATTTTCCCTATCATCACTTCGACTGGTCGAACTGGGGTGGACAGCAAATTTTCCAACGTGCCGCGCTCACGCTCGCGCGTCATGGCTTGTGAGGTAATAACCACCATGGTCAAGGTCAATACAACCCCCAATAATCCCGGAACGATATTATAGGCTGTAATAATTTCAGGATTATAACGTTGATGGACACGTAACTCGAAAGGATCTTGCACCGGTTGTAAATAATTCAGCGCACCGATTAGATTAGGATTGAGCGCCGTGCGTGCCACTTGACTGATGGCAGAAAGCGCATAACCACTTGCAGCCGGATCCGTTGCATCGGCTTCGACCAATAATGCAGGCTGCGCACCCCGGATCAGATCCCGGGTAAAATTAACCGGCACCTGCACAATAAATTGCACTTGACCGCGACGCAGCAATTTATCGGCTTCTTCGTACGACGTATTCGGCTCAACAATTTCAAAGTAATCGGTATTTTGCAAACTTTGCACAAAATCATTGACCAGCACGCCATTATCGGAAACAACCAGTGCAGTAGGCAAATGCTTAGGATTTACATTAATTGCAAAGCCAAATAAGATTAATTGCAAACACGGGATCCCGATCATCATCGCAAGGGTCGGCCTATCCCGCTTCATTTGAATAAATTCTTTAATGATCACGGCCTTTAAGCGTGGCCAGGAAAGTGTGTCCATTTAAAAATTATCCTTGTCTGTGCCCACTAAATGAATAAACACATCTTCGAGTGAGGTCCGTGCTAATTCCCAATGATACCCTTCGGATCGAAACGGCACTAAGGCTTGCTCAAGTGCTTGCGCGTTTTGACTGCTGACATGTAACACTTCACCAAATAATGCCACTTGATCGATTCCGGGTGTGCTGCGCAGTACTTGTGCTAAGTGATGTAAATTCTCGCCATGCACTTCATACGTGGTGAGTCCCGTTGATTTAATGATCTCACTGCTCGTGCCCTCAACCAATAAATCACCGTAGGCAATATATGCCAAACGGTTACACCGCTCGGCTTCATCCATGTAATGCGTACTCACTAATGTGGTAATGCCTTTTTCGCTTAAAAATTGGATCTCATCCCAAAATTCTCGCCGCGCTTTAGGGTCTACGCCTGCAGTCGGCTCATCTAATAATAATAACTCGGGATCATGCAATAAACACCCGGCCAATGCTAAACGTTGTTTCCAGCCACCCGATAACAGCCCTGTTAATTGATTTCTACGATCACGCGCAAAACCAAACTGCTCTAAACTATGGGTAATTTTTTGCTCAGGGTCTTTTAATTGATAAATATTCGCGACAAATTTTAAATTCTCGTATACGGTTAAATCTTCGTAATAACTGAATTTTTGGGTCATATAGCCGACCCGACTTTTAATGTGTTCGGAATCACGGATCACATCAAAGCCTAAACATTGTCCCTCACCGCTATCTGGCGTTAACAAACCACACAACATGCGGATGGTGGTGGTCTTACCACTGCCATTCGGGCCTAAAAAACCAAAGATTTCGCCACGCTTGACGCGCAAGCTCACATTTCTGACCACACTTTTTCCATCAAAACTTTTATTTAAGTTTTTGACATCAATAACATAAGGCTCATTATTGTTGTTCATGACATTTATTATCTTCTGGTAAATAAATATCGATGGGCTGCCCCGAATGAAATGATTTGATATGTTCAGGCGCAAGTGTGGCTTGAATACGAAACACCAAGGCTTGATTATTTTCCCTACTATAAATCACGGGTGGCGTATATTCTGCTTGGGGGGAAATATAACTGATAACCGCTTTGGTTTTTTTCTTTGAGCGATCATGCGCTACAAAAATATCTTGCCCTAAACAAATTTCACTCAACACAGGCTCAGAAATAAAGAAAATCGCAAACAAACGCTCAGGGTCAAATAATTGTAATACCGGTTTACTCGCAGCTATATTTTCGCCTGGACGGTAAAACGTATCCACCACTAAAGCATCATGCGGCGCGATGCTGGTTTTTTGCGCCAGCGCCCATTTTGCACTCTCGACTTGTGCTTTAAGACTTTCAACTACAGCTTGTTGCGCTTTAATGGCATCGACCCGCGCACCGAGTTCAGCTTCTGCAAGATTCGCTTTAGCGGTCACTAATGCTGCCAATTTTGCTTGCTCATCTGCAGTGGCTTCATCGCGTGTTTCTATTGCGATCGCGCCTTTGGTCACTAAGGCTTCAAAACGCGCGGCTTTTTTGCGCGCAATATCTAAGTTTGCTTCGGCTTCTTCGATTTTACCGCGTAGCCCTTCTAAAATGGTTTCGCGGCTCGCTTTTTCAATATCCAGCAATGTAGACTCTGCTTGTTTGAGCTGATCTTCTACAGCCGTTAAATTATACCGTTGCGGTTCAGGATCTAGCGAAAAAAGCGTTTGACCGGCGGTGACAAATTCACCGCGCTCGACATCCAAACTCCACAACATGCCTTCTACGATACTCGACATGTATATGGGTTCTTGATACACATAACCTTGCACGCGGGTGGAATTATCCGAGCACCCGATAAGTAGGCTGAGTAACAAGAGTATGAGCGCACGAGTCAATAACATCATCATCCCTATATGATTGGTCTAGTCCCGACATAACTATGGACGGTTTCTACTAAGACCGCCACATGCTCAGGATCCACATCTGGATAGATGCCATGACCTAAATTAAACACGTGTCCAGGCGCACCGGCATAAACATCGAGCATCTCTTGGGCGGCTTGCACGATGGTTCCTGGATTCCCATACAATACTGCAGGATCAAGATTGCCTTGCAGCGCAACTTTATCGCCGACTTTATGTTTTGCTTCCGCAAGAGAAGTCATCCAATCGATTCCTAAAGCATCCGCCCCGGAACTTGCCATCGCACTTAAATGTTGACCACCATTTTTAGTGAAAATCGTACAAGGAATACGGCGATCATTTTGATTTAAATTTAATTGCGCAATGATTTTTTGCATGGGCTTTAATGAAAAGTGTAAATAATCATTTGGACTTAAAATGCCGCCCCAGGTATCAAAAATCATCACTGCATTCACGCCGGCTGCAATTTGTGCATTTAAATAAGCCACAGTCGCCTCAATCAGTTTATCCAGTAAGGCTTCTAATAATGCAGGACGCGCGTAGCGCATGGCACGTATTTTGGAAAAATCTTTACTGCCACTGCCTTCAACCATATAACAAGCGAGCGTCCAGGGACTTCCGCCAAAACCGATTAACGGTACACGTCCCTTAAGTTCGTTTTGTATCAACCCTATTGCGTCTAACACATAATTAAGTTCCTCTGAGGGATCAGGAATAGGTAAGTTTTGCACGTCTTGCTCGTGACGTATCGGCTTAGTAAAGATAGGGCCTTCACCGGCAACAAATTCCAAACCTAAACCCATGGCATGAGGAATGGTTAAAATATCTGAAAATAATATCGCAGCATCGAGATCATAACGCGCTAAAGGTTGCAAAGTGACTTCACACGCCAGAGTAGGATTTTGCACCAACTCCATAAAAGTGCCCGCCTTTTGCCGCAGCGCGCGATACTCAGGCAAATAACGCCCGGCTTGACGCATGATCCAAATGGGGGTGCGATCCACTTCTTGTCGAAGTAATGCGCGGATCAGGCGATCGTTTTTAAGTGGAGTCATGGGGATCCTATTTAAATCGGTAAAATGAGCTACATATTAGTATACTTTACCTTGAAAAACAAACTGTACAACACCGGCACTACACCGAGTGTTAATACTGTGGCCACAGAAATACCAAAAATGATTGCGATTGCCATCGAGTGCCACATCGCGCCGCCACCCAACCATAACGGTAT
Source organism: Gammaproteobacteria bacterium (assembly GCA_013289605.1). Taxonomy (GTDB): domain Bacteria; phylum Pseudomonadota; class Gammaproteobacteria; order JABCZS01; family JABCZS01; genus JABCZS01. The sequence goes on from JABCZS010000018.1 coordinate 27,501, forward strand.
CATGCCGCACACGGTGGTGGCTGAGGTTAATAAAATAGGACGCAAGCGTTGTTGCGCCGCCTCAATGACCGCTTGTGCGGGAGGCCTTGCGTTTTCTTCAATTTCGATACGAATTCTATCGAGCAATACTATCGCATTATTAATAATAATGCCGGCCAGAGAAATGACGCCTAATAAAGTCATAAAATCAAATGCAGAGCGGGTCACTAATAATCCAATGACGACTCCAATAATCGATAACGGAATGGTACATAAAATGATCAGCGGCTGGGTGATAGAATTAAATTGCGCAATTAAAATAAAAATAATTAAAAAAGCAGCGATCGGCAATTTAGCCACAATCGAGGCTTGTGCTTTAACGGCCGTCTCCTCTTCGCCCCCAAACGCCCAGGAATAGCCAAACGGCCAGGTTTTGGCTTGCGCCTCCATCCAAGGCTTGATTTGATTGGTAATTTCTTTTGCGGTGACATCCGGCTCAATTAACGCTTCTACGGTAATGGTCCGCAAACGATGCCGCCGCTCGATATTGCCCGGCTGCCACAATAATTCAGGGGTCGCCACTTGCGTCAGCGGCACGGTCTGACCGGTGGCTTGCGCGTACACATTCACACTACTGATATCATTACGGGTTAAACCGGCCTGCTCAGATCGGATCATTATGGGGATAAGTTCATCTTGTTCACGGTACTCACTCGCCTCTATGCCGGTTAAGAAGGTTTGCATCGATAGTGCAATGTCTTCATGGGTCACACCCGCAAGTTGTGCCTTGGCTTCATCAATATTGAGCACAATTTTTTTACTGCGCGCACCCCAATCGTCCGTCACAAATTTCGTGCCAGGAATGGTAGCAATATGCGCTTTGACGGCTTCAGCTAAAGTAAATAATTCGTCGGTATCACGGCCTGAAATACGAATAGCAACGGGGGGCCAGGCATCCGGACCAAAAGTAAGCGGGCGCAGCGTAGGTGAGACATCTGGGTAATGCTCAATAATAAAATGCTCAAGTTTGGGGATCAATACATTTTTATTCGTATTAAAATCCGTACCATTCACCACCATAATGGCGTAAGCCAAATTAGGAGGCTCTGGGGAATAAGGCAATATAAATTTCGGTCCACCATCACCGATATACGTGACCCAATCTTCCACCCCTTGTTTGCGTGTGGGGCCTACCGCTAAATCAGTTGCGACAAATTTCTCTAAACCCTCCACCACTTGTAAAGTACGTTCTATCGGTGCACCTTGCGGTAATTTTAATTCCACGGTGAACGTGGGTCGCTCATTTGCTGGAAAAAAAATACTAGGAATAAAGCGAAATCCCATCAAGGACAACAAAAATATCATGCCCATCACGCCTAGCATCTGCCAGGGGCGTTGCAAAATATAAAGTAAACTTGCACGGTATTTTTTATAAAACGGCGTATTAAAATTTTCTTCCGCTTTTTCTACGCGCATAAAACGCACGCACAATAATGGAATAAACGTTAAAGCGATGATCCATGAAATCAATAAGGTGATGGTGATGACTTTAAATAAACTTGCGACATTCTCACCGGTTGCTGATTCTGCAAGAATAATCGGCAAGAACGCTGCGATCGTCGTCAGCGATGAAGTGAGCAAAGGAACACGTAATTCTTTTGCCGCAGCAATAGCAGCTTCAACTGCGCGTTTACCTTGCCGCATTTGGACCATAATGGATTCGGCCATCACTATCGCATTATCAATCAAAATCCCCAAAGCAATAATTAATGATGCGAGTGAGACTTGCTCTAACCAAACACCCCACAAGGACATCACATAAAAAGTAATAATCAGCGTGGTGGGAATTAAGGTCGCCACAATTAACCCGGTGCGAAAACCTAATGCGACTAACATGACTAAAATCACTATGGCAATGGCCTGATATAAATTACCGACAAAATTTTTGATTTTATCATCGACGATATCAGGCGCAAACATAAACTGATCGATATTAATGCCCACAGGATAAGTTTTGAGCGCGCGCGCCATCACGGCTTCAACATCTTTTCCGAGTTGAATGATATTGCCGCCACTGCGTAAAGAAATGGCCAGCGCTAAAGCAGGCTCACCTTTGGCTAGCGTTAATTCTTTAGGCGGATCCACATACATGCGTTTGATGGTCACGATATCTTCTAAACGCACCACTTGCGATGATTCCGGTAAATTAATGACACTACGACCGATATCATCCACCGATTCAAAATTACCCGTGGGTTCGATCACTATTTTTTCATAAGTGGTGCGGATATCGCCACCGGGTAAAATAATGTTGCGCTCTTGCAACATTTTAATCAGCATCTTGGGGGTTATCTTCATTTGCGCTAAGCGCGAATTGTCATACTCAAGTACCACCCACTCCTCTTGCGCACCTATAATGTCAACTTTAGCGACTTCTTCGACCAACAGTAATTCATTTTGTATTTCTTTGGCGATTTCTTTGAGTTGATGATAATTAAACCCGTCCCCCGTTAAGGTATAAATCGTGCCAAAGACATCGCCAAATTCATCATTGACAAACGGCCCCAGTATGCCTTCGGGCAACTCCCGTTTTGCATCCTCCACTTTGCGGCGCAAATTATCCCATATCGGGCGCATGTCTTTATATTGTTCTTAAATGGTGACATAAATAACCGATAAGCCATCACGCGAGGTGCTTTTCACGTAATCGACTTCTGGAATTTGTTGGATGTATTTTTCTAATTTATCTGTGACGAGTAATTCAATACGCTCAGGACTTGCTCCAGGAAAACCGGTTTGCACGAGTGCGGTGCGCACAATATAACCCGGATCTTCACTGCGCGGCATGGAAAGATAACTTGAAATCCCGGCAAATATTAATACCAGTAACAAGGTCCAGGTGATCCTGTCTTTCTCGATGGCAAACCGCGTAATGTCCAAAACTTACTCCTTTACTTTTAATAAAGTCACCACGGCTTGATCGTTAAGTTGCTTCACCCCTGCGGTGGCAATGTATTCACCGGGCGCTAAGCCTTGTTTTACCACCAACCCCAAACGCGTCATTTCACCAATAGTCACATCACGACGCTGCGCGATATAATAGCCTGCACGGTCCGCATCCGGCGTGAGTACAAATACAAACGTGCCGTCTTTATCTTCATTGACGGCAACAATAGGCACGATGATCGTATTTTCCGCAGCGGGGCTTAAATTAAAATTAAACTCTACATCCGCGGCCATACCGGATCGGAGCAAAGAATGTGTACAATCCCCAGTCATCACGACGCGCACGGGATACGTTGCCGAGCGCACCCCCGTCGCAACACCGACCTCTTTGACCTTGGCCACTAAAACTTCTCCTGGCAAGGCCGGCGTGCGGACATTCACGTTATCATTGGGTTTAATTTGGTTAATAATGGTATCCGGCACAGACACGGTCACTTGTGGACAATCCCCACAATTCACACGCACGACGGGTTGGCCCACGCCTATGTTTTCGTTTTGTTCAAAATATATTTCCGCGACATTACACTGATCAGGCGAGGCGATTTCGGTATAGGATAATTGTAACTGCGCGGCTGCCAATTGTGCCTGCGCGGACTCCACTTGCGCTTTACGCGAATCGCTGCTGGCTCGTGCAGCATCTAAATCATTTTTTGCGGCATTGCGGTTTTCATACAAACTTTTGGTGCGCTCATAATCGGCTTTGGCATTGAGGTATTGGGCTTGCGCCAAATCTAGTGCCGCTTGGGCTCCTGCCACCACAATTTGATAATCACGATTATCTAAACGCGCAAGCAATGCTCCCTTAGGGACAGCATCCCCGACATTCACCGGACGCTCGAGTAAAGTGCCTGCCACTTTAAAACTTAAGGTGGCCTCATAACCGGCTTCGACTAGACCGGAAAAGGTGCGCAAACTCTGCGTGGCACTGTTTTGGACGATAGTATATTGGACCGGGCGCACTTGGGCTTCCTCTTCTTTTTGGGCGGTGCACCCCCCCAGAACTAGCGCTAGAATATAGACGGGAATATAAATTCGGAGTAAGCTTAATTTGTTCATTTTTTTGCTCATTTAATGATGGTTAGAGTATAACAAACATTATGATTAAATTGACTTCCCTTTTTTTATGCTTAGCCTTGTGTGCCTGCGGTCAAACCGGTGCACTCTATTTGCCCCCCGATGAGTCTCAAGAGGGATCGGTTTAAATTTATGTCTAATTTTCATTATTACCATCAAGAACTTTATATCGAACAGGTCGGGCTTGCAAAAATTGCGGCACTCTGGGACACTCCGACTTATGTCTATTCCCTGTCTACCTTGCGCGCAAATTATCAAGCCTTCTCCCGCACCCTCAAGTCCCAGCCGCATTTAATTTGCTATGCCGTCAAAGCGAGCAGCAATATTGGCCTTTTGAATTTTTTAGCTGCACAAGGCTGCGGCTTTGATATTGTGTCCCAAGGCGAATTGCATCGCGTATTAGCTGCAGGCGGGGATCCGAAAAAAATCGTCTTCTCGGGCGTGGGTAAAAGTGAACAAGACATACGGCTTGCGCTCAGCAAAGGCATTTTATGTTTTAACGTGGAATCTAAACCTGAACTGCAGCGGATTGCTTTGATCGCAAAAGAATTAAATCTTATCGCCGCCATTTCGATACGGGTCAATCCCAA
>JABCZS010000019.1 GCA_013289605.1 Gammaproteobacteria bacterium
CAAAGTGTTATTTTTTTAATAGTTATCAATATTTGCGTTCTGTTAAAATTTATTGTCCGCTAAAAATCCCCCCGTCCAAAACGGCCGGCCCCCTTTACGAAAGGGGGCAAGCTGTCGTCGTATACTAGGGACAAAAGAGAGATTTTTCTTCTTTTACACACAGGCCAAGAGTAGTGGCTTGTCCCTTTACGAAAGGGGGCAAGCTGTCGTCGTATACTAAGGGACAAAAGAGAGATTTTGCTCCTTTTACAAACAGGCCGAGAGTAGTGGCTTGCCCCCTTTGTAAAGGGGGCCGGCCGCTCAAGACGGGGGGATTTTGCGATCTCGCCTTAATCACATCACTATTAAAATCGACTATAATGATGAGTCAGAATAAATACTACTTGGAAAGACCATGCACAATATAATGAGGTTATTCACGTTTTGCATGCTTACTTTAGGCTTAGTGGCCTGTGCCTCCACACCGAATAATGAAGAAGTCGGCACGGCGGTGGGTGCGGTCGGTGGCGGTGTTGTGGGAAATGCTTTAGGCGATAGTACTGCGGCAACCGTAGGCGGTGCTGCTGTTGGAGCATTGGTGGGCAATCGTGTGGGTGCAAATATGGATGAAGATCAATAACCGTAACCCATCAATTACGTCGCCCCTGAAGTGCAATTTCTAGGGCGACGTATAAACAACTAATTACTTTCAAACTGCCATAAAAGAACTGGATAATTCCCTTCAACAAAATACCAAATTTGATCATCCCAACCTGAATACGTAAGAGGATTTTGCATCCGCTTAGTGGTGTAGCCTAAACCGCCATCAGAGTTTTCTTGGTTAGATGTTTTTTTGTCCCAAAAACTGGCCTCGACTGAACTCATTTGATTTTTCCCAATCAGACCACCGGCATGCACTAAACCATTCACAGGTCCTATAGAAAAAGTATCCATGACTTCACTGTGATTTGTTAATAAACCCACCAATCCTGCGACATTATGTAAGCCATCCACCGTATTTGCGCTGTAACTGTCATAAATGCCACTGTCTGCGGCATGCCCCGCTAAACCACCGACATTGGTTTCTCCAATAACTAGCCCACGGGCTGAAACATAAAGTAGGGCACTGTCATGGGCTTGTCCCACCATGCCGCCCACATTTGCCGCGGTACTGCTCACTTGACCACTGACTTCGCTAAAAAACACCAGACTGCGATTTAATGAGCCCACCAAAGCGCCGGTAGAATAATTGCCGCCTATAACGGTGACATCTTTTAAACGCACATTATTGATCTGTGCATCTTGGGTGTAACCAAATAAACCCGCTTCACCTTCGGTATAGTAAATGCCTAAATGAGCAATGTGATGATCTTGTCCAGTAAAGCTTCCGGTAAAGGGCATATGCTGTGTACCAATCGGTGTAAACCCAGAAAATTCACTGCAATTAATGTCTTTAGTTTGAATATAGTCAGCGTCTAAATCGGTATTCATGGCTTGGAGATCTGCACAGGTCTTGACGACAATAATGTCGCTAGCAAGATGAGTTTTGATATGTTTGTTTTCTAAATGTACTGGAAGCTTAAAGTCGCTGGTTTGATTGACCAAATCTGCATGTGCAACAGAAAAAAAAGAACCGGCAAGTAATAATGTCACTATCCCTTTATTAACCATAATCTTATACCCCATTTAAGTAGAAATTGTAGAGGCTAGAAGCAGGAGAAATAACTATTCTCGTGGGCATTATATCGAGTTTTTATTTAAAACACGAGTGTGATGAGTGTGTTATGGAGCACTTAAGTCAACCCACCGTAGGGTAATGATAATAAAGGGAATATGGCAGGTTTGCGTTACACGATTGGACATGGTAAGATAGTTAAATTTGTTAGTTAAGTGAGATATATATTATGGGGCAAACAACAATGACGCCAGAACAAGCCCAGCTACTGAGCTTTTATGTCAAATTTTATGGATCCTTATTAAGAGGAACAGATGGCAGTATTATTGGCATAGATAAAGCCGCACGCGGAGAATACTTAAAAGCACAATTTAAATGGGATAACAATACTTTGTCGTCTCAATATATTCAGATGGGTTATGCAGGTAATCTGATTAATAGGGTAAAAGATCCCAATAATATTCTGATCCAAACCAATCCAACCGCCATAGACCAAACGGATCAAACAAAAGAAATACAAAAATGGTTAGATGCAAAAGGTCATAGCAATGAATGGGTATTTGATTTCATGCGTGAAGGCTCTTACCAACTGACTGGAGGGCTTGCTAGAACAGAAGAATCTCGATTTGACAGTGCAATCAGAAATTCAAAAGAAAAATTAACTGAAGTTTACAAAAAATCAAATGCTAAAGAACAACAATCGTTATTGGGTTTATTTACAAATACTAATCTTCAAATCGCTGCAGAAAATTCAGTAGATATGAGTTTTCCTGTGCGCGCACTTCCTAGTGCAGGACTTTTAGAACTTCTCAAACCGCATTGGCCAGAAAGTATTTATGAATATTACAGTGACCTGCTGAAAAAAGGGATAGATAAAGGCTTTGTTTGTACAGATAACAGATTATTGATGGGTGAGCAAGAAGAAAAACAAGTACGTACTTTACAAATTACAATCTCAACAACCTATGTGAATCCATCTGTATTGCCAACACAATATTCCAGCAGTTTAGATAATGTTGACAAAGTCACCGCACCGTATGGCGTAGTTGAACTGGGTTGTGCCTGGTTACCTTTGGCTTCTTCATTTACGCCCTGTTTGTACCATTTATTTATTCATGAATTCTATTGCGGCCAAATGGGCATGCTTTACAATCAAATTTGTAATAAAGACGTGGGTGAATTCAAAAAAATCATTAAATTGATAGTTGAAAATTCAGTACAATCCCTATTGATTGATTTTAAAAAAATAAAAGATATTGACACTTTGCCCTCTTTTCTTAAAAACATAGATTATACGCGTGCTAATCAAGAGGAAATTAAAGCAGAACTATTAAGTGCATTAAAAGCACATTACTTGTTTGATATGCATGAATATTATACCTCACGCGGTAAAACACTCTCACAATATGCGCAGGTCATAGGAATTGATCCTAATGAAATCGTCACTATTACACGTGATCATGCCGATCTCATCAATAAAACCCTTGCAAGTCTTGATGTTTCAAGAATCATTAATATCTGCGCTACAAATAATAATGCACAAAGTGAAAAAATATCTTCTCCTGATTATACCTCCAATAAAGAAACTCAATTACGCGATGCAATTACTGGCGAGGCATTTAAAGCGGGCGATCATATATTAATTGCAGAAGATGGACATTTATATAATGAAAACACTTTTTCAAAATTAGAAAGAGTATTTAATGTGCCGTATAATATCCATAATAAACCCATTGCGGTTTATAATCGTTACTCACAGCTAGAAGAATTTTTAGAAAATGATGGGAAATTGGCAAGTAATCAACTTTTAATGCTTGATCCCATTAATAATGAGCCTATGGTAAGCCCCACTCTTTTCTCTGTGACGAAAACTGAAGGTGACAAAACCAAAAGAGAAATGCTTGTTTGTGATTCGAAAACGCTGACGCTAGGGCAAACGCGTGCATATAATAATAAAAAATATGAGTGTACAGCAGCTTATCCCTTCAATACGTTAAAGCATGCTGAAACCATGTTATTAAAACCCATTGCCTCAACCTCGACTCAATTAATAGAAGAAAGCGAAAATACAAAATTTTCATATCGTCAATCTGCAGAAGATATGATAAAGGCAGGGATTAATACTAGCGATGATCTGTTTGCGGCATTAATGTGCTGCCTTAAATATGATCGCGAGGGAATTATTATTGGTAACGACGAAGAAAAGAGAAATGTGATATTGTCTAATCCAGGGATCCAAGAGCTAATTACTAAAGGTTACGGTGGCGCAGCTGTTATTATCGGAAATAATAGTTTACCCCAAACAAGAGAGGGATCTGCGTTAGAAAAGCACTTTTACGGTATAAATGTAATACGCATCAGACGTGAAAATGCCATGGGAAAAATATTGGGCAGTGGGTATGTCGGTGGAATGGGGAAAGATCAATCAATTGCTTCCTGTGAACACAACCTTAATTTAAAGTTAGGCCCTTTTGTAAAAGAAAAATCCCTTGCAAACACGCATGTATTTAATCCGTTAGAGGATGATAACGATCTGCCACAAGCTAACCACAATAATAGTTTAACTAAAGCGAATTTTGCAGGAGAGTTAATTAAACAGGCTAAACCATTATTAAGTCAGCCCATAAGAGATTTTTCATTATTATTGCGCATGGCCATTCAACCTCAATTTATCAAGCAATGGGCATCTGAGAAACGTATTGATCAAAAAACAAATGCTTATTATCAAAAATTACTGACACCTAAATTGGTGAATGAAAATAAGTTCTTTATTCTTGATCCAACAAAAGTGCAGCTGCCAAATACGCAAATGTATTTTATTGATATGCGTAAAATTCAAGGAAATAATAACCTTAACGACAATTTTAATTGGGAAACAGAATATGCGCCCACACCTGATTTAAAATTCTTTTTAGAAAATAATCAAATATTAAAGAATCAGTATCCACAAGATAGCTTTTATCTACATGAGTTTCATGCAGGCCTATTAGTGCTATGGAAATTGTTAGCCACCAGTAATGAATTTTCAAAAAATAAGAAAAACCGATTGGATAATTTTACTCATGTTCTAAAACATGTCACCGCACTGATTATTAAACGGATAGAAGACAATATTAAATCTAAGCAATTGCCTATTCAAATGAAAGGATTAACGGTTAAAGAATCTCTACAGCTATGGCAGCATTTGACACAAATCTCTTTTTTACGGTATTCAAAAATGTACCACAGGGAGCTTAAAACAATTGCTGCTGATTATAACTTGGATCAACCGATTGAGTTTCATATTGGTCCAGCCGAATTAATTAAAATTGACGAGGAATTGAGAAGTATTTGGACTGAAAAGCTACTCAAGTTAATCGACCCATTGGAAAATCTAATCAAAGACGACAGAAACACCACTTATTCAGATAAAATTATATTGGGTGATACGACTTCACTTTATGCTCAAACAACACAGGATAAGAAGGATGAAGCAAATACTACTCAAGTGCAAACTAGTAATGCGAGTAGTTCTACCCCAGCTCCTATAATTCCTAAGAAAAGTGAGGCGCTTGTAAATGAATATCTTGCAGCGCTAGGTACGGATCCTATATATTTTACTAATTTTAAAGATCATGGAGATGCGTTTATTGCATCAGATGGGTATATTTATTCTCAAGATTCATATAAACAATTGATGAATCAAGTCTCACCATTTGGCAATCTTATACCGATATCGACCTGCGTTTATTATGATGAATTAAATTTATACTTGGGTCAAACATCAACGAAGAACTTATTAAGGTTAAGTCTAGATCCGGTAACAGGCCAACTCATGCAAGATCCTTATATTGCGATTATCAAAAAGAATAATGACCATTATGCCATTGTATGTGATGTGAAGAGTTTAAAAAATGATCTGCTTCGTGATTATCAAGTCGTCTTTCAACATACGTTTACTGAATTACTTGATATGATCACTTATTATGCGGACGAGTTAAAAATTCTTTTATTGACAAATCAGGACAGACGTATATTTACTCTCGAGCAGTATCTTAAAAACCATAAATTATCCTATATTTCCCGACCTCTGGACAGTGATGATAATAATAAAATAAGTTCAAGTTCAAGTTCAAGTTCAAGTTCAAGTTCAAGCTCAAGCTCGAGTGCAAATTCAAATGCAATTGTAGCTGCAGGGCCAAGTATCAATAGTAATAATAATGCTAGCGCAAGCACCTCTAATAATGCTTCAAATTCGACTAAAAAAGTGATTATTCCTGAAGGTTGGGATTATGAAAAACTCTATCAAGCCATCGAACTATTGCCATTAAATAAAGGTCATTTATTGCATGTAGATTCGTACCAAAAAGCACTTGAAATGAAAGAATTGCTACTGCATTCTCGCATAGAGTGTAATATTCAAGAATATAAAATTGAAGGCGATCCTGAGACGCACTATGCACTTTATTTTCAAAATTCAGCTGCCAGTTGTAAAATAAATTTACACTACTTGCTACAAAAAGCGTTACGATTTCCTAATCCTACACTTTATCCTCTGAGTATGGAGCAATTAAAATCTATTCTCTCTTTAAATAAAGATCGCATACCCTTTCTAAATAGATGTGGATCTAAAATTGCTACAGGTTGCTTTGAATATGAGGCTAATCTATTGGCAGATTTTTATAAGAGCCGAGGCCTTTATTGTAGGGTAGACAAGCAAACGCCACATGGCTCGAGCTTTGATTTTTATGAAGTGAATTTTCCTGAATATTATTCATATAATGACATTGTTACAGCACCACGCGCGGCATTAATTAGTGTTTTTTGCATGAATAAAGATGTGATGAAGAGAATTGATGGATTCTATTCTTTATTGAATAAAACGATTATTCCTGAGATGATTGCGCAGAGCAAGGCAGCAAATACTGATTCAGAAATAAATATGCGCATGGAGTCCACTAGATATCGTCATGAACTCTCTTATAGTTTTCGACATCATGAATTTACTATTGAGTCAGATCATGAAAAGCTGGTGGCAGCAGAGATCGCAGACTTTTGTATGCAAAGAAATATTCCTTGCAGCTTAAAAGAGGCCGCTCATCGTTTCACTGCACAATGTGATACCTATTTTATTATATTTACCGTAGGCGATGCCATTAAAGACTCGCTTGAAATTTTAAAAAGTCAAATGAGTAATGAAATTTCTGCTGCAAGAGTAAATTATACTGCACTCAGACCCTATTACAATAATGTCAACGAAGGTAAGCTTAAGGAGATAGGCCAATACGATGCAAGGTGTCATACAGAAAAGGGAGTCAGCCATCAAGCCATAAGGTATTAAGTGGCACTAAGTATTCAGTATTTAAGGTCTTAAAACTTAAATTTTCTGGGCTCCCTTAGATTGCACGCGCAGCGAAGCCCCCTAGTTTTTAATCTGGCGGCTTCGCTGTATTCTCAATGACAGATTTCCCCCACCTTTATTTAGACCGACAAATCCCTATCTCTCCATCCGGTAATGTCGCATTGCATACGCTGGCTGTTTTGGACAACTGTTCATCAGAAACGGCAGCGCCGAATAAATTCGCATCGCTTAAGTCGGCATGATTTAATAAGGCATCCGTTAGATTGGCATAGGTTAAATTTGCGCCAGGTAATTGGGCATACGTTAAATCTGCACCGCGCAAGCGTGCGCCATGAAGGTTGGCATTGGGCCAGTTCACATGATAAAGCGTTGCACGGCTCATGCTGGCTTCATGAAATTGCGGGGTATCAAATTGTGTGTAGGCAAAATTTGCATAGTCTAATCCTGCGCCAATAAAGCGGACATAATAGCCACGATTTTCTGGGCTGACTTTTAAATGCGGCAGATCGCTGTAGGAAAAGTCGGTATACGATAATTCATTATTGTGTAGCATTAATCCTACGCCAATTAAATTTTGCGCATGAGCGTTTTGTAAATCCAGATCTTCAATTGTCGATCCATAAAAATAAGAACCATAAAGTATAGCGCCGCGATAATAATCATCGCCTAAAATTTCAGGCGATAAATTAATTTGATTAAAGTCACATTCATCACAACGTTGTGTAGTGATAAATGTTTCCAGATGTTCAGGATTGTAGGCATAAGTTAATCCTGAAAAGAATACTGAGCAACCGACGAGGTAGCATAATTTGTGCATATTTTTTATCCTTTAATTGATACAAATAAATAATCCCTAGCCCCTGTCATCTCGAGGACTCTGGATGTACGAGGCCCCGTGATGACAGTTAGGCTTATGGGATCACATCAAAATGAGTGGTTACACCTCCTTTTATTGAACAACTAACACATTGCGATTACGCTCTAACGTGACTTCGCCTATGCCCTCGACCGCAAGCAGATCATCTACTTGGGTAAAGGGTCCATGCTGTTCACGGTAATTGACGATAGCTTGCGCGCGTGTGGGGCCGACCCCGGTGATATGTGTGGCCAGTTCTTCTGCGCTTGCGGTATTAATATTGACCTGAGCTTCTGGGGTATGGGCATACAGCGGGCTTAGGATTAAAAAAGACAGACACAAGATAAGATTAGATAAAAACGCACGATAGTTCATTCCATTTACTCCTATAAATAACATTAAATATCCGCATAAGCGGAATCTCCATGTCATTTATGATAAATGAATGCGTTTATTATTGCAACAATGATTTGATTATTTATTCAAGCTCAATAACGTGCCGATAAAGTTCTGGCAAAGGCAGCTGCATATAATCTTTTTCTATTTCTTTATGGACCATAGCCAATACATGAGGATTCATTTCTGCACGCAATAAGCCATAAATATGAGGGCCGGCTACCAAGACTAAGCGGTCAAACTCATGGGCATTGCGCCCCGCATCTAACGTATGGGCTACGGTTTTAATAAACTGTTTTAAATCAACGTCTTTAGCATTGGTGTGCTCAAAAGAAGCCGTGCGGTTATGGGACTCAGAGCGCCTATCCGTAGTAATTTCGCCCGCTTTCAAGCGTCCCTCAGCATGTTCCAAATCTTTAATTAAGACGAGTTCGCCCTTTATTTTGCCTAACGCATAAATTTTTGCCGCAGTTGCATCCGCTGCAACCACCCAAGTTGTAGTCATGAGTATTTACCTTCTGTGGTGGGATTTATTTGAATGAGTATATGTAAGGATAGGGGGAAGGGCAAGCTGGGGCGCTGTTCCAAGCTAATTTTCAGGACAACTGTTAAGATTTTATGCTAAAATCGCGCGCAAGATATTTTAAATTAGAAAAATTACCCACTCAAATAGTCATTCGAGAAACTTAAAAATATAATGAAAGAACAACTCATTGACCGCTTAAAACAAAAACAAAGTAAAATTGCCATTATTGGTTTAGGTTATGTGGGATTGCCCCTAGCCTTTACCTATATTGACGCGGGATACCAGGTATTGGGTGTCGATATCGATAAAGATAAAATCAAACAATTATTACGTGGCCAAAGCTATATTCCTCGCATCACTGAACAACAATTACTGAGTGCACTGGATAAACAGCTCGAATGCACTAGTGATATTTCATGTGTCACCGAGGCGGACGCTATTATTTTATGTGTCCCGACACCGTTATCTAAATACCGTGAACCCGATTTATCTTTTGTGACGCTCACTGTGGAAAGTTTATTACCGCATTTGCGCGTGGGGCAAATTGTTTCCCTGGAAAGTACGACTTACCCTGGAACCACTGAAGAAGTACTTAAACCCGCACTGGAAATGAGTGGCTTAAAGGTCGGGCAAGATATTTTTCTCGCCTATTCACCTGAGCGGGAAGATCCAGGCAATGAACGCTATACGACAAGGACCATACCCAAAGTATGCTCAGGCATGACCCCAGCCTGCTTAGAAGTGGCTATAGCGTTGTATGAGCAAGCCATAGACACAGTCGTGCCTGTCTCAACACCTGCTACTGCGGAAATGACTAAATTACTGGAAAACATACACCGTGCAGTGAATATCGGATTGGTCAATGAGCTTAAAATCGTTGCTGAGAAAATGAATATCGATATCTATGAAGTGATCCGCGCAGCATCAACCAAACCGTTTGGTTTTGTGCCGTATTATCCCGGTCCGGGTATTGGCGGGCATTGTATTCCTGTTGATCCATTTTACCTGACCTGGAAGGCGCGTGAATACGGTTTACATACGCGTTTTATCGAATTAGCAGGTGAAATCAATGGCGCAATGCCGAATTGGGTGGTGAGACAAATTACCAAAGCATTGAATGATCGCTATAAACCGGTTAAGGGCGCAAAAATTTTGGTCATCGGTTTAGCCTATAAACGTAATGTGAATGATGTGCGCGAGTCACCTTCAATTATTATCATGGAAAAATTGCGTGAGCGTGGGGCACAGGTTGCTTACAGCGATCCATTTGTACCCAAATTTCCGTTGATGCGCAAACATCAATTTAATTTAGCAAGCACAGAACTCCATGCAGAAACCATTAAATCATTTGATTGTATCGTCATCGCCACCGCGCATGATCAAATTGATTATGAATTATTACAACAACATGCGCAGTTAATTATCGATACACGAGGCATATACTCTCAAGTAGCCGATAATATAGTGCATGCATAACGAATAAAATATCAAATTATAGGGATAAAATATCGCTAGCGATCATGCGCATTAATTTTTCTTGGTTATGATGTTGTAAAAACTCAGTACGCGGCAGGGTACGCAAGGTCAATGTATGAAATGCTGAAATAGCATCATCCACATTATCCGGGGTAAATATGGCGCAATTGGAAACTTCTTGTTCCATAAATGTTCTCGCATAACCCATCACCCCGGCCCAAATAGGTTTTCCTGTTGCAGCATATTCAAATATTTTAGAGGGTAGCACTCGTAAAGTAAAAGGATAAGGATGAATATGCAAGAAAAGAATATCTGCATTTTGATACGCTCTAATTAACTTCTCACGTGACATACTGTTCATCAAAGTCACATTGGTAATATTTTGTTCTTGAAGGGCTGTACGTAGTAGTTCAAGACGATTGCCACCGCCGACAATATAAAAATCAAGTTGATTAGCCGTTTTTTTTGCAAGTGACGGCAAGATCTGATCCAATGACTGTCCATAACCTAAATTCCCTGCGTAATATACTTTTAAACGCGCATTGGGTGCAGACGTAGCTTCTTGAAATTGACCGATAAACAAAGGGTCAACTGCATGCATATAACATGAAAAAGATTGTTTAAATTTTGATTGATAATAATCTAAAAACCCTGGAGAAATAAGATTGACCTTATTGGCTTGTTGAACAACCCGCGATTCAATAATCGAAAAAAATTGACTCATTATTTGACCCCGAACACCGGGGAATAAACCTTTGATATTTTCAGGGAAAATCTCTCGTATATCGACATATAATTTTGCGGATTTAACTTTTGCAATCAGTGATGCCAGTGCTGCAGTAGCTAAGCGCCCTGAGGTGGTAACTATACTGTCATATTTTTTATGGCGCACCTGGAAAAGAGTGCAGAAGGCAAAGTAGAAAAACGTCAACACTTGAAAGATGAAATTATTTTTCCTAAACGGGGCATTAATGCGATAAATTGTGATATTTCCATGCTGCTCAATCTGGGGGATAGGTTTTTGGGGGTCATAGCGCAAAGGGTAGGTAGTGATAACGTCAATATGTAAATCAGAAGGACCAAATTGAGTTAACGCTTTAGCAATTGTTTGCGCGCGAAAACTACCCGGACCTATCTCGGGTGGGTAAGAAAAGCTAAGCAATAAAATATTCATGATTTATGTATCGGTAGTTTAGTATAAAGATCTATTAACGCCTGTTCTTGCTCTTCCCAATTGAGATTTTTAGAAGCGGAAGCTGCGTTATGATGATAATGCTTGCGAACCGTAGGATCGGCACTTAGCGTGCGCAATGCTGTAATTAATGCATCGGTATTGCCTGGCGGAATTAACATTCCAAGATCATACTGACGTATCACCTTTGCAATTTCAGGAAAATGCGTAGCAATGATAGGAAGTCCAGCGATAATATATTCAAACAGTTTATTTGAATCAGTTGAATAATGGTTAAAACACGTGTTCTCTAAAACCTGCACACCCATATCCGCAGAAGCTGTGTAAAGTGGAAGTATCGCAAGACTTACCGTGGGAATAAAATAGACTTTATTTTCTAGATGAAGCGCTTTGGCTTTATCCTTTAATAGTGTTTCTAAACGGCCACCACCGATATAGACAAAATATGTATTGGGAACTTTCGATGCTGCGTCGAGTAACCGCTCTAAACCGCGTCCCTGCTGTAAGCCACCTTGATAAAGTACTATGGGCCAGTTTTCATGTAGATTCAATTCATCACGAATTTTATTGGTTTTTTGTGGTGATGTAAGACGTGGACGATTTTGCAATACTATAGGGCGTTGTATATGATAAGCACGCGCAAAGAATTTGGCGCGTGTGGTTGTTGTCGTAATCGTTGCCTTTGCTTTCGGCATCAAAAATTTTTCAGTGTAATATACTATCTTGCGAAAACTATGATAGCCTTCTCGACCCGTGCTTACTTCATGTGCGTCATACACAAGCGGCGCACGAGCAAAAATAGAAGCCAAATAAGCGGTAGGTAAAGTATTCACATCATGGGCGTGTATCACATCGGGTTTTGCTTGTAGCATTTTCATGAGTAACAATAGATGTGTCCATATCCTAGAGGCTATCCAAAAGAATTTTTTAATTCCTACTTTATTTATATAGGGGTTCTGATTTACATTTGATTGTTCTTGCGATTTATTTTGTCGTTTATTCCAAAATGGACTTCGCATGACGCGTACTACTTTAACACCAGATTCAAGCGTTTCATATTCCTGTGTAACGCCTGGTGTATGCAGTGCGTGTACTATGACTTGATAGCCTGCAGCCTGTAAAGTTTGCGCTTCCTTTAGTACCCTGGCATCATTTTTAAAATCATTCCAAACTATCATTGCTACTGTTTGCACAGGCTACCTCAGTTTTAAAATTTCAGGAATTAAATCTAATGCATATGAATATTTTCTATCTAAATAATAAGCATTCAAAGCATATAACAAACTACAAAGTCGTACATCTTCAGCACAAATTTTGATTTCAGGATGTAGGGCTTGTAGCTGTTGTGTCATTCTATATAAGCGTTTAGGTCTATTCACTGGCCACGCAGCGCCTAAAGGCTCCAATTCCCAGTTTCCCCAATGAGTCATTTTGACTTGGGTCTGATGCTTGACTAGATGGTTTAAATCAATATCAGGATTGATAATTTGCAATGGCAATCTTGCTAACTTTGCGCAGAATGAAGGAAGGGCTTCTTCAAACTGCCTAAACTCTTTTTCCCGCACTGGATCATGCACCAACTGACGTAAACGGGGGACCATGTGGTCAACGATGCGATCATATAATAAAGGGCGAGACCTTTTATATTGCTTAATCAACTTTTCTGTAGGTCGAAAAAAAAATAATTGATCTAATATTTGTAAACGACTACTACTCCAAGATTTTTGATCAATATGCTCTAAATTGTCTGATGCAAAAACATTGCAAGGATAACCGTCTATTTCATTGTTTGCTAACAAGGTCAATGCAGGTAAAGAGTGACTAGTGGGATCGGATAATAAGTCAACTTCATGGGTCGCCTGCCCATACTTTATCCGGGTATATAATTTAACAAAAAAATAATGTGTTTGACTGTCTGCAGTGATAGCTGTGACGTCAAATGCCAAAATATGTTTATCGTTTAATTGATGCCATTTGGATTCCATTCGTGTTATAGGTATTAGAACTACAGCACTTAAAGCCTGCTTTAACCATGCGTGACGATAATCCGGATCAGTAAATTCCCATGCAATACGCTCATCTTGTTCAATCAATGGAATATACGGTTTGTTATGAAAAAATAACACATCGATTTCTGAGCGTTTAGAGAATAATTTCATCATTCGCTTAATGATTTGACTGGTTTTATTCATCATTAAACGCATTAAAATAAGTGCTGCAATTGCAATTGCAATGTCAGCATTTGGATTCTGCAAAAAAAGATAAACAATGACACCAAAAGCAATAAAAAAACCGATCGCTGTACAGATGCGTATCGTTTCTGCCAGTTCTTCTTCTAGTTTAAATCTAATTTTTTTGCTAAATTGATAGCCGATACTCAGTAAAACTACGGATAAAATAATATAAATCAGCAGCACAGCTGCGAGTAGCGGGTAAATATAAAGAATTATAATTAAACCTATCGTTACAAAAAACAAATTAGCAAGCGCTAGTGTATAGTTTCCATATGCTTTGATAGCAATTTCATCTTGATTTTTAAAAAGCATGATCTTTTTACTTTTAAGCAGTAGCTCATTAGCACCTTTAACTGTGCATATTTCAATCAGTTTTTCACAGAGTAAATGTAGAGAATAAATAGCAGCGGTTACAATAATTGAAATAATAATCAATTCCTGTCGATTCTCACTTTTCCAACTCTCCGGAAAGAATGAGGGCAACTCGGGCGCACCTAATAAAAGCAATACTTTCAAAGGGATTAAAAAAGAACACAACATGGAAAAATGTGAAAGCAAATTCAAAATGGCAACTGAAATCGTATAGCCGGGCGCAACTTGAAAAAATTTCAGCCCAAGACTTAAAAAAAACCATTTTAAATTATTAAGTAGAGTGCTAAACATCTGTAGTAGCCTTTGCTCGCAAATTAAGATCACCACCTAAACGTACATTCCCGACTGTGTCAAAGGTATTCCAATGGATATCAAAAAAATCTAATTCGTCGTCAGCTGCCAAATTGATGAATAATCTAAACGCATTTGCTGTGGGCGGGAAATTAATAGTGGCTACTCTACCTACTTCTAAATAGGGACTTTGATAGACTAAAGCGCCACTTTGATCATAGCCATAAATATATAGCAGTGTTTTTTTCTTGGCGTAGGCTTCAAAGCGAAAAAAATAAGGCATTTTACAATGTATGGGGTAAGCGTAACCACTGGTTTGAGCTTGTGGTGTAAATACTGGCTCAGGACATAGGATAATTAAATGATTTTTTTCGGTTGTAATCTTAATACTCAGGTTGTCCGGGTTTAATGTTTGGTTAAATGCATCAAAGCTGCAAAAAAGAGTATCTTTTGCTGATTTTTTAAATTGCTGGTAACGTTGAAAAATATTAAATGCGGCTTCAGCGACAAATTCAGGGTCAATACTGTAACTCACTCCTTCTTCATTATTTGTGACTGGACAAATAATGGGCACATCTTGAATATTAGCCTTAGGTAATACTACTGTCATAGGATGACGATGACCGGTCAAATCAATACTTGTGGGTCCGTATCCTATTCCAAATTTTGATGCAAATTGCGCAGGGTACAGTGAATCGGTTAAATAGCAGCAAATAAAAAAGTCCACATGTTGGGCCAAAGCTATTTTTTGGAAGGCTTTGATCCCCATGGCATTAATGATTTGAACTCCAGGCAAGCGATTTTTGATATCTGTTAATGCCACTTCCTCTTGGTCAGATACTCCTTTTTTGTAATCATTTTTAGTGGTTTCAGTTGCGGTTAAGCCATCAATAATTAAAGCCGTATTAGGGTAGATTTGTTTAAACATCTGAACAATTTTGCAAATCCCATCATTGCCTTCTAGCCAAGAACGCCGCTCTTTGCACATTCCCATCCATAACAGGGGATAGGCTTGCCTAGCGGTGGACAATGTGGCAGTAAAAGAAGGATCTGCTAATGCTCCATCATATGAGCACTTAAGCATTTTATTATAATAACTTTGCTTAATATTAAAATTATTAAAACGTTTCTCAATATTTTTTGTGGCTTGCAGCATAAAAACATTATTCTGAATTAAGTAATTGTTAATTTCAGAAGGGGATAGCACTATATAGTTGTAGCCTGATTCATGGAAAAAACGATCTGGATGGTAAAAGGCACGATTATCTAGCAAAATAATGGTTTTTAATTCTGTTGCCATGACAGTGCTTTTATTGAGCAATAGATCTGTTGTTGGAAGCATGTCGGTAAAAAAATGGAAAGGTCTAGGGTATGAAAGTAATAGTCCAATAAATTTTCTTTCCTCTGACTTTTTATCCCAATCAAATAATTGTTGATGATGAGAGAAAACCACCCTGTAATAATCTTCGATACAGTTGCCGTGCTTACGGTGATTCCAGAAATTCCTTAGTGAATAATAAATTTTTTCATTTGGAAAATATATGCCGTAAAAAGTAAAGTGTTGAATGACCCAGAAAGTATAATTTTTGCCTTTAAACCGCAAAAAAGTCTTTTTATCAATAAATAAGGATTGATCGCAGGTAAAATGATTATCTATATTCAAAATAAAAACAATTTTGTTATTTTGGACAGATTGTTCATATATTTTCAATGCTTCATTTTCATTGTTAATTAAGCAATGAAATTTCCAGGCAATTTTTTGACTACGTGTTAACCGTGGTTTAAAACCCAACGTGAAAGTATTAGCTATTTTGACTTTTCCGATAACTTCGCTTAAGAATGATTTTGCATCAAACATTTGAAATGCAGTAAGATCTTCTTGTGAGTAACTAACAGGCTCTGCGCCATCAAATTGATTATATAAGCGTTGTAGAATTTGTTTGCTATCATGAAATATAGGTGACGTGGTATCGCAATCATGGGATGGTTTAGGTGTAAATTTCTTGGAAAAATACAGCGGCCATGATTTTTTAAACAGCTTTGCTAGGGTAATTAATTTGCGGTGAGCTAGGGTAATTAATTTACGGTGATTAAACATAATATATCTTTAAATCCTTATCGTTAGTGACATCTAGTGTATGGGAGAAGTCATTGTCTACCCATTCCACGTGAATTTTATTGCCTGCATCATTAGTATATGAATTGGAGAAATTGGATTGTAAGTTCTTAGAGTAACAAAATAATGTTGCGAAAGTACCTGACCTACCGTTTAACTTGTAACAAAAAGCTGCTGCAGGAGTAAATTCATGCGCTTTTCCTGACCACCAACCTTGCATTATCGGTTCTTTATCACCTTTGTAGACTATAGAGGCACTGGGTTCACGCAGTAGTTGTATGACATTTAGGGGTTGGTTTTCAATATCCAAATTGATATTAAACCCGTTGGCATTTTGTATACACTGGAGATGGGGTGATAAATGAAACCATTGCTTTACGCTATGGGTTCTTTGCGATAGATTATCGAATCTGTCCCACACCAATAACCAACATGCAGGATTAAATATTAAAACCCGTTTGTGTACAGTCGTGGAAAATTGTTTAACTTCAGCTGAAACTGAGAAAATTTTATCATTAATTGAGCTAAATTTCCTTAGTGCACTACCGTAAGGTTTGGTGATTTTTCTTCTTGGGTAACTTTGCCCATCAAATTCGAGTGTATTATGTGCATGTGTACTTTCGCAAAAAATGCGTTGCGGATCTGAATACCAAAAACCCGCATTATATAATGGTGATCCTTTTACGGTTTTGCCGATGTATCCATAGCGACCCGCATCAACTAAAATATCATTACTTCCTTCAGACCAGACGAAACTAAGATCATCTGCATGTTTATGTGTGCGTGAATGATAAGCGGCATTAACGGCAAGATATGAGTCATCTGAACCTATGTTAGGATGCTGATCTGATGGTTTGCGCACAATAAAATACCCACTAGATTTAAAGAATCTGTAATGCGCTTCTGGTAATGCTCCAGCTTTTCCGCCAGTGGTAGCATAACGCATATGCGGCGTCATCCAGAGCTGTGCAGCCGTTTCAGGATTTTCTCCTAAAGATTTGTAATCGGAATCTCCAAAATTACAGATATTTCTATTAGGTAAAACAAACCATGCGAGTGCTTCCTCAATATTTTCACATAATTCGTGCAGATTTCTTCCTGTAATCAATCCGGCATCTAACATGCATTTTAACGTCCTATAAACCATGCGATGATAATCAGGTGAATGCTCGAGATGTACACCTTCTTTAGAAAATTGTTTGTTAAGAATAAATTGTAAGCGATCGATTGCTTGAAGGTATGATTTTAACATCGAGTCCGAGAGGTAAGCAAAACGCCGAGACATGGCAAGTTGTCCAGCAATTTGATAAAAGCCGTGATTGCTATGAAAAGCAATATGTTTATCATTAGTCAAATAGGATCGGTGTTCCTCTAAAGATTTGAGTAATAAATCTTGATTTTTCTCATCTAAAAGATTTAATTTCTTGCCTGCATCAAGGATATAGGCTAATCGATAAGCACGCAGTCCTACTGCCATATCATACCATGCATAAGGAGAGAGTTTGGGGGAATCAGCATCACTTTGGGTCTTCACCCACTCAACCGCGACTTCAATTGCAGCGATCAGATAGGGTGGTTCGAGCGTTGCAGAATGTGTTTGGAGTAATGATTCAACCATATCCCAGCAATGGATATGATAATTCCATGAACGTTCATTATCAGTTTGATATTGCCAGGGTATTTCATTAAGTCGCACAACAGGATAATGTCCGAGCTTCCAACCGCTTAATAATATTTTATTGGCATTTTCGATGGATTTTTTATCATTTAAAATCTCATACGGAAAAAATATCAAATCTTGAGGTAAATCTAGAGCAGTTAAATCATAATGATTTGATTTGTTGCCTGGTATTTTTGATTTTAACCATTTTTTAATAAGGTCAATCATGGTTAACCCTATTTATTTTATAATCAATTTTCAAATCCTTAGGCTTTCTATCTATCAGGAGTCGATGAGTTTTCGTTTCATCTTTCCAATGCATCTTAATTTTATGCCCTTTGCTATATACTTTATTCTCATGAATATTGGAATTTAAAAAATCAGAAAAACTAAATAAAGTTGAAAAATATCCATTAGCGCAGTCCTTAAGCTCATAACAGAATGCAGGAGCGGGTGTTATTTCGCCTTCAGTCAATGATACAAAGCCTTGCATAGTGGGTTCTCTTTCTCCGCAGTAGATACGTGAAGCATTTGCCGGCATTAAATTAATGACCTGTAATGGTTTGTGAGTGGCTTTGATGGGGATAGTAAACCCATTTTCATATTTTGTAATGCTAAGATGAGGTGCTAAATGAAACCATTGTTGAACATTGTGTTTGTTCTTTAACATATCATTGAATTTATCAAAAACTAGCAGCCATTTCCCAGGATAAAATACTAAAAGACGTTCATGCTCTATTTGATTAAAATGCATCACGCGTGTTTCAATTGCAAAAATTCTTTCGGGTGTTTTTATCCAGCGTTTAATGGCGCTACCATAAGGTTTAATTCCTTTGCGTAGATAATCTAGTGTATCAAATAGTACAGTATTGTGCGCGCGCGTACTTTCACAATAGATACGGTTTGAATCGGAATACCAAAAACCTTGATCCCATAAGGGTGTGTTGGCTTGTGTTTTTCCCATGTACCCAAAACGTCCAGAATCGACTAAAATATCAGTTCCATGCTCACTCCAGATAAAACTTAAATCATCAGCATGCTTATGTGTGCGCGAATGAAATGCTGCAATTTGGGCTAAATATGAATCTTGAGTAGAATCATTTGGCTTTTCGTCAGAGGGTGTGCGAACAACAAAGTACCCACTTTCTGGGTAACAAATAAAGTCATCTATAGGTTTGATCCTATTTATAGATAATGAAATGGCATCAGAATCACCAAAATTGCAGATATGGCCATTGGGTAATATAAACCAGGATAACGACTCTTCAATGCGATGTACTAATTTTAATGCTTTCTGATCTTGAATTAAATTTGTTGTAATCATTAAATTAAGTAGATGATATACCATGTAGTGATATTGAGGGGAGTGTTCTGTGTGAACGGCTTCTTTCGTAAATTGCTGGGCTAAAATAGTTTTTAATCGATTTTGTGCTTGGATTAAACTTAAAGCCATTAATGGTGATTTTGCAGCAAAGCATCGTGCCATAGTTAATTGTCCAAAAACTTGGAAGAGACCATGATTGTTATGAAAGGCAATATTTTTATCTTGTGCTAGATACGCCCGATGTTCATCTAATGACTTCATTAAAAGTTCGCGCGTTTCAATATCAAAAATATTTTTAATATCATTTGTTACTATGACGTAAGAAAGACGTGCTGCACGTATTCCGACAGCCATGTCATACCAAATGAATGGCGAGAGATCCGGGTATGCATTGGTATTTTTTAAATTTATCCATTCAATCATAACCTGCGCAGCCATGCGTAGATATAAGTCTTCTCTATTGTCTGAATATCTCTTCAACAAGGGTTCAATCATATCCCAGCAATGAATACTAAAATTCCATGATCTTTGCTCATCGCTTTTTAGTGCCCAGGGTATTTCATCGAGCTTAATGGGAGGGAATTGACGATATCTCCAGCCGTGCAATAGTATTTCATCTGCAGAGATATCCTCATTGTAAGCTAAGCATTCGTAATTATTATGAATAATAGCTTGTGGTTTATTGTTAAGTATAAATTCAAGATAAAGTGGAGTTAATTCTTCGCATATTTTAATCCATGTACGTTGATGGGTAACATAATGATATGCCGTGTTACTTAATTTTTCACAAAGGGATTCATCTTGTGTTAGAAGGTGTAAAGTGCTGGCTAAGGAGATCGGATCGCCTGCACGATGTACTAAGCCAGTTTCACCATGTTGTACTATTTCTTGTAAAGCGGCGACATCTGAAACCACCAGTGGAATTTTTAATGCCATCGCTTCTAAAGGTTTAAGAGGCGTTACTAATTGACAGACTTTATAAGGCTTACGAGGTAATACAATCACGTTAAAAATAGAATAATATTGCTTAATTTCATGATGAGCTATTTTGCCTATAAAATGGATTTCATTTTGTAATTGTAACCGATGGGCTTTTTGCTTTAAGCTTTCTAGCGCATCCCCGTCTCCAATGATGACTAGTCTTGCACGAGGAACCTGCTGGAGCAGTAGTGAAAAACCAGTGATAAGATCATCTAATCCCTCATAAGCAAGAATGGCGCCTGCATATCCAATAATAAAATTTTCAGACGTCAATTTTAATTTTTGCATTAATGCTTCATCTTTAGGCAGTGGCGTAAATGCAGCAGGATCTATTGCATTGGGAGCAAGTTTAATTTTTTCAGCACTTGCGCCCCGCTCGATTAATTCTTGCGCAAGATGAGTGCCTAAAGTGATAATGCGATCAGCATATCGCGACACCGTATTTTCTAAATGTTGTTCAAGTTTAAAGCGCTCGCTATTTTCGAAGTTTACCATTTTAGAGGAGCGTGTTAATTCCCATAATCCTCTAACTTCATAAAAAAATGGGATCCCCAGCCTCTTCGCAGCGATAAGCGCAGGCAGTGCATTTTCATGATTCGACGCCGCTTGGACTATGCTCGGACGAAATGCACGCATTTTTGCTTCTAAAATATCTGCAGCTTTAAATACATAGTCTTTGGGTGCCAAACGTTGACGATGAGGGCCATGCAATGTTTCATAATGTACGTGATCGATTTGATAAGTGTGATCCTTCTCGCTATTTGTTTTATCGGGACGATCTTCTGGATAGCCAGGACGTGTCACACATAATACCTCCCAACCCACTGCGGCTAAACCCTGAAGTAGATTTTGGGTGCGGATGGTATACCCTGTATTGTGGTAAGGCAAAGCGCTGGCTGCAACGTATAATATACGATTACCTATAGGCTCATATGCTTTCAAGTTGGCAGAAGGTACGCTGATTCCTAATGTATTCAGTTGATGTATGCCTGCAATAAAGCGTATTTTATTGCGAGTAATAGCATTTAGCTTACGATAAAAGGGGAGCGTTGCGGTGAGTGTATGGGGTACTTCAATTTCACCATGATCAAATAATTTAAATGCAAACCATTTTTTCCAGAAAATTTTGGGCTGGATACTTAAAGATTCTAATCCTAAACGTCTAAAATTACTAAAATCTGTGGGGTAGATCAACCTTGAGAGATAGCCTAAATAGTATGCTCTTTTATTAGGTGACTTATAGTGTTCTTTAATATAATCCTCAGTGCGCGTTAAACCTTCCTTTTCGAGCAATAGTTTTATTTGAGTTCTGTCTTTAAAAATGAATTTCAAATAAGGTTGTAGTTTTTCTTTTAGGGAGAGTAATTTTTTTTTTACTTCTGAACGTTTTAAGTTCATAACCAAAGACCTTTAGTGTCCACCATATTTTTCTTAACTAAATATAAATGGTCACATTCTTTGAATTCACGGTGATCAACCAATATAACAAAAATGTCCGCACCTAACGCTTCATCAAGAGAGACAAGTGAAATATGTTGTGTTAATAATGCTTGAGGGGCTTGTGTTATCTTGGGTTCCACCGCGCTGACCTGATGTGGGTATATTTGTCCAAGCTTCAAGGTAATATCCAGCGCAGGACTTTCGCGTAAATCATCAATATCCGCTTTAAATGCTAAGCCTAAACATGCGATTTTTATATCTGATATTTTTTTCTCTGGATGGGCTTGTAAGAAATCAGCAATCTTACATTTGACTTTGTTAATTACCCACTGTGGTTTGCTTTCATTGACTTCACGTGCCATCCGTATTAATCGACTCTCTTTGGGAGACTCACTGATAATAAACCAGGGATCTACAGCGATGCAGTGTCCGCCTACACCCGGACCGGGTTGCAGAATATTGACACGAGGATGGCGGTTGGCAAGTGTAATTAATTCCCATACATTAATATTCAGCGGTTCACAAATCATGGAGAGTTCATTGGCAAAAGCGATATTGACATCACGAAAGCTATTTTCAACCAGCTTGGTCATTTCAGCCGTACGGGCATTAGTAATTAAACATTCGCCTTGTACAAAAGTTTTATAAAGACTGACTGCAAGCTGCGAACAGCGAGG
Organism: Gammaproteobacteria bacterium; assembly: GCA_013289605.1. GTDB lineage: Bacteria > Pseudomonadota > Gammaproteobacteria > JABCZS01 > JABCZS01 > JABCZS01. The sequence continues at coordinate 22,537 of JABCZS010000019.1, forward strand.
GGTTAGGCCTCCAATAATTCGATCATTTTCAACCAATTCTCTTACAGAATGACCAGGCAATACTCTTTCGGGGCAGTAACAAATACGAATATCCGAATCTTCCCCGTGAGTTTGTGGGAAGCTGAGATCGGGTCTTGCTTCTTTTAGCCATGCAGCGATACGCTCGGTAGTACCCACAGGAGAGGTGGATTCTAAAATGATTAAATTGCCTTTTGCGATAACCGGTGCAATGGCTTGACATGCCGCGGCGATGTAACTTAAATCGGGTTCATGGTTGTCTTTAAACGGGGTAGGCACTGCAATCAGAAACACATCCGATGCTTCCGGTCGGGTGGTTGCCTTTAAATAACCCTCTGTGACACAGCCACGCACCAGTGTTTCAAGTTGTGGCTCTACAATGTGCACTTTCCCTTGATTTATCGTATTAACGATATCTTGATTGATATCAACACCAATGACTTTCTTTTTATGAGAGGCGAACATAGCTGCAGTGGGCAGTCCAATATAACCTAAACCAATAATGGAAATCGTATGAAAAGTCATCATAAACCCTGGTATTAAAGGCGTAAATTTTATCATTTTTTAGGTCTGATGGCTATCATCTGAAAGGTGTAAACGCAAAGAATTGAGTAAGTCAAAAAGCTTATTTGCAATCCTCAGTTGCTGAAGTGACAAAAATAGAAGAAAATGACTCATTCGAAAACAGGTATCCATTTAAGTATGAGTCATGCTTACGATCAAACACAGTATCGTCCTGATATTGATGGGTTAAGGGCTATAGCCGTATTGGCTGTGATAGCCTTTCATGCATTCCCTGATTATTTTAAAGGTGGATTTATTGGCGTTGATATTTTTTTTGTTATCTCTGGGTTTTTGATCTCTAATATTTTACTCAAAGAGATGGTGCAAAAAAAATTTAGTTTAATTGATTTTTATACACGACGAATTAAACGTATTTTTCCTGCTTTATTATTGGTGCTGATTGCGTGTTTACTCTACGGCTGGTTGCTGCTATTGCCTAATGAGTTTGCGCAATTAGGAAAGCATATCCTTTCTGCTACGGGATTCATCACTAATTTTACTTTATATCAGGAAATTGGTTATTTTAATTCAAGAGCGGAGCTTAAGCCATTACTTCATTTATGGTCTTTAGGAATCGAGGAACAATTTTATATCATTTGGCCATTATTGTTGTTTCTTGTCTATCGGTGGAAATTATTAACGCTCGCTCTAATTGTAGTGGGCTTGATGATTTCATTCGCGTTAAACATTTTTTATCTCACCAGTGATCCTGAGTTTACCTTTTATCTGCCTTTAACAAGATTTTGGGAATTAATGCTGGGCAGCCTCATTTCATATTTCATGCTCGTAAAACACGATAAGTCCATGCATTATTTTAATAAAATTAATCCCAATATTTTATCAGGTATCGGGGTGTTAATAATAATGATGGGTGTTTTTTACATGGAGAATACCTTGCATTTTCCTGGTTGGTGGGCACTTGTACCCACATTAAGTGCATTATTTATTATCTCAGCAGGACAGAATGCCTACATCAACAGAAAATTGTTGGCTAATAAAGTGCTGGTATTTATTGGTTTAATCAGTTTCCCGTTATATCTTTGGCATTGGCCTTTGTTTTCTTTTATAAAAATAGTTAATCCTCAAGAATCGCAAGTGTTAATAACAATCGCGGCTATTTTCCTTAGTTTTACGTTGGCGATAGCTACTTATTATTTTGTTGAAAAACCCATAAGATCAAAACAAAAAATAGTGGCAATTCCGCTTATTGCAGGCATGGTAGCGATGGCTTTGGTGGGCTATATGATGACCAGCGAAAAAATACTCGCACAATCCTCAAAAATCTCAGGTATCGATAATATTATTCAAGCCGTAGGCGATTGGGATTATCCGGGTGTAAGGCTGAAACGTAGTCAATTTGAGGGGCGAAAATTATTTTCACAAGGTAATAATCCTGAAAAAGTACTCTTTATAGGGGATAGTAACGTAGAACAGTATTCACCTAGAATAGATAAGTTAATGCAAGAGAATGAGCCTGATATCAAATCGGTTATTTTTGCATCAGGTGGTGGATGTCCACCGATCCCTAATGTATATTCTGATAGTCGTATTAAATGTGCAAGTTTAATGGATACGGCGCAAACGCTGCTTGAAGATCCGAAGATTACCACTATTGTTCTAGGTGCTTTATGGTTTAAATATTTCGACACTCAAAGGCCATCAGATTATTATTATTTAGAAAATGGTCAACGTTATCCTCTTTATTCCGAAACCGAACAAGGCAATGGCGAGATTTACCTGGAAAAAACTTATAATGCTTTAGATAATTTTTTCCAGCTTATGAATGAAAATAATAAAAAAATATATTTGCTGATGAGTATTCCTATGGGCGAAGAATTTGATCCGCTCAATCGTTTGGAGCGCGATTTCACTGGGGTTAAATTGATTAATAATACCCATAAAGTAAGCAAAAATGTGCTTATGCCTTATCAGGACATTAGAACTAAACTTAGAGAAGTTGCATTGAGAAACGGCGTTACTGTTTTAGACCCAGTTGATATACTTTGCAATGATGAGTCTTGCCTTACTGCAACTGCGCAAGGATGGCCTATCTATAGAGATATCAATCATTTGCGACCTTTTTATGTCAAAGAATATATTACTTTTTTTGATGAGGTCTTACTTTCTGCGAATCAGCATAATTCCAATTATTGAACAGTAATAAGGTAATCTGTCACAATTTTTGCAATGCGCTCTGAAGCGTTGCCATCGCCGTAGGGCGATCCAGCCGTACTCATCTGCTGATACGCCTTAGGGTCCGTTAACAATATATTCACAGCTTCGGTAATTTTTTTAGGATCTGTACCGACTATTTTGGCTGCGCCACAGGCAATCCCCTCAGGGCGCTCTGTTTGTTCACGCAATACCAATACGGGTTTACCTAGGGCGGGCGCTTCTTCCTGCAATCCTCCTGAGTCAGTGATCACTAAATAACTCTTTGCTAGGAGAGTTGTGAGCGCCTCATAATCTAAATGTTCGGTTAAATGAATGCGGTCAACATTTTGTAAATGGTGATAAATAATTTGCTTTACATTAGGATTGGGGTGTACTGGGAGAACGATTTCGACATCAAGATGATGTTGAATAATTTCCTTCAGTGCAGTGCAAATGTTTTCCATTGGTTTGCCAAAATTTTCACGTCGATGGCAAGTGACAAGAATAATTTTTTTATCATTTTTAGGGATAGTTATACCCTTTGTAAAACGATATAACGTATCAATAATGGTATTGCCCGTCATATGCACATGCTCAGCAATACCTTCTTTTAATAAATTTTCTTTTGCTAATTCAGTAGGGCAGCAATGAATGCTCGCAATTTGACTGGTAATTCTGCGATTTAATTCCTCAGGAAATGGCATGTTAACATTATCAGTGCGTAGCCCTGCTTCAACGTGCATAAAAGGAATGTGATGATAAAATGCGCTTAATGCCGCGGTCATGGTCGTCGTCGTATCGCCTTGTGCAATGATTAAATCACTAGGGCATGTTTTTAAATAATCTGCAAGTAACTCTAGTAATCTCGCAGTTAATTGAGAGAGTTGTTGGTTCTCTGTCATAATATTAAAATCGGCGGTGACGTTAATATTAAAATGAGTGAGCATTTGATCTAGCATTTCGCGATGCTGTCCAGTTACGATCGTATCGACTTGGATATTTTCTTGGGCTTCTAAAGCTAAGATTACGGGTGCCATTTTTAATACTTCAGGCCGGGTGCCAATTATGCAGGTAACGCGATGGGTTTTACTCACTCAAGGGACTCATTTGAAAATTGTTAATATTACGTAATTGCTTGCAATACGTCAAGATTTTCTATAGATACAACTACTTGTCCAGTTCGGTGTTAATTATTTTTGCATTGCTAAGACCCGCGACTGTAAGAAAACGAATAAAAGAGGGTTTATCCTAGAAATTGACAGCTCTGTCGTCAAATTATCATGAAATATGACGAAATAGTTGTCAATACTAGTAGGTCCGCAATGAATACTTCTTGCGATTTGACTGACAACTCTGATAACTAACAAACTTTAAATTGATCATTTTGGCACATATAATTGTAAATCTCATTCGCCACAATCTTATTCCCATTGGGACTAATATGCATGGTATCTATAAAAATAGGTTCTTGATAACCATTAAACACTTCACTTAAATCCAAAAAATTATCACAAGCGTTATGTTTTAAACACTCTTCAGCCCAAATCTTTTTTATCATTGCATATTGTGCTTCATATGATTTTTTCTCATCGACAATTCTTTGCTTTTCTGAATCCAGTAAATAATCCAGTTGATGAAATTCTGTACCTATATGCGAGGTGGGTTGTAACACAAATAAAACCGGAATATTTTTAGTTGAAAGCAAATCATAGGCAAGTAGCCAAGTATTCACAGTCATTCGTGCCGCGGCCTGTGCTTTAATTTCATCAGTATCACAGTTGCGGTAATGGTGTTGCTTTTCAAATGCGGAGAATGGTCGAGAAGTCGATAGATTTTTATTGTAGCTAGTACTCATTGCTCTGTTGTCAAAAAAGCCGGATAGTCTTTTAGCATAAGGTTCACTAAAAAAGTAAAAAACTTTATTATAAATATGTTCTATTTCATCGCCTAATTGATAACCCTGGTCAGCTTTTTCTGTTAATTTATCTATGATCTGTTTATGTTTTGGGTGTTTTTCAATGATCTGTCTATATTCATCTTCTCGCATATGGGTGGGTAAGGTCAGGGTATTGGTGTTGCAGTAAATGCTATCGTTAACTCCGTCATAAAAAATGGCCACCTCGGGTGTTAAATTATTCACTAATAATAGTTGTAACTGGATAAACTCTTGAAAGGAAGTGTATGCTGATTCGCCTAGATTCCATACGTCTAGTGAAGAAGCTTTAGCAAAATAAGAAGGTATCGTTTCTTCATCTTTTGCACCGGTGCCCCAGATGGTAGAGCCTCCAAAAAACCAAATGGAATGATTTATGTTGTGGTTATAGGATAATCTGGTTTTATATTGTTCCTCTATATTTGCTGAATGCCCAGTATAGGCATCTCTGCGCCATTCTATAAAAGGACTATACAGTGTGCGAGGTGCAGCAAAATCAGTAAAAATATTAATCGCATCTTTGCGTTCATATTCATTGTAATTCGGATACGTTGCGCGGATGGTATTGGTATTAAAATCTTTTACTTGATAAATCTCATCTTTTGTAATGAACGCATCCCATGCGCGCAAAGCCAATGATCCTAAAATTAATAGTATTAACAGCACGATCACATTGATAAAAACAATTTTAATCCAGCTCATATTTTTCTTCGTAGTTTTCTTTTAACGCTTTATTTTGTTGATGTTTATAGAGAACACTGTTTCCAATGACCAGCATGTCGATGTCCGTTCCCATAAAGCAACGAAAGGCATCTTCGGGCGTTGCGACGATAGGCTCACCTCTGACATTAAATGAGGTATTAATCAGCATCGGACACTGTGTGTATTCTTTGAATTTTGTAATCAAGGCATGATATTTTTGATTTGTGTTTTTATCTACGGTTTGGATCCGCGCTGAATAATCAATATGTGTGACTGCAGGGATATTTGATCGACTGATATTAAGCTTATCTATCCCAAAAAGTGCCTGCTCTTCTGGCGTCATCGAAATTCGATGCGCGGGTTGTACATCTGCTACAAACAACATATATGGACTATCCGCATCCAATTCAAACCATTTATCCACGTCTTCTCTGAGTACGGAAGGCGCAAACGGTCTAAAACTTTCACGGTACTTAACCTTTAAATTCAGATTTTTTTGCATGGTTTTGGATCTGGGATCGGCAATAATCGAGCGTGCACCCAAGGCCCTGGGACCAAATTCCATGCGACCCTGAAACCAGCCTATGGTTTTTTCTTGAGTGAGTGCTTGCGCGGTAAGTTCAATCATTTTGTCTTCAGGGACTGTTTCAAATATACCGCCGCATGCGCTCAGCGCTTGCTCTATCTGTGCTTGTGAATATTGAGGCCCTAAGTAGGCGCCTTGCATGGTATCTGTCTGCGTAGTCTGACGGGGGTTATCCAACTCCTTATGCCAAACAGCAAGCGCTGCGCCCAATGCGCCGCCGGCATCCCCTGCAGCAGGTTGGATCCAGATGTTTTTAAATAAGCCTTGTTTTAATATTTTTCCATTGGCGACACAATTTAAAGCAACACCGCCTGCCAGGCATAAATTTGGGATAGAAAATTCTTGGGCAAGGTTTTGTGTCATGAGTAGCATGACTTCTTCTGTAACCGCTTGTATGGATGCAGCAATATCCATATGAAATGGGGTGATATTTTCACTCTCAGGTTTTCTTGGGTTTTGACCAAAAAGTTGAGAGAATTTTTTATTGGTCATGGTCAAGCCGGTGGCATAGTTAAAATATTTTTGATTTAATCGGTACGAGCCGTCAGCTTTAACATCTATCAATTGATCTAAAATAATATTTTTATATTTAGGCTCACCATAAGGGGCTAAGCCCATTAATTTATATTCACCGCTATTGACCTTGAAACCCGTGTAATAAGTAAACGCAGAATATAGTAAGCCTAACGAGTGTGGGAAATGGATTTCTTTGATAATATCCAGTTTATTTCCTTTGCCTATGCCCACAGTGGTTGTGGCCCATTCGCCTACACCATCTAAAGTTAAAACAATCGCTTCATCAAATGGAGAAGGGTAATAAGCACTCGCTGCATGGCTAAAATGGTGTTCTGAAAAAAGTAATTTTTCCCGATTGAATTTTTTATCGATTTTTTTTAGTTCTTGGTGTAATAAATCTTTTTGAAACAGTTTTTCTCTTAACCACACGCTCATTGCCATACTAAATGATCGCAAGCCTTTGGGCGCATGGGCGACATAGGTTTCTAATAATCGTTCAAATTTAAGAAAGGGTTTATCATAAAAAGCGACATAATCAATATCAGCAAGTAGAATGCCTGCTTCGCTTAATACATAGTTTACTGCATGATGAGGAAAAGAGGGGTCATGTTTTTTACGGCTAAAGCGTTCTTCTTGTGCTGCAGCAATAATTTTGCCGTCGATAACCAATGCCGCAGCGCTGTCGTGATAGTAACCTGAAATACCCAGTATGGCTGTCATGCTAAAAAATCGTATAGATTAAGGGTGCCACTGCAGTGCCTTGACTAAATACCAGCAAGCTGCCGAGCAATAACATTACAATTAACACGGGTAATAACCAATATTTTTTGCGGGCTTTTACAAAAGTAAATAATTCTTTTAAAAACGACATATAGTTCTCTTAAAATTGATTTTTCATGCTGCCTACCGGTTCTTTACGCGAAATCCAATAGCTTGCTGTGGTTTTATTCATGCGCTGCGATAATAAATCTTTACCCATGGCTTTCATAATCAATCCTGTCGGTACGATGGTGAGAAAAAATAATAAAGCCATGACTATGGGCGTGACTACAGTTCCCAGTAACATGCCCAATTTAAACCATAATAGATTTGCAAGTTTCAAAGATTTTGGGATAAACAAGGCTAAAAATAATAGGATACTCGCGATGATCAGGGCCCAAACTCTAATGGTTTCATTAAATAGGACAGGCCAGATTGCAATGCAGATAAAAACAATAGCCAGCACTATGCCAAAACTACGTTCAGTGCCTGGGGTGAGCTTATGTGCGTTCATGCTATTTAAATACCTTTAATAAGGCCTGAGATTTGTATAATTATTAAACAAATTCGAATGATAAGTAATTTTCAGGTGATGGTCAATTTGTTTATTTTAGCTAAAGATATGATTTTCCCCCTTTGTAAAGGGGGCCGGACCAGCGGTCCGGGGGATTTTAGCGATGCAGGATCTACATCAAACATCAAAAAATTCCCCCGTCCG
>JABCZS010000020.1 GCA_013289605.1 Gammaproteobacteria bacterium
CTTGACTTGAGTGCAATCTTTGGTTAATTTGCTAACAACGTGGGCTTTGCCGGTCGCTGCCTTACCCTTGTTCTAAATTGGAGAAAATCTATGTTATTAAACCGTACACACGATAAGTTTTTACTGTTATTGTCAATGGTGTCATTTTGCGGCTTTGCTCAGGCCAATCCGCTTGCGATTAGCACCTGTACTGCGCTAGCGAATATCAAAAATAACATGGCTGCAGATTATGTCCTAGTAAACGACCTGGATTGCCAAAATATTCAATTTTATCCCATTACGGGTGCTAATGGCCAAGCCCTTAGTTTTTCAGGCAGCCTCGACGGGGCAGGCTTTACCATTGCTAATCTTAATATCCAACCCGAGAAGCGTAGCCGCGATATTCCAGTCGGATTATTTAGTAGTTTAGACGGTGCAACCATCACTAATATTAATTTTAATACGGCGAAAGTGTACTCGCGTCCTGATTATGATATCGGTTTAATTGCGGGTGTGGCTAACGCTGCTACACTGTCAAACATTACCGCCAATACGCTTTGGGTTGCAAAGATAGATAAAACCCATAAAGACAGTACCAATTCGGCAGGTGGACTTTTGGGGTACAGCTTTGATACGACATTAACCAACGTAGCCGTCAATGATATCACTCTTGAGCGGAATAAATTTGCAGGGGGGCTTATTGGTAGAGCTGGGAATACCACCTTAGTGGGCGGTAGTGTAACTGATCTCTGGTGGACAGGTGACATCGCTGCTGGCGAAGCTTACTCAGACAGTGGATTTGGTGGCCTTATAGGCCGAATCAATGGCGATGTGACCATTAAGCAGTCTTTTGTTAGCGGGGGACATATCCACTCAGATGATACTGTGGGTGGGTTAGTTGGGCTCCTTAATCCAAGCGCTACGGTAACCATTGAAAACAGTTACAGCAATATTCGTGTGCAAGGCAAAGATTATATCGGTGGACTTATAGGATCAGATGATAGGAAAGGCAATGAGATCATCCTTAAGAATGTATTTGTGGTAGGTGATGTGGTGAGCTCTGTAGAAGAGAGTATGGGTACTGTCATAGGGCGAGACAATACGCGTCTTTCTGAGCGCGCAAAAACCGGCCCTAGTTATTTCGACAAGTACACCACCTCGCATAAACCAGATCTGACATCGGGCGATAAGATTTCTGTCGGATTAACCACCGATCAAATGCAAGATCCTGAAAATGCGAGTTATTTTGGCGCTAAAGATGCGCAGGGTAATTACGTCTGGGATCGGACGATTTGGATAATGGAAGCTGGGGAATATCCAAGATTGCAACCTTATGTTCCTCCTGTTGATGTGACTGAGATTTTATAAAGCTGAATCTTATATAAATAGTTTATTAAAGGGGGTTGGCCCGTAGGAATAGGGGCTTCCCCCTTTGTAGACTTAGGAATCGACGTTTAGATTAAACATTCCACTATCATTCTCTGACATCTTGCAATGCACACACGGGCTACTAATGAATCCCCACGGATTTTAGCTTTAAGGCCGAAGGCCTGACCGTATATAGCCTAGGGTGTAGGCGCTCTTAGCGCCGTAACCCTAGGTAGGATGAGAATAAGAACCCAGCGCTGAAAGCGCGTAAGATTAAACTTTAAATATTTTTCTTGCGCGCTTACAGCGCTTGCTCTTTTTTTTTCTCCCACCCAGGGTTACGGCGCTAAGAAGCGCCTAGACCCTGGGCTAGATACGGTCAGGCCTTCGGCCTTAAATACTAAAATGATTTATAACAAATTGTTTTTGTAAATCACTTTAGTATTTAAGGCCGTAGGCCTTATACCGTTATGATCCACTGCGTCATCCCGTGCGTAAGCCGCCATCAGAAGTGATAGAAGAGCAGGACTTGCGCGGCTGAAGACGCGGGATCCAGGCGGAAATATTGCTTACGAAGTTAATCTATGCTGAGCACGTAAGAATATCTATAACCTAGATCCCGTATCTATAACCGCGAGAGTGAAGTGCCTCTATCACCCATGATGGCGGCTTACGCACGGGATGACGCAGTGGGTCACCCAGGGATAGATTAACCGAATATTGATCTTTCATTGATGCAACGAATTAAAAAATATAGACTTTAGTCATTTTTTGAATGTAATTTAAAAATCCATTCGAAAAAGAAACACAACAATGTCTGATAACAGACATTGTTGTGTGATTGAGGTGAGATTAATGATTGGAATTACCGCGGCCGAAAAAGAATTTGCTAAAACAGCCCGCATTGTCGTCGTCTTGATTATTGCCAGTAGTTTGTGGCAATAACGGAGCAGTCAAAGGGTTTCCTGGATTAGAGGATGAGGAAGCTCCACCAACAGTACCGCCACCGTTCCATGTGGCTGAAGATTTAGTATTTGCTGATGAAGAAGCGGTTTGCTGCTGCTGTTGCATCTGTAGCTTTAATTGTTGATTTTCTTTTCGTAATTTCTCAAGTTCATCTTTTTGCTGTTGCAAATCTTTATTCTCTACAGTTACAGAAGAAGATGATGCTGGAGAAACCGCAGGATTATCCGCTACAGCTTTGCTTGACTCCGCAAACTTTGCTTCCAGCACTTTAACTTGAACAGCGGTAGCTAATTGCTTACGGGTTAACCATTCATCAGATCTTAAATTTAACTCACCTTTTAATTGCTTCACTGCAGCAAGGACTTGAGTTACAGCCTCATCAAATTCCATCGGTGCATTAACTTCTTCATTCGTGGTGGCGAGTGGGCGATTCCACAAATAAAGATCTAAAGATTGAATGGCTTGCTCAAGATTAAACTGCGGTAATTTACCTTTTTCAGGGATTTCCTGATAAGCCAATAAGAATTTTACACTGGCAGAGAGTTCAGAAAATAAATCACCTACGCCATTGCGATTTTTAGCGGTGTACTCGTCACAGAATTTTAGAATGCCCGCTAATTTGGGATTCTTTCTCTTAATATTTTCAATTTGTTCCATCAATACGGGATCAGGTTGCCCCTGGTTACGTATTTGCAATTTATACAACCACGCAATGGCGCCCATTAAAAGAGAAGCATGTTCAGCAAATAAACGATCGTAATTAACATCATCAATATTGATGATGGAAGGTTTTGCTAAATCATCGCCGCCACACATGGTTTTATGTGCATTTGCCAATAATTTTTCTAACTCTTCTTCTTCAAAAAAACCAAACCAGGGGATAGTACGCATGACTGCGCTAGGACCAGAGCGATCATCGCCGATCATAGGTTTGATACCTTGGGCTTCTAAAACTTTTAACAAACCTAATTTAAGTTTTGCATTATCCTCTGTGAAATATTTTTTATCCGTTTCAACTTTTATTCTAGTAGCAAGATCATGTGCTGCATGAGAATTTGTAGCCTCTTTGGGTATACTCTCAAGATGTATGATCACTTCACCCAGCAATTTAAGAGGATCTTTTTTATCTGCATTAGTAAAATAATCTTTCAGTCCATACAGTTCTTTTTCTTTATCATTGATAAGAGAGTTTATAAAGGGCAGAAATTGGGTTTCAAATTGCACTTTTATAACGTCTATCTTGATAGCCAGCTGATTAGCCGCGGCAGTACGAGTGTCTGGATCCTGTATTTTTTTAAGCTTAGCTATAATGTCACTCAACACCTTTGCAGGTTCTTTCGTGGTTTCAGCCTGTTTAAGGAGTTCACTCAAGCCATAAGTATCGATATCTTCAGAGGTCACCCTATCTTTTAATTCAGCTAAGAAATCTATTTTCATAGGTAGATTCATGCCCTGAAATGCAATATAAGAAGGACTGGGTTTGTGCGTCGCCCCGGTATCTCTAGAAAATAAATCTTTACTGCTTAATTCTTCGGTAAGTTCTCTTAAGAGCGTGGCAACAGCGCCGCCTTCATCCATGCCGCCTAAAGTACATTGAAACTCTTTATCGGGTCTATCGCCGAGGATAAATGCGTATTTACCAGTCTCTTTTCTTCTTACAATCGGCACGAAATCAGTCGCTAAGTTTACACCGAGATCGCCTACCGCTTTGATGCCCGCAAAAGTTTCTTCGGTAACAAAAGGGGCTAATGCTTCAGGGTTATTGGTTTCTATGTAGTGTAACGCATCACGTTTTTGGGCAATCTCAAACATTTCTTTCATCAGTTCAGGCGTTGTGCCATTAGCTTTAAATATGCCGGCTTGCAATTGTGCGTATTTTTCTTGCACTTTAAGATGATTATTAATTCTCTTTTCATAATCATTATATTCAACTTTATTGTTTTCTTTATCTAGGAGTGCTTGGGCTGCTCTTAATTCAGTAATTTTTTTATTTCTTTTTTCTTCTAATGCATCCATAGGCTTATACCAGATCGCTGAGCCTACATATTCTTCATAAAGGAGGGTGAAATCATCGCGGGCTTCAGGCTTATTGAGTGGTACAAAAATCTTACCTTCTTTAGCGATTAAGCCTGAGGGCAATGTAAGGTTAAGGTGTTCAATATCCTTCACAAAAAAACTCTGACCGCCTTTAGAAACGCGGTCTGCGCGTCGCATGGATTGGACGTGGTCACTCATAATCTTGGTCAGGGTGACTAAAGAGGCATACATTTTCTGTTGTATCAGGTTCATAATAACTCCTCGTTTTTAATTTATTGGGTCTTAATAATATGATAATAATTTTGCTAACTAAGAACTCGCTAAGCATACTAAATGACCAATAAAAATACAATCACTTTTTAAAGGGGGGAAAATTGCAGAGTAGGACTTTCCCCCTTTGCAAAGGGGGCAGGAAAGATAATCCTTTGTTAAGATGACAGCAACTCCCGCTATAGATATAATGCGCAATCCAACCTATAGAATTAGTGACGCATGAGCTATTTACTGTTATCCCTATTGATTGCATTTCTCTATACTCATGCACTGATATACCTAAGCTACGCCTACGCCAAACGGCATTTAATGCAAGCGCCTCACTCACGAGGTACGCATACGCGAACCATCCCACGGGGAGTAGGGCTTGCGGTGGTGATTGTTTGTTTAATTACCCTGATGGCTTTATATTTAACCCCGGCGCACTTTCCTAAAGGTTTAGCTTTATCGTTATTGATCGGTGGTTTTCTGATCGCAGGAATAGGTTTTGTCGATGATCATCGGTCTGTAGATCCCGTTATTCGTCTTGGAGTTCAGGCGATAGCCGTGGGTGTAGTGCTCTATCAAATCGGGGGTTTTCCTGACTTATACCTATTTAATCATGCTTTTGATTGGGGTTGGGGCGGAAGCTTTATCGCCTTTATTGGGATGTTATGGTTTATTAATTTATATAATTTTACCGATGGCATCGATGGTCTAGCTGGGATGCAGACGTTATTTGTCAGTCTTAATCTTGCTGCGATGACTTTTTTACTCAGCATATTAAGTATCAGTTGGTTAATGCTCATTTTGGCCACAGCGATCAGCGCGTTTTTATTTTGGAACTGGCAGCCGGCAAAAGTGTTTATGGGGGATGTGTGCAGCGGTTTTTTAGGTTTTTTATTTGCAGGACTCATGGCATATACCGCGCGCGATAATATGGTGCCTATCCTCTGTTGGTTTATTTTATTGGCGATGCCTATTGTTGATATGAGTTACACCTTGGTCGTGCGTTTACTCAAAGGTTATTCCTATAAGCAAGCTCATTGCACTCATGCGTTTCAACATGCGGTATTGCGTTACGGCAGCCATCAAGCCGTGGTGTTACGGGGATTAATGGTTAATTTATTTTGGCTAGCACCATTTGCTTGGGCAGCGTTTTTATGGCCACAATATGATGTATGGTTTTTTTGTCTTGCTGTTCCACCAATTTTTTATATCGTCATCAAATTAGGCGCAGGACAAGAGAATGATTTTTCAAAAACCTCTCTTAAGTCTTCGTCTTGAAATTTTTATTGCTTATTTTACCTGTAACTCCTCAAGCAATTGAATAAAAAATTCATTTGACCATAGGGAAATGCTTAAGGGATCTCGGGTAAATGGTTTGACTTCATTTCCTGCTTGCACAAAATCCACTTGCATGATCTTCGTGGTTAATAACGCTATAATTTCGTTTCTATCTAACGTTTTATTCAAGGGCCACGCCTGTGTTTGTACTAATCTTGCTTTTAAATGTTGAGCATGAACGGGTATTTTTTGAGAAATATACCAGATAAAATCATACCAATCTCTACCCTTTACTCTATTTTTCCATTTGCGACACAGCAGCGCATGAATTTTACCCGCAAATAAATCAGCAGATTGATAGGTGAGTACTGAAAAAGGAATCGGACGTAATAGCACTTTGCTTTCAGTATTAAAGTCAGGGGGCGGATCGATATCCACTTCTAATTTAATGGTTAATAAGGCTTCTTTATGAAATGCACGCGTTAGTTGATCGGCTGCACTAATGTTAATCATATTAATCAAAGTATTGGCTTTTATAAAAGCAGAATCAATACTCGATGTTTGCGATTTTATTTTTGAATTTACCGATGCCTGTATCCCTAGGCTATTCAGTTCTTCTTCAATAGCATGAGTGTAGCTCGCTAGAGAAAAATGAGGGTTGGGTATTAATAGTGAGAAATCTAAATCTTCAGAGAATCTATCTAAACCATATAGAATACGTAAAGCCGTACCCCCATAAAATGCTGCATGTTCAAAAAATTTTGCACGCCATAATCCTAGCAATGTAATTTCCTGAATTATTTCTTTTAATGCATTTTCATAATCTTGTGTACTTTGACATTGATACGGTGTCAACATCTGCTCTATAATTTTATTCATGTATTCCTGCTGTTTTTCAGAACGAATTGATACAGTAAATGACATGACTTTTTACCGTAACAAAGACTGATTTCATAGAGTAGTTCTGTATTTAATTGAAATAATTTTTCCTCATTTATCCGTAGAGAATTGAATAAGAAATCAGATAATTCAGCAATGTTATTTAATTTTATCTGAGGACGCGTTAAGATGAGGAGATCGGCTAATGCTTTTTCAGGTGTTGCAATAAAGAAGGTGTGAGTTTTATCTAGTGTAAATTGCGTGAGCCCCGGGACATATTTAGAGGGAGCTAAATACCGATAACTAAAATGGCCCACAGGCGTATAAAAATTTTTATTACGTAGCGGTGTAATTGAAGTGACAGACTCCACCCGTTCTGGAATCATGCCATAAAAGCCCAAGGCATATTCCAACGAAATGGCAGAAGGTCCGTAAATAAGATTGGCCAAGGTTTCTTTACTATACGGGTGCAAGGCAACCTTAGGGCCAAAGACATAAAGCCCTTTTTTAACCCGTATAAGGGTTCCCTCTTGCAAGAAGCGCTTAATTTTGGAGCGAGGCTGTTCATAGTCCAGCAGGCTTTTGAGCTGGACATAATCTATTTCTTCATTTAAAACCGCTTTTCTGAGCTCTAGACCATTCATAAGTCTTATAAATCTCCAGTATGTGTACTATTATTACACATACTGGTCGAAATTCAAGCCTCAAAGCTTATACTGGATTATGCTGCTTTAGCAAGAAGGGTAGCCCTAGGTAAATTCCCCTCCAGGATAAGGCATCTTAGGCGGAGCGGGGATGTATAAGCCGTTATTATGTTGAGTTCGTCCATTATTTAAATAATTTAAAAACGAAGGAAACCTGGGTTGTTGCACCAATGGATTTTGTATTGCAACAATATGGCCATATAACGACAAAGCGAGGCTATACATGGGATTAACGGTGATGAGATATTGCGGGAAGTTGTTTGTAGCAAAGTCTGGTGCATCGACAATCTGTTTAATGGCTAAACAGGCAACCTCTAATTGTTGATAATGGGTTGCTAATGAGGGGTATGCATTTTTATGCATGACTAAACGATTAACAGCATCGAGAAAACTCTTAACCCCAACATAATAGGATAATGTGAGATAGACTAGGGATGATTCCTGGTGGAATGTACAGAATTCCTCGAATGGCAGTTTCATTAAATCAATATAAGCTTCACCGTATATTTCCGATAATATTAATAATACACATTTAAAATGGATGAATGTGGCAATGAGTTCTTGGTTCGTAGCTGTCGCCCTAACGGTGTGAATATTTTCATCCCTCTCCAGCACATGTTGGCGTACATTAAAATGAATGGGGTTGTCATTTTCAATATTAAATAGTACTGAAATTTTATTATTAATCGTAATGGTTAATAATGTGCCCAATTGGTCAATAGAGAGCCGCTCACGGTCTTCAAAGTGAATTGAGACTGGAAAATGCAGGGTAATGAAAGCAGTGCTTAGATGATTGAAGATTTGATTTGTAGCCTCATGTGCCCAGGATACCTCGCGCCAATTAGGATGGAGAGTAATGAGGTGCTCTAGCCTTCTATCGATGCGGATTTGAGCATATTTAAAAAGCGTAAGGTATGAGGCGGCAAAAATCAGCTGTCCTGCGTTCGCCTGCGGGTAGCAATTATAGGTCTCAAGTGATTCGAGTATTCCATTTGCGAGTAAATGTTCAAGTCTTGCTTTTAATAAGGCCTTATCTGCAGGATTTTTAGTAGTCAAGTGTCTTTGACATAACTGCATTAAATCCGCTAACGAGGGAAGAAATAGTGCGCTAGGCGCAGGATTAATGTTAAATGAAACACGTGGCGGCATTATTATTCCTCACAGCAAGAAATCAAACCCATTTTAGAATAAGTATGTTATAAGTGCAACTTTTTTTGTATGATTAAGTGAGTTTGGTTCGTAATGATGGGAGTAACAGAGGTAAATAATCATTTGGCTCCCCGGGACAGGTTCGAACTGCCGACCAAGTGATTAACAGTCACCTGCTCTACCACTGAGCTACCGGGGAACTCATTCGAGAAGTGGTAATCTTACGTAATAGATTGCAATCAGTCAAATTTTTATAGTGACATTTATCACTTGCAGTTAAAATTAAAAGAAGTCCATTTTTTGGGGTGTAGACTTTTCTTGAATTTCCAAGTTTTTTAACGCAGCTTCTACTTTGCCATGGGTCTTCGTATGTCCAAAGGCACCTTCTATCCATCTGTCATTACTGTGTTCACTGATGAGTGGTGAATTTAACCATAAGCGTAAAGTATGTTGCGTATTTTGAACTTGAGGTCCTTGTACATTCTCAATCGACTTGGTTAATAATTTAAATGCAGCTATACGAGCAAAGTTTTGGGCACTTTTCCATAACTCGGTATTTTTAACGCCCCTCATCGCATCCAAAGTAGGGGAATCATGGCGGTTAATATAAGGCTTAGCGACCTGCACTAAGGCAGCAATTTGCTGCGGCGTGGTGGCTAAGGGGAGCTGCAAACAAAAAATTTTTAACGCTTTTCGCGGATCGGATAAATTTGTTGGTGGATTGTTTACTAATTTTGTTTGCTGTGGATCGCTTGCATCCGTTGACAATGAATTAAAAAGCCCCTGATAGTCATTGATCGCGGTTTGCATTATGCACTCACGGTGACGCGCATGCGCAGCTTCTAGAGCCTGCTCCCAGCTGGCAGTATTTTCTTTACCCCAGAACGCATCCCAACCAGGTCTTTTGTGACGATTAAGATAAGGTTTTGCGACGGTAATGAGTTGTGTGATTTCTTCAGGTGAGTTTGCTTTTTCCAGTAATTCATAGAATAACGTAAAGGAATTCATACGTTCAGTATGGTGCCATCTATATTGATCGGACGGCGCTAAGGGATCCAATGGATGCAGTACTTTTGCGACGCGAGGGGCATGCTCAGCCTTTTGATGGTCACGAAACTGCTGATCATAATCTAAACGCGCGCTTAGCGTTGTACTTATACTGCGGCTTTCTATTGCGGGAAGTTTTAATTGCCCAATCCATTGTTGAAGAGTAGCGTTCGGGGTGTTTTCATTAAAACAGTCATATTCAATTGCAGCAGGTAAATAGTAATTAACTAAACGCTCTATAATCATTAATTTACTTTCTGGATGCGCACAGGCTTGGCGTATTAGTTCTTTTATCAAATGCCGTATATGTCTTTTTGGAGGGATTGGCGTTGTTGTATTCTGAGTATTGGTAGATGCAGTGAAGTTTTTATGAAGTAATAAATAATCCCTGTATAATTGTAATAGATCACCTAATGGATTTTTATCTTTTAAAGCAAGGGGAAAATGTATCCCTTGGCACTCATAATAAATGTATGCTTCTTGATTAGTATACTGGGATGCTTCGTTTGCAGGCAAGGTGGCTTTTTTCTCTAGCGCTGCAGATAATGCGCTGGGATTAAAAACGGTGTCATATTCTTGAATTTCAATTTTTATTCTATTTTTTAATAAATATTCCTGAAATAATTCCATAAATCGGGCGTTAAAGTTTTCTTTACTCGCCGTACGGGAGATTTTAAAACGGATGCCCTGAATTATTTCCTTCATATCCCCAAGATTTGTTTCATCCAAAAATGTGTCCGTACTTAAAAATATTTTGGTCATAAAAGTACATAACGCGGCCATAGAAGTTTCTGCATCCTCAACTGGGTTTACAATACTAAAATAATTGTTCGTACCATAATCATTAAAATCAGGAGTATTAAGAGCTAAATAAAGTCGGTCGATTTTTTCAGATAAAGCTACGTTAAAAGTCGCCATAAATTTTCGATGCCAATTTTGCCGGGCATCATATAAAGCGCTTATTGAGGCACGCATAGGGGATTCTTTGGGCAGTGGATTGAGATGAAAGGCTAAGAAAGGATCTCCAATTGCAGTTGAAGAAGGCGCTATAGTGGTTATATTGGCCTTAGGCGGCATACTTGACCTCTTTAATAAAAGTTAGTTGATAACATAACGTAGCAATAAAAAGAAGTCAAGATATTAAATTATAATGAAATTAAGCGGTTTTTATTCGTCTTACGGCTTCTTTTAGCTTCTCTAGACTGGTGGCATAAGATAAGCGCAAATAACCTGGCAAACCAAATGCACTGCCTGGCACCAAGGCGACATGGGCTTTTTCTGTCAAAAAATTAGCCAGCTCAATGTCATCTGCCATATTGTGTAATTCCATATATTCTTGCGCGTGAATAAACGCATAAAAAGCGCCTTGTGCAGGTACGCAAGCAAAACCGGGGATGTCGTTAAGCGCTTGCACAATATAATCGTGACGTTCTTTAAATGCTTTGACCATATCTTTAATCAGGCTCAATTCCATATTCAGTGCGGCAACAGAGGCTTTTTGCGCAATGGCACAAGGATTAGATGTACTTTGTGATTGAATTTTATTCATCGCTTGAATTAAAGTTTCAGGTCCTGCGGCATAACCGATGCGCCAGCCGGTCATGGCATAGGCTTTTGATACGCCATTAATGACGATGGTGCGATCAATGAGATCAGGACAAGCATTTAGAATATTTGCAAACGGTTCATGGCCCCAGAAAATATGTTCATAAATATCATCGGTCGCAATAATAATATGCGGATGTAAACGTAATACTTCGCCCAAGGCTTTTAATTCGTCTAAGGTATACGTCACGCCGGTCGGATTAGAAGGGCTATTTAAAAATATCAACCGCGTTTTTGCGGTGATCGCACCACTTAATTGTGTAGGCGTGATTTTAAAATCTTGCTTAATGTCGGCTTTAATAAAAACAGGTTCCGCATCGGCTAAGCGCGCAAATTCAGGATAAGACACCCAATAAGGCGCAGGCACAATGACTTCATCACCGGCATTAAGCAGTGCTTGGGTTAAGTTATACAAACTGTGTTTGGCACCGACTGAGACTAAAATTTGTTTAGGCGTATAGGTGAGCTGATTATCGCGTTGGAGTTTATGGATAATCGCTTGTTTAAGTTCTGGAATGCCATCTACGGGGGTATATTTGGTAAAGCCGGCATTGACTGCATCAATGGCGGCTTGTTTTACTAATTGCGGGGTATCAAAATCAGGCTCGCCTAAGCCTAAATCGATAATATCTATGCCTAGTGCGCGTAATTGGGCTGCTTTAGCCGCAACGGCCAGGGTTGCAGAAGGTTTAACGCGTAAAGTCCGATCGGCCAATTGTATGTGCATGGCAAAGCTCCTCTAGAGTGAAATAATCGGTCTATTATATAGTAAAATGACCTTGCGCGCAGCGCAGCGGGCTCTTATATTCATTGACAAAAATGTGGAATCCTTTACTATGAGTTATTCAAACTGCTAATCGGAGAGATTATGTTAACCTTAAGAAAATATATGCTGGCTATTGCCTTATTGTCATTATCCGGTGCTGCCGCGGCAGACCCGATAAAACTTACCGATTGTGCGGGATTACAAAACATATATAACCATTTAACGGGTCAGTATATTTTGGCAAATAATATTGATTGTACAGGTTTTGCTTTTCAGCCTATCAATCAAAGGGATCCTTTTACTGGCAGCTTAGATGGACAAGGGTTTACTATTACCGGCCTTAGCATTGTATTACCTACATACCAATCTTCAAGCTACATTTCAGCCTTATTTGCCATAGTGCACAATGCCGTGATTCAAAATATTAATTTTAAGAACGCATACATTAATAATGTGGATTTTAAGACGAATGAAGAGAATTATTCTGGTTTAATTGCTGGACAAATCAAGGGCAATACCACTATTGCTAATATAAAAGTAGATGGTTTAACGATAGGCGCAGGGCAGAATGTCTCTAACTTATATTACACCGGGGGCATAGTTGGCCAGACCAATGATAATAGCGTGTTAAGAAACGTTCATGTAAAAAATGCCGAAATTTCAAATGGTGATGGCGCTGTGGGCGGGTTAATTGGCCAAACGAGAGGTAATACTACCATTGAAGGCTCTAGTGTTTATGGCATAGACCCGATTAAAAAACAAGGTTATTTGTGTCGTAGGCATGATTCTCTTTGTGCATTCGGCGGTTTAATTGGGGACGCAAGTCCGGGTACGATCAATATCCAATACTCATGGACCGAAGGTTATATCAATTCCTCTAATGATGTAGGGGGTCTTATCGGTAGGGTGAATGCAACGGTCAATATTTCTAATAGTTATTCGATGACTAAAGTGGAATCCGTTTCCAATGCGGGTGGACTTATCGGCGCTACAATGGATAATGCGGTGATTAATTTGAATACGGTTTATGCCGCGGGGAAAGTAGCCAAAGTAGGGAATGGACCTGTTTCGCATTGGGCAATAATCGGTTCGGTATCCCCAGCTAATCCGCCTATAGTGGGTCATGAAAGCTATTATGATCAAAGTGAACATGGCACAAATCGCAAGAGCCCAAATGATAATGTGTCTATTGGTTTAAGTAAAAAAGAAATGACAGCTAATCCACAAGGCAGAAGGTTTCATTTTGCAAACTGGGACACGAACATATGGTCATTTGGCAATGATAAGTATCCACAATTAAATAGTAATGCGCGTCCGAGTTCTAATCAGTCACTACCACCCACCTTGCCGTAAAGCAACTGGAAATGCTGGCTTCCGCTAGGGATTTTGTTGAATAATGACCTGGGCCCCATTTGTAAAGGGGGCAAACAGGAAGAAAGAAGAGCTTGCCCCCTTTGTAAAGGGGGCCGACGTTTCGTCGGGGGGATTTTGGGGATCTTGATGCACATCAGACATTGCTGAAATCCCCCCGGACGAAGCGTCCGACCCCCTTTACAAAGGGGGCAACTCCGTCGTAACTCCTTTGTTTTACATAAATATCTTTCAATTTAAATGTTGAGCCCTCAGTTTACAAAGGGGGAAAGTTGACCTGGGCCCCATTTGTAAAGGGGGCAAACAGGAAGAAAGAAGAGCTTGCCCCCTTTGTAAAGGGGGCCGACGTTTCGTCGGGGGGATTTTGGGGATCTTGATGCACATCAGACATTGCTGAAATCCCCCCGGACGAAGCGTCCGACCCCCTTTACAAAGGGGGCAACTCCGTCGTAACTCCTTTGTTTTATAAAAACATCTTTCAATTTAAATGTCGATCCCTCAGTTTACAAAGGGGGAAAGTCTTTTCTGGTTTTGCGTGAGGCAGCAATAAAAAGTATACTCGTACAATGAGCAATTTCTTCCACCTTAAATCTAAATTTCAACCCGCAGGCGATCAAGTCCAGGCGATTAAAGATCTGACAGAAGGGATTAATCATGGGCTGGCCAAACAAGTATTATTAGGCGTCACCGGATCCGGTAAAACCTTTACCATTGCGCACGTCATCCAAAACATCCAGCGGCCGACTATCATATTAGCGCCCAATAAAACTTTGGCGGCCCAGCTTTATGGCGAGATGCGGGAATTTTTTCCTGATAATGCAATTGAATATTTTGTTTCTTATTATGATTATTACCAGCCCGAAGCTTATGTGCCGGCATCCGATACTTACATTGCCAAAGATTCAGCCGTTAATGAGCATATCGAGCAAATGCGCTTATCAGCCACAAAAGCCTTATTAGAGCGGCCTGATGCCATCATTGTGGCCAGCGTCTCTGCGATTTATGGCCTGGGCGATCCGCAAGCGTATTTAAGCATGGTGTTGCATTTAGATAGAGGCGATAAAGTCGATCAGCGTTTTTTAATCAAACGCCTCGCTCAATTGCAATATGCGCGTAATGATGTTGCCTTGCAGCGCGCAACTTACCGTGTCCATGGTGATGTGATCGATGTGCATCCTGCAGAATCGGATAAAGAAGCCGTACGCATAGAACTCTTTGATGATGAAATTGAAAATTTAAGTTATTTTGATCCGCTCACCGGTGAGATTTTAGCCCGTGTGCCACGCGTCACTATTTATCCTAAAACCCATTATGTCACACCACGTGAAACTTTGTTAAAAGCGGTAGATGGCATACGCGCAGAATTAAAACAGCGTTTAAAAATTTTAAATGAACAAAATAAACTGGTTGAAGCGCAGCGGCTTGAGCAACGTACCCAATTTGATTTAGAAATGATTTTACAATTAGGTTTTTGCAGCGGCATAGAAAATTATTCGCGCTATTTATCTGGACGCGGACCTGGTGAAGCGCCACCCACTTTATTTGATTATTTACCCAAAAACGCATTATTAGTGATCGATGAATCCCACGTCACCGTGCCACAATTAGGCGCAATGTATAGAGGCGATCGGGCTCGCAAAGAAACCTTGGTAGAATATGGTTTTCGCTTACCCTCGGCCTTAGATAATCGCCCCATGCAATTTGAAGAATTTGAACAACGCTCGCCCCAAACCATTTATGTATCCGCAACTCCAGGCCCGTATGAATTAACTCATGCCGATGCGGTGGCTGAACAAGTGGTGCGCCCCACCGGATTAATTGATCCCGAAATTATCATTAAGCCCATTAAGTCTCAGGTCGATGATTTATTATCAGAAGTCAATCTACGTGCCAAACAAAATGAACGCGTGCTGGTAACGACACTGACCAAACGCATGGCTGAGGATTTAACGGAGTATTTATCTGAACATAAAGTGCGGGTACGCTATTTACATTCTGACATTGATACCGTGGAGCGCATGGAAATATTACGCGATTTGCGGTTAGGGAAATTTGATTGTTTAGTCGGAATCAATTTATTACGTGAAGGTTTGGATTTACCCGAAGTTTCATTGGTTGCGATTTTAGATGCCGATAAAGAAGGATTTTTGCGCTCAGAGCGATCATTAATTCAAACCATAGGCCGTGCGGCGCGTCACATCAACGGTAAAGTGATTTTATATGCTGATACCATGACCAAATCCATGCACGCTGCAATAAGTGAAACCGACCGCCGCCGAGAAAAGCAAACAGCGTATAATCTAGCGCAAGGCATTACGCCTAAATCAATAGAAAAAGCGGTACATGATGTGATGGAAGGCGCGCGTTTTGTGGTTTCAAAAGATAAATCTAAAATTGAGTTTCTTGAGGATTATTCTTTGCTAACACCCAGACAATTGACTAAGAAAATTGCAGAGCTTGAAAATGAAATGATTACGCATGCGAAGAATTTGGAATTTGAGCAGGCTGCACGTTTGCGGGATGAGATTAAAGAGATTAATGCTAAATTTACTGGTGTTTAATTTTGTAATAATAATGATGATGAAATTGTAGGATTATCAACAGACGCTAACGGGAGTGCAGGCTGCACAGAATTACCCTTTCTGAGTATAGGTCTATGAGTGTGAGTGCCCGCTTTGTTTTTTTCTATATAGTCTTCTACAGTAGTTGCAGTATGGCAATTAATTAAAAGAGTAAGTTGTGATTTAGTGATGTTAATATCAGCTGCTTGAGCTTGGGAAAATAGTGTTTCTGAAAGCCTACTTAGAGTATCATTTTTTTGTATTTGCAGGTCAGATATACTTCCTCCTTGCAATACAAAGCTATCAATGCTATTTTTTATTACATTGACTTCTTCTCTTGCCTTTTGTATACCGTCTTTAAGATTGCTTAGATTTTGATTAAATAAACTAAATTTTTGAGTAATTTTAGGGGCATCTGTATTATAGGATTTTATTCTATTCTCAGGTGGAAAGTCTACATTCATTGGTCTTTTAGCCTGGAGTAATGTCACTGTAGCATGCACACGATTGGATTTTACGTGTGGATGCTCTTGAAATAGCGATGACTCCTTAAACGCTTGCGCAAATCTACTTAAATTCTTGTTATTTTCTTCGTCATCACTTTGATGTCTTGGATCTTCAAGATATTGAAGCACAGTTGTTTTATTACCTTCATCGATCGCTGTATTGAGATTTTTAAATGAGGCTGGATCTCCTGCAGATAAATCTTGAAATTGGGGGAGCTGTGAACCTGTTTCGTTCAGCTCTAGAGCAATAGTATCTATCGTTTTAGAGATTTCTAGTCTTTGTTTACGACCAGAGTTTAAAACTTTATCAACAGAATTTAATCCTTGTGCTTTTCTTTTAGATTTAGAGGGTAGTGTTAAATCAGCATCATAAGTTAATTGATTGGATAACTGACGCACTTGTTTAGCTTGCTCCGCAGCGGTATCGGCAGTATTCCTCAGTTTTTCTGCGTGCTGACTGGCACCGTCAAAAGAGAAATATTTGGAAAATAGGTTTGCTTCATAGTAAGCTTGCTCTGCATCGTTAGCTAGGTTTTCACTATGCAATGCCATATGTTCAGCGTATATTGCTGCTTGCTCGACATTATAAGCCGCCACATAATTTTTTATTTTCTCATCAGTATCTAATTCAAAACGTTGTTTTACTTCGTTAGATACGTCATCTACAGTGATGTCTGCTGGTTTTAATAGTGCTGCTTCAGGTATATTGGGCATGGGCTCGGGACGGAATAAAGTTTTATTTTTATTATAGCTAAAAATAATTTCATATAAAAAATTAAAAAAACCAAAAAAGTTTAATTTAAGACTCTTCCATGAAAACAAAAACGAAGCACTGTTGTTTACATGTGCAAGAACCTCATGGCTTGATTTATTTAAATGGCTCCAGACAGATCCCTTTAGATACCATCTGTCTTTGCTCAGTGTACTTTCTATATTTATAAAGAATGTTTTTTCATCATCTAGTGTTTGCTTGCTTAAAGAAAATGTGATGAGATGTTGAGTCAATTCTTTTTCATGTAGAAGCGTGCTGTTTTGATCCCTGTCAAGTGCGTCATTAATTATCGTGCGAACATCATCTTTTGTAGTTGTTATAGTGCTCGCACTACGACTTAGGATCTTCGGAGCAAACTTTGGCAGTCCAAGTAAAATTCTTAAATTACTGCATTGTGCGTCTTCTTGGAAAAAGATATGGTTAGTGATGCTTAATGGAATAATTTGATTAAATAATTTTTGATTGACATCATGCACTTCAGTTTGCGTATATTGATATAAGAAATCAATAATCTCATTTTGTTTTTCATTCAACTCGGCACTATTATTATAAGTTTTTTGCAGTTCTTTGATGAAATTGATTAAAGTAGATTTTTCTTGAAGCGGAGTCATTTTGGGGAAAATGACTTGCAATAGCGCCTGTGTGCTTGGGTTAAGTACTTCGTGATTGTCTTTTAATCTGTGTGTTAAAATTTGAAGATTAGTAGCTACATTTTCTGCTGTAGTCGCTGTGATTCCTGAATAAGTTTTTTCGAATGTACTCTGAGGCATTCTGCCTTCGAATAGCGTTACCAAATCATCCGAACACTCCAAAGCCATTACTAAACACCCAGTACCACCATATTTTATAATGGTTGTAATTGAACTATTTAGCGGAATTGTTTTAAAATTACCCTTTGCATCAAATTGTTTGATACCCAGTCCAGTGCATACTCCTTCTCTATAGTATACGTCTTTTCCATCTACTTTTTTAGATTTAGTTTCAGATTTTTTCTGGATGTTAGAAGTATCTAAAATTGCGCTGCCATGACTTAACTCAAGAATATTTTTATGAAATTGCGTAATGATGCAATCAAGGGCTTTTTCTTGATAATCGTTATCGTTATCGTTATGCTGAAGGTCGGTTTTTGCAGCTAAATTATCAATTACGATATATTGAATTTTTCTAGGTATTGTGATCCCTAGCATATCCATTGGGTTTATTATATATTCCCAATTGACAAATGGCATTATAGTTTCCTCTCATTCCTAATATTATTAATATACCATATGAGTATTAACTGAATGTTAATTCAGCTTAAATTGTAACCTGCTGTTTTATATGGATATATTATTCAGGCAGTTTCGATGGTGTGCGCATAGGTCATGGAAATGCGCAGAAATGCGCATTTGCGGGATGAGATTAAAACGATTAATGCGTAATTTATTATTTTAATTTTGTAATAATTGTATTGATTCATTATCTGCATTATCAGTAACTGCTCTGGAATCTGTCACTAATGGTTGCGCAGGCATCACACTATTCCCTTGTTTGATTATAGGCTTATAGGTGTTAGTCCCTAAGTCATTTTTTATCATATAGTCTTCTACAGTATTTGAGGTATGACAATTAATTAAAAGAATAAGTTGAAATTTGGTGATATTAATACTACCGGCTTGAGCTTGCGCAAATAGTTCTGTTGAATGGCTAACTATAAGATCATTTTTTTCTTTACTTAATTGAGAGATATCTGCGTTGTTATTGACCGACTTATCAATTTGATCTTTTATTATATTGATTTCTTCTCTTGCCTTTAGAATACCATCGTTAAGTTGGCTAATAATGATCTTGAGTGAATCAGGTATCTGGTGATTTTCAGGAGTATCTTTATAATGGGATTGTATGTTATTGACAGCAGGAAAATATACATTGTGTGCACTTACATTATTGGGTAGTGTAACTGCTGAATGACCAACGAATTCTGTTTGTAGAACCTCTTGTGAAAGTGAGGTCTCGGTATTATGGACATCAGATGTGAGTGTCGTGCGGGTTGTGTCTGCTGCACTCACTAGCGTTTCTATAAAGAGTTCAGAGTTTTTAAATTGGTTGGCAAGCAGCCTTAATTGTGACGCTTTATTTTTGTTGCACTCACTAGCCTTGGGTAGTAAGGCTGTTCGCTCTGCAATAAATGCCTGCATTTCAAGATACTCGAGAATAATAAATTTATTCCCTTGTTCTATAAGGGAGAAAAGTTCTTTCGGGGAGGGGATGAAATTTAATTTGCTAATACCATCTTGATATTTAAAAAGTCCATCGACAGTCCGCTGAATTGCTTGTACTTCTTGGGTAATGTAATGATCATTAAAAACATCATCAGCAGTATACAAATCACGCATATCTTTGGCTTGTTGAGAAGATGGACTTAAACCTGCTTTCTTTGCTAAATCTGTAGCTTGCTGACGCGCACTCGTTGCTTTAGCTCTAGAACCATTTTCCTTTTCTCTAATTTCTGTGGCGATGGTCCGAAGTTCACTTGCTTTATCTAAAAGAGCAAGATGATCCTTGTCAGGTAAAAAAATATAATAAAATACATTACCAGCTTTGCTAGCGGCTTCTGCTGCGAGTGCTTCAGCTGTTACAGCGGTTTGCTCAAGGTATGAAGCTTGATGCTCCCTATATAAGGCAGTTTGCTCAGCATTATATGCCAAAATATAATCTTTACACTTTTCTGGTGTACTTAATCTGAATCTGCGTATTTCAGTGAGTGTAATATCTTCTCGAGTCAAACGCTTTGGTTTTACAGTAGCATCGAGTATAGGGTGGGGACGTGTTAAGGCATAGTCTTGGACATAAGATATTTTTCCATCTTTACGAAAAAAATTGATGAAATTAGAAAATTTTATTTTAATCCGATCCCAGGAAAATGGAAATGTTGCGGCATCAATAATATCATTAATAAAAGAAGCGAAGAAATGAGATAATTTGCTTTTAATGTGATCCCACGAATATGTAGTCGTTGCAGTGTTTAAAATATGTTCAAAAAAAATGGTGCTCGATATGGGCAGTAGGTTTTTAACGGATTCATTTAGTTCTGGAATATTTTGGTTGAAAATATCCTCTAGATGCTTAATTAATGTTTGTTCATCATCGGGTGTTTGTTTGCTGGTAACAAAGTTAATAATATGTTGAGTTAATTCTTTTTCATGAGGATGAGTGAGCATAGAATTTCTAGAGAGGGCAGCACTCAGTACAGTGCACAGGTTGTCATTTGTTTTTGGATTTGGTTTTACTTTCATTGTAGCGGAAGTAATCTCCAGCGTTTTCGGCGCAAAGGGCGGTAAACCGAGTAGCATTCTTAAGTATTGACATTGTGTGCCATCAAAGAAATAATGTTCATTAATTTTCTTAGGTAGGGTTGCTTTAAATAATCTTTGATTAAAGTCCTCTGTTTGATTTTGTGTATACGAATATAGAAAATCAATTACAGTTATTTGCACTGAGTTAAAGTCAGATTTATCCGTATAGGCTTGGCTAAATGCCTGTAAAAAATCATTTAAAGTAGCCATTCTGAGCGAAGTATTGATTTCTGGGAAAATTATTTCCAACAGTCTAAGCGAGCTGTGATTGAGGACCCCATCATTCCCTGCTAAGCGGTGAGATAATATTTTAAAATTATTGGCTACATTTTCTTTATCTGGAATATTAATATTGGGACAAACATCTTGTAGCGTATCAACGGTCAATCTGCCTTCAAATAGTTTGATCAATCCAGGATTGTTGGATTGTACGGATACAAGTGACTGATTATCTTTTAGTACTGTAGCAAATGTAAATGAACCTATTATCGGGTGAGAGTGACATTGTCCATTGACATCAATTTGTTTTATTTGAAGTTCAGTAACTGTTGCTTCCACTACAATGTTGCCGGCTTTATTAATTTTAATTTTGACGTTTTGTTTGAGGTTGGAAGTATCTAAAATAGCGCTGCCATAGCTGGGTACAAGTATATTTTTATTGAAGAGCGCAATGATGCCATTAAACACTACATTGTGGTTATATTGATTTAAAAAATTCTGTACGCTTTGGTTTTGTCGAAGTTTGTCTTGCTTATTATCTTCATCTGATTCTTCTTCATCTGATGTATTTGAAGAATATAAAGTGCTCACTAAAAGATCACGCAAACCTTCATCTGACTCAGTTGTATTGCTAATTGTTCTGGCATCTAGCGTCGTCACTTGATTGTTATTTGATAGGACTTCGAACGGTGTGCTATCTGCGCAAGCTTTTGCATTTTGCAAAAAGTTAAGGCCGCCTTGACCCAGATACATCATTTGATTGGTACGTATAGTGAGATTGCGTAGTGGAGTATTTTGATAGTTTGGAAAATCATCTGGGACTATATCACCCGTCGATATAGGATTATTTAGAAAATTCCAATTCATATAGGTATAGGGCATATCATTCCTGAAAACTTGGCTGATCTTACGATCTTAATTCACTAATAAATCTAGTAAAGTGCATTGAACTAAATATAATTATACGCCACAAAGATTAACGCAATGTTAAATGTAAGCAAGGCAGATTATATCCTAACCATATGTTTTTTATATGAATAGATATTAATAGGTTGGCAAAGGGGATGCATTGGTACTTATTGGTCCTAATGCCCCTATATGCTTTTGCATCAAGAATCCAGGTAGGGTTTACGGATATATCGTTGACAAGCTCATCTCACACAGCCTATGCTGCACTTGTCTAAAAGGATGTGAGACACCATGACCGGTTTACTTCAAATCGCACTTAAATTACTTGCCAATGATCGTGGAAAATTCTTTACCTTAATCGTAGGGATCACGTTTGCGGTTGTTTTGATGTTACTCATGACTTCGCTTTTTGCCGGCATCATGCAGCGTACCGCTGCTAATATCTATAATATAGGTGCGAAAGTATGGGTGATGGATCCATCAGTCAATACCCAAACCGACAATATTCCCATGCCGGATTACATATTAGACGTGGTGCGTAGCATCGAAGGTGTGAGTTATGCCGTACCGATGTACTCGGGCAGTGGGTTATTAAAACTCAACGATGGCCGCTATCAAGCGGCAAATGTGATCGGCATAGATGATGCGACGTTATTTGGCCGTCCGAATATGTTGCAAGGTGAAATTGCGGATATTTATAATAATGACGCCTATATCGCCATTCATGACAGCGAGTTTAGTAAATTGAATAACCCTGTCTTAGGCAGCACCTTTGAAGTGAATGATTACCGTGGTGTTGTGGTGGGCATAGGCGAAGCGCTGATGAGCGGGTTATTTGGCACACCGACTTTGTACACGACGTTCAATCGCGCTATTTCGGATTTACCTCAAATGCGCTTTACTATAACCTATATACTCGTTGAACCGAAAAATGTCGCGGATGTTGCTCACATTAAACAAACAGTCAGTGAAGCCGGTTATCTTGCCCTCACACAAAAAGAGTTTATCAAAAAAAATACGCACTATTATATGTATCAAACAGGATTAGGCACTAACGTCTTGATCATGACCGTGATTAGTTTTATCGTCGGCTTATCCATAGCCGGACAAACCTTTTATGCATTTGTGCTGGAGAATATTGAAGAATTTGGCGCGCTTAAAGCCATCGGTGCGAAAAAACAAGAACTGATAGAAATGATTTTATTTCAATCTAGCGTCGTGGGGTTTATCGGTTACGGTTTGGGGATGCTGATTGCCATGGTGCTGATTGCGTTGGCTAAATATCGTCTGGCAAATTATGCCGCATTAGTGACCTTTCAGAGTTTAGCGTTTTGCTTTTTAATGGTGCTCGCTATCGTGGCCTTTTCTAGCTACTTAGGTATAAGACGCGTGACGCGTATTGATCCTTTCGATATTTTTAGAGGCTAATATGCTACAGGCCAAAAATATAACTAAATGGTTTGGCGAAGGCGAGGCTAAAACCTATGCGTTGCATGACGTGAGTTTTGAGGTCAACTTTGGCGAGATGCTTTATATAGTCGGACCATCGGGTTCAGGTAAGACTACATTGCTGAGTATTATTTCCGGTATTTTACGCCCAAATGAAGGTAGCGTGACTGTGCTGGATAAAGACTTATGGCAAATGAGCGATAGTGATCTCGCGGATTTTCGTTTATATACTTTAGGATTCGTGTTTCAAGATTTTCATTTATTTAAAAAATTAACCTGTAAAGAAAATGTGGCCATTCCGCTAATATTGCAAAAAAAACCTATGGATGAGGCCTTGGCGGCGGCCCTTAAAGAATTGAAAATGGTCGGTTTAGAACGCCGCACGGAACTCAACCCAAATCGATTAAGCATAGGTGAGCAGCAACGGGTTGCGATTGCCCGAGCCATCGTGACCGAGCCGACCTTACTGATTTTAGATGAGCCTACGGCCTCATTAGATGGCGAAACAGGAAAAAGAATTATTTCGTTTATCAAAGAAAACCTATTGAATGAAAAAAGAGCCATCATCATCGTGACGCATGATAATCGTATTTATCCTTATGCATCCCGCATGATCCGCATGGAAGATGGGCGTATTACCGAAAAGGCAGGAAATTTAGATGAAGACTAGAGTGTTATTTATCATTGCGATTATAGGCTTAATTGCAGGCTTAACGAGTGTGGTTGTTTATAATAAAAAAATTAAAGTGCAAGCGCCGCTTGCGGTAAATTACAATCCTTATACCGCGGGCATTTATGCGACCGGGATCGTGGAGAGCTTCCAGACCAATGGCTCAAATGTGAATATTTATTCAGAAGTATCCTCTCGCATTACGGACATTATGGTCACCAACGGTGAAAGTGTGACGATAGGTACGCCGCTTATGGCCTTAGATGATAGTGTGCAGCGTGGCATTGTTGAAAAAGATGCCGCTAGCATACGGTATGCTAAAGCGGAACTGGCTAACGCACAAGATCAATTAACTAAAATGCAAACGGCTTATCGGATTAATCCTAAATCAGTCAGTAAATATGATCTGGATAATGCGATTAATGCGGTTAAAATTGCAAAAGAGGGCGTTGCCGTGGCTGTCGGGCAATATGATTCCGATAAGGCATTGCTGGATAAATATATTATCACTTCACCTATCGAGGGCTTGGTGCTTCGCATTGTGCCTGGAATAGGGGATTATTCATCCGCCGCAGTGGGGAGTTACGATCCCTACACGCAAGGCTACTTACCGCCCATCCAATTGGGGGTCGCTACTGATTTCTTGCAGGTCAGAACCTATGTGGATGAAATCCTTGTGCCACGATTGCCTGATCCGAGTAAACTTGAAGCGACGCTTTTTATTAGAGGGTTGCAAAATAAAAGTGTGCCTTTGGAATTCTCCAGCATTCAACCCTTTACCATTCCTAATATAGAGCTCTCTAATCAGCGTAATGAGCGCGTGGATGTGAGGGTATTGCCGATCATTTTTAAATTTACCCGACCTAAGGATGTGAATATTTTCCCCGGTCAAATGGTTGATGTTTATATCAAAGAAAAGCCATGAGAAAATTAACGGTATTAACAGGAGTCATGCTACTTAGCGCATGCAGCCTCTACGAAAAACCTGAAGTGCCTGCTTTAGAGGTGCCTGATGATTTTAAAGTTGAACTTAACTTTACTAACCCTTATTTAAAAAATGAATGGTGGGAAAATTTCAATGACGAGACTTTAAATGCATTCGTTGAGCAGGCCTTAGAAGAAAATTATAATTATCAAGTTGCGCTGAATAATATTGATATTGCGCAAACTTATGTGGCGCAAAATAGGTCATATCTTTTTCCGCAAGTGGGTGCGGGGTTTAATGCTTCACGTA
Source organism: Gammaproteobacteria bacterium (assembly GCA_013289605.1). Classification (GTDB taxonomy): domain Bacteria; phylum Pseudomonadota; class Gammaproteobacteria; order JABCZS01; family JABCZS01; genus JABCZS01. Next base: position 25,066 of record JABCZS010000020.1, read on the forward strand.
ATAAATTTGTACCGGATGAATTCTTTGGTGCTTTTTCCACGCCCACTGCGCCACCGCCGCTTGATCCGGGTGCACAAGCTAAGTCTGCTACGCCATCATCCTCTGCTGCATCTAACTCTTCATCTTCATTTATAAATGGCGGAATTTTTGATGTGAATATGGTATCTGCTTATGCCAGTTATGAATTGGATGTTTGGAATCAAATTAGAAATAGCGTAAAACAAGCTGCCGCAGTCGTGAGAGTCAATGAAGCAGAAAGTGATGTGATTAAATTAACCTTAGTGAGTAACGTGGTAAATACATATTTTCAGCTTATGGCACTTTATGCCAATAGGGATAATTTAACTGAGCAGCATCACGCCGCGTTGTCGCTGATGCAGCTGGTAGAAGTCCAAAACAGAAGTGGTTTAATTGATGCCAGTAGTCTTTATAATGCGCAAATTCAAGCAGAGTCAATTTTAATTGCTTTGCAACAAATAAAAAAACAACAGCAAATTTTAGAATATATGCTGGCCTATTTACTGGGAGAATATCCAGAAGATTTTGCGATAAAACCGCACAATCATTTTAACACGTTACCCTATACGGAATTGATTCCAGAAGGGATCCCTGCGCAAATGTTAGCGCTGCGGCCGGATATACAAAGTGCTTATTTTCAAGTCATCTCTTATGGGTATTTAGAGAAGCAAGCTCTGGCCAATTTTTTACCCACATTTACTTTGACCGGTGGTTACGGTTATGCGAGCTCGACTTTCTCTAATTTAATCAACAATTCCAATGCGTTTTGGGATTATGGGCTTGGTATTTCTCAGTACGTATTTGATTATGCGGTGCGAGAAAGTCAGTATGACCGTGCGGGTGAACAATTCGAATCTTCAATTTTAAGTTATCAAAACACCGTGCTGAATGCCTTTTTGGAAGTCAATACGGCGTTGGTGTCTTATCAGGAAGATGCAATAGCGCTAGATGCGATTAAAAAACAAAAACAACAAAATACCGAACTTTTTAGTATTAGCGATGCGCAATATCAAGCGGGGTTAGTGAATTATACGGTGTATTTAACGAATGAATTAAATTTACTGCAAAGTGAGTACAATTTAGTGAATCAACAATTAATGGTGACGCAGGATATTATTCAAATTTATAAGGCTTTGGGTTTGGGGCTGGAGTCTTAGCTATCCATGCGGTCTTGGATTTTCCGCCTTTGTAAACGGCCAGAGTAAGACTTGCCCCCTTTACAAAGGGGGCAAGTTTTTCTCTTAACTTTAGTGAGCAATTAAATTCCTTTAATTTTGCCCGTAAATCTGAATACTCGGCACCGCACTACTGCCTACGCTCCATTCGCCATCTAGGGGATCAAGTCTGCCGTAATAGCCGATTACCCCATCATCACCTATAGGCCCAGATACATTCCATACGGGATTAAGCAGGGGCGGGGATTCTGATTGGGCGACGATCCAATACCGCTGTCCTTCTTCCAAATAAGGTTTAAGCTCAGAGTAGATCACATCTTTTTGCAGCAGACCTTGACTTGAGATTTGAAAAGTCCAAGATTCCAAAATGTAATCACTAGGTTGTGACTGACCGTCTTCACGCAAGTCATCGGTATTCAGCGTGATGGTCACTTCGCCTTGATAAATGGAACTATTATTCATAAACCACAGTTGGATATATTCTAAATTTATATCTTCCTGGGGCTCAAAACGGATTGCTGGCACTTGCCGGGTCGAGACATCAAAGCCCAATTCCGGCCAGGGTTCATTGGTTTTATAAATGGGCACCAATGCAGTAGGATCCGCACCAAAAGCAGTCCCCATAAATGCAGTTAAAAATACTAAAGATAAGGCAGATTTTAATAACATAATTTACATCCTGTAGATAAGGTTAAGGATAAGACCGAGATTTCAGAGTAATATAATTACTTATTAAAAGCTAGAGGAGGGTGTGAGTATTTTTGTGAGGTAATCGGCTTCATTGTTTAAGCCTAAAATGAGCTTAAATTCGCGATCTGGTGCAGTTAACCAGGTGTTGCGGGCGCGGATCCCAATTTCTTCTAAAGTTTCTAAGCAATCCGTGATAAACGAAGGACAGGCGATTGCGATGCGCTTAATGCCTTGTGCGGCAAGCTGCTCTAAAATGTGCTCGGTATAAGGCCCTGTCCAAGTTAAGCGACCTAGGCGTGATTGAAAACAGGTGATGACTTTTGTTTTACCTAAAGTGAGTTGTTCAGTGACTAAGCGTGAGGTTTGAAAACACTGGGCGCGGTAACAATTTTTATTGTCTAGTTGTATCATCGGGCAAGGGGTATCTGTGCACTGTTTACAGGGGTTTGATATTTTATAGAGTTGACGCATGGGTAAACCATGGTAACTTAATAATAAATATTCAACGTCGCTTTCATCCAAGCTAGGTTGAATCTTCTGAGCCAATGCCTGGATATAAGCTGGGTGATTATAAAAATCTTGGATGATTGCGAGCTTACTGCTGATTTTTTCGCTTGCGCTAATTTTTCGGATCTTTTCTAAAATAGATTCGGTCACCGCCGTGGAGTATTGCGCAAACAAAGGCAGGACGATAATTTTTTGGCACTGCTTTAATTCGCAAAGTGCAGAGACTAAATTGGGTTCACCGTAATTCATCCCCAGTCTCACACAATAGTCAGGTCCTAATAGATTTTGCAGCGATTCTTTTAAGGCCAGGCTGTTCGTCAGTAAAGGGGAGCCTTGATCTGTCCAGATTTGCTGATAGGCATGTGCTGATTTTTTCGCCCGTAACGGTATGATTAACCCTTGCACTAAAAGACTGCGCCAAGGATTAGGTAAATCTATCACATAGGGATCGCTTAAAAATTCGCGTAAATAGCGTTTGACTGAAGCCACATCACTGCCTGCAGGGGTGCCCAGATTGACGAGTAACACGCCTATAGTTTGTGCGGTGGGTGTATTCATGGAGGTTAACATTTTTAATTACGCTCTGCGCTTAGTTTTCTCAATAAAATCACCTTTTAATTGGCCACACGCGGCATCAATCAGTGGACCGCGGGTTTTACGCACAAAAGTTTTAAAGCCATGATCCCGTAAAATGGTTTGAAAGACTTTAATGCGTGCATCCGTTGAGCGTTGATAGCCACTGTGGGCAATCGGGTTAAACGGAATTAAATTAATTTTCGCTGGGACATCGGTTAATAGTTGTGCTAATTCATGTGCTAAAGCATCGGTGTCATTTACACCATCAATTAAAATATATTCAAACAAAATTTTTCGCTTAGGATGTTTAAAATAATTTTTGCACACAGCCATTAACTCAAGTAGCGGATATTTTTTATTAATAGGCATAAGTTGCGTGCGCAGCAGATCATTGGGCGCATGTAAAGACAGCGCTAATGAAACCTCGGTTTGCTGCGCGAGTTGCTGCATTTGTGGAATTAACCCTGCGGTACTGACGGTCACGGTATATTTAGATAAATTATAAGCACAATCATCGAGTAAAATACTGATGGCTGGGATCACGTGTTCTAAATTTAATAAGGGTTCGCCCATGCCCATAAACACTACATTGGTAATGGTATGTTCACGTGTAGCTATCCAAATTTGGGCAATGATTTCCGCGGCCGTTAAATTACGTGAAAAGCCTTGTTTACCGGTGGCGCAAAAATCACAATTGAGTGCACACCCGACTTGCGAGGATACACACAAGGTGCCACGCGAGGGTTCCGGAATAAATACGGTTTCTATCGCGCTGCCATCGTTTAAGGCAATTAAATATTTTTGCGTGCCATCCGTTGCGGTATGCGTATGTAGCACTTTAGGCGGGCTACAGGGAAAATCGGAGGCTAAATGCTGGCGTAGCGTTAAAGGCAGGCTATCAAGGTGAGTAAAATCTAATAAATGGCCTCGGTGTATCGCTTTAAACAAAGAAAACGCATGGGCCGATTTATAGCCGCGTTTAGCCATGAAAGCTAATAAATCCTCGCGAGTTGCGCCTAAAAGGTGCAACCCAGGGTTAGTTGTGGTACTCATTGCTGCATTATAACCCAAGCTAGGCTTGATCATCCACCATCAGCCAAAGACTTTTGTATTGCACTGCGTTGTTGCAAACGTTGATAATAGGCTGTGATTGCGGGCCATTGTGCTAGATCAAGCTTAACATGTGCAAGCCAAGTCAGCATCACAAATAAATAGCCATCAGGAAGGGTATAGTGATCGCCCATTAAATAATCTTTCCCTGTTAACTGGGTCTCAATGAAGTTAAATTTCTTTTTAAGGAGGGGAATAAATATGCTGTCTTTAATGTCTTGAGGCACGTCTTGGCTAAATAATGGACCATAGGATTTATGTACATCGCTGGTGATAAACGCCAGCCATTCCAAGATACGATAACGATTAAAATCTTCAGGCGCGGGCAGCAAATTGTGGGCTTTAAAATGTTCAGCCAGATAGATTTGGATGGCCACATTTTCAGTGAGTAACGTGCCATTGTCTAATGCTAAAACGGGGACGGCGCCTTTAGGGTTAATCGCTAAATAGTTCTTGCCTGATGCTGTGGTTTTGTCTTTTAAATTGACGGCTTCATATTCACACGCTAGTTTAAGTTCATTGATAGTAATACGAACGGCCAGTGCACATGAGCCTTTTGAGTAATAGAGTTTCATGGGATTTCCTTAAGTGGTTTTACTTAATCTTATCCTAATTCTTTTCCTCACGCACTTTTATATAAGTTATTTTTACCTTTG
>JABCZS010000021.1 GCA_013289605.1 Gammaproteobacteria bacterium
CCTCTATTGTGTCACACCTTCTATTATGCGATATAATACGCCGCTTATAGGCCCTACCCATTACAGGAGTTTTTATGTCCAGCAAACCAATACACGCCATTTCTCCAACGCGCGAAGAAAATTATCCTGAATGGTATTTGCAAGTGATCGCGGCAGCCGATTTAGCGGAGAATTCACCGGTGCGTGGTTGCATGGTCATCAAACCCTGGGGTTATGCGATTTGGGAGCACATGCAAGCGATACTCGACACTAAGTTTAAAGCAACGGGTCATGAAAATGCTTATTTTCCCTTGCTTATTCCCTTACATTATTTAGAAAAAGAAGCGCAACATGTCGAAGGCTTTGCGAAAGAATGTGCTGTCGTGACACACACTCGCTTAGAATCAGACGGTAAAGGCGGTTTGCGTCCGTGTGGGGAATTAGAAGAGCCGTATATTATTCGTCCCACCAGTGAAACTGTGATCGGCGTACAATTTTCGAAATGGATCCAATCCTACCGTGATTTACCGGTGCTGATTAATCAGTGGGCCAATGTCATGCGCTGGGAAATGCGCACCCGGATGTTTTTACGCACCAGTGAATTTTTATGGCAAGAAGGGCATACGGCACATGCCACGCGCGATGAGGCGGAAGCCGAAACTAAACAAATGTTAAATGTGTATGCAGATTTTGCGGAAAATTATGCGGCCATACCCGTGATCCAAGGTGAGAAAACCCCGGCTGAACGTTTTCCCGGCGCAGTAAATACCTATACCATCGAAGCGATGATGCAAGATAAAAAGGCCTTGCAATCCGGCACTTCACACTTTTTAGGTCAGAATTTTGCGCAGTCTTTTGGTATTCAATATTTAGATAAAGAAGGTAAACAAGAATATGCCTGGACCACGTCCTGGGGCATGACGACCCGCATGATCGGCGCATTAATTATGACGCATAGCGATGATGATGGATTAGTGTTACCGCCTAAGCTTGCGCCGCTTCATATTGTGATACTGCCGATTTATCGCGATGAACAAGATAAAGAAAAAGTATTGAATTATTGTCAGGATCTCAATCAACGCTTAGCAAGCCTTACTTTCAATCATGAAAAAATACGCAGCAAAGTCGATGCACGAGAGATGAACGGTGGAGAAAAATCTTGGCACTGGATCAAAAAAGGCGTGCCGATTCGTTTAGAAATTGGCCCACGTGATATTGAAAAAAACAGTGTATTTATGGCACGACGTGATTTAGGGATTAAAGAAAAACGTACGCTGACTTGCGATGAGTTTATCAATCAAGCCGCAACCCTCTTGGATGAAATTCAAACTCAGTTATTCAATAAAGCTAAACAATTTCAACAAGATCATTTGCACAGCGTTAAAACGCTAGATGAATTTAATGATCTTTTTTCAGAGCATGGTCGTGGCGGCTTTGCCCTATGTTATTGCGCACCCGATGATGTCGAAGACATAATTAAACCCATGAAAGTCACCGCCCGCTGTGTGCCGTTAGTGCAAGCTAACGACCCAGGCTTATGTATTTTTACCGGGCAAACGACCACCCGACAGGTGGTCTTTGCTAAGGCTTATTGATATGCGTAGCGAAGGTATTGTCAATATCCTATTTTGGATTATGCTAAAATTCTAGTTTACTATTTTTAAGTGTCGATCCCTTAGCTTTGAAAGAAGTTACGATAAACTTGCCCCCTTTGTAAAGCTGAGGGATCCCCAGTTCGTTTAACTACAAACCATTTGCTTTGAAGTTTCCTTTGTATTGTCAGCTCCACCGTTATTGTTATTTGCGGAACTAGCAGAGCTTATTTCTGCACTAAATTGGGCATAGTTTTCATATGAAAAAGAATCGGACCGCTCGCGAGGCAATATAGGTGCTAAAGCCTTCATGCAGGCGGCAAGATCAGCTATAGCCATAGCCCCACACATTTCTTTGATAAAGCGAAATAGGGGTTTAGCATTTTCTGGAGTTAAAGGAATCGATCGCGTAGTCGCCGTAATACCGACTTGGCTAGGCATTTTATTATTGTTAGCTTCTTTCAGCATTTTATCTAGCCACGTATAGTCACATTCATCATCACTGCTGCGATTGTAAATAATGTTAAGGGTATTATCATTCGCATTATGCTGTAACGTGTAAAGCGGGGTAGGATCATTTTTTGCTGCAGCCCTAATAAAATAAAGTAAGGGTTCAAAAGTGTTTAATGAAAGTGGCGCGGTTAATACGCCCTCATTTATCGTTACCCCATCAGGCATCTCACCTTTATTATGTTTTTTCAACATGGTTTGCAAAAATGCAAAATCATAAGCGCTCTTTTTGCTAATGATTTTTAAATTTTTGTTATTGTCATTTCTTCCTTGCGTAGAAATATATTTAAACAGCGCTTCAACGTTTACACGTAATAATGGGAGCGTGATCGTGCCTGTTGTGGCGTCGGTGCTTATCCCAGTCAGTGGCTCATTATTATTAAGGGCTGTCAGTTTTTGCAGGTCACGCTCTAGATTATCGCTATTGAGGGTAAGCGTGCACTCTGCAGACACCGCTTTAATCTCGGCTTCTAGTTGATGTGCTGCAGCGATTTTAGCAGGTTGTGCCGCAAGGGTTGCGCTCAGCGTTGCAAATGCAGCGGCATCGATATATTGCTCTTCATGAAGTTCTCTAATTACACGGATTGCAAAATCAACTTGGGCTTGAGTCAAAAGTCTAATCTGATATGAATTCAAATAATAAGAGATGCGTTGGATGAAGAAAAGTTCAGTGTTGGGATTATGGGCTAAAGTATATATAGGATCGTAAAAATCAGCAGGTTTTGGAAAAATTTTATCTAACGTTGCAGCCACCGTGGCGCCACGTGTTGTAAGCGCACTAAGGGTAGTGGGGCCAGCCTGCTGCTCAGTCAATACTGAGTCTGCAAAATTTATTACTAACACATCATTGTCTTTATCGATAGTCGCCACTATTTCATTTGCCATCTTAATACTCGCTTAATAAATTAATCTAGTAATTATGATTACATAATTAAACAAAGATCTCAATAGATTCAGTTTATTGGTTTAGAATAAATAATGCATGACGACTAGTGACAAAACTACTCCGCTCATTTAACATCAGTTCTTTATTCATTAGGAGTCATATCATGCCAGGCACAGGAAACATTATTCATGGGCTCAGTAGTTTTTTCCAAGTCATACGCAGTGGTTTTCTTTGGCAAGCCGTGCCAGGGACTTCACTGCATATTGCAAGCATGAAGGTGACGCCCGGTGCCTACGGAGATGCGGCTCATCATCGCGCAGCCGGATATTTGCTGCAGGACTTTTTTCGCACGCAACATTTTAAAGACTTTGGACTTTATATTGAACGGGATCCAACAGAGGAGCTTAACCTGCACCTGAGCACCTCTACGCATAATTTACTGGATAACGAAGGCGAACGCGCATTGCAACAAAAATTAATTCGGGCGCAAGAAGCATTGACTCAACAACTGATCACTACCCAAGCGTATCACCATGATGATAAAGAAATGATCAGGTTTCCTGAACTGAACAATACTGCGGTTGCCGATCCCGTATTAGGTATAGTGAAATATGTACTTTATGATCTGACCCATAAAGGTCTGCAGGTTGCATTGCATCCTCATGTACATGGTGCTTACCCACATCAGGATCATCCGCAGCTTATTGACAAATTAGGCAAATTATCGCCCAAAAACATTATTCAAGACCCCAATTATTTTGTGCAGGTTCATCCCCTCGCGCATAAACCTGCGGCAAACGTGGTACAACAATGTGTGCTAAGACCCTCATTGGCGGCTCCCTTTCCCTCATCCTCGGGCTGCTCCCTCATTCTCGCCAACAGAAACAAAGAAACAGAGGAACAAGGTTCATCTGTCGTATTGCGTAATTAGGCATTGCTCAACTGATTATTGTGACGTCGTAAAGCTTACTTAAAATTAAAAAATCCTATTATTACTATTGGTACCATTATTGTTATGGTTAACTGTGTTATTCACAGTTGCCGAACTCAGCAATAAAGGAATAAATCCTGACGTGTCTACGGCAAGGTGTAAGGTATTCAAGTCATTATACGCCACGTTGCTCCACGTTTGTGCAGAGGACACGCCAGGTTGAATTAAATGATGCACTAAACGCGTGTCATTATTTTCGATAATATGAATATTAATACCTAATCCATTGCAAATTTGTTGTGCTGCTGCGCGATACTCTTTTCCAAAGTCTTGATTATTTAAAAGCGATATTTTTAAGGATTGTGGATCAAATTCTTCGCTACGATTTTTATTATTCAGCATTTGCGCTAGGGCAGTCAGAAAACTGGGGGTTTTATTGCCTAGCACATAACCACTTTTTGATGATACTAAATGCTCCTGCAGCGCACCTGCAAAGTAAATGGTACCGACCCAATCAGGCAAAGCAGGTTTTTGGGTGTGAGAGGGAGGATTGCCTAGCGCGGTGTCATAATTTCTCTTTTTTCCTGAAGGGTGTTTAGCTTCAAAATATGCACTTATTAATTCATCATTTAAATGCTTAACGTCAGTTTTTTGTTTTAAGATATTGGACATTAGTTGAAATTTGTCTAAATCACCTGCATAGTGATTAACAATAAATCGTCCTAAGGGTGAAAAATTTGTTTTGCCATGAGAATCTAGTTGCAATAATATTTCAGGATGGAATAAAAGATGCGATCCCTCCTGCAACATCTCATGGGCAGCCCTCACATGCATTTGCGGTATATTCTTTAGAAAGTGAATCGCAAAACTACTATTTCCATCATGAGTTAAAGCTTCTTTGCAATAAGCCAAAAGTGTGCGGACCTCGTCTACATTAAGTTCTTGCTGAGCCAATAAATTTCCAAGTTGTGCCATTTCTCGCTCATAGTTTTTACTATTTTTTTCGTCATCATCATCATTATTATTAGTTTGATGATGAGTGCCCATATAAGCATTTAACTCCTGAATAAATAAAATAGTGGCACTAGAATATACTTTTTGTTGAATGATCACAGCATAGATATTGTCTATTTGCTTAAGGGTGGCTGTTTTAAAAAATGAAAGTCGGGATAATCCTAGAATGGCATCGCTAAATAAATGAGGCAGACCTGCCGATTTAATCAAAAAATCTTCTAATTCTTGTTTATAGTTCGGAACCAATGCAGCAATATCCTTATCGGTATCAGGTATTACAGAGTGCATGAGTACTTGGGCATAAGCCGGATCGCTCTCAATCACATCAATTATTTCGTCATAGGTGCGCCCCAAGCCCGCGTTGCGGCGAAAGGTATAATTTTTATTCGGCATGGCCATAGAGGCGACAATAGGGTTTGGGGCGGATCCGACATTAGCATTTGCATTTTGGCCTGCAAGAAAGATCTGCGCGCTAGGCACAGGGTCATCAGTCATGCGCGCCTTTTCTGCAATCACTGCAGTAAGACGGTTTATAAAGGAAGATAAATGATCATCCAGATTTCGCGAGGTATTCTGGGATCGCAGGATCATGATATGTTCTTGTACGCGTTGCGCCACACGCGCACTGGGAATATCAAAGACCGCTATGGTGGGGCCGTTTGTTCCCAGATGAGCCATCATCCGCATTGCAGAAAAGCACAAATCGGCTGTTTTGCTTGCAATGGTAAATAAATACCCATAAATCTGTTTACGCGTTTCTTCAGAGATCACTTTTCTTTGCGCAGCCGCATTTGCCATGAGGAAGCGGATCCTTTCTAGCGCGACAGTCTCTTTGTTATCGTTAAGTAGCAATAGGATATCTTTTAAATCTTCAGGTCTCATGGTCTCGTGCTCTCGGATAAAATAAAGAAAAGTATTTTACCGCATAATTATTAAGACTAGATTAAATACATTAGATTGAGCATCCCTATCCTCTAAGTATATATACCCGTTGTAGCTGATAAATGCTTAGTGGGATGCAGGGGTGAGTGGCATGACACATACGTTATTCTGACAACGCATAGGTGCAGTGCAACCGCTATCGAAAGTGCATGCATGCCCAGGACGCGTGCCTAATGATGATGTTTGAGAAATAAGTTCGCCGCAAATTAATATGTGAACTGTTTTTAAGATCTGTTGACTTCGGGTAAGATCAAAGGTCAGGGGTAACACTTCGATATGATCAATTCGAATGAATTTTTGCGATAATTTAGCGGTTTCCTCAGGGGCTTTTTCAAGCAGCACACCGCTTGATTGTTCACAAACGAATGCATAAACAGGAAAACTACTACACATCACACACAGATAAAGTATATATTTGTTCATCATCTAAACATTCATATTTATTTGATACTGCTGTAAGATTTCTTGAATAATATTTTGCAGGACGTTTTGACTCGCTTCATCTGATAATTCTCCAGCATCACGCATTTCTAATAAGCGACGCTCCACCACTTGCGCAACCGATCCACTCGGGTAAAGATTCGCTAAAATTCTCCGCGCAGGTCCTGGACCAATCCGATCATACAAGGCATTGCGCACATATGCATCTTCTGCAGTGGTACTAAAGGCCCATAATTCTATGGGACCTAACGTGTTGGTGAGTAATTGCGTGTTCATGCCTTCTTTGGTGGCAAATTGTGCTAAGAAGGTACCGCCCCCTGCGCGTGGGCCATGCACCCGCGTGCGCAGCGCTTGTTTTGCCGTGGCAGATAAACCGAAAGTTTTAGCCGATTTTTCTACCGCTTGAGCCGGGCCTGCATCCATAATAAAAATACTGGTTGCAAAATCAACCATCACTTCATCAAAATCCTCTAGGGCTTGCGAGAGTAATGCCACTTGCACTTTCCACTTACGGCCTTCACGCATATCAACTAACACTTGATCGCGTACGGATTTTGCTTTGGCCGTGCGATGGAATTCATCGAACACGATCCGTTTTTGGTCTTCACGAATTTCTAAAATACGCGCACGGTGATAATCACGGTACCGTTTCGGCATGTCTTGGACATTTTCATTGATTAAATAATAATCTCTTGCCAGCACATAACGCCCGATCATATACATCACCGCCGTTTGTCTATCGGCCGCTTCGCCCCCAGTCTTGGCAACCTCATCTAAATCTAGCGATACCACACGCGCAAGTCCTAAATCAAATGCCGTCACCCGCGATAAAATCGGGTATTCACGAATGGCACTGGAAATCATCCGACTAAACGATTCAATCAGGGTTTCACCCGTAGGCGCAATGATCCGCCCAAATAAATCTTCCACCGCAGGCGTGCGGCACACGGAAGCCACATCCGCAAGCAGCGGCACGGCGTGTCGCTGGGCGAGCATGGCTTCGTGGCGGTAATCGCTATCAAAGAGCGCATCCGTCACTTCCCACCAAGACGTATGCTCGTCTATGTTCAATTTAATTGTATGTAATAATGTATCGACTCTTTTTTCGACATTGGGCGAATAGCGCCGCGGATTTTGCGTATCCATCCCTTGTTTGTACACTTCATCGATGACCATGCCGACCATATCGGTGATCCCATCATAAGCACGCGCGGCACTCAAGGGGGTTGCGAGTAACGTTAAAAAATTCACTAAAAAACTGCGCTCAAGCGGCGTAGGCAGACGCGCACCCAATTGGGTATCAAAAGGATTGATCGCGTATTCAGGCGTCATGCGCAAGCGATGATAGGCGGCAAAATGTTTTTTATTCGGCGGCAAGGCTTCTTTAAGTAACGAAATTAAACCACTGCTTGAAGGCCCGACATCGATAATGGCAATCCGTGGTAATCGCTCTTGTCCAGCATTTAAACATAAGGCTAAATTAATCGCGTTAGAGAGCACCGATTTACCTGAGCCTGGGCGCGCATAAATAAGATCGATCCAGGTCGTTTGCATGGCTGAGCCCGGTTGATACGGCCATAATTTTCCATCAGGGGAGCGAAATAGCAGCGCCCCTTGTCGCCAGGGCGAGGCAGGACGTGCGATAGGTAGCATATAAACCACATCAGACAAAGGTGCAACAGAAGGCGTAGCTAAACTATTAATACTTAAAGCAAGACTACTGGACATGACTGCACCAAAGGGATCCCCGGAGACTTCAGAGACTTCGCAATACCCCCAGCCTTGCACCGCTTTAGCAAGTTCAGCAGCACGTATTTTTAATAAGGCTTCTTCGGTGGCTCCAGCCCAGGTCGTCAAGGCCACTTTTAAACGCACGACCGCATCATCCGTACTGGTTTCAAAATACTGCAATAAATTTTTTGCATCACTAATCATTGGATTGGTGCTGGCCGCAAAACTTAAAATGGCAGCGATCGTTGATTTAAAGCCCAGAGAAGCCATGCCATTACTTTCTATCATAAAAGAAATGCGCCAAGGAATTTTAGCGGCCACAATACGGTTAAATAAATAAGCAAAAGATTTCACTTCTTTAGGGAATAATTCAATAAATAAGGGCGCATAAATTTTATCGCCGATGCGACAAAAACGTAAATTTAAATTTTCAGCATCCCGTGGGATGACTTGCGATGAAATCGATGGCCACATCACTTCAGAAATATCACGGTGATACGTTTTAAACTCACGAATGGGGATGCGATCCCCCGGTAAATAAGGGCTCCATTGTACGTCAGTAAAATCAGGATCCACGGTAAAACGGGCTTCCCGGACAATGGTATGCGCATCGAGCAATTGAATAGCCAGTCCCAAAGTTTCAAACTCATTCAATGTTGCCCGCACAAACGATTCATGCACTTCACGCAGCTCAGGGGTTGAGGCCACTACGCTTTGAGCGTAACGCATAGGTGGAATTTTATATTTTTTAATGGTATCGAACTTGCGTTGCGTCGACGCTTTAAGTTGCTGATTGGATAAACTGGTTGGGAAAGTCCATAATACGACAAAATTTTTCTCTTGAGCGCAATAACGACTCAAAGTGGTCATCCGCTCAGCAAACAAATCATCCATTTCTAATTGCAAGCGTTTGGCAGTACTGACAGCCGGGCTCAACACTTCTTTAATTTGCTCACTGACAGTTTCATTGTCATAAGCAAATAAAATTTGTGCGCCGTGTCCTGCGCGTAACATTGCCGTTTGTAGCGCATGTGCCACACCGCTATGCAGGCGCTCAAATTCCTCAGCGCCCACTAAAAATTGCGCCCCTTCAATTCTAAATACCGATAACAGTGAACCGTCTCTAGCGACTAAAGTATGCACATTGTCCACGGCTTCTAAATCACAATAGGATGCGGTAGTTTGTTTAAGCGAGGTGGTAAACCACTCAAGAAAAGAGTCGACTGAATCTAGTATAGAATCCAAGATCCGTGCCATAAAAAATCATCCCTGTAAATCGAAGTAAGCCCTAAAAATCATCCCTATCGGTATCACTGCCTTGTAATTTGGGCAGAATTAACGTCGACCAATGCGCTATTTGTTGACTAAAATGCTGCTGATTCGGTAACAGCCGGAGTGTACGCATGACTTTTTTACTGTTCTCGGCCTTTATGCCATGCGTATCCAGTAAAGATTGACCAAATAAATCAGAGATACTGGCATCTTTTCCAAAAATTTCATCGATGGGTTGCGTCAGTAAACGCAAATTCCGGTATAACGATTTAGCCGTTTCTACATAATTCGTAGAAGATATGCTTAAACAAAACAAGACCCGGACAAAATTCATTAAATCCGCTTGTGAGATCTGCGGGAGGTAAATGATTCTATCCTCGCGCCCCGCTACACCTAAAAAATTACATTCCATGCATAAGGCACAACACGTCGCCAAATTGGATAAATCATTATTACGGTAATTACCATCCACGTTTGCGACTTCTTGATGCAGTAAATCACGAAATCCACAGTATTGGCACATATACTTATCGCGCACCAGCACCTTTTGAGCAATTTTTAAAAAATCACTGTGCTTGCGGCGCGCGTTATGTATACGCCAACCTTCTAGATTGGCTGATAAAGCTAATGGGTACATTAAACACCCGCGCCGCCGAAGATATCGCCACCGGTTTCAGTACCATGTTCTGCGCCAGTACCAAACATTGTCGCACCTGTAGTGGTAATCAAGGTCGGTAACCAGACCAAGGCTATACCAATAAATAACAGCATAAAGGGGACACCCAAGGTCACTTGTTGTGGATTTTCTTTATGTTGCTTAAATTTAAGTACGCCGGCACCCGCAAAGCCTATCCCTGCGACATAACAAACGGCTACAATTAAATCCACGATCGGTGCAATGGAGGTCACCATTTGTTCGGCTAATGTTCCGATGGTTTGATCACCCTCGGCAAAAGCAACTGTTGGGACAGTTACCAGCAGAAACACACCTAATTTAGATAAGTACGATTTTATTTTCATCACTTCCCTCTTTTATCCAGAAAAACCAAATGTATTCAAAAATACTTGAACGGTTGCACCCATATGATACGCTAAAATGCCGCCCACAATATGCGTGAATCCCTTACCCATCATTCCTTGCTGTCCCTGTTCACCCGATTTGATAAGGTAATACCATCCACGAATAAACGCAATCAACCCTATCAAACGGATCACCTGAAAAGCCACTTCTATGACCGTATCCACTTCATAACCAAAAGACGGTTGATAAGACAGTGGACTCGACGTGCCCCAAAAGGTATATGTCGTGACATCAATTAATGTGGGCCACCAAATAAATGCGGCGCCTACCATCATTCTAATGATGGGGCCACCCAACGACATGGGCTGCGACATCATACTACGACTATCGCCTAACATTTTTAATTTATATAAGCCATTGGCTAATAAGGCCACACCTACCAAATAGGTGGTTGCCGTAATCAAATAGCTGAGTCCTGAGAGCGACTCAGCAAAATGTAAGATCATCCCCAATAAATCATTTGTCATCGTACACTACATTTTATATCATTTTGCTTACTTAGCAGCTATTTTCTCAATTTCTGTACATGTACTACTACCAATCTTTTAACCCTTAGGGATATTCGACCCAAGGCCAAACTAGAGCCTATTCTTCACGAAATACGGTTTCAGAGCTCATGGTAACGGTGCCTGCCACAGGGTCGATATTGAGTACCCGGCCATAGCCGGGCACTTCATCGCCACGCGCGACCGTAATTAATTCGCCAAATTCACTTAATAACCAAGCCCGTCCTGGAATGGCTGCCTGAACCACCATGGGCACAGGGATCATAGATTTCGCTTGCATCGCTTGTCGACTCAAATTAGCCGCCCGCTGCGTTTGCTCAGAAACCTTGGTATACAGCTCTACTTCACTCGCTATGACTTTTACTTCTGCATCCAAGGTGCTGATGTGTTGCGCCATCTGCGTCAAGGTATTGACCTGCTGACTCAAGGTCTGCAATTGCGCCAAAGTCGTGGTTAAATTACGCTCTTCTTCAGCAATTGTAGTCACCATTTGTTCCATTTGCTCTAAACGGACATGGGCGCCTTGCATTTGCTGCAATTGTTCACTGATCTGCAGCATGCCTTTTTCCAGCGCAGCTAAACGTTGATCCAGTTGCTGAATTTCAGGCGGGGCATTTTTGGCCACTTGATGTTCAACCAGGGTGGGTTTGACACTCGCTTCGATAGGGGTAATTTCCCCAGTGCTGCCGGCACGTTGCATGAGGCGATAGCCGCCAAAAATAATCAAGATCACCACAAAAATTGCAATAAAGGGATGTCGTTTTAAAATATTCCCTCTATTTCTGGGAGGAGGCGCTGCTGCTGCAGCCGCACCGGCTGCACCCAAGGGTTCTTCGCGCAAAAACTCATCATCAAAATCATTATCGGGGCTGATTTTTTTTGCAAAGGGATCGGTATTATCTTGCTGCGGATTAAAATCATGAGAAAATAAATCGTCATCTTCCTGTTTTTGATCATAAGTGGAAGAAAACATATTGTCATCATTTTTATTGCTATCAAATGAGGCAAACTCATCATGCGCAGGTTCTTCTTTTCTTTCAAAAGGATCGGAGAAAAAATCCTCTATTTCATTATTTTTTTCAAAAGAAGAGGGCGTAAAATCAGCAAAATCATCCGTCTCAGGTTCCGTTTTGTTCAAGGGTTCTGAAGCAAAGTCAGAAAAATCATCCTCGACATAAGGTTTATACGAAGAAGTAAATTCATCAATGGGTTCAATAGGTTCATTTTGAGCACTCGACGGAGTAGAGAAGTCAGAAAAATCATCTTCAACATAAGGTTTATGCGAAGAAGAGAATTCATCAATGGATTCATTTTGCGCGCTAGGCGGAGTAGAAAAATCGGAAAAATCATCGTCGACGTAAGATTTATTCTCAGCTGTTTCTACGGAAAAATCATCTGCTTCTTCATTATGGATGGGAGGCGCGATGAAATCAGAGAAATCATCTTCTACATATTCATTTTTCTCAGGTAGAGTGGGGGATGTGTTTTGATCAATCACTTTATTTCTAGGTGTGAAATCTGCCGAAAGCTCTTCAGGAAAATCATCGGTAAAATCAACCTGATCGAGTGCATCAAGGTGATTTTCCCTCGTGCCGCTCGTTTCATCATCCGTGGTATATTTTTTATCATCATCCATCACACTTACCTCGCCTGTGCTTGAGCACTTTCTTGTTCATTGACTTTGGTCATAGCAGCCATGCCAGCACCTGGGGCAGTTTCGGATCCTGCGCTTGCTTGTGCAGTTTGGGGTGTCCCTGCAGGCGGAGGCGGTGTCCCGCCGCTTTCATTAATGACAAAATCGCTCGTTAATAATAAACCAATGCCGGTACCACTATCCACAGTCACCGTAGGCTTCTTATTAAATATCTCACCTAAATGCTCACCCCATTTTTGTCCCACGGTACCGACACCGACTAATAACGCCTGCGCCGCGGACACGGTCGCCGATTGCACCACCAAAACTTGGCTATCATTACTTTCTACGACGGGTTGGGTGATACCTGCTAATATTGCTTCCCCCACCCCTTCTAGGAATGATGATGCAAATAATGACCCATACCGTAGAAAATAGTGATTATCCACACCGGTTGCAAGCGCGGTACGTGCCGTGTCCCCATCAATAGCGACCGCATCCATAGGCACGCTTCGGGGTAAATCAGGTGAACTCAATAAACTAAAGCGCAACATCAATTTATCTTCTACCAGTTGCAAGTCGCCCATGACTTTTGAGCCTTGTAGCGGGCCTTGGATAATGGTCGCTAATACCGGACCGGGTTCATCACTATTTAATGAGGTATCTAATACCGCAAATATGATGGATCCTGCTTTATAAAGCACCGTACCCGGATTTTCAGTCGCAGCCCCACCCGAACCAGCCCCCCCTGCGCCACCTTCACCTGTCGTCGCGTGCGTGCCTCGAACATACACTTGTGTAGGCGGGGCCCATTTACTTACGAGTGATGTGGATTGGCTTTGTAATAACGCTTCAAACGCTTGTTGCATCGCTTGTTGTTCAGCCATATAACGTTCACGATCTTGCGATTCTTTCTGCGCTTTCATCTGAGCTTCACGCGCTTTTTGTTGTTCTTCCAGTAATTTACGGTAAGCGTCCTCTGCATTTTGTTGCGTATTGGCCGCAGGAATATTGAGAGCATTACAAGGTTGGCCATTACGATCTAATCCTTGGCGATTACAGCCATCACGATTAAAACCGTCTTTATCGTAGCCGTCTTTATCAAACCCATCGCGATCAAAACCGTTTTTATCAAAACCGTGCTTGTCAAAACCGTCTTTGTCATAACCTAAGACATTAAAACCGTTTTTGTTATAACAAGGTTTTCCTGCTCTATCTAAGCCTTGACGGTTACAGCCGTCTTTATTAAACCCATCGCGATCATAGCCGTCTTTATCAAAACCGTCTTTGTTAAAACCATCTTTATCATAACCCAGTTTATTGTAACCTTCCGCGCTATAACCCAATGCATCGTAACAAGGTTGGCCGTTTCTATCTAAACCTTCACGATTACAGCCATTACGATCAAATCCATCGCGATCATAACCGTCTTTATCAAAGCCATCTTTATCATATCCATTACGGTCAAAGCCGTTTTTATCAAAACCATTGGCATCATAACCTTCTTTGTCAAAACCATCTTTATCAAAGCCATTGGCATCATAACCGTTCGCATCAAAGCCACTGCGATCAAAACCTTTGGCATCATAGCCGTATTGATCATAACCTTGCTCGTTATAGACACATTCTGCGCAAAATTCTTGACCAAAGCTAAGCCGGGCTTGCTCTTCTGTTTGTGGGTTAATCAAGCGGGGGATAGCGGCTTCACCGGTTTTTTGTGCTTGTTGGGCCGCACGCTCATTTTCAGCCAATTGTAATTTGGCGTATTCTTCATTGTATTCGCCCGTGCCTGGAAGTGAGGCAATCTCACCTATCCGTGCGGTTTTCACTTCAGCAGCCACTTCAGGCGGTTTAGCTTCGCGTGATGACGTGATTATGACACCCACCACCACAATAATAATGATCCCGACTAAAATCAGTAGGGTGCGCGTTTTAATATCACTGAATCGACTTAACATGCGGCGCAATTGTTGTGGCATTTTATAGGCCCTCTACTTTTAGCGTAATCGATTGTCCGTGGTGCGAGGCTAAAATCATGGGGGTCACGGGTAATTGATAGACATGGGTGCCATCTGCACTCGAGAGCGTAGCCACCCATCCTGGAGACAATAAGGTTAAGGGCGTCCGTACATACAATTGATTATTCCATAACCACGCCTGTGCACTACCACCCGTCACTTTAAGTAATTCACTTTCTTGAGGCGCAATGCCTTCTAATAAATTCATTAATACCACATTGGAATTCTGAGGTAAGGCTCCGGCAATAATGGCGCCGCGGGCATTCGGGCCACGTCCTTGCACCCTTAAATCAATTCGATAATCAACAATGCCTTGATCACTGACGATGGTTAACATCACCGGCGTAGGCATGTCTTGTAGGGTGACGGCAATATTTCCTGTGGCATAAGGCGCATGCCCTTGGATCAGCAGTAAATTACTGTGTTGATCCCATTGGATATTAAAACTATTCGGCGCACCTATGCTGTAAGCACTGACAGGCCAGGGCGCACCGGTTTCATCCACAAACACCACAGAAGACACATACCCTGTAGATAAACGGATCACTGGGGGTACCGATCCGGGCGATAAATTGACACTTTGTGACGTAAGTGTCGGTTCAGGAACAGGCTGTGCGGGGGCTGCAATGGCACGTTGTGTGGTTTCATGCGCTTGACGTAACGCTTCGATTTGTTGTGGCGACATGGGGTACATTTTTTTTAGCATGTTTTCGAAAGCCGGATCTTTCACGGTCCCATAGGTGGATTCCTGAAAATACTGCTCTTCTACTATGGGATCTTTATATGCTTCTGCAGGTGTTGCGGGTTTAGCGTTCGCATTCGCGGCATTGTTGGCACCGGTATTAATATCGGCGTTAGCGATCGCATGGGCCACATTGGGCACAGTAGGGTGTAGCCCTTGGACGCCCAATCCCGCATGGTGTGCAGGGGGTTGCGGCGGCGGATTATCGGCCGCACCTGGAAAAACTACCGGCACGTTAGGATGAGCTGCAGGATTGGCTGCTTGGGCATTAGACACTCCAGGTAGAGGAGGTAATAAGACTTGTTCAGCCTGTGCAGGCGTTTGTGCATAGGCCAACGCTTGGAGTGTCACCACCGCAAATACTGACATCCCTATCAATAATTTGATCATCCCTTTCTATCCTCGACCACGAATTGCGCAATCGCAATCCCTTGTGGTTTATCCTGTGTCGAAACACGTGTGACTAACATGGTGACTAAAATCGGTTGCTCTAAATTCTCATTCGCACTCACATAACTAATCAGCATGGGAATTTCAATCTTCCATGCGTAACGCCCTTTAATTAAGCCATGTTGCACTATGACCGGTACTTGGGTCACCGCAGCTTTCACCACCAAGCGCTTCGATAATACCGTTTCGAGGTTACCGGATTGCTGCAAAGCCTCTAAATAATTATCAAACCCGCCGGGGGTAAAATATTGCCGCATTTGCTGTAAATCATCTTGGTAATCCAAAAAGTTATAAGAAAACGCGCCTATTGCTGCACGCGACGCCCAAGTTAGCAACATGTCTTCATCGACCAGCGGCTCATACAGCGGCTGAATCTCAATCAGCTTACCGTCGGTTTGCGTCGCAAAATAAACCGGCGCCGGCTTGGTATAATACTGAAAAGCGATGATGGCGATTAATAATAAATTAATCAGCAGCGAGCCCAAAAGGGCAGTCATCGAGTTACGGTAACCGTCTCGGTAAAAATAATTGCGTAACCGCACCAGCTCTAATCCCCTCAAGGTATCAAACCCGTCGGAAGATGGTTTAGCTTGAGGCCGCTGTTCTTTGGGATCAGTCGCCATATTACCTCTTTAAAAACAATATTATTTCAATAATAGCCGAATATCCCACTGCTGTGAGTAACTTGCAAAAAGTATTCCAATAAACTTACTCTCTTTGTAAAACTCCGGCAGCAACTGCCTTAAATTACCCTTTAAGCAAAGATCGCAAAATCCCCCCGGCCGAAACGGCCGCCCCCCTTTACAAAGGGGGCAATGCTTCGCTTTATTCCCGATGGACTGCCCTCTTTATAAAGGGGCGCGCACCTAGCTCGGGGGGAAAGGACTTGCTTGCCCCCTTTGTAAAGGGGCTCGGCCGCTTCGGCCGGGGGGATTTAAGTGAACTTAAACAACAACTCGATCTTAGCTTTACATCAAGAAATGAAAAAACTAATACCTAGGCCGCGTCAACCACCAGGGCTTGGCCACTTTTCTAGGACCTGAAAATACGCCGCGTAAAAATCTGCCGAAAACGCGAACGCTGAAACCATAATGTTCTAATAATGCAAAAAAAATAATGGCGAGGATGGCAAGACCAAACGTCCAGAGTTTAGGGATAAATAAGCATAATAATAAAGGAAACATCGCGCGGTAATCGACCACGAAAAAACGTACGGTTCGGGCGCTGTCACGCCAATGGGCGGTGTCGGGGATGGGTTTCATGGCTGTCCTTATGCCTTAAAGTTAATGTTATCTCTGTCCTGGCGTGGGCACTTCCTGCTCTTGTTTCACGGCGGGGGCCACACCACTATTCGTTTCTTTCGTGACTTGACGTGCGGTTTCCAATCCTGTGACTAAAGCTGCGCCTGTTGCACTTTTTTGAGCAGGAACCGGGGCCTGGGCATTTTGTGTTGAAATACTGGTTTTAACGCAGGTTAACCATTCCTGTACGGATCCACGATCTCCAAAAACAGCCACGGCCTGATCTGACAAAATCTGCATATTTACCCTAAGTTTTTGAATCACAGCAGGATCACTCACCGCGATAGGCGCAGTAACACCTGCTTGCTTTAGGATCGCTTCACGCGTCGCTGGGCTGTCAGCAAGCTTTTCTATTGGAACGGTTTCTCGCTGTACCCTATCAAATACACTCATATCCTTACTCCTTACTACTTAAGCTCTGTCTTTAATAATTCTTCACGTACTTGGTCATCAAATACTAACCATTCCCGTTGGGGGATACGTCTACCGTCTTTAGTGGGCAACAATTGCTGCCAAACGATAGCACGAATTAATTCAATTAAATCGACACCGCGGCCGTGGCGCTCATCCGCAGGGAAAGCCGCAATCATCCGGCGCAAGGTATCAGCGACACCATTACTGTGCACGGTGGTATAGACCACATGTCCTGTGAGTGCAGCATCAATTACCGCTGCAATCGTTTCTTTATCCCGTGCTTCACCCACTAAAATATAATTCGGTTTGCGACGTAACGCATTACGCACTGCCGCAGGGAAATTTGGTAAATTAGCGGGAATTTCATGCTGTGCAATCAAGGTGCGGGGTTGCGGCACGTTGTCATACACAAATTCAATGGGGGCTTCATAACTGAGTACTTTGCCATTTTCATTTTCTAAAATCTCCCGCATGATACCGGCTAAAAGCGTACTTTTACCTGAACCGGTCGCACCGGCTACAATCACAATGCCTTGCGCAGGAATTAATCCTTCCACTAAATCTTCCGGCAAATTCATGTCTTTTAAATAAGGCGGATCGATAGGAATGGTCCGCATGGTAATTTGGATCCCTTCATGCCCTTCGACATGACAGCCCGTGCCATTGACACGAAACCGGTAACGCTCCCCGCGGCTAGGTTTAATTTCATAATGAGTATCTAAATCTTTACCACTTAAAATTTGTGCTGTGCCGTTGGCACCATAAATTGCATTGAGTAAACCTGCGACTTCGCTATTGGTGAGTTTATGTTCAGTGACACGACGCAAGCGACCGTGGATATCTACAACCACTTGATCGCCCGTTTGGAGGGTAATATCGGAGGCTTCATTACGCACGCAAAATAATAACAAACTGTCAAGATCCGCTTCGGTGATCCGGGTCGGCTCGTTAGGATATTTTATTACGTCGTTACTCATGTCTACTCTCTTTTTTCCCTCAAGCTTTTTCTCTTAAGGGTTAAGAGAAAAAGTCATTCATGTGCGGGTTGATCGGTAATTACCGGTTCCCAAGTTTTACTGTCAGCCCGTAATGCGGGGAGTGCTTCTATGGTGAGGAGGCGATCATTTACCGCTAACTCTTCACCCCCACCGGTCACCCCTAACTCGCGGTGTGCGACTTGTGGCGCACTCACCATGTTTTGGGCTAATAACATCCGGTACCGTATCATCCCCTGGTAATCGCGCTTGAGTCTGGCCAAATTTTCCGTATAAATATGGTCTGCTTGCGCGATGCCCTCAAACCAACCCAATCGTACATATTCTGCCCATATTTCTCGCTCTTCTTCCGTCTTAGGCCATAAGGTCTTATCGGGCAAGGGCGGACGGGTGTCATCCATAATTAAATAATCCCGCCAAGTCGGCGCTAATGTCACAAACCGCGCCTGTTTAATAATCTTATAGTTTCTATCGGCCACTCGCAGTGTGTTTGGAGACGATTGGGTTAAGGAATCTCGACTCTCTATTAACACCGGTGGCAGTATATTGTCCTCTAGAAGTAACGCATGAAAATGAAACACTCGGTCTAATTGAGGCGCTTCTTCAAACAAGGACTCATTAATCTCTTCTGCCCTAAAAGCCAGGCCACTGCGTGCACCTAAACTTCTTGCCGTATCACGTATCGCTTCTAGGCGTATGGTGTTACTGGGCTTATCCTCATCACTCTCGGTTACATCTGACCGTAAAACCTCTAAATTACCTAATTCATCCTCGGGATTAGGTAGGCCATCTATCATTACAGAGGCGCAACCGGCCAAAAGCCCTGTTAGCAGTATAAGTGTCAGTATCTTGTTCATTATTTACTTAGTGATATGTGTTGCTAACAATTGTAGTGTATGCAATAGGCCCAACGACCTACTAGCATGACCTATAGCCTAAAACGCCAAAATGCTATAAATATTTAGAGCTTATACCTTGTTATACGTCTAAATAGTGTAATTCTATCACCCCGGACTCAGGGAAAATCAATATATCTGCCCGCAGATAAACCTGGGCCTGAGCATGACGAATGAGCTCATGGGCGGTAATATGATCATCCGTCAAATTAACCAATACAGGGATGGCAGGCGCATGACCTATCACCTTCACCCGGTATTGAGTGTACATGGCAATTTCTGCTAATAAAGGTTCTACCGGACCACTCCAATCCACATTGAGTTTACGTGACAGTGAAGGGTATACCGGCTCAGGATAAGTATCTGCTTTGATAAATAAATTTTCCGGTTTACGCGCCCGTTCGACTTCATACAAAGAAATGACGGAATGATCTATCGCTGTTGAGGTCGTTGCCAATTGTGCCTTGGCGGTTAATTCCGGTGGAGGCGGTGAGGGAGGCGGTGGCGTAAACATACAGGACACCAGCAATAGGCAGCAGATCACCACACCCAAGGTACATGCCAAACGGGTAGGATAGTGAGTATGATTCTGCTGAAATTTATGAAAAACCCTCATGCGCGAAAATTCCTTTTTTCTTATTAAAGTGAGCAGCAATCCTTGTGCCAAGTGTAATCATAAGCCATAGACCTTGGGTTTGCAAAGAAGAGATAACTTGTCAGCGCTGCAAAACTGTTATAAATTTCCAGTAGCATAGAAATAAGTTAGGACTGAATTCCTATAAGTAAAGGAAATACTATGGTTGCCATGGGTCGGGCCCTCATGTTGGTCGCACAAGAGATGAAAATCGGTTTTGTTCTACATGGCAAAACACTCACGCTGGAAGAAGTCTTTGATGAAAAAGGTTTGTTGTGTGCGCTGTTGCGACGCTCAGACCAACTCTCCTCGTTTTGCTTAGGTTATGGCCTAGGGCTCACCTTTGAAGAATCCAGCTCTGCACGTATGGGCGTCATTCCCGTTTATAATGATGAAGTCCCCAATGCCATGCGCTTAATGTGCGTGACTGAAATTCTCTTTGAACTTGCCGAGTCTGCTCCCGATAGAAGCCGAATTGCCCTAGATGATTTAATGTATGACTAAAAGGAAAGCGATCCTGACATGTTCGATCTAAACACCATTCACGATATTCCTGCGCTGGACCCTGTTCCGGTAACAGAAGCGTGCATTATCCAGACTGCAGAACGCTTTGACCTCCCGATTTTGCTGCTGGAAGCCATACTTGAAGTTGAAGGGGGGACCGTGGGCGAAGTGAGCAAAAATACCAATGACACTTTTGATATCGGCCCGATGCAAATCAATAGTATTTGGCTACAAGAGTTCGCGCCTTATGTAAGTCCCTCACAAATCCTCTACAATGGTTGTGTGAATGTACAAATAGGTGCCTGGATCCTCCGCTCCAATATTAACCGTGCCAAAGGTGATTTTTGGAAAGGGGTGGGAAATTACCATTCCGGGACACCTCATTTACATCGCAAGTACCAAGAAAAAGTGTTTTCAACCTCGACCAAATTATTAACACAGGATTAGATTATGCCCCCACAAGGACAAGGCGGCGGCGATCAGAATCAAGGACTCGATCTCATCTGGGGCGTGGTCTTTGTCATTCTTGTCGCCCTGGCTTTGTGGTATTTTGCCCGTGGCCCCATTTTACAAGTGATTTTTTACATTAAATTATTTGAAATTAAATTAATTAGCTTTTTTACCACGAGTCTTGAACCGACACGTGCAGCCATGAGTGTCCACCTGTATGATCCCACGAGCGTCACCGTAGGCCAACTGAAGATATGGTTTACGCAAATTGGCCGCCCCATGCGCCTAGTCCTCTCACTGCCGTTAATTTTTCTCGCCGCATGGATATACTTTACCCACCCTACGCTTAAATTTAATACTGTTTTCGACATGAAACGTCTGCGGGAATCAGAAAAAAACAACTGGCCACAAATTACGCCGGTCATTAAAGAAGATTTAATCAATGATGATATTGATACCGGCAAGTGGGCAATGAGCCCCTCCCCCATGCAATTTGCAAAAAAATATGATTTATTGGAGATAATCCAACACGTCGACCCGAAAAAATCCTATATCCAAAAAAAACCTGAAGTGAAAGTAATTAAAGACCGCGCGGAGCAAGTTTTTTCTAAACAATTAGGCCCCGTTTGGCGCGGCATAGAAAAATCACCTCCCCATGCGCGTGCGCTGATGGCTGTTTTTGCCGCCCATAGTAATCAAGATAAAAGCAACGTCCAAATGCTTATCGCCCAACTCGCGCGCTCTGCCGCTGAGGGCAAGCTTGATTTGAGCAATGTCGATAAAGTGATGAAAAAGCACTTTAATTCTAAGCCTGTCCAACAAGCGCTGCAAAGCCATGCCTACCTCTACGGGGTTTTAGCCAGTTTACTCGAAGTGGCCCGGACCGCAGGGGTACTCAGTAGCTCCGATTTTATCTGGTTAAAGCCTCACGATAGACCCATGTGGTATATCATCAATACTGTCGGGCGGCGCACCTGCATGAGTGAAATTGCTGGCGCCATCAGCCATTGGCTGGCAGAAAAAGCACTGGGGCGTAAACTCACACAACCCATGGTCAAAGCTGCCGTTAAAGGGCTAGAGCTTGCGATTAAAGATATTATCTATACGCCAGATGAACCTCAACCTACGAAGGGTAAATAAATGAGTCGTCATGTACGCGGTTTAGAAACCAAACACGAACAACGCCCCCAACAACTGTTAAGGGATACGCGTCCACTCACCAAACGATTTTTTGATTTTATTCGTGATCCCAATAATACCACTTTATTGCTAGTCGGCCTTGCGCTTTCGGCCTATTTCTTTCCTATGGCCAATGACATGATTTTCATCCTTGGTATTATTTTATTTTTAATGAGTGTTTTAAAACACTCCGCACTGCCATTTCGTCTGCCGCAGCGTTCAGGTTTGCCCGATTATAACGACATGAAGCCCAATTCCAAGAAACCCAATATTGCCCGGGGGATCTGTTTTTACGGCAATGAAATTAGCTCGGGTGAAGAATTATGGTTTAGTAACGAAGACATGCGTACTCATGCGCTGATTTTCGGCTCCACCGGTAGCGGTAAAACAGAAACGCTGGTATCACTGGCATATAACGCCTTGGTTCAAGGCAGTGGTTTTATTTATGTCGACGGTAAAGGTGATAACGCTTTATTTGCGAAAGTGTTTTCCATGGCCAGAATGATGGGCCGCGAAGATGATGTACTGCTGGTTAATTTCATGACCGGGGCGCGCGATATTGTCGGACCACAAGCGAAACGTATTTCCAATACGATGAATCCCTTCTCTTTAGGATCATCCAGCATGTGCGCGCAATTAGTTATTAGCATGATGGACTCCTCCGGCGCCTCGCCCGATGGCGACATGTGGAAAGGCCGCGCGATTTCTTTCGTAGAAGCGTTAATGCGGATTTTATGTTATGTGCGAGACAGAGGCGATATTTTATTAGATGCCCACAGCATACGTCAATATTTCCATTTACCGAAACTAGAATCCATCGTGCTGGATAAAAAATTCCCGCTGGATAATGAGCGCAGTGTCAGCATCGAGGAAGCCCCCGATGTGGTATTAGATCCGATCACCAACTATTTATATACCTTGCCAGGGTTTGATAAAAATAATAAGGGCAAGCAGCGCGGTGAGGTCTTTGACCAACACGGTTTTATTGTCATGCAATTGACGCGGGTGTTCACCTCTCTTGCCGATACTTATGGTCATATTTTACGTGTGGATTTACCTGAAGTAGATTTTCGTGACGTGGTGTTAAATCGTCGCATTTTAGTTGCCCTCCTCCCCGCGCTGGAAAAAGCGCCTGATGAATTGGCCAACTTAGGTAAAATCATTGTGGCTTCTTTAAAAGCGATGATGGCCTCAGGTTTAGGTGAAGCGGTTGAAGGCACCTATGCTGAATTGATTGAGCGTAAAGTCACTAACGCGCCCACGCCGTTTTTATGCATCTTAGATGAGTACGGTTACTATGCGGTAAAAGGATTTGCTGTGGTACCTGCGCAAGCACGTTCCCTAGGTTTCTCGGCCATTTTCGCCGGGCAAGATTTGCCCGCATTCCAAAAGGCATCAAAAGAAGAGGCCTTATCTATCGGTGCGAACACCAACATTAAAATCGCCATGAAACTGGAAGATCCGATAGAAACCTGGGACTTTTTCAATAAAACTGCAGGTGAAGCCCTGGTCACACAAACTGAAAGCTTCCAGACCAATGAACGCAGTCTTACCAATACCTACTCAGATACGCGTAGTGCGCGGATAGAAAAACGCGCCCGGGTGGATTTATTGGACCTGAAAGATCAAGATGTGGGGGAAATGCATATTTTCTTCAAATCAAAAATTGTCCGCGCCCGATCATTTTTTGCCAACCCTATCCCGGCTAAAAAAATGCGTCTTAATCAATTTTTAAAAGTTAAAGCGCCTGCAGATGAGGAAATTATTGAGCTACTGGATCGCCTCACCCATTTTGAAAATGTCTTTAAAACGCCTGAATTATTGAACATCACCCCACATATGGATGAAGATCTCGCATTTATTTTGAATACCATGCAGCAACACGCGGAACTCCCCATAGAAGATCGCACCCTAGTGAGTGTCAAAACACTGTATGACAAACAAAATTATGTCGCGCCTATAGTCGATGAAGAATTAGAAGCAGCGATTGAAGGCATGGATATCCTCACTCAGCCGCTGCCTTCCCTCGAAGAAATGGAAAATATTGACCCGCTAGAATTACTCAATATGCCCACATTTGCCGGAGCATTGTTAGATAAAAATGAAGTCCGTCGTCAAGTCGAAACCATCGAGCGGTTTTATGGTGTGCCACGTGCTAAAACCCTCGAAGCCGCAGTAAAGATATTAAAAGATTTACGTAAAGCCACAAAATACCCACCGGGTGCCGTCCCACCTCCAGATAAGAACCAGGTCATTGCCCTGATGAATGAATTAGCCGAACGCTTTGAGGATAAGAAGCGGGGAATGTAGAGAGAGGCACTAGCCCCTTTATAAAGCTGACTCTACTACACAAATAATTTGTAAAGAAGGTTGGCCATAGGTGCGGGGAGATCGATAGGCTTGCCCCCTTTACAAAGGGGGCAAGTCCAGTGCGGATTAATGAGCAGGTTGTGGGATCACTTGACCTTGTGCGGGTGCGGGTGCAGGTGCAGGCATAGGTGCAGGCGCTGGAGTTACCGCAGCAGGCGTCGCTTTAGAGGTATGTTCCATCACCCCCATTAATGCCTGCTTTAAATCTTCAAATTTCTTATGAACCTGAGGATTAACCGGCGTTGCCCCACTTGTCCCTTGTGCTTGCGCTTGTTCGCCTTTAGCCATGCGATCGGCCAAATTATCCAATTCGATCTTTAAATCAGGAGCCGCTTCTTTAAAGCCTTCCATCGTGCCGGCATAGTCTTTATCTAAACTTTCATTTAGCTTTTGCAAACTATGAATTAAATGAGCAAATACTTCGCTATTTAAGCTAGCATGCCGCGTCCTGCCATAATCCACCCGCCATACGCCATTTTCTTGCACTAAATAGGTCGAGAAGGAATATTTAAGACCCGTCTTTTTATCTTGGATTTGGGTTTGTACAATGGCGTTGCTGCCCATCATGTCAGTGGTGCCAAGCTTAACCGTCATGCCTGTCCAATCCATGGTATTTTTACTAAAATCGACCAGGGCTTGAGTTTGTGGCGTCACAAATTCACGCGCTTTCGCTTGATCTTGTACTAACACGGCGTCCCAAAACGCTTGTGCAACACCTTTAGGCGAATGAGCACTGCTGCACGCGACAAGAGCCGCTAAAACCGCACACACAGAAAAAAACGAAATCCATTTTAAAAATTGACGCATGATTAATCCTTTTATTGAATAAAAACTATTTTTAAGTATAGTCGCAGTTGCGCACCAAAATCAAAGCATCCATAGGACCTAAAGCCGTTTGATAATAATTTTTACGTAGGCCTAAACGATTAAAGCCGAAAGTCTCATAAAGACGGATGGCGGCTACATTATTGACCGCCACTTCTAAACTGATCTGCTTAAGACCTTGTGGCTGCAAAAAATCTAATAAAAATTTTAATAAGCATTTACCTAAACCCCGATGCTGGAAACTGGGCGCAATCACAAAATTAATAACATGGGCTAACCCCGCAACAAAAGTGATTAGGGTATAGCCCACTATTTCATTCTGATCCAAGATCACAAAACCGGGATAATTTTGGGCAAGGCTAGAATAAAACGCAAACTTAGGCCAAGGTGCGAAATAAGCCTGATTCTCGATATGCGCTACCGCTTCGACATCTTCAGGGTGCATGGGACGAATAGTTATTCCCGATAGAGTTTCAGTTGTTGCCATAAACGTCGTTTTGATTCTTTATTTTCAGCCAAGGTCCGTAAATTATCGCTCTCAATCAGATTCACCGCTTTAGGCACCACTAAGCGTAAGTCTTGTGCCATCCCTCGCCCCATGACCACCACACAACTTAAATGCGGTAAATCAGGAAGCACTAGGTGCGTGCCATAAAAAGCAAAGCTCACGGTCTGTGACGTTTGCCCGATGGCGGCCAAAATAGCCAATAATAGCGGGGAATTTAAGTCTTGTTCCTGTTCTTCTAAAATAAATAACCACTTCGCCTTTGCAGGAGTCTGCAGACGAGAGGTGATTTGTTCTGGCTTTGCAGTACGCAATCGCCAGACTTCTATTCCCAATAGTCCTAAGTAATAGGCTTTTGCGCTTTGCATAGTCAATAAATAGTGCCTAGTGTCAAATTTAAGTCTTGTGGATAACTCTGTACATACATTAACCCGCTTTAAATCCAAGACGTACGTTTATAGCGATCCAGAAAATTAACTTCCTGTAGCGTAAAATAAAAATGACTAAAAATCAAATGCTTATTCAGCTAAAACCATTTATCCGCAGGTTATGCACAGTTTATCTACAAAACCCCTGGCCATTTCCTTCCTGTGCAGAACTCCTTCTAGCGAGAGCGCACATTAATTGTTAGTCAAGCATTTGGCAGAATTACACCCTGTTTAGGGCCATGCGTCCCTAAGCAAAAAATAAAACATCTGTATAAATTTTGACCTGTCTATACAATTACGGTATGATTTCGTTTCGGCATGATTCTGGTGCCAAAAATTCTGAGTGATACACTTAGCTAAAGCAGGAAGCATCTACCCTTGAGGGATCATACCTAAAAGAGCGATAAATATTATAGAGGTATGTGAATGAAAACTAATGCCAAAATGAAGGCTAAAACCTTAGTACAAAGCTGGCTAGAAGTTGAATTAGTATTTAATGGCAAAACCTTAGCGGAAGCCTTAAAAGAATTAAATAAACATCTTAACAGCGCCCACACCCACTCTCGCGTCCGCGAATGGGAAGAAAACCGTAACGGTCGTGGCGCAAGATTGCCCCGTGAAATCCGTCTGTATATGGCCAAAGTGGTACTACGTCATGTGCTAGAATCTAGCGGCGTAAATGCAAGCGCCTTAGCCAGCCGCGCGGTGAGTCGGATTGCTGAACAATTGTGTTAATGCTTTTGATGCGGCGCACACACCTTTTTGTGCGCCGCATCTCTCTTCTATTTCTGCTTAATATACGTACCCATTAATTCTGCTTTTGCAATGACTTTGCCTTGCATCGCGGCTTTTAGCGCATCCAGATGGGGCTGATTTAAATCTGGCAGTTCAGCATTCAGCGCATACAAGGTAAAGAAATAACGGTGCTCACCTATGGGTGGACAAGGGCCGCCGTAACCCACCTTATTCCAACTATTGAGTCCCATTAACGTCCCTTTAGGCAATTGGCTAGAGCTCACTTTTTCGGGTAGTCCCGGGCTATTAACCGGCAAATTGTAAAGTACCCAATGAGTCCAAGTCATTTTCGGCGCTTTCGGATCCGGCGCATCAGGATCAAGGACTATCAATACTAAACTTTTGGCCTCTGGAGGAATATGGCTCCAGGATAATGCTGGGGAAAGATCTAAATCTGGGGAACGCTCGGAGGCTTCACAACTATAGCGCATAGGAATTGCGCCTTTTTCTGAAAACGCACTGGAAGTTAAAGTCATGTTCATGGGTTGCTCCAAAGTTAAAGTCCCGGCCATACCTATTAAACTATAAACCAGTAAAAAAAGTAGGCCATAAAAATTCCGTCTTTTTTTCATGTTAACCCTCCTCTGTTATGATACCTACATGCTCATAAAAAAACCGCCATCGCAGAATACGATGGCGGTTTTTGCGCTAGAGCAACAATTTATTCGGCAGGATTTGCCCATACAATTTCGGTTTCGCAACTCAGCGCAGTTGCCATTTCATTATTTTCATAACGAATTTCTAAAAGCGGATAGCCTTTACCCTCTACACTAGAATAAACCCGAGTGTTAGGATCCACTATGCAATTTTTAAAAGGTGCGTTGAATTTAATCTCGCGGGTACCCGTGGGCGTGTTCATTTCAATTTTTTTCAGGTAGACATTAGCTTCCCCTCCAAAAGGCACAAACACTGGGATATCAGTAAAGAAGGGTTGTGCAACGCAAGTAGCGGCTGCATTCACTGGACACAATTCGACTGTAACACTCCGTGGCCAAATAGAGACCGTATCATCATCCACTTCAATTTCAATATAAAAACCAGAAACATATTCTTCTGCAAAAACGGAGAAAGAACACATCGCTACCCATGCTAATAAACTTACTTTAAATTTATTTACCATTTAAACTGCTCCTTTGTAAATATAGATTAAACCATATGGAGCCAATCTACCTCAAATACTGTACAGATTCAATGGACAACCGCTTATATTGTTACTGAAAACGTGGAGCTTCTCTCTTCTGCATTTCTATTTTCATTTGTTTTATTTTGTTTTTTTATTTTCCAAACAGTCAACACCCCGTCATGATCAGAAGACCCTTTTTTGGCCACAAGATCAGAGGATTGCGTTTTGACCAGGGAACATCCTTGATCATGGTATTTTTTAGTCAGCATGTGATAACTCCATAAACACCTACCCGGTCTTGATTGATAAACAAAAACACTGTTTTGATCAAAAGCCACACCTTTTTGAGTGGGCTGGCAGACACTGCCGTTCTTTTTACGTACGATAGGTCCTTCTTTAAGCCAGGTATCAGGCGTATTAGGATTAGGAAATACTCCCTGAAAGACCACACTTTGACCCGCGCGCTGATCAATCCAATCTTTTGTTTCTGCATTAAAAACAAAATCAGGTCGAGAGCGTTCATAATTTCGCTCCCCTGTTTCCTGCACATCACTCACGTTCAAATCGCCCGCTAAATAAATATGACAGATTGATATACCGATTAAGGCTAATTCCTCAATATAATTAAACATGGCTTGGATCATCAGCGCATATCCCAGGCTTCTTATTTGTTCTACGTATTTAGAACCGGCATTGGACTTACCATGGATATCCACAATCATGTCGTATTGCCCCGCTTTGTCAGGGTCCCCATTTTCAACGACCACAAATATTACACCTTTATTGGTCAGCCCTTCCACCGAAAATGAAAATCCTGGAAATTGATCCGAGCCTGTCATGACGGGCAACGGTAGGCGAAAATACCTGGCTACTTTAATAGGATAATTCGTTGCAACGACCAAGCCACTGTAAAATTCCAAAATGGGTTCAGGCGCAATGTCATATAAAAAATACTTAAAATGACTGCGCAAACCCATCACCACTGCTTCAGCATGCTCCCTACTGAATACTTCTTGTAAACACAAAATATCGATGCGATGCGGACTGGCTTTAATCGAATTAATCAACTCAGGGATCCGCTCTTTAGCCGGTCTTAATTTTGAATGGTTACACACGGCATCTAGCGACAGCAATGCACAGTTTCGCGTTAATACATTAAAGGGTCTCCATGTTTGGGGACATTTTTTAGTGTGCGATGATTCATAATATTTAATAGGTGTGGCTTCAATGGTTTGTGCGGCATGTGCAAGTCCTACTCCCACCATCCAAGGTAAGAATCCAAGCGCAACACCCGCAGTGCCTACCGTAGTATCTAGCATGTGCTGAGGACTTAAAAAAGTGTGATCAGGATCTAAGCGTAAATATCGACTAATTAAAGCCATGGAATCAACGAATGGCAATTTAAATACCTGAGCCCAATCAAATAACAAAGAAGATAATGTCGCTTCTAAAAAATCAAGTGCGTGGTCTTTTGGAGGAGGGCCTGAAAAATTAATGCAGTGAACTCGAATAGTTTGGCCTGGATA
>JABCZS010000022.1:0-16970 GCA_013289605.1 Gammaproteobacteria bacterium
AATGCATCATAGAATGCAGGAAAGAAATAATAGACAGCCATCGTGTCAATCTAAGTAGAAGTGGGTGTTCAACATAATCTTCTTTATTCTTCTAAGTTGGGCAACCGTAAAAAGCAATAAGAATAGTATAAGTGCACTTGAATTTATATTTCGGAACTGAAATATTTAATTATTGTTTCCAAAAAGAATAGGTTATTTGATAGGGTAAATCTCATAACCCCAGACGGTTTTATCTTTGTAGTTTACAAGGCCAATACACTGCATTTTGGCCTTTTCTAATACATGTTGTGAACGCGTATTACCAGGATAAACAAATGCAACTAATTTTTTAACGGATAAATGTTCAAATCCCCATACAATTAATGCATTGACTAATTCTGTGGCATAGCCTTTGCCCCAGAATTTTTGTTGTAAACGGTAAGCAATTTCTATATCGTCTTGTTCTTCTTGAAAACCTTTATGAAATAACCCTGCTTGGCCTACAAATGCACCTGTATCTTTTTCGAAAACACAGTTAAAACTAAAGCCATATTTTTCTTGATATTGAAGCGCAAACTTTAAAAATACTTCCACCTCTTGTCGCGATTGAATCAAGCCATTACCTACATACTGCATGACTTTTGGATCGGAGCGAAGTGTAATTAAATTTTCTAGATCTGAGAGTTCTAGATTTTTAATGATTAATCTTTCGGTTTCTAAAAAAATTGTCATGCCATCCCAGATTAAAGAAAGTGAAATAAAGATAATAGACACCCATCTAATTTAGGTAATACTCAATTAGATGGGTGTCTTATAAGTTTTTTATTCGGACTTTTGGCTCAGTGAGATGCGGTTAATTTCATCTTGCGCGGCTTTGACCTGTGTTTTAAAGGTATCGCTCGCAACAATCGATGCGGCCAGTGCTTGCGCCAATGTGACACTCGCTTCAATATCACTCGGGTAATGCACACCGCCAATGACACGATCTTGGCCTAGCGTGACACCGGTCTTTATCAATGCTTCACGACGTGCGGGGAATAATTCGGCAAGCACTAATGCTGCGGTCATTCCACGTGTACCATGACCGCTAGGATAAGAATAACTTTCTTCCACCGGGATTATGGGTTTTATATCAGGATTAGCTTGATAAGGACGA
The DNA here is from genome assembly GCA_013289605.1 of Gammaproteobacteria bacterium. Taxonomy (GTDB): domain Bacteria; phylum Pseudomonadota; class Gammaproteobacteria; order JABCZS01; family JABCZS01; genus JABCZS01. The sequence continues at coordinate 1,136 of JABCZS010000022.1, forward strand.
GGGCGTTTGTAATGTACTTTAAATGCATCCACATATAATCGAGTATCAGCCAGTACTGTTTGCATGATATTAAATAATTGAGGAAAACGAGACTCTTCAAAGCGGGCGCCCAAGGCTTCATTAAAATAACTAGGATCCAAAGTGACACTTCCCCATGCTCTTTGCGTATCATAATAAGTACGTCGACTTTGTTCCCACATCAAAATGGTAGTATCCATCTTTTGCTCTAATGAATCAGTTAGGGGAGGTGGAGGAATGAGCTCAAGTGATATGGCATTGGTATCTACAAAGGTTGGGGTCTTTGCTAATTCAAGTGAAGTTGCCCAGGCTGAGAAGTTAATAAGAAAACTGAAGAAAAGTACCATTGAATACTGACGTAACATAGACTACTACTCCATTGAAAATTAAAGCGATACTTTACCATTTTATTACATAAAAACATATAGATAACGATATAATAGACACCCATCTAATAGAATGTTTGTAGCCCTTAGTATTGTGGATGTCCAAAAAATAACTATAGGACAGCCACACAATGGGTAGGCCAAAAGAAGGGTTTCCTAAAACTTAAAGTAGGCTTTACGAAACAATATGCACTATATTTAATTTTTATTAAATTACTCTGAGAGTGAGGCTCCCCCATGCAATCATTTTGTAAGTTTCTATTTTTTTTAGCTTTAATTATTGGCACGCGTGCCTATGCGCTGAGTTATCCGCTCAATGCGAATACCTCGGTACTTGGTGATGTCACCACTGTGATGCCACAGAAAAACGACACCTTCAGTAAATATGCACGTCTTTATGACGTAGGCGCCTATGCCATTCAACGCGCCAATCCTGGAATCAACGAGAATTATCCCGACAAACAAATAGAAAAAATCATTATCCCTGCATCATTTATACTGCCTTCTAAGCGTGAGGGAATTGTAATTAATTTACCTGAATTGCGGCTTTATTATTTTGATCAATCTCAAGTGTTAACCTACCCCGTCAGTATTGGGCGAGTAGGCTGGAAAACGCCAATTAGAGACGCGCAAGTGGTTGAAAAAATTCCAAATCCTGTTTGGCATGTGCCGGATAGTATTCTTGCTGAGAACGAGGCAAAAGGTAAACCTATTCCTCCAGTCGTTGCCGCTGGGCCTAAAAATCCTTTAGGTAGATATGCCCTGCGATTAAGCATTCCAGGTTATTTAATTCACGGGACTAACGCCCCGCCGAGTATAGGTCGTCGTGTGTCTCATGGTTGTATTAGGCTATTCCCAACGGATATCGAGGAATTATTTAACAATGTTCCTTTGGGCACGCCAGTTTCCCTTATTAATGAGCCGGTTAAAGCAGGTTGGCGTGGGAATGCGCTTTACTTAGAAGTTCATCCTCCACTGCAAGAATATGTTCTATCTGACGATGAGCTGAAAACTTTAGTCACAAATACCATAAACAGTGCACTGAATGGTAAACAAGTGCAAGTAGATTGGAACCTTGTTGAGAAAATGACGAAACAACAAACGGGCATCGTAGATGTGATTGCGAAGGGATAGGTAAGAAAATATATAAGACACCCACAGGTTGAGATAAAAGAAAGTGGGTGTCTATTAGTTTTCTATTGGACATCCATCACTTTTTGTAAATCTGCCGCCGTTAAATTTTCCGCTGTAACGGGTGTTTGAGTAAACTGTAGTACGATGACTTCAATAGGCTGTTTGCCTAAATTTTCATCCGTATGAAATCCCTCTTCTGTATCTTCAGGTAATAAAATAGGCTTACCCACTTCTAAAAGATAATCCGTTGTGGCCCCATTGGCATCACGTCTTTGTAAAACTCCTTCCGATAAGGGCAGCAAAATTCGTGCATATTCATGACGATGCATGGCAATGCCCGAAGTGTTTTGTTGTTGCACGGGGATTAGTGTTTTCCAAATCATCATTTCATTCCCGGCCACATCAAGTTTCATTTCTAAATTGCGATGACCGGTGGTAATAGAGGATGCTGTGTAAGCATGGTATAGAACTGGAGTTAGTGCGCCTATTAGGGTGCCGAAGAGTATTAATAGTAAGGAGCTGAAAAGGTTTTTCATAGGATAGTCCAATAAATATTTAAAGTAACGGAGTATTTGAATCTAGTGTGAAGAAAGAGTGAACTATAGCAAAGCGAATGTGGCTTGTCGTCAAGTCTAAATTTTGAGAAAGAGGGTAAGTATAAGACACCCACTTGCTTGCCGCTCAAGTTTTGTGGGTGTCTATTGTTACCTGTTGACTGATCTCGCTGGGTATAATATATTGACCTAACTAAATATAGTGAGACTCAGACTTTGGGCAAAGATTTAAAATATGGACCAGGACATATAGATGATTATCCTGGAGCAAATGAAACTCCAAGATATACCTGGGATAAAGTAAGCCGTACTTTGTTGGGTTCATCTGGCAAAGCTTATATTCATCCAAAAGTAGGCTCTTCAAAAGAAGAGCCCCTCCCCAAGGCATACTCCTTAGATTTACGCCATCTTTATCTTTTAAAGCGCGCTTTAGCGGAAAATAACAATCAAATCAAGCGCTGGTTTTTGACGGCTTTTATTCCTAAAAGCGAGCGTGAATTAATAGCCATCCCGAAAGATTTATCTGATGAAACAATTCGTTTGATTAAAGCGCAAATACAGGGCATTAACCAATTTCTTGAAGCGCCTGCAGACGCTCCGCATGATTTAGCAGCGTTAAAATTAAAATTAGAAACTTTATTTAATGAGGAGCATTGGCTAGCTGTTGCCTTGCAAATGGTAGATAAAGATAAAACGCTCAATATCGATACACTGAATTCACTTCAACAATGGCAGGCTGCTTTTGAACAATTTCCAGGTAATAAAATCCTTTTTAAAACCACCCTTACGGGATCATTGCATAGTCAACATGGACCCTACAACGTAGCATCAATTACAGATAAAAAATTACATGATGTGATTTTTTCTGAAATAAGAGTAAAACATAATGAAAATTTTTACGCGTTAAATAACTGTCAATTTAGACGTTTTGAAAATTCAGACACGCTTCAAGCGCCTGATGCAATCTATCAAATGCCTTCTGCAAAGTTACGTGAGCATTTTCTGCGTGCACGGAATTCTTTAATCATGCCATTATATATTTTCGGCTATTTACATTTTGAATATTTTGTTGCTGCAGCCTTTTTTAATGCAAGACCCATGCATCACTATTTACGCGGCGGAAGTAATCGCTATTTTGCGCATGCGGTTTATTATGGACCAGCATTATTAATTGAGCATGATGATGTGCATACTGGAGAGTATGCCTTTGAAGAGGAGTATGCCGATAAAATAACAGAAAATGATATGGGAAAAATTATGCAAATGCTCGCAATAGTGGCTAATGTCTTGGTGCGATTTGGCGAGGATAGCTTGGCAAATCTAATTATGGATGATATCTGTCAAATGCGCAGCGTTTATCAAACTTTAAAAGGTGATAACACTAAGAGTGTCAAGCTCGTTATTGGAATATATCAAGAAATAATCCAAATGTTAGGCTTAACTGCAACAAAAATTGAATGTCAGATTGCGCCGAGTTTAGTGGGGATCACGCCCTATGCTATTGATATTTATATCCAAGATAAAAAATATACCTTTAACGGGAAATTAGATCGATTTCCTCAGCCCATTATATATCCTGATTCAACAGAACTTATTTTATACAGACATTTCGAGGCAATTGAAAAAATTGCACTGGAAAATGGTGCAGCAAATACTGTAGCGCCTCTATTAAATCAAATAAATCCTCTGCCAACTAAACCTGTTGTGACACCGTCCGCTCCTTCGAGTAGTGTCAGCTCATTTTGCACATTTGTATAATACTAATCCTCATTTTTCTATTTAACAGCGCTTGCACAGGCTCTAAATATACCTAGGATGGAGAATTAAATGCCATGCTAAAAAAAATAGATTTGCAAACCGTGGCAAAAAAATTAGAGAATCATGAGCTTCGGAAGCAATTTTTTTTATGATTAAAAAGGTTGAGCTGGAGGAGGAGAGTTATTGTTATTGTTATTGTTATTGGAAGCAGCTTCTGTATTTGCAGTGCTCCCTCTTTGAAGCCAGCCATGTAACACCGCGGGCGCGTAGATTATTTTTTCTTCTAGATTGCTCGTAGTGCCCACGGTATTAGGATAATTTTGTTTAATGGTTCGGCTCAATTCTGTGGTAATTAGCCCTGTCTCTTGCATGAAATGAATAGCGGTAATGGAGCTGGAAAGTGCAACTTTTACTGTAAAAGTTCCTGCCTTTACTTCGGTGATAGAGGGTAAAAAATTCTCATACTTCTGGAAAAAGTCTTTGGCATCGGCCGCTGCATCTGGGGATGAGCTAATAAAGGTCAGCATGGCTTTGTTTTGATTTGCTTCAGGAAAAACTTCAACAATAACTTTACTAAAGGTGCTCTCACCGCTGTCGTCTTCAAAAGTAATAACTTTACTAAAGGCGCTCTTACCTTTGTTGTCTACAAAGATATGGTTGCTTGTGGTTATAGATTGCGTAATGGTCATGATTAATTTTCCTTGGCAGTTTGTTTGAAGTATAGCATACAAATGTTAGAATTATAACACTTATTTTGAAAATGATAAGACACCCACAAAATGGACATAAAACTAATCCTTAATAATGATAATTTGAATAAATAACTAGAATCACAATGCGTTTAGCGATATGGGTGTCAATTGGTTTTCATAGGAAGTATTACTGTAAAGCATTGTATTTTAAATAATTAACACCAAGGCAACGAATCTGCTGCATTCAGGGTGATTTTTAAAGCCTTTCATTTTCCGCACGAATCCATCAAGAAAATAGATGGGTGTCTAATGATTTTCTCTTCTAATGATTTTCCATCTGCCTATTAACTTTCCTCCTATCCAAGCCCTGGAGAATTAGTGGGTGTCTATTAGCTCTATTTGGGACACCCATAGTTTTATCCCTTCTTGAGCCTATTTTGCTTCACTACTTTGTACCTGGACATAGGTCGGATCTATGCTAAATGCGGTTATTATTTAGTAAACTTAATATTTACTTAACTATTTAACTTTATGATAAAGAAATATTAACCAAAAGACCTTAAAGTAAATATGCCCCCACAAATCACTAATTCGGTCGCAGCACTCAAAGAAAAAAAGCAATGGTTACTCACTGAAGTGAACCGGGCGGCGCAGGAATTTGTCGATAAAAATGCTGATCCCCTCACTGCTTTAACCGACCCTGATGTTAAAGCCATGATAGAAAAACTTCAGATTTTAAAAGATAAACTGACTATTTTTTTAGACGCGGTTGAATACTACATGAATAGTTCTGGTACAGATGTGGTATTTGCACTTGAGAATATGCTTAAACATCTGAAAGTTTTGCAAGCTGCTATGCAGGATCTTCGCCCCACTAAAAATGAAAAATCTAGCGTTATTCCCATACGCAAAGAAATCGATGTGTTTGTTAAAAAGTTAATTGAGCCTCAGGGAGCGGATCCTTCTTTCATTAAACAATTAATTGATATCGTTCCTCAAGACTTAATCAACCTTACTCTAAATGCAGTGGGTTTATTTGGGGTGACGATTTCAGATTTATTCACTAGAGCAATAAATTTGAAAACAGCTACGAATGCGTTGCAATTAATGGCAGATTTAGGCATAAGAGATGCGATGTTAGAATCTACAGAGGATAGGCTCAAACCCCTTGAGGATTTATTCACATCAGATTTAAATGCATTAAAAATCCTACCCTCACAAACTCTACCTGCAGAGCCAGTTAAAAAAATCTATACCCTTAAAATAGTAGAAGATGCACGCATCGAGTTGGTTGAAGGCATTAATAAACAACTAAAAGAACTGGTAAAAAATCATGACAATGTATTGGACTTTGCCGTTGATCCTAAGGTTGTCGATAAAATACAAAAATTAAATGATCTAAAAGAAAATGTTGAATTATTTTTAGATGCAACAGAAAACTATCTCACCCAATGGTCATTTAATCCCAGTATTCCGCAGTTAACCGAATTAATGAAACACTTGGCTGCTTTACAAAAATCTATGGAAGCCCTAAAGCCCAAAGATCCTCTAACTGAATCGGAATTATTGATTCAAAAAAGAATTGATATTATCGTAACGTCATTACTGAAAAGTGATTCTGCAATTTTTAAATTGATTGATAAGTTGAGTGAATCCAAGATCCTCTCTATGGCACTTGCCGGCATTAAAAAAGTAGATACAGCTAATCTTAAAAATACTGCCACCGCAGCGGTATTTGTAGAGCCCATCACTTATTATGTTCCAGGGGTAGGCGAGCTGAACCCGCTTGTCAATTATTTGGGTAACACAAGTCTTCCTGAATACATCACAGGTCCCTCGCAGAGTGCAAAAGAGATCCTCACTGCATACTTCACGAGTGTATTAAACAACTTGCAGCAAAAACCTTCTGAAAATATGAATGCTGTAAAGACTCAACCCCAAGCACCAGCCAAGCAGATGAGTGAGATCAGATTATCCGATTTAACCCATGAATTAGGCCAACAATTAAAGGGTGAACACACTGCTGAGTATCACATTTTAAAGCAATATGTGTTGAAATTAACTGAATTATTAGCAAGTGCACCAGAAAATCACAAAGCTGAAGTAGCCATTATTACCCAAGAAACTGTCGCATTTATACTGACCTATACTCATTTAGAAATTCCAGGAGTAACCAAACCTCCTCCCCAAGACATAGCCGTTGCAACTATGCGATATAAAAATAATATCGCCGCTGCATTGACCAAAATAAGCGCTCCAGATCCTACGATAGATGCCCCTGCTTTGAAGCACAAAGTACTGGCAGTAATCGGTGCACTCATAGGTTTTGTGCGATTTGCTTTTTCAGGCAAAGCAATAGAACATTCTCGTAAATATGCAGAGTCTGCAGGCGGAACAGCCGCTGCACACTGGTGGCGCCATGTAGGTTCACCTTCTTCTACTGCAACACACGGTATCACAGAAGCTACTCAAGCCGTGCATAAAAAAATAAATCCTGGTAAGCCCAATAATTAGTGATAATAATCGTATGGATTTATATTAAAAATATTAGATCTAGTTTTCATGCAACTAAGTGCACTTAATGTTCGAAAAAGTATTAGTATTTACCGCTGCTAAAGCGTTATTTCTTTTTTCCATGGTGGTCGCAATTTCTGCCTCTAACCATTCTTTATAATCAGGATGAATATGAGGAATTAAATGTTCAAGATTTTTAAAGGGCTGAAAAGGTTGGTTATCCTCAATCGTTTCACGCCAACGTTTGAAACCTTCCGGACTCATGCATAGATTAAATGAACCCATGGCGTTGGTATCAGGGTATTTTTCTGCAAGATGGCTGTTCAAAATATCTAACAATGTAGGAATAAAACTGGCGCTCAGGTAGGGAATGATTTTGTCTTTAAGTCCAAGCAAGAAATCTTTATGGGAAATAAGCATTTCATCGGTGATATCAGCAATACTTTCGCCAATTTGTTTCTCTTTATTGATGACAAACTTTAATTTATCCTTGATTTGATTGTAAGTATATGGCTTATGTTTTTTGCTCACACAGATTTCAGAACCTTGGTTACGAAAAATAATGCCCCAGTCTTTTTCATCAAGCGAAGCTATTTTCAGAAGAGCTGATCGAGTGAGTGAATTGATAGGAAGGCGATCATCTGGATAATGCAAATCTAAATAATAATCCTCTCGCGTATGTTCTGGGTCGGGCATCATTCCCATATATAAGAAAAAGAGTAATGGACTGCCATAAGACGTAGACATGTGCATGGTAATCGTGCCGGTGAGTTGTTGCCTGTCAAATTCCTCGACTAAATGTTGAATGATACGTGTGCCATAGCCTTTGCCTTGTTCTTTGGCAAATAAATGAACTAAATGCAAATTTTGCCCTCTTGTGTCGATGAAAAATTTGTCTTCTTTAGTTTGAGGAGTTAGGGCAGGGTTATGAAGGACTAAGGTACCTGTGTCGCTACGAGGAGCTCTCTGACCTGATTGATTTGCGCCCATGTTCAACTCTGAGTGGGGTAAAGAAAAACTGTAACATAATCGAGTAAGCTGAGAAACATATTCAATGATTTTATTTTTCAGGAAATTTTAAGGCATCCTTAATTTATGGTTTGATAAAAGTGGGTGTCTCTTATTTTTCTTATTAAATATCCAGATAGAATTTCAACAAACAGGTTGCGGGACTCTTTTACGGGAATTGCGCCAGCCCTGAGTGTAAAAGAGTCCCGCAACCTGTTTGTTGACACTTATAAGCTAATAAATAATCGCCTTAATTTTTTCACAATAGAGATTGACAAGATTGACTAGAGTAATCCAAAAGACATCGTTCTCTAGAGTTGCTTTATTTGTAGATCCAGAGATAAAGCGAGCCATTTCTTTCCTAAATTCCTGCATTATTTCTGGTTTTGTTTTTAAAAGCTGACTGCGCTGCTCAAGCAACTGTAAAAACTCTTGAGGATCACGGTGATGATCTTTAATTTTCAGTGGAATCAAATCCAGGTCAGGTTTTATATTTTGACTCTGTAACCAAAAAATATCCCATAAATCTCTATATTTGATACTTTTACGCAAAGCAAGAGCCACCAGTTTATCTGAAAAAATTTCTTCTAGACTTTGTGCCTGGATAATCAAGCCATTCGTACCCATTTCTACACCATAAGGATTAATCAATAGGGTAAGGATCCTTTGGTAACTGGGGATGGCGAAAATATCAATATGGATCCTTTGCATAGGAAGGTCTTTATTGCGATGATTCATTATCACTTGTAATTTCCAAGTATCTACATTACCCATTTCTCGAGTGGGTTCTGTTACGTTCACTTTGAAATCATATTTAGTTTTAATTGTATCGACTAATATTTGTGACATATGGGATAAGTTTTTGCGACTAAAATCTGCACCCCCGGTAAAATCTAAATCTTCACTCAGTCTTTTTGCACCGTAACACGTACGTAGGCATGTACCGCCAATAAACGTTAATTGTTCCAGTAAGCCTGATTCACTTAGCGTGCGCAGAATATCATGATGCAATAATTCTTTTTCGACCACCATGCGCAATGAGGAAAGCTCAGCATTACTTTTAAGTGCTTCATTCACCAACTGGTCGAATAAATTCATCTGCTACACTCCAATCAATTAAATCTAAATTACGATGAGTCACACGCATATCATATAAGGCTAAAGCAACACTTGCACGCCATAATCCACAGCGTGAAGAGTAGGTTAATTGCTTCATCAATTCTGCTGGCTTTCGAGTGGTATGCACAAATTCAATGGTACCAAAGCGGCCACAATTAATATGATTACTTCGTCCAGAAGACATTAAAGATATCCAATTCATCGGGATTTGAGAAATAACGCCCGCTTCACTGAGCACTGTTTCTAAACTGATATAATTAAATTCATTTGCCCGCAAACGTGCAGCCACATGGAATAATAATAAGCCGTCCGTCGGGATGGCTCGGGGAAAAAGATATACTCCACGGCACGCCCGCTCCAAATAGCCTTCTTTAACTGCGCGCGATAACAGCGTCCTAAAAGCAGATAGGGATAAATCTGCTAATAGGGCACGTAAATCATGAGGCGTAAAAAGATAATGTGCATTATTGGCCAGTTTATCTAAGCCTTTGATTAATCTGCGTATAGGTTGCATCGATTCCTCATAACTCTACATTATATTACATTTAGTGTAACATAATGTAGAGTTATTTTCAAACAATAAACATAATGAGATAAGTGACACCCATTAATTTAAAAGAAGAATTTTGTGGGTGTCTCTTATTTTTCTTATTAAATATCCAGATAAAATTTCAATAAACAGATTGCGGGCTTCTTTTATACGAATTGCGCCAGCCCTGAGTGTAAAAGAAGCCTGCAATCTGTTTGTTGATGCTTTTGAAAAAGGACACCCACAAACAGGCCTAACATAAGTGGCTGTCCAATAACTATGCCTTGCGTTTTTTCAGCATTCAAGGTAAATACCATTAAAATTGAACTTAGGAGAAAACGCATGCAATCACTTAAACTGGGTCTTTTTGCATTGTGGGCTACACTATTTTGTGGCATAGGCTATGCTGCGACTCCAATTTCAAGTTGTGAGGATTTGATTCACAATATTTCTATCAATATGGCCGGTACGTATTATTTAAATCAAGATATCGATTGCGAAGGTCTAGTGCATCATCCTATCCCGGGTGTTTTTTCGGGCAGCATAGATGGTCAAGGGTATAGCCTATACAATCTGACGATTAAAAATAGAGCAGATGAGCGGGGCGAAGGCGTGGGGTTGTTTAGGTCCATCAAAACAATAGATCTTGCCTATCCTCCCAAAATAGAAAATTTAAATTTTGTCAATGTACAAGTGCTGGGTCCTAAAGATGTTCATCGCGGGCTGATTGCGGCAGAAGCACATAATGTTGGCATCAATAATATTAAGATAGAAGGTTTAATTATCACAGAAGAAGAAGGTTTTCCATCTAGACCAGACAGAGGCGCAACGGGTGGCCTTGTAGGCTATGCGACTTTGGCCTTAATAGAAAATGTTCACCTTAATAATATTGCGATACAAAAAAATGCTTATGGTGGTGGCTTATTGGGCATCGCGCATGGGCCGGTTAATATTGCAAAATCGAGCGTTACGGGTTTAGTCTCAAAGTCCGCAGCATGTAGTAATAATGCTGATCACTGCGCGTTTGGTGGGTTGATTGGCTCTACAGAAGGCCAGGGTACGACACCCAATATACAAGGACTGCGGATCAGCGAATCTTTTGTCGAAGGCGTTATTCATACCAAAGACCGGATAGGGGGGTTAATCGGATTTGTGCGTTCGGACCAAGCCGTTGAAATTAGTAACAGCTATGCGCAGGTCGATCTTTTGCCCCAAGATTGCGAAACAGCTGGCCGCGTCACTAATTGTAAGTTTGCCGGCGGGCTGATTGGTCATGCACAGCAAGACCCGCGGCAAGACGGCCAGTGGCAAAAACCCATTTATTTGGAGCATGTGTACGTGGCAGGTAAGGTCAAGTTATCTTCTGATGGCAACGGTCGTGCCATAATAGGCCATGAGAAGCCAGAGGGTGGGAATCGTGTGGCAGGCAGGCAAAGCTATTATGACAAACAAGTCACAGATAAGAAAAATGCTGGCGATGCTTTTTCAGTAGGCCTAACTACGGTCCAAATGCAAGATCCCTATGAATATTATTTTGCAACCTGGGACAGAACTATTTGGCAATTTGAGGAAGGTGAGTACCCTAAGCTTCATGGGAAAAAGATAAGATAGACACCCATCAGGAATGAAACGGTAAGGGTATGTGTTGAAATGGATTTTAAGACGCCCACAAAGAGGCTTAAAATAAGTGGCTGTCCAACATTTAAGTCTTGTTATAAATAAAAAAGACTTAAAGAAAATTATTTAGATTCTTTTTTCTCCGGCACTTTTAAGCCTTTTTGCCGTGCTTTAGATAGACCAATAGCAATCGCTTGCTCGTGACTTTGCACTTTAGTATGGCCACCTTTACCGCTGTGAGCGGTGCCTTGATTATATTTTTTCACTTCTTTTTCAACTTCATGTTGTGAAGCTTTGCTGTATTTTGAAGTCATAATAACCTCCAATGAATAAAACAATAGTTAAATAGCCCTATAATATAAGATTATAGGGCTTGCTTAAATTAACAATTTCTATCGTTTAATTTGTCATTTTCACGAGAAGGTTTGCGTCCGATTTCTTCTTCTTCACGACCACCTTGGCCATAACGTGGGTTTGCAGAACGATTTAAATCGCGATCTGAGTATTTTTTAGGGTCTTGTTTTGGGATATTACGGTCAGGTCGTACATCACCCATAGGTTTTGGATTGCTTTTATTGAAATTCTTTTCGTTAGGCATGATTATATCTCCTCTTAATAAATTAGCACTATGACTTAAGTGTAGTGAAAAATATCAATATTAGTATGCTTTATAACTAATCAACCTACCTCCAATTAAGAATTATCTAATGTTTGACAGCTAAATACTAATTATATAAGCTGTCTTCTAAAGATAACTAACTACTAATATAGGTGAAAAATTGAGAGAATTCAAAGAAGTGCGTGCGGCCTTACAAGCGGTCAATAACCCCATAGATTTCTTTGTTAAAGATATCAAAGAAGATCCCCGTGCATTATTAAGGTATTTACCCCGATTCACTTCTTACGCACTCTCAGGTGCGGCTTGGGGGCTTATGTTTGCCATGTATTTAGATAAGGATAATGCGGATGAGTATGGTAAAAAAGCAGGGTACGTACTCGGTGCAGACTTCTTAGTTCGTTTTTTTCACGGTTTAGCAGAAGGCGGAATGAACTTATTTAAAGAAATGAAATTCAGTGACTTACCCCAGGATTTGCAAGAAGAAGTGCGACATCATATCGCACAGTTAGATACCGAGAGTAGAGTCGAGATTAATGACAATCATACGGTGGCTTCATTGATTGCTTGTATGGGAAATGAAGGGATCAGTGCGCTCAAAGAACATACTCACGCTAATCGTAGCCGAGAAACGAAAGTGGTTTCTACTTTGATGATGGTGGGTTTATCACAAGTCGTTGCCGTAGGGACTTATTTCATATCAAAAAACCCGAATAATCATGCAAAAGTAATGATGGGCGCTGAATTTAACTCCGGTTTTCATGTGTATGATTTTGTGATGAATGAACTTGTACGTGAACATGCCTATATATTAGGCGCATATACGATTTCAAAAATGAGTCAGTGTAGCACTTATGCTACGAGTAATTTTAGCAATTGTGTGTCAACCTTATATACGACTTTCTGCGGTTCTGCTCAGAATAATGCCAATAACGACAATACTATGACAAATAATTTAATAGAGAATAATACGTCAAAACCTGCAATTGAGATGACTTAGATAAACGCATCTCAATTCATGTCTTTCAAATCCCCGCAATGCGGGGATTTTTTTTAAAGAATTAAATAAGACACCCACAATGTTAAAGATGGGTGTCATAAGATTCATTCCAATGAATAGAAGCAGCCCAATGAATAGACTGGGAGATATTTTATGCTCAGGGCTGGCGCAATTCGCAGAAAATATCTCCCAGTCTATTCATTGGGCGTTTTATCTTGAGATAGAAGATGAGATAGATGAGAAGATGAGATAGATGACACCCATCAATAGACCTAAACTAAAAACAAATACCCGGATAAATCATCAGCAAACGGGCTGCTGACCCTATTTTTATGTGAATTGCGTCAGCCCTGAGCATAAAAATAGGGTCAGCAGCCCGTTTGTTGATTCATAAATAAAACAAGAAATTAGACCAGACAGCCATAAATTAAAAGTGGGTGTCTTATAAATGCCTTATAAAGGCCCATGCATTGAAGTGAAGGTTTATATATAAAACAATGACTTGAGAGAATTCAGATTAATGTTTTCTTAATAAATATATGTTAGTCTATAAACATGAACAGATTACAAAGATACTTTCATAACAGTGCATTATCTGCTAATCAAACCGGATTTCATTTTATTGAAGCGGCAGTGTCTGCGCGAAATAGCATTACCATATACTGGAGTTTCTATTCGACCACCATGAGTACAACCCCAAATTGGCTCGATGAAGCGGGTCGCAGGGGTAAAATTGGAGTCATGTTTGATTTGCTTCCGTACCTTTTCTTGATGTCCTTTTTGCTTAATCTTAATTTTGTAATGAATAGTTTGGTCGGTTATATGTATGACCTTGCCAGTACATTGCTTTATGCTATTGCGCATCCTATCCGTTTAGTGAAAGAGCCGAATATTTTATTTACAGAGCTTTACAATCAACGCATCCATCCTGCACGTGATCCTTTCATCCAACTGCAAAATGCTCTACTTGATGGCGCCACTGTAAATGTGAATGTCCATAATGTAGCGGATAAATTAAAAAGATATATTTTGATTCCAAAATTGAAACAACATTTGGTGCAAAATTATTATATTGCAGAGCGAGATTATCACTACTTACAGAATGGGACTTCCTTTAGAAAATCGGAAGCCGACATTAATGCTGAAATTAAAACATTTCTTAATGACATGCAAAATAAATATGCAGCGATAGATAATAAATTATTAGCCATTCTTAATGGCAATGACATAACAAAGCCAAACTCAGCCATGAGACCACTGCTTGTCAAAGCATTTAGCTCGCATCCGTATGTGCAAAATATGCTAAAAGCTGCTGCAGAAACTAACCCAAGCATTAAGCAATGGTTTTTAGAGACTGCTAAAAGTATTTCTGTCAGTGAAGACCAAAATTCAGACTTTAACAGATGGTTTTATGCAAGTTGCCAAAAACCTCACTCAGTAGTATCTCAATGGTTTGCGCAAACATATCCTGATTTAAATAGAGAAATATGGCGTGCTGATCCAATAGAAAAAGAAGCCATCGAAAACGTACAAGACTTACCCGATACTGGAACAGGAGATACCTGGGAGCAGGTCATTGATATTAAAGAAGGGCTCATGTTTGCAAAAGAGCAAGGTTTTTTCAATCTTGGCCCACGGGGTTATCTGGTAGCGCTGCGTGCATTTGATAGTAGCCGGCTGCCACAAGAAGATGTTATTGCATACAACCTCACACTCGATGAGTCCCTGCGGCTCATGTGGGTCGCGAGCCAAGATTGGGATAATTTTAATGATGATGAAAAAAATAACTTCAATAATGATACTCAAAATCAAAAAGCTGCAACCGAGCGTGTACAAAAAGAACTATTAATGCGCCTAGGGCAAAATCAAAGTGCGCGTGCACCTATATTGGAAACAGGCGCAGCTGATGTCAGTTGTTTAATGGGCGCCGTAGAGCGGATAGTTGATACTGCTGAAACATTTCATGGTGATTATCCTATTATGGAAACAGCTGACGGTTATAGCATCACTATAAGATATACCACGGCAGATATTGCTAGAAATGAATTGTTGCACAATCCGTTAACGGCAGAGGAAATTGCAGAATGTCGGGCGCAATCTGGAGAGACTGTGGAATGGTCTGTAAGTGGCCCACTTTGGATACGTATTCGTGAAAAAGTGAGAAATGCTGTTATAGAAAAATACAATAATTCAGATAAAACTGCCCAAGAAATTGATACTGCTTTAGCGCTCTATACATCAGGCGAAGACACAAGTTTAAGAGCTTTTACGAATATTAAACTCACAGACATACAATCGCAACAAATAGCGGTAAGATTAATTGCCGATGCGACTAAGCTTTTAGCTAAGCACATTTTATTAAACGATAGTGCAGTCACTGCAGATTTAGTAAGAAGTTGCCAAGTAAAAAATTCCGGTGAAATCACCTGGAAAGTCAGTCCCGCATTTTGGGAAATCGTTAAACTCAAAGTGACGGCTGATTTATGTGAAAAATTTGGCTTGCCTATAACAAATGCATGGATACAAAACTCATTGGCAGCATTTAAGGAGAACGGTTTAGAGGCTATTACTTTAGAAATTAACAAGGATGATGCTGTGGCCATCGCTCAAAATATAATATCAAACGCTACCTCTACAGGTGTTGTGCTTAACATTCAAGACGCTACTGGTTCTAGTTCCAAAGCAAGTTCTGGTGAGGAAAAGGTATCTTTATTACAAAACACTGGCGGAAGTGATGTCGGTGGCTATGGTTCAATAAACTATTCAACATTTTCCTAATGAATAGAAGCAGCCCAATGAATAGACTGGGAGATATTTTATGCTCAGGGCTGGCGCAATTCGCAGAAAATATCTCCCAGTCTATTCATTGGGCGTTTTATCTTGAGATAGA
>JABCZS010000022.1:17070-28178 GCA_013289605.1 Gammaproteobacteria bacterium
ATGAATAGACTGGGAGATATTTTATGCTCAGGGCTGGCGCAATTCGCAGAAAATATCTCCCAGTCTATTCATTGGGCGTTTTATCTTGAGATAGATGACACCCATCAATAGCGCTAAACTAAAAACAAATATCCGGATAAATCATCAACAAACGGGCTGCTGACCCTATTTTTATGTGAATTGCGTCAGCCCTGAGCATAAAAATAGGGTCAGCAGCCCGTTTGTTGATTCATAAATAAAATGTGGGTGTCATAAGATTCATAAATAAAATGTGGATGTCCTAATAATTTTGATTAGGAATTATTTTTTATTATTTTTAGGCTGCGCTGCTTTGATAATGTCTGAATTGAGTTTTTGTCTTTCTCTCACATCCTCAATCAAACTCCTATTAGAAAGACCTTTAGTAATCATATCCCTGGCATCAGAGTCATAGATATTCCAAATCTGTTTTTTGCTGTTGTCATTATAGTCTTTGAAAAAACCATTATTTAGAGCGTATATCATTTTTTTATATAACGATAAGTTTGAAGAGGGTAGGGATCTGAATGTTTCTGAATTTTTCTTGGTGGTGCGCACGCAGGTTGCAGGTTGTCCGCGGAAATGTGTAGCGCCCATATCAAATATTGAGCCTAATAGCGATTCCTCATCTAGGGTGGATTCGCAGATGCCGCGCTCTTCATAAAATAATGCATTAAAGCATGCATTGCTCGCTTTATAGGGATCTACAATCAAGTCCTGCAAGCTACGCATGATCAATTTTTTCGGTAAATTTGAATAGTCGTAAACACTTCTGCCTTCTGCATCTTTTGCAGCTAAAGCCTGCGCTAATCTTTCTTTACCTATTATGTGTAATAAATGTTTTGTGGTTTCTGGATTGGTTAAACCCGATGCTGCTAGCATTAAAGGAGTTACGCCTTGCTTATCTGCCATCATCACATTTTCATGCGTCATCAATAGGCGTTGAACTTTGCCTGGCGCAGAGATCCCGAGCGCTAAATGTAAGGCGGTGCGACCATTAGCATCTTGTGCGACAGACACACGTTTTTTATCTTCAGGGGATAGCGAGTTAAAAAGCGTGGTACTGATACGGTAATCATGGTTGATCACTCTAAAATGCAGAAAAGTATTTTTAAGGCCAAATGGTTTGTCTATGGCCTGACCGCGTGCGCGTAATTGTTGGACCTGCTCGGGGGTCGTGCATTCTAAAAGATTATCCGGGTTATCGGTGGGGAATCTAACATCCAAAGACGAGCTGGTTAAGCAAGTCTCACCATCGGTCACATTTTTAGTGTGGTTATATATATAACTTAGTGCGCCTGTGGCAAGCGCCATAATTGGATATAAGGACGTATGGCTTAAGTATATATTAGTATTGACTACTCCAGCGTCTTCACTTTGCTTGTCCTCAGAGGCTTGGGTAATCAGTGTTAAAGCGATGTTAGCTAAGATGACTGTAGGAACGCTAAAGATGACAAACCATGCCGAAAAGCTGTATCCGCGGGGCTCAGGGCGTCTTGGTGTTTGAGGTATAGCTTGAGGTGTAGCTTGAGGTTGCGCTCCAACGCGCATAGTTAATTTCCTGTTTAGGGCGAAAGCGAGAATCATAACATACATGAGTGAGCTTGATAAGTATTTTTTAGACCATAGCCTAGAAGGCTGTCTGAAGTGGCTGTCCAATAGTTTGGGATAGACCTGAGCCTATTGACTTTGTTAGATAGCTGCAATAATATTCGGTTTTATCCACTCAGAAGAGGTACTGACTATGCCCCCCAAGCAGCAAGTGAACGCTCCCTATTCCAAATTCAGAGCAGCGGCTAAGGCCGTGACCTTTCAGAATAAACTGATCAAACAAACGAGCACTACAACTAAACCTATCGCTGACGCTTGGAAGCGAAATCGTTTTACGCGTAGCAGTTCAGTCAATCTTTTAGACAATTTAAAATTAGCTGCAGAACAGCAAGGGCCTGTTGCGCGCGCAGTTTCAATCAAAAACAAAAAGTCGCTACAAGGTGTTGCTGTTATTTTAGATTTAGACAATACCTGCACTCAAAGCAGTGCCGCGCCTGATGAAGCAAAATCTTTTCTATACAATGGTCATACCGGTGGTTATACCGTTGAAGAATATGACCTCATGTGCAGTCACAATTTGATCGGAAGTATGATCACGACAACCTTCCCCTATATCGCCGCGACTGATCTTGCAAAAAATCCAGCGCGCGTTTTAAAAAATGACGTTTTGGAATATATCCATATGCTAATCGATGAAGGTGCAACCATTATGTTTGCAACCGAAGGCAACATAAAGAACGTTGCTTATGTTAACGAAGCCTATAAGCAAAAATACGGTGTCGGTATCCCACAATTTGAATCTAATGTTTTTGGTAGAACAACACAATTAGATGGCACCACAACTGCAACGGCTATCGAAAGTTATAAGCAAATAAAAGAGGAAACAGGCAGGATCCACAACTCAGGTAAAAAGATTCTGTATGATAAAATTATTGCATACGGGCAAAGTTTAGGGATAGCGCCTAATCAAATGATTGTGATAGACGATAATACGAATAATTTAAAAGTGGCCTCTGAGTGTGGCATGACTATTCCTGGAATTACTTCCTTGTCTAGTCAATTGGAGCCCTGGAATATTGCTGCTTTCGTGAGCAGAAATGATATCTTCGTCAATCGAGAGAAAAATCTGCTTTCTTGTCCTTCATTAAATACCGCGATGAAATATCAGGCCCGCGATGAAGCTGACAATAGAATGAAATTGGCGCAGTAATATCTAGCGATAATCGGAATCGAATCAACACTATGAGGTTTGGATGAAACAATCCAATCAACCCGATTGATAAGTCTATCAATCGGGTGATTGTTTTCACTGATTAATCTTGTTGTTCAACAATAATAGGTGAATTTTCACTATTAGGATCTTCGATTGTAGTACGAGTGACATCGCCTTCAGGAGTCATAGTCGTATAAGTTGTCCCCGGTTGGTCGGTTATCATATAGGGTTCTGGTTGGCTGACTATCGTTACATTATCATTTTCATCTGCATAAAGGGGTAATGCGAATAATGTTGCCATCAAAAAAGACAGGGTTAGAGTGATTTTCTTCATTTTTTTTCTCCAAATAAATATTTACAGCAGGGTCTCATTAAAAAGAATTTAAAATACAATTACTTAGTAATGAGAGATTTATTTTGTCATCAACATTACTTAAATATAGCTTTAATCATAAAAAAAGCGAGGATTGCTCATATAAAAGTTCTATGCAGGATTTTCTGAATCAATAAACACGCAGGGGACGTTAAATTGTTCTTCTACCTTCGCCATTAACGCCTGTATGCCAAAGCGCTCCGTGGCATGATGCCCCCCGGCTAACATGACGATGTCGGATTCGCGCGCTTCATGCCAATCGTGCTCGCTCATTTCTCCAGTAATGTACGCATCTAGGCCGTCTTTTAAGGCAAGCTGCCATTGTGAGTTGGCTCCGCCGGTGATTATGCCTATGGAAGTGATGCGCTTTGATGGGCTGGGTGTAGCGAGCATCACGGGATGCTGGACAGTTTTTTCTAAAATTTCTGCCAGGGCTTGTGCGTGGGTGGCAAGCTGACCCTTGACACCCATAAATGAGCCGTGCATTTTACCCGCGCCAAAAGGCTGCAGTGTTGTCATCCCCAGCCGCTTTGCTAAACGTGCTGCATTTCCGATTTCCAAATGTCCATCTAAGGGAAGGTGGTATCCAAAAAGATTGATGTTGTGTTCAATCAGAGGTTTTACACGTTTGGCAAAGGGCCCGGTAATGGTTTTGGGGCCATGAAATTTCCAAAACAAACCATGATGAACGATTAACGCATCAGCGTGCTCCTGTATCGCTTTTTCTATCGAATCAACCGTGGCCGAAACTGCAAAAGCGATCTTAACGATTTTGGTTTTGCCTTCAATTTGCAAACCGTTAGGACAATAATCATCGAATATTTCAGGTTTAAGCAGGGTGTTTAAATATTCAAGAAGCAAGTCGCGCGATATTTCCCTGGAGCTGATCATTTTTGGAAGTTCCTTATAATCCGGTTTTCTATAGATAATGTGAGCAACATCAATGAATTGCAGTCTCATTATAGCCTATGAAGCGATCTGGATTTTTTAATAGGTAACATGACAGGATAAAGAAGTATATTGGACACCCACTTATTTATTTATGGGTGTCTATGATTTATTTCTCTGGGATTAGGGTTTAGTGAGTCTTGATATTTGGGGTTAACCAGAAAGTGCGGGCTTGATTCTCCGTATACTTAACAGCTGTATTCTGCTTGGTTAACCAGAAAAGAGTCCCCCACAACCCATCATTATTTTGATTATTTGCATGCGTAATCATAGGAGAGCTACTACTCGAACTCGCAGGGCTAGCGTCGGTGCTGGATTTCGTATCAAATACCTCGCGCATTGAACTCAAGGCCGCTAAACCAAATAAGCCCATACCGGTGTGGGCTAACACGGTTGCGTAGATATTCTCATAGAGTTGATTTGCCGTGAGGGTAAATACACCTGTCCCCAAGAATAGCTCTAATGTCTTTTTTATTTTTTCCAAAATGGGGTGAGCTTTAGGATCACATTTTTTATAGGCTTCAATTAGGATTAATGTGGTCGTCAGAAAGGAGGCGATGACGGCCGTGGTCAGGTCTTTGGTTGAAGGGTCATCGCGATTATCATCATTGCTCAAAAGAGAAATTTGATTCATTAATGTTGCATAAGAGAACATCCATTCTGAGAATAGCGCAATCGTGCGTAGATTGGCTTTGGTAGCTGTGTATAACCAATTTAACATATTTTGCCTATGAGTCAGTTAAAAACCCAGGTTAGCAAATTATCCTTAAGAAGAGATTAAGTTGAATAACACATTTTACGACTCAAAAAAAGACACCCACTTGTTTTCTGGTGGATGTCCCTTCATTACCCCTTGATTCAGGTACGTAATGAGTATGGTGATCTGGCACTCTCCACCCCATTATGTGTGGGATTGGAACTCTCATGATTATTGTTCACGCTGAGACATTCATCACGGTATTCGTCGGTTGCGGCTTGCGCATTTTTGTTATTTTCTGCAATGAGTTCGGCTATTTCATTATCAAGAGGATTGGGTGTGCATTGGAGTGCTTCAGTCAGATAGGCTTCTGCTTTGGAATAATGGTGTAGTTTAGCCCATAAGCAGGCTAATTTTTTGAGTGTGCAGGTGTCTTTGTGAATAGTGAGTATTTCATCGTAACATTCTATTGCAGCACCAATATTGTCTTGTTGCTCATGTAATTGGGCCATGTTGTTTAGGATGGGAATGATCCCGGTATCTTTGGAATCAATCTCGGTGATGTAACTAGACTTTGCGGCCTCAAAAGTTTGCATGGCGAGATGATATTGTTTTGTTTGGGAAAATATGAGGCCAACTGTATTGAGTATATGGGCTGCACTTCTAGGATCATTTCGCTTTATATAAATGGCATGCGCTTGCCCGTATAATTCGAGTGCGGTATCAAAATCTTTGGTCTCTGTGATTAAGTGGCCCATACTGCTTAATAAGCTGGCATAAAGGGCGGATTCCGTTTGCTGATTGAGTTCAAATAATGCCTTAGTCTTTTGGTATGAGGCTATCGCATCATCGCGTTGCGCGCATGCTTCGTATATTTGTCCCAGTATCAGAAATAGGTGAGCGGTTTGCATATGCTCAGGCCCATAGACTGCATGGACATGTTCAGGCATTTTTGTGCTAAGAACAAAATGAAAAGCCGCTTCCGACTGCCCTTGGTTATGGAGTGTTTGCGCGATCACAATGCGTACGTCAAGAATTTTATAGCAGGTATCTGGGTATAGCGATAGAAGAATTTCTAATTCCTTCTCGTATAACGCTTGTGCAGCGGGGTGTTTATTGGCAATAATATATATTTCCGCCATTTTTTCAAGCAAAATAATATTGTTTAATTTTGTGTATGAGCAATGGGCCATGTCCTTTTGACAGAGAATTCTTGCAGCGTTGTAAAAGATAAAAGCACTGGTATTTTGTGAATGCTGGCTATAATAATCACCGATCGCATTGAAACATTGCACTAAGTAGGGCGCTGTGTGTGCCTCGGATAATGCATTTTTCTGCCGGATTTGTTCAGCGCGGGTGTAAATGGATTTAATGACTGTTGCGGGGTCGGTGTGCTGATCCAAAACGGTATTATTTGCCATATCGTTTAGATCTTTTTTCCAGCCATTCATTTCATTGGGTGCGGGATAACATTCGGAGTTGGGTTTGACTATGACTTGAATGTGCTTAGGAATTTTTTTATGGATTAAAGCGTGTTCAATTTCATTCGGATTTAGAGGGAGGTGATAGCATTCAATCACAACTTCTGATTCAGGTAAAATGCTCAAAATCAGGTATAAATAATTTAAGTCGTGTGCCAGCAAGAGTGGGAAGTCCACTTCTTTTTGTAGCGCGGCTGCGATGAGCGCGATAGGGTCGTCTCCTTGCTTAAACGTTGAAAAATCGCATCGAATGATTCTAGGCATGGGGTTAGCTCTCTGGATATATTGAAAGCCATCATACCAAAATAATTAATTTTGTTCAATGACATGTGTTATTTGAGCGCCTTAATTGAGCCGAGTTGTAACAGAATGAATTAATGCTATAGTTAGGCTTTAAGCTGATTATCAGTAATTTATAAGAAAAAATGTATAAATACAAAAGGTTATAAGATTCGATCGTAAGTGCTCAATAACCCTTACGGGCAAAAATGACGAATTATTTTTTATGGTCCGATAACCGTTAATATTTTAAAATTTCTCATAGAAGATCGTATGAACACAAATTTTTTGTCTAGAACATCTATCGCTATGTCTGTGGTCATGCTGGTCACGATTACCTGCGCAGTGGAGACAGATATTTTCTTGCCCAGTTTCCCAGCCATGCAAGAATACTTTGCCACCACAGAAAGCAAAATTCAATTGTTGATCAGTATGAATTTTATTGGTCTTTTTATTGCCTCTTTATTTTATGGACCGCTTGCAGATGCTTATGGACGCCGTCCCATTTTATTAACTGGAATGTTTGTATTTACTTTCAGCAGCATCGCATGTGCGCTGGCGAATAGTCTTGATTACATGTTATTTTGGCGTTTTATGCAAGGTCTAGGCAGTAGTGTTGCGTTCGTGGTGCCTAAAACTATTGTGCGTGATCATTATGATCGTGAACAAGCGGCTAACGTTTTAGGAATCTATGGCAGTGCCATCACGCTGTCGATGTCATTTGCACCGATCATTGGCAATTATTTATATTTAACCTTTAGCTGGCATGCAAATTTTACTTTTGTTGCTGTGTTAGCAAGCATTACTTTCATCGCCGCACTATTTTTTGTTCCTGAAACATTGCATAAAGAGAAACGCACTTTATGGCATGGTCCGAGCATACTCAAAAGTTATAAAAAATTATTAACCACGCCCAAAGCCATGGCTATTTTGTATCTATGCTGCATTATTCCAGGCGCCTATTTTGTTTATATTGCCAATTTGTCCATTTTATTTATTAATTATTTGCATGTCACTAAAGAGTATTACGGTTATTACCAAGCCATCATTTTACTTATTTTAGCAACGGGTCGCTTTTGTGCAGGAATGCTCATTAAAAGACTAGGTATTAAGAAAGTACGCATGCTAGGCGGTAGTATTAATGTATTCGGCGCCATTTTATTATTAGGCGTCGGACTTGTGGCAGAAAAAAATGCATTACTTATCACCCTCGCTATGTCTATTTTTACTTTAGGATTTTCTCTTAATATGGGTATTTTTTCGGGAGATTATATCAATACTTATCCAAAAATTAGAGGCACTGCTGCATCCCTAGGCGGCAGTATCGGTTTATTAGTCACATTAGCTTATCTTTTTATTGCAGTACTTTTCTTTAATGGATCTATCTTGCCTATCGCCATTATTATATTTTTATCGGGTATTTCATCATTTGGTGTATTGCTTTGGCTGCATTATAAATATCCGGAGTCTAACTGAGACTGATTTTTAGGTCAGAAGGCGAGAATTTAACATGTTGACACTCATCGTTCTACTCATTGCGCTGGCGTTATTGTTTGATTTTATTAATGGCTTTCATGATGCAGCGAATTCTATTGCCAGTATTATTGCCACAAAAGTATTAAAACCTTGGCAAGCACTTTTATGGGGCGCGCTATTTAATTTTATCGCTTTTTTTATTTTCCCTCTCCATGTGGCTATGACGATGAGTACTGGCATTATTGAGCCACAGTATTTTAATAATACCGCTATTGCCGCGGCATTATTAGGCGCAATCTTTTTTAATCTATCCACTTGGTGGCTAAAACTCCCCTCGAGTTCTTCTCATGCCCTGATTGGGGCGCTGATCGGCATTGGAATAATGCAGGGAGGATTGGGCAGTATTTATTGGGATACCATTGGTATTGTTGTTGCATTTGTATTCATAGCGCCCGTATTAGGGATGATGGTTGCTTATTTCCTTATTCTATGGGTGCCACGCGTGCATTTACAGGATCAAAAAATTAAATTCTATAAAGTGTTGCAATTGTTTTCATCCGCCTTGGTCAGCATGGGACATGGGGGCAATGATGCACAAAAAACCATGGGTATTATTTTCTTACTGTTACATACTAATGGCTATTTGCAGACGGATGCCAGTATACCGATTTGGGTGGTTTTGATGTGTTATGGCGTGATTTCATTAGGCACCCTGGTCGGTGGATGGCGTATCATAGAAACAGTCGGTTATAAAATTACGGCCTTAAAACCGCCTTCAGGGGCGTGTGCAGAATTTGGGGCAGCTTGCGTGCTGTTTATCGCGAACCATTTTGGGATCCCTATCTCCACTACGCATGCCGTTACCGGCGCAATCGTGGGTGTGAGTGCTTATAATAAAAATCAATTTGCCAGTACCAATTGGAAAATAGTAAGACGAATTTTCATAGCTTGGTTGATTACTTTTCCTGCGGCAGCACTGCTCTCTTGTGGGGTTTATATTATTTTGGAGTTTTTTGCATAATGAAAAAGGATAGACACCCATAGTTTCGCTGGGGAGCATTTATGGGTGTCTATTAGTTTTATTGCTCAAAGTAGTTAACTTGCATGCTAACTAAATTTTTGATAATATTGTTCTAAATCAATGATTCTAAGATTTAGGAGGTTATCATATTCAATTTATTAGAATTTTTAGGAAGCTCACTCGAGGCCAGTGTTAATGCCTCCAGTCCGAGTATGAGCCCGGATACGTTTACGCAAAACCCAAGTCCCGTACTTGAACATGATAGGCCTGAAGATAATCTGACCGGGATGATAGTTGCTGGAGTGTTTGCAGGCGGTTTTATTGCTACAACCTTAGTGATCTGCGCCATTATTATCTGGCGTTGCCGTAATGGGGATGATTCAGCAACCGGTGAGCCTATGATCCACTTACAGACTATGCATTCAAATGCTGGGGACCATTCAGATTCAGTCTCAGATCATATCGATCTTGAAGCTCAGGTTCCAAATCGTTATTAAGAGTAACTAAAAAATAAGACATCCACTCAATGTAGTGGATGTCTTGGAGCAACTCAACGTACTACCGTATTTTTCATTGCTTATGAGCTATCAGTGCAGGATATTTTCCGTCTACAAACTCCCATATCGATCGATCCCAGTTCGCAAACTCCGCACCGTCAGCATCCTGCATTGTTGCGGTGTTTAGACTTTGTGAGATTTTATCACCCGAATGGTTTTTCTTAACCGTTTGGGTATTAAAGTAGCTTGCGCTACCTTGGACGCGGGTCGAGCCTTGTTGACCTTTATGTCCTATGATGGCCCTGGCGTTACGATCAGCATTAGGTTTGACTTCGCCGAGGGCATACACATATTCAAGCTTCACGGGATAATTATCTTGCTCGATATCTGCTCTGCCTATAAGCCCACCTGCATATTCGCATTCATCTTTGCATGTCGGCACCAGGCGAACATTCGCGTAGCTATTTTTGATCTGAACTTCTACAAAGGGCTCAATAAACCCGACTAGACCACCAATATTATCTCGGGTATCTATTCTTCCTTCTGCAGACGACTCTTTAATAGTCACATTGTCTTCGGGCTTAAGTTTATCCTGATCGTGTATGTGGCCAATTAAGCCACCAAATGCGCAATTATAATGGGCCATATAATAGGCATCACATTCTGCTCCGCCTGAATTTAAGCCCACCACACTGGATTTCTCTATAACAGTACCCGGCATAGTCATACCAATTAGGCCGCCTGCAATCAGGTTTTTCTGGATCTCTACATTCTTGATATGCACATTATAAATATCAATATTGTGCGCATACGCCACTATGCCGCCGGCATAACCTAAATCTTGTTTACCTTGGGTCCAAACCCTAAGCCCATCGACGTGAATATTAGAAATTTGTGCCGATTCAGCTTGGGCCGCAATCAATGCTCTATGGTATAAATCTACCGATAACACTTCAGCAGCAGTAAAATTGATATTCTTAATAAGGGCGGGTGAGGGCGAGGAATGTGAACCCAACTGCCAAAACAATGCACGGTGCGCATCATCATTATCCTTATCCGCAGCAATGTATAAATTTGAGACGGTATAATTTTCTCCCGTATAGTTGCCTTCAAGATCGTAAATTCCCCCGTCTAACTGGCCTAAAAATGCAATGCCTTTAGCACCGATAGGGGTGAATTCTTTATTGCTACAATCAATATTCTGAGTCAAATAATAGTGTCCATTCATATCGTTTGCGATCTTATTTTGCAAGTCGTCACAACTGGCAATAGGAATGCCCTCACCGTTGGCCATTGCCATGACCATACCCGTAGCTAAGAATACCCAGCTTGCGCGCAGGATGTGATGATAAAATTTCATAGTTAGCTCCATAGTTCGTTTTGAGGAGTATACCTCAGGTCGACAACACTGTCACTACGGAAAACGCTGAAATTTTTTTTTAAAAGATCCATTAAATCATATAGATACGAAGAAACCCGGTCACTTCTCAATAAGTGGGGCATGAGCCCACAAATAGTCTGTAAAGGGCGCTGGCCGTAGGAGCGGGCTGATCG
>JABCZS010000023.1 GCA_013289605.1 Gammaproteobacteria bacterium
TATCAAAAAAAGTGTAGCCTAATAGTTTTACTTCATTCCACGCATTAAAAGACAGCAATACCGCAATGCCAAAAACCCAGGCGATTAAACCGACGCAGCACACGGCAGTTAACCTGCTCAAACGGAAACGTTCATTTAAAATCGCAACTAACGGTTCTGCCAAAGAAATAGACGATGTCCATGCGGCAAAGAGTAATAAGGTAAAAAACAATCCGCCAATAAATTGTCCTGCGGCCATTTGCGCAAATGCAGTCGGCAAGACTTCAAACATCAACCCCGGTCCTTCAGCAGGCGATAACCCATAGGCAAAGACTAAGGGAAAAATAGCCAAGCCGGCAAGCAGTGCCAATAAGGTATCAAAGCTTGCAACGATGAGTAGTTTCGGCGTGATGCGCTCAGTTTTAGGGACGTAGGAGGCATATGCACAAATACAGCCTGCACCCAAAGCCAGACTGAAAAAAGCAATGCCTAGGGCCGAGAGTACGACTTTAGGGGTAATGTGGGTAAAGTCAGGATAAAATAAAAATCGCACGGCTTGCATAAATTCTGCATTGATGATGGCATAAACGACTAAACCCAATAAAATTAACACAAAGGCGGGCATCATAAATTTTGAGGCGCGCTCTAAACCTTGTTGGATCCCCAGTGCAATCACACTCATGGTCATGACGATAAACGTGGTATGCCATAACAATAATTCCCAAGGATTAGCGAGCAATTGGGTCCAAATGTGGGTCACTGTGGCCGCATCCGAATGGGTAAATACATTTTGTGCCGTACGATAAAGATACGCGAGGGACCAGCCTGAAACCACGCTATAAAACGATAAGATAATAATTAATGCAGAAGTCGCCCAGACGCCTAACAATCCCCATAGGGGGGAAGCTTTTGCGGCTTTCGCTAAGGTTTGTAGAGAATTAATCGGATTTTGTTGGCCCTTTTGGCCGATCAGCGCTTCAGCCATCATAATGGGCACGCCTATCGCAAATACACACACTAAATAAATCAGCACAAACGCGCCCCCGCCATTCATGCCGGTAAAATAGGGAAACATCCAAATATTACCTAAACCCACGGCCGCACCGATGGTTGCAATAATAAACCCTATGGAAGAAGACCAATGCCGATTGACAGCCTGTGGATTAGGGGGCGCTTTGCTCATTTGTATTCCTTATTTTTAGGGTGTAGCCACTTGGACAACACCGCATACCATACGCATCCCCCCACCGCCTAAATCGTGAGGATGATCGCTGTAATTATCGCCGCCTACGTGGATCATCAGCGCCGTGTTGTTGATTTCATGGAGATACAATAGACGCGGCGCAAGGACTGGCGTATGCGCTTCACCATTATTATCTACATAAAGCGCCGGTAAATCACCTAAATGACCGTTACCATAAGGCCCTTCGTGACGGCCTGTTTTTAGCGGATCAAAATGTCCGCCTGCAGTTAATGCTGGGACGATTACATTGTCTTTAAGTGCGGGTGCGCAATTAGGGTGTTCATGTAAATGAAAACCATGTAAGCCCGGGGGTAAATGTTGTAAATCGGGGGTGAAGATTAAACCATAAGGACTGGGGGCAATTGTGACAGTGCCCACATAATCTCCTTGGCCTTCAGGGGTGGCGTTATACATTTTTACTTCTATGGGTTGTTCCTGTTTTTGACCTTGACAGGCGCTCAGTAAAAAACTGAATATTAAAATAATAATGATTTTCATGTAAGACCTTCATGTATGAGTGGGGGATAAATCGATATAACGTGTTAATGCTGCAATGTTATTATTTATAGAGTATGGCACTTTTCCCAGCAAGGGGACTTTTAGATGCGTAATAAGGGTAGCGATATTTTCTTCATATGCAGTTTGCGGTGTGGGTGTGATTTGATTAGCGATAAAGCCTGCCAGCACTAAATTTTGACTGCGAATTTGTGCTGCCGTTAACAACGCATGATTTAAACACCCCAAACGCATGCCGACTACCATAATAATGGGAATATTCAGTGCTTGCGCAACATCAGCCATAGTTTGCGTGGCATTGATGGGCACCTGCCAGCCACCCGCGCCCTCGATGAATAAATAATCGACAGGGTAGTGATAGGCCTTTGCGCTGGTTTGACTGATTTCTTTTGCATCGAGTATACGATCGTAACGTTGCGCGCCGATATTAGGACTCAAAGCGTCCTGCAACAAGTAAGGATTAATCACGGTATAAGGCAGCTGGAGGCTGCTTTCTTGTTGGAAGAATGTCGCATCTTCATTTTGAAAGCCTTGCATAGTGGTCACGCCACCGGCTGCAAGCGGTTTAATGGCCAGCGCCTTAAGACCTTGTTGTTTGACTTTTGTGAGTAATATGCGCGTTATCAGTGTTTTTCCTACATCAGTATCGGTGCCGGTGATAAAATATTTTTGCATCAATCGTCCTTAAATTCCGGCCGGTGTACGGGTGATCGCACTGACGGGAATAAAAATAGATTCACGGGATTTAAGTTTAATCGGCACTAAATCCGGTTTTATCGCATGACCATAAATCACTTCATAGGTGGCGGGTAATACGCCTTCTGGAGTGCGAAACTGTTCATACGCGTGTTGTAATTGCGCCAATTTATTTTTCCCCATCAATCCTTTTTGTTGTCTCCCGAGCACGGTTTGAGTACCGGTATATTTTAAGTCTTTAAATAAGGCTTGTAGCGTTGCGTAAGTCAAAGCCAAATCCTCTCTATCAATAATGGGATCCACAAATCGCGCATGCAATAATAAATCACCCACATCATGCATGTCTTTAAAGGTATTGACGTGAGCAAACTCATCCAGCTGTTGAAAACTATGTCGCAATTCCTTTAAGGTATCAGGTCCGAGCGTGGTGAAAAAAAGCGCGCCACCAGGCTTAAGCACTCGAAAAAACTCACAAAAGCTTAAGAGTAAATCGGGACACCATTGTAAAGTTAAATTAGAAAAAATTAAATCCATGGACGCATCTTTAAAGGGCAGGGCCTGTGCATCGGCACAAATCAAATGTTGACGTGAAAACCAGCCTTTTTTTTGTGCGGCAAGGGTGAGCATACCCATAGATAAATCCACGCCATAGATTTGGGCACGGTAATTTTTTTCTAAAATCCGTAACGCCAAACCTGTGCTGCTGCCGACATCTAAAATGGTGCGTGGTTTCATTTTCAGGCAACACATATTTTGTAGCAAACGGCTGCACACTTCTTTTTGCATGACGGCATGTTGATCATAGGTGGCCGCAGCCGCATCAAAGCGTGCGGTAATTTTCTGCTGCTCTTTAGTGGCGTGTGAGTGTGTCATGGATAAACGTGTCCATGTGAGTTAAGCATTCGGATACGTGCGATAAAAAAGGCACATGTGTAGCACCACAAATTGTGGCATTTTGTGCCTGGGGATACAAGTCTTTTAAATAGGGTGCCACAGCAATAGGCACCAAACGGTCTTGGTTGCCAAAAATATTGAGCTCGGGAAGCATTGAAGCCTCAGTCTTACGCAGATCAGTTTCTTGCAAGAGAGTTAAGTCACGTAGCAATACTTCAGGTTTGAGTTGTTCTGCTTGTTTTTTAAGTAATAAAAGTGGTTTGCGCAGGGAAAGATGGTGTTCTATTCCTTGAAGACTAAAAAAACGGGTTAAGGCTTTCTTGGGCTGTGATTTAAAAAGTGCATATAACTGTTGAAACGCTTCCGGAGCAATACCGGGCCAATCGAGACTAGCCACAAATTTAGGATTAGAGCATAGCGTAATCAAACCTTGGGTTTGCTTAGGCGCTAGGGCTGCAAGATAACGTGCGACTTGCCCGCCCAACGACCAGCCGACCCATATCGCAGGTTTAGGACAAATGCTCAATACATGGCTTGCCAGATCATGTAGTGTCTGTGCCGGCACCGCTTGGGCTGTCCCATAACCGGGTAAATCAATCGTCATGACGGGATAATGCTGCGCAAGTTGAAAGGCAAAGTCTCCCCACACGGTTTGATTCGCTGCAAAGCCATGGATCAATACTAAAGTGGGCTTAGCTTTAGACATGGTTTTTAAGTTCAGTCAATAAACGATCGATGTCAGTAAATTGATGTGCTTGCGTTAAGGTGATCCGGATCCTCGGGCTATGGCGTGCCACCGTAGGTGGCCGGATAGGGCTGACTAATATGTGTTGTGCCCGCAGCGCACGGGCTGCCGCTTGCATGGTTTTTATATCAGAAAATAACACGGCTTTAATCGGAGACATCGAGGGCAGCACGGGTAAATTTAATTCTGCTGTGCGTTGCATAAAATAAGTGCTTAATTGTTGTAAATGCACGCGTTCAGCCTGCGCTCTTTCGGCTAATTCAATTGCGGCAAGACTGGCACAGGCAAGCGCACCCGGTAGCGTAGTGCTAAACATATAGGGGCGAGCAAATTGTAAAACGGTTTCAATTAACAGATCATTGCCTGCAACATAAGCCCCGACCGTGCCCAAACCTTTACTTAACGATCCTATGACTACAGGCACTTGCTGGGGACTTAAACCGAGTTCTGCAACGCTGCCCTCACCTTTTGGGCCTAAAATTCCCGTGCTGTGGACATCATCGACGATAAGTATCGCATCATACTGTTCAGCCAGTGCGCACAATTGTTGCAAGCGCGCGAGGTGTCCTTGCATACTAAAAATACCGCTGGTAATAATAAAACGCGCGCCCTGTGTGCGCCGTTGTAGCAATGACTCTAAACGAGTCATGTCATCGTCTGCATAACGTTGCCAGGTGGCCTGAGTTAATTGTATTGCATCAAACACGCTCGCATGGGATTGTTTGTCTACGGCAACAAAATCATCTTGATCAATTAAGGCGGTGAGCGTGGCTAATACTGCCAGATACCCTGAAGTCAATACGAGTGCGCGTGGATAATTTAACCAGTGACACAATTTTTGTTCTAATTGTTGATGCGCATCCGTGTATCCTTGCGCGATGGCACTTCCGAGTGCACCTAATCCAAATTTTTGGACGGCCTCCATCGTTGCTTGAATAATTTTAGGGTGTTGGCTGAGCGATAAATAATCATTGCTGGTAAAATTTAGCAGCTTATCATGAGCGTGTTGGACATAAGGTGCGCCACAAGGCATATAGGGGAATCGTTTCCGCTCGAGTAGCTGGGTTTGATGCTGCAACAAACGTTGTTGTAGCTTTGCAACATTAGGCATCTAGTGGCTCGGTTGCTAAGGGCATGTTCAAGGGATTAAGGCCTAAACGCTTCAGTAATAAACGATCTTTATGTTGCGAAGGCAACGGCGTCGTCAGTAAAGCTTCCCCGTAAAAAATGGAATTGGCACCGGCAAGAAAGCATAACGCTTGCAGCTCATCGCTCATGTCATTGCGCCCTGCAGACAAACGGATCCGTGATCGCGGCATAATGATGCGTGCAACGGCAATGGTGCGAACGAAATCAAAAGGGTCGATACTTTTATTATTCGCAAGCGGCGTGCCGGGAATAGGCACTAATTTATTAATCGGGACACTTTCTGGATAGGGTTGTAAATTAGCCAGTTCCTGCAGTAATTTTAAACGATCCGATACACTCTCGCCTAAGTTGAGTATGCCCCCGCAGCAGACTTTCATGCCGGCTTGCTGAACTTTTTTTAGGGTATCTAATCGGTCATCATACGTGTGGGTGCTAATGATTTCCGGATAATAGTCGCGTGAAGTATCTAAATTATGATTGTAATAATCTAATCCCGCAGTTTTAAGTGCTTGCGCTTGTTCGCTGGAGAGCATGCCTGCGGTTAAACAGGTTTCTAAACCTAAGGCTTTTATTTCTTTAATCATGGCGAGTAAATGCGGAAAATCTTTGTCAGGAGGGGATCGCCATGCGCCACCTAAACAAAAACGATCGGCCCCATTTGCTTTTGCTTGTTTGGCTTTTTCCAGAACGGTTTCTTGTGAGAGTAAACTTTGTTTTTCTATTTCAGTTTTATAGTGACCGCTTTGACTGCAATATTTGCAATCTTCAGAGCAGCGCCCGGTTTTAATACTTAATAAGGTAGCCACTTGGATATCATTATTTTTAAAATGCTGTTGGTGGACTTGCTGGGCTTGAAAGAGTAAATCATTAAAGGGAAGGTGGTAGAGCTGCGCTAAGCGCTCAAGTGTCCAGGGTTCATGGGTGTTCATGTTAACTTTCTGCCGTTGGGTGGTGTCGGCAGTCTAAGAGTTTTTAGCAAAGATGTCAAATAAATAGCCGAAATAAAGTAAACAATTGTATTTTATTTGAGCACACAGGGGTGATTTGAGTTCAGTTAAAAATCCCCCCGGCCGCAGCGGCCGCCCCCCTTTACAAAGGGGGACGTGCAAGAACGCACATCAGCGTGAGCGATGAGCTTGCCCCCTTTGTAAAGGGGGGCGGCCGGGGGGATTTTGCGATCTCTGCCTGACCACAGGGCATAATTTAAGACACTCACACAAGAGGTTTATAAAAAAGGAGATACCTTAAATCTCACTCATGAAGTGCTAGCCTGGTCATAAAAAAACATGCTATAAAATCACTCCCCTGATTAGCGGTATCAAGTCATGCGTAGCCCTGCGACTTATTTAACTGCGGCCTTAACCCAGCTTGGGTTTTGTCCGTGTTGTCTATTGTGTCAGCAAGCCTTAGAGACCTATCAAAGGATATGCGCGGACTGCTTTAAGGACTTGCCTTTTATAGACGCGGCTTGCCGTTATTGCGCACGTCCTTTGTGTGTTGCGAATGAAACCTGTGGCCAGTGCCAACAACATCCTCCGCCCTGGGATCGTTTATGGGTCGCTTTAGATTATGTATTTCCGGTCGAAAAACTCATACTAGGTGGGAAATTTTCTGAAGGTTTACACCATTTAAGGCTATTAGCCGAATTATTTATTGATTATTGGCGTAAACAAGACGCAATCAAGCCCGATTTTTTGCTGCCTGTGCCCTTGCACCCCAAACGCCTACGTGAGCGGGGGTACAACCAAGCCTTGGAGCTGGCACGGGTCATAGGCCGTGAATTAAACATTCCTATCGTGCATGCGAGTGAGCGGACCCGCGCAACCGTTGCGCAAACCTCCTTAAATGCGCAGCAAAGGTTAAGGAATGTTAAACATGCCTTTACCGTGCATAAAGATTTTTCTGGGGCACGTGTCGCGATAGTCGATGATGTCTATACCACAGGCAGCACAGTGGCCGCTTTAAGTGCGGTATTAAGAGGCGCGGGTGCAGCGCACATTGACGTATATACCATGGCCCGATCATTGGGGCATACCCATTAGGTGTTATCTTATCATTGCATTTTTACTATTGAAAATAATAAGAAAAAAGGTTGAATCATGAATATTAATACACCCCGTAAAAAAATCGTCGTCTTAGGCGGCACCGGTTTTGTCGGTCAGCATTTATGCGCCGCGTTGGTGCAAGCCGGGCATCGTGTGCGGGTGTTAAGCCGCAACCCGGATAAGGCTAAGGAATTAACCGTATTACCGACCTTAACGCTTAAGTATGCCGATATTTATCAGCAAGATCTCTTGAATAAAGCGTGCGAAGGCGCAGATGTGCTTATTAATTTAGTCGGTATTTTAAATGAAGATGGGCATCGCGGTTCGGGCTTTCGCAAAGCCCATGTGACTTTAGCACAAAAAGTAGTCGCGACGTGTTTGTATAACCGCATTCCACGATTATTGCATATGAGTGCCCTGAATGCGGATGCATCCAAGGGCCGTAGTTATTATTTGCGCACTAAAGGTGAAGCAGAAAGTTATGTGCATGCGCATCACGTGGGCCAAATTCACGTGACTAGTTTTCGCCCCAGTGTGATTTTTGGCCCCAATGATTCTTTTTTAAACCGGTTTGCCGATTTGCTAGCGTATGCACCGGGAATTTTTCCGCTGCCTCTGCCCAATTCATTGTTTGCGCCGATCTATGTGGGTGATGTGGTGAATGCGATGATCCGATCGCTAGATCTGAGTGCAACTTATGGGCAGCGCTATGAATTATGCGGGCCTAAGGTTTATACTTTAAAAGAATTGGTGACTTATATTGCTAAACTTAAACACATGCATCGTTTGGTTATTGGCTTGCCCCTCTGGCTTTCCAGCTGGCAAGCGAATATGATGGAATATTTACCCGGTAAACCTTTTTCACGCGATAATTATTTAAGTGCCTTAACGCCCAGCGTCTGTCAACAACCGATGCCTAAACTTTTAGGCTTAAATTTGACACCGCTTGAGAGTATCGCCCCTCTTTATTTATTACCGGATGAACAACAACATTTATACGATCAATACCGGGCACAGGTGACAGTCAAAGGAAGTTAATCAGGGTGAAGATTTATTTAGTGGGTGGAGCAGTCCGCGATCAATTGCTTTTGCGTCGAGTAGATGAGCGTGATTATGTCGTCGTCGGCAGTACTCCGGAAGAAATGTTGGCAAAACATTTTAAACCGGTGGGCAAAGATTTCCCGGTTTTTTTACACCCTAAAACTAAAGAAGAATATGCACTGGCGCGCACAGAACGTAAAACCGGGCGCGGTTATACCGGCTTTACTTTTCATGCCACGCCACAGGTTACCTTAGAAGAAGATTTGCAGCGCCGCGATTTAACGATTAATGCCATGGCCATGGATGAACAGGGGCAAATAATCGATCCTTTTCACGGCCAGAAAGATTTACAAGCGCGTGTGTTGCGCCATGTGTCAGCGGCGTT
This sequence comes from Gammaproteobacteria bacterium, assembly GCA_013289605.1. GTDB lineage: Bacteria > Pseudomonadota > Gammaproteobacteria > JABCZS01 > JABCZS01 > JABCZS01. Next base: position 8,694 of record JABCZS010000023.1, read on the forward strand.
TACCGAAGATCCGGTGCGGATTTTACGGCTTGCACGCTTTGCAGCCCGTTTTCATTATTTAGGTTTTATCATTGCGCCTGAAACCCTGGCGTTAATGCGCACCATGGTGGAACAAGGGGAAGTAGATGCGTTAGTCGCTGAACGTGTTTGGCAAGAGTGGCAGCGTGCCTTAACTGAACCTAATCCTGAAGTATTTATTGAAGTATTACGTGAATGTGGTGCGCTACGTATTTTAGCTCCTGAGTTAGAAAGCCTGTTTGGTGTCCCACAATCGCCTATGACGCATCCCGAAGTCGATACCGGCATCCATATGTTATTAGTGTTGCAACAAGCCGTAAAATTAACATCGGATCCCCGCGTGCGATTTGCAGCGATGTTGCATGATGTGGGTAAAGGGGTAACGCCTGCTGAATATTTACCCAAACATCCCTTACATGAAGAAAACGGCGTCGCCTTAGTGCAAGCCTTGTGTGATCGTTACCGCGTGCCCCGTGAGTACCGTGATTTAGCCGTGTTAGTCACGCGTTATCATGGTTTAGGTTATAAAGTCATTCAGCAAGACTTGGCGCAGGCGAAAGACGTGCTGGATTTATTCGAAAAATTAGATGCGTTGCGGCGCCCAGAACGCTTAGCGCAATTTCGCTTAGCCTGTCTTGCGGATGTGCGCGGTCGGCCAGGTTATGAAGATAAACCGGACAGAGGTGTGTGGTTAGAAGAGGCGCTACAGACGGCCCGCTCCGTATCGGTATCTAGTCTTAATTTAGGCGATAACCCGCAAGGTGAAGCGATTAAAGCCGCTTTGCACACCGCACGCATTAAGGCGCTCGCACAAGTAATCGAAAACATAACCAGCTGCTGAAGGCCAGCAGGACTATCATCACCGATAGACTAATAATGCCGGTAAATAACAAGAGTGATAAAATGCTCGTCGTGAAAAACGCGCAAAAAGCTTGAATACTCCCTGCTAATCCTGCTGCAGTGCCGGCAAGTTTCGGGAAATGATTTAAAGCCATGGTCATACCGCTTGGGTATAATACCCCGCTTAAAACCGCCATAAAAGAAAAAGGTAAAATAATTTGTAAGGCGTGTGTTAAGGGAAAAAGGACGGTAACAATAAAAAAGACGAACGAGAAACCAACAAATGCGATCAAACAAAAGCGCATTGTTTTAAGCCCAAAAGCCGACATAATGCGTTTACTCAGCAACCCACCGCCCATAAACGCCAGGGTTTGGGGCAAATAAGAAAAGCCAATCACCGCTGGGCTGTATCCCATTTGCTGTAAAATAAAAGGAGAGGCTGTCAGGTAACAAAAATAAGCCGAAGACGTCAGCGCCAGCGTGCATACATTGCCCATAAAAAAAGACGAATGCAGCAATTGCTGATATTTTTGTTTGATCTGCACGTAATTGATTTGCGATGCGAGGCGGGTCTGCAATGCTGTCGTTTCAGTTAACAGAAAAATAACACTCAAGAGCAACAGCGCACCGATTAAGGCTAACACCATAAAAATCATGGGCCATGAAGCTATGCTAATCAATGCACCGCCTAAAGCAGGTGCAAGTGCCGGAGAAATCGCGAGCATGGGAAAAACAATCGCAAAAATACTGTGGCTTTCTTCAGGAGAAAATCGGTCTATCACGATGGCTTGCCAGATCACCATCGCGCCGCAAGCGCCTAAGGCTTGCACCAAACGCCACAAGATAAGTTCATAAATATGGGTGCTAGTAATACAGGCTATCGTTGCCATCAGAAAAAGACTTAAACTCCAAATTAAAATGGTTTTCCGGCCAAAACGATCAGAGAGCGTACCGTAAAATAATTGGCCTAGGGTAATGCCAAACATATACACACTAAAGGTTAAGCCCACAGCGGCTTTACTGGTCGCAAAAAAAGTTTGTAATTCCGGGAAAGCCGGCAAATACATGTCCGCACCAAAATAGCCCAGCACCCCTAAGCCACATAATAATGGAATAAAGCACATTTGGGCGAGTGTATTTTTCAAGTCCTTCATTTGACGCATATCCTCTGTTTGTGTAGTATGCGTAGTTTCAGCTTAAATTGCCAAATCTTAATTCTAAGCGCTAAGTCTTCCAAATAACATAGGAGTTTTACCCATGTCCTCTCCCGTTATGAAACTCATTAAAGACCACGAAGTTGCATTTGTTGATTTTCGGTTTGTTGATACTGTGGGTAAAGAGCAGCATACCGCTGTGTCAGCAAAAATCTTAGATGAGGATTTTCTTAAAGGCGGCAAAATGTTTGACGGCTCCTCGATTGCGGGCTGGCGGGATATTAATCATTCCGACATGATTTTAGAAATTGATGAATCAAGCGCAGTGCTTGATCCGTTCACCGAAGAAACAACGTTGAATGTGCGCTGTAACGTCGTTGATCCCGATACCATGCAAGCTTACAGTCGCTGCCCACGCTCGCTTGCGATGCGTGCAGAAGCCTATCTAAAAGATACAGGGATAGCGGATACGTGTTATTTCGGTCCTGAACAAGAGTTTTTTGTGTTTGATAGCGTGCGGTTTTCAAAAAATATTAACGGTTGTTCTTATTTAATTGATTCGATTGAAGGCGCTTGGAATACCGATAAAACTTATGCGGAAGGCAATATGGGGCATCGGCCTCTCATTAAAGGCGGTTATTTTCCTGTCCCTCCTGTGGATTCTTCCCATGATTTACGGGCTGCCATGTGTCTTATTCTCGATAAAATGGGCTTGGTTGTAGAAAATCATCACCATGAAGTGGCCACCGGCAATCAAAATGAAATCACTACCCAATGCAGAACCTTGATGCGCAAAGCAGACGAAGTGTTAATTTTTAAATATGTGGTCCATAACGTCGCACATGCTTACGGTAAAACCGTAACATTTATGCCTAAACCGCTTTTGGGTGATAACGGCAGTGGGATGCACGTGCACCAATCTTTAAGTAAAAATGGCAAAAATATTTTTGCAGGCGATGTGTATGCAAACTTGTCCGAGACGGCACTTTATTATATCGGTGGTATTATTAAACATGCTAAGGCTTTAAATGCTTTCACTAATCCGACCACCAATAGTTATAAGCGTTTAGTCCCCGGTTACGAAGCGCCAGTAATGCTCGCTTATTCTGCACATAATCGCTCGGCTGCGATACGTGTGCCTTATACGTATTCAGAAAAAGCCCGTCGCGTAGAAGTGCGTTTCCCGGATTGCATGAGCAATCCTTATTTCGGATTCTCAGCCATGTTAATGGCTGGCCTTGATGGGATCCAAAATAAAATTCATCCCGGCGCTGCTGCGGAAGAAAATCTATATGAATTAAGTAAGGCAGAGGCGCGTCATATTCCCACAGTTTGCGCATCCTTGGATCAAGCCTTGGAATGCTTAGATAAAGATCGGGAATTTTTAACCCGTGGTGGCGTGTTTACTGATGATGTGATTAATGCTTACATTGAGCTCAAAATGCAAGAAGTCGATAATTACCGCATGACCCCGCATCCTGTTGAGTTTGAAATGTATTATAGTCTGTAGGCTAAACATTGTTTCGATCCGCAAATGCGGATCGAAACATCAAAGGATACGTGGTTTGTTTCATATTATTCTTTACCAACCTGAAATTCCTCCTAATACTGGCAATATTATTCGCTTAAGCGCGAATACGGGTTGTCATTTACATTTAATTAAACCTTATGGTTTTAGTTTGGATGAAAAACGTTTGCGCCGCGCTGGTTTAGATTACAGTGAATGGGCAGCGATGACCGAACATGAGGATTGGGCGTCGTGTCGCGCAGCCTTACCGGGTAATAACATTTGGGCGGTGACCACCAAAGGCCACGCGAGCTATACCGATCCGGTATATGAAGCAAATGATGCGTTTTTGTTTGGTCCTGAAACCCGCGGCTTGCCGCCTGAAATATTGGCAGAATTTTTAGAGGCACAAAAAATCCGTATTCCCATGCAAGCGCAGTCCCGCAGCTTGAATTTATCGAATGCAGCGGCAGTAATCGTCTATGAAGCCTGGCGCCAGCTGGGGTTTCAGTAGGCCGGGAAAACTTAAGTCACATGTTCATCCGTCGCTGCGCGCTCAAGTAATGCTTTGACTGCAAGTCTTGCGTCTTTGCCTTCATAAAGAATTTGATACACTTGTTCAGTAATAGGCATATTGATCTGCAGACGCTTTGCCAATTGATACACCAGCTTAGTCGTATGTTCACCTTCAACCACTTGGCCTATCGTGCGTTTAATCTTTTCCGCGTGCTGACCTTGGCCTAAGGCTAAACCAAAACGTCGATTCCGCGATTGATTTTCACTACAAGTGAGGATTAAATCACCAATACCCGATAACCCCATTAAGGTGCTATCCTCAGCGCCCAATGCCCGCCCTAAACGCAACAGTTCAGCAAACCCACGGGTCATCAGGGCAGCGCGCGCATTGCTGCCTAAGCCTAAACCTTCGGCAATCCCTACCGCAATCGCTAATACATTTTTACACGCACCGCCTAATTGGGCGCCTACCATATCTGTGCTGGTATACACGCGAAAATAATCATTGTGTAAGCGTTGCTGCCAGAAATAAGCGGACGCATCATTGCTTGCCGCAGTAATGGCAGTGGGTTGTTGTTGCGCGACTTCTTTTGCAAAAGAGGGGCCAGATAATACACACAGTTGTGCGTTTGGCCCGAGCAGATGCTGCGCTTTGGTGGATAAAAGCTCAGCATCACTGGAGAGCCCTTTCGTGCCCCAAGCAAGGGGTAAATGCGCGTGATCTTTAATTTGGGTTAACAATGGAATGAACGCATCACTAGGCACAACGATTAATATGCCGGCGACATTGTGCAGCGCATCCTCTAGTGTATAAGCAATGTGTATGGTATCGGGTAGGGGAAATCCCGGTAAATATTTATTTTCTCGCGAGGTTTCTAAGGCGCGCATCGCCTCAGGGTGATGCCCCCACAGCTTGACTGGGATATGATTATCCGCCAAGACTAAAGCGAGGGCATACCCCCAAGAGCCTGCACCTAATACTGCAATCGGTAAAGCAGGCGTAGTCATTAAACGATGATTTCTTGGCTAGCGGTATTGACGGCGTCTTGCTCTTTTAATTTATTGAGGTGTTGAGCATAGAGCGCATCAAAATTAATGGGGGATAAATACAGTGCAGGAAAGCCGCCGTGGGCTGCAAGACCGGAAATCACTTCACGCGCATAAGGATAAAGAATATTCGGACAAAAACTGCCTAACATTTGATTGCGTTGCGCGGTGGAAAAATCTTTCAGCATAAATAAACCGGCTTGAACCACTTCAATTAAAAACGCAACCGTGTCTTTATTTTGCACCGTCACGGTGATTTTTAAACTGACTTCATAAAGGGTGTCATTTACAGGTTTAGCATCCGTGTTCAGTTCCATTTTAACTTCTGGCGTCCATTGTTCATTGAAAAGTTGCGGCGTTTTAGGCGATTCAAATGAAAGATCTTTGGTATAAATGCGTTGAATTGCAAAATCAGGTTTTGCTGCAGTGTTTTGTTCAGTAACCATGAGTGATTTCCTTATTTGTTGCTAAGTAGCTTTTCTAATTTCCCACTGGCCTCTAGTGCATAGATATCATCGCACCCGCCTATGGGGACATTATCGATAAAAATTTGAGGAATGGACTTGCCGGCGCCGCGCTGTTGCATCACATCGCGCTCACTCGGATCCGTATCCACGTCTATGAGAGTGTAATTGATTTGTTTATCATCTAGCAATTGTTTAGCACGTCGAGAGTAGGGGCACCAGGGGGCAAAATAAATTTCCACATTCGCCATGATTATTTCCCTTTCGTCAGTAACAAGCCCGAATTGATCCAATTATCAATCCCGCCCGCCAAACAATACACCGAGGTAAAGCCTAATTTACGTAATTGTCCGCCTAGCGCAGGGGATTGAAATCCGTTTTGACAGGTTAATAAAATGGGCGTGGTTTTTTGTTTGAGTAGTTTTTCGTTTGTTGTAAGCTGTCCTGGCAATATATGCCAAGCACCGATGATATGGCCTTTTTTATAGGCGATATCATCGCGTAAATCGATGACGATGGCATTTTCTTTATTAATCAGTTGGGTAGCGATCGCGGGGCTTACGCGGGAGGCACTGCCTTGTTTGTTACGCAATTCAGTGACGATTAATAAAATCAGCAACACGACAAAAGCGCCGACCAATAGGAAGTGTTGGGACAGAAATTCAAATAATGGCATCATTCGTTACTCTAATCTTTTGAGCAGAGGATAATAGCATATTCAGCAGAGGAGGAAAATCTAATGGGAATAATTAGATAACTTACTGTTAACCCATATAGAACAGAAGCTATATCCAGATAAAGCGCCAATAAAGGATTTGGGGGGATATTTTATGCGAATTGCGCCAGCCCTGAGCATAAAATATCCCCCCAAATTCTTTATTGGCTGCCTCACTACGCGTAACCCTAGGAATAAAGTTAATGTTATACTCTTTTCACCTTTTGCTTTTTGGATGTACGCATGCGCGCTAAACCTTTTGTGCTGATCATTTTAGACGGCTGGGGACATCGTGAGGATGCCTCAGACAATGCCATTACCCGTGCCCATACACCCACTTGGGATAAACTTTGGCAAGAATACCCCCATTTACTGATTTCCAGTACCGGCCATGATGTGGGTTTGCCTAATGGCCAAATGGGCAATTCAGAAGTAGGGCACATGAATATCGGTGCAGGGCGCGTGGTGTATCAAGACTTTACCCGGATTGAAAAAGCGATAGCAGACGATGAGTTTGCTATCAATCCGGTATTTCAAAATTTATTTACCCCAATGCGCACGGAGAATAAAGCGCTGCACGTGATGGGTTTACTGTCTCCAGGCGGCGTGCATAGTCATGAGCGTCATATTTTTGCATTACTCGATGCGGCGCAAAAAAGTGGCGTGACGCGCATTTATGTCCATGCTTTTTTAGATGGACGCGACGTGCCGCCAAAAAGTGCGCATGACTCGCTGCAGGCGTTAAATGCACACCTGGGATCTGCAAAAATTGCTACGATCATGGGACGTTATTATGCCATGGACAGAGATGGCCGTTGGGGGAGAGTTGAACGTGCGTATCAAGCGATAGCACAAGCCCACGCCCCTGTAGCTGCGGATGCCATGGCCGGTTTAGCTCAGGCGTATGCGCAAGGGTTAAGTGATGAATTTGTCCCGCCCACGGTGGTATTAGAAAATTATCCGGGCGTACAACCGGGCGATAGCATTATTTTTATGAATTTTCGATCCGATCGTGCTCGAGAATTAACGCAAGCCTTTATTGATCCTCATTTTAAGGCTTTCGAGCGCACGCAACTTTCGCTTGCAGGTTTTGTCACGCTGACGCAATACTCGAAAGAGTTACCCACGCAAATTGCTTTTCCTCCTTATAATCTAACCCCCGTTTTAGGTGAGGTTTGGGCGCAAGCGGGATTAACGCAACTGCGTATTGCCGAGACAGAAAAATATGCGCACGTTACTTTTTTTATTAATGGCGGCATCGAAACACCGTTTCCTAATGAAACGCGTATTTTAATTCCTTCCCCCAACGTCGCAACGTATGATCTTGCGCCGCAAATGAGTGCTGTTCTACTCACCGATAAATTGATCGAAGCCATACACAGCCAGAGTATTGATGCGATTATTTGCAATTATGCCAATCCAGATATGGTCGGACACACGGGGGATTTTAAGGCCACCGTTACCGCGATAGAAACCATTGATCACTGTTTAAATCGCGTGATCACCGCATTAAAAGAAGTAGGCGGTGAATGTTTAATTACCGCTGATCATGGCAATGCCGAACATATGTTTGATGAAGACACTCACCAAGCGCATACGGCCCATACCTGTGAATTGGTGCCGTTTATTTATGTGGGGCGCCCTGCATGTGCCGTCAAAGACACCGGCATTTTAGCGGATGTGGCCCCGACCTTACTTTATTTAATGGGCTTGCCTATTCCTACCGAAATGACCGGCCAAGTTTTACTTCAATTAAACACAACATCATGAGCATGCGCTTATTTTTTTTGCTGGTCTTTCCCTGGCTGGCGTATGCGAATACCGCGCAACAAACTGAGCTGAATGCGATTGACGCACAAATTGAAGTGTTGGATGCGCAGCTTGCTGCCGACGAAGCGCAACAAGCCAGCTTGCAGAAAAACTTACGTGACTTAGATTTACAGATTGCAGAATTAGCCGAACTGCTGCAAAAAACCCAAACGGCCATCACTCAAAATGAGGATGCCTTAAAAAATTTGGAAGCTGAATATAAAAAAGATATCCAACATTTACAGCAAGAACAAAATTTACTTCGCGAACAAATACGGGGTACTTTTTTATTGGGACAAAATCAAAATTTGAAATTATGGTTAAATCAAACTGACCCGCAGGTGCTGGCACGCCTGTTGACTTATTTTGATTACTTTAATGATGTTCGAAGCGAGCTGATGCAGGATATGCATACCGATTTAAGTGCTTTGAAGACAGCCCAAGCAGAAAAAAAGGCTCAGCAAGATACCTTGCAGGCACTATATGCGAAGCATCAACAGGCTTATGATGAGCTCAATGCGCAAACGAGCGCGCAATCGAATACAGTTGCACAACTATTAAGTCTTATGGAAGAAAAAAACTTAAGCTTAGCCAGTTTACATGCCGATAAAGAAGCATTAGGATCCGTGATTACGCAATTAACCACAGACGTGCAGCCCACGTTTGCAGGGGATACGAATAAACCTATACGGGATTATCAGAAGCTGTTACCTTGGCCGGTACAGGGCAAAGTCATCCATCAGTTTGGCGATACTTATGAAGCCGATACCACTTGGCAAGGGATATTGATTGCCGCACCCACAGGGACACCGGTGCATGCGGTTTACTCGGGACAAGTGGTGTATGCAGACTGGTTACGCGGTTTAGGGTTAATCATGATCGTGAATCATGGTAATGATTATTTAAGTTTATATGCCCATAATCAAAGTTTATATAAAAATGTTGGGGATAGCGTCGCTGCAAATGAAATGATTGCACAAGTAGGTAAAAGCGGCTCAGTTGCGCAGAGTGGGTTATACTTCGAAATGCGTTTTAAGGGTGAAGTGCAAAATCCAAGCGCTTGGCTTCGGCCTATATCATAGTAGGGGTTCTAAATGGTTGTCTCAAAAGCTCAGTTAATCGGCGGGTTGTCCATCATAGTGACATCATTTTTTTGCGCCATGGCGATGGCGAATCCGTCTACTTTACCTGTAGAAGAATTAAGAAAATTTACCTACGTTCTGGACGAAGTGCGTAACTATTACGTTGAACCCGTTTCTGATGAAGAACTGATTAATCACGCCATTACCGGCATGCTAGCGGGTTTAGATCCGCATTCCGCGTACTTGGATAAAGAAGAATTTAGTGATCTGCGCGCCAGTACCGCGGGGAAGTTTGGCGGCCTGGGGCTTGAAGTCACCATGATAGATGGGTTTGTAAAAGTGATCAGTCCCATTGATAATACGCCTGCTGCACGCGCAGGGATTAAAGCCGGCGATACCATAGTCAAAATCGATCAAACCTTGGTGAAAGGCTTAACGCTGCGCCAAGCCGTAGATTTAATGCGTGGTGATAAAGGCACGCAGGTGAAACTCACCATAATCCGTGAAGGCGCAGGCCTGCCGATAGTCAAAGAGTTGACGCGCGATATTATTAAAGTCGAAAGTGTGCGTTATGAAATCATAGAGCCCCATTATGCTTATTTGCGGGTCAGCCATTTCCAAGACCAAACGATTAAAGATGTGCTCGCTGCGATTAAAGCCATCAAACAAGACACGGATAATCAAATCAACGGCTTGGTGTTAGATTTACGCAATAATCCAGGCGGCGTGTTGGATTCGGCCGTCGCGGTATCGAATGTATTTTTAGACAGCAAAAGACTGGGCTATGATCGCTTAATCGTCTACACCAAAGGTCGTTTTGTAGAAACAGAAGTGCGTGAACAAGCCAATGGCCGGGATTTACTCGATGGTGTTCCTATGGTAGTTTTAGTCAATGGCGGCTCGGCTTCTGCGTCAGAAATTGTCGCAGGTGCTCTGCAAGATCATCACCGTGCTATCGTGATGGGTGAAAAAACATTTGGTAAGGGTTCGGTGCAAACGGTATTACCGATTAGCGGCGATGGGGCCATTAAGCTCACCACGGCCTTATATTACACCCCGGCAGGCCGCTCGATACAAGCAGAAGGGATCATCCCCGATGTGGAATTACAAGACATCAAAGCCACGCGTATCGTTGAAGAACTTATTTTTGATGAAACGCGAGAAGCTAATTTACGTAATCATTTAGATAATGGTGACGGTGAAGTCATCGAAGAAGATATCCAGATTGTGAATGAGCCTTCCGAAGACAATGAATCGGGTGAAAAATTAATAGATTATCCTTTACATGAGGCTTTAAATGTATTGAAAGGGATGCATGTAATGACCTTAAGACAACATTGATATTTAGGAGTAAACCATGGGACAGATTAATGCAGTCGATGACAACCATTTTAACAGTCAGGTACTCGAAGCCGATAAACCTGTGTTGGTGGATTTCTGGGCGCCATGGTGCGGCCCGTGTAAAGCCATCGCGCCGGCATTGGAAGCCTTGGCAGCACAATATGCCGATAAAATTCAAGTGCTTAAAATGAATGTTGATGATAACCAAGAAACGCCTGCGCAGTATGGCGTGCGGGGTATTCCGACCCTAATGATATTTAAAGACGGCGAAGTGCTGGCTACCCAAGTGGGCGCAATGACCCAGGCACAACTGGCCGCCTTTATCGACGCGCATATTAAAGATTAGTCAGCGGCACTCTCCTTGCCCCCTTAGCATAGGGGGGCAAGCTGGACTTGCCCCCTTTGTAAAGGGGGCAGGACGCTTCGTCCGGGAGATTTTGCGATGTAGGTTTGACCACAAGACATCCCTAGGTCAAAGATGAAGAAAATTTATCGTATCACTGGATCTTCACGAAAAAAGGTGTTAAGGTTACCAATAATTAAAGCAAACTCAAACCGCGCGTTTTTGGTGCATTCTAAATTAAATTAAATCAAACCTTAATTCGATCAACTCCCCAGCTATGGATATTCTAATTTTACAACTATGAACTTAACAGAACTGAAAAAAAAACCAGCCGCTGAGCTTATGCAGCTTGCTGCAGACGAAGGCTTAGAAAATTTTGCTCGCACTCGTAAACAAGATCTTATTTTTAACATTTTAAAAAGTCATGCCAAGAAAGAAAATATTTCTGGCGATGGCGTCTTGGAAATCCTTCAAGATGGCTTTGGCTTTTTGCGTTCTGCAGACAGCTCGTATTTAGCGGGGCCGGATGATATTTATGTCTCCCCCAGTCAAATTAGACGCTTTAATTTGCGTACCGGCGATACGGTTTCAGGCTTGATACGTCCACCTAAAGAAGGTGAGCGTTATTTCGCTTTGCTTAAAGTCGATGAAATTAATTATGAACCGCCAGAAAATTGTCGCAATAAAATATTGTTTGAAAACCTTACCCCTTTATTTCCAACGGATCGCATACGTATGGAACAAGGCAATGGTTCCACTGAAGATATTACCGCACGGGTGATTGATTTAGCTGCGCCCATCGGTAAAGGTCAGCGGGGCTTAATTGTTTCGCCACCTAAAGCCGGTAAGACAATGATGCTGCAAAATATCGCCCATTCCATTGCGCAAAATTATCCTGAGTGCCGCTTAATTGTATTGCTGATAGATGAGCGTCCTGAAGAAGTGACCGAAATGGCGCGTTCTGTGCGCGGTGAAGTGATCGCAAGTACGTTTGATGAACCGGCCACCCGTCACGTGCAAGTCGCCGAAATGGTGATGGAGCGCGCAAAACGTTTAGTTGAGCACAAACATGATGTGATCATTCTTCTAGATTCTGTGACCCGTTTAGCACGGGCTTATAACACAGTGATCCCGGCTTCCGGTAAGGTATTAACCGGGGGTGTGGATGCCAATGCACTACAACGGCCTAAGCGCTTTTTTGGTGCGGCACGTAATATTGAAGAAGGCGGCAGCTTATCGATTATTGCCACGTGTCTTGTGGACACCGGCTCGAAAATGGATGAAGTCATTTACGAAGAATTTAAAGGCACCGGTAACATGGAGCTGCATTTAGATCGTCGTATCGCTGAGAAACGTGTTTACCCTGCGATCAATATTAACCGCTCCGGTACCCGTCGTGAAGAATTATTGACTAAGCCAGATGAACTGCAAAAACTCTGGATTTTACGGAAAATTCTTCATCCTATGGACGAAATTGCTGCGATGGAATTTTTAATTGAACGCTTAAAGACCACTAAAACTAATGAAGATTTCTTTGATGCAATGAAACGGTAGAAGTTAGGGACGTAGAAACTCATGACGTATATCAATTCAAGTGAATTCAACATGTATATTGAATTCAGCCTAGGCAATGGGGGATTTTCAAGGGGGAGCAACGCAGTGCTCCACCTTGAATGCAAGCGCGAATTCATTTCGCGCGCAGCATCAATAAAGGAATATACCCGTGCTACCTCTTGTTAAAAATCAAACATATTCATATGGCACGGGTATCGTGCACAAATTTGGCGGCACGAGTGTAAAAAACGCTGAGCGCATGAGCGCAGTTAAAGATTTAGTCTTCAATGATACCCATGCGATTATAGTGGTGTCTGCCACTAAAGGGACGACGGATGCCTTGCAGCAGGCCTTAGATGCGGCACAAAATCAACTTCCCATTGATCCCATTATTGATCCTGTGATCACCGCACACGCTCTATTGATTGATACTTTGCTCTCAGGCGAAGAAAAATCGCGACTGCGTAAAATCTTGCATCAAGATGCCGCGAATATAAAAAATATTTTATCCACCGTTGCCTTTGTGACCTCCTATTCCCATAAAATTCGCGACTTAGTATTAAGTTATGGCGAGCTGTGGTCTGCGCAAATACTCAGCGCTTATCTGGCACAAGATAGACCTGCGTATTATTTAGACGCAATAGAAATTATTCATACCTATCTTTATCAAGATACTTTAGCCATCGATTGGGAAAAAAGTGAAGCGTGCTTAAATGAATTTCTGCAGCAACATCCCGATGCTTTGTGGGTGATCCCAGGTTTTACCGCACGCGATAGCAGTGGTCGTAGAACCATTTTAGGGCGTAATGGCAGCGATTTTTCAGCGGCTATCTTGGCAAAATTAGTCCGTGCGCGCGAGTTGATTATTTGGACAGATGTAGACGGTGTTTACAGTGCCGATCCACGCAAAGTGCCGTCTGCGTTTGTGTTAGAGGAATTATCTTACCATGAAGCCGTTGAGCTTGCGTATTTTGGGGCGGGGGTTTTACATCCTAAATCGATTGCGCCTGCAATAGAGCATCATATCCCCATTTTAATTCGCAACAGTTATAACCCTAAAGCGCCCGGTACACTGATTCATGAACAGATCAAGCCTCCACAACGTTCCATACGCGGGATCAGCAGCATTGAACATGTGGCGTTGATTAATATTGAAGGCGCGGGCATGCTGGGGGTCTCTGGATTTGCGGCTAAAGTCTTTAGCTTACTGCAAGCCAAAAATATTTCTATTATTTTGATTTCTCAAGCCAGCAGTGAACACTCGATTTGTTTTGCCATTCCCAGTGCGCAAGCAGAAAAAGCCCTGGCGGTGTTAAATGAACATTTGGCCTTTGAGCTGCAAGAACGCATCATTGAAAAAATTTCTGTAGACTCACACTGCAGTATTCTTGCTATCGTCGGTGAAGGCATGATAGGCACACGCGGTATTATTGCGAAATTGAGTCAAAGTTTGGCGGATGCGCATGTCAATATTCGTGCCATTGCTCAAGGATCTTCTGAACGTAATGTCTCTATCGTGCTGTCCACACAAGACATTAATCGTGCGCTGCGCGCAGTACACGGTGGATTCTATTTATCGAATAAAACCATTTCCATCGGTATCATAGGCAGTGGTTTAGTGGGCGGCACTTTACTTGAACAGATTGAACACATCCGCGCGCATTTGGCGCAACATGAAGGGATTAATCTTTATGTGCGCGGGATTGCAAACTCTAAAATGATGCGGCTGGCGCAACAACATTTAGAACAACCGGATAAGGTTGAAGAGCGACCCCTAGATTTAAATGTGTTTGCGCAACATATTATCGCTGAAGATATGCCGCATGCCGTCATTATTGATTGCACGGCAAATCAAGATATTGCCAATCATTATTTGACCTGGATGGAAATGGGCGCGCATATTATTACCCCCAATAAACGTGCGGGATCAGGTGATTTTGCTTATTATCAAGCGATTAAGGCCCGCAGTAAAGCATGGGGGCGTCATTTCCTCTACGAAACAACGGTGTGTGCGGGTTTACCTGTGATTAAAACCTTACAAGATCTCATTCAAACCGGCGATGAAATTTACAGTATTGAAGGCACGGTATCCGGCACGCTGGGGTATATTTTCCATCAATTATTTACCGGCGAGCCTTATTCACAAGTGGTCAAACAAGCTAAACAATTAGGTTACACCGAGCCGGATCCGCGTGATGATTTATCTGGTATGGATGTAGCACGGAAAATGGTCTGTCTTGCGCGCGAATTAGGTTTAGCCACTACGCTTTCTGATGTGAACGTTGAAAATTTAATTCCAGAACCGTTACAATCCGTCAGTGTAGAAGAATTTTTAAGCCGCTTACCCGAATTTGATAGTTTAATGCAACAGCGTATTGATGCGGCTAAAACAAAAGGTGAGAAATTAGTGTATGTAGGCGCGATTACGGGGGGGGGTGAAGTCAATGTTGCAATTAAAGGCTATCCTTTAGATCATCCTTTTGCGCGTTTGACAGGCGCTGATAATATGCTGTGTTTTCGCACTAAACGCTATGACAAGCAACCTTTAATTATTCAAGGCCCCGGCGCCGGCGCAGATGTGACGGCTGCTGGAATATTCGCAGATTTATTGCGACTCGTTTCCATGATTGCATAAGTGATGTCATGACAAATTTAAAATCCAATCTGATAACAATAAGTGCTTTTGCGCCTGCGACGTGCGCAAATGTCGCCGTAGGTTTTGATTTACTCGGTTTTGCGATTGCCGGTGTCGGTGATGTGGTCACACTTACGCGTCGAAATGATGAACATATCCTCATCAGCGAAATCATCTCCGATGAACCGCTGCCCATGGATCCGGATAAAAATACCGCCTCAGCGGTGGTTAAATATTTCTGTCAAGATTTAAATATTAAAGCAGGCTTTGATATTAAAATTAAAAAAGGTTTAGCGCTAGGTTGTGGCATGGGGGGCTCGGCCGCCTCCAGTGTGGCAGCACTGGTTGCCGTCAATGCGTATTTAGCGCAACCCTTAACTGCGCCACAATTAGTAAAATATGCACTGCATGGTGAGCACGTTGCGGTGGGCACGGCCCACAGTGATAATGTGATCCCTTGTTTATATGGGGGCATCACTTTAACGCAATCACTTTCTCCGCTGCGTGTATTGGAATTACCGATCCCTGATGTGGTTGCGGTGATTGTGCATCCGCATACGCGTCTAGACACGAAAGAATCCCGCAGCGTATTGCCTAGAGAAATTTTACTCACCGATCATATTAAACAATCGGCGTATTTAGCTGGATTTATTGCGGCCTTGTACGAAAAAGATTTGGATCTTTTGCAAGCGTCGTTACAAGATTGTCTGGTTGAGCCTAAGCGCGCGCCACTCATCCCAGGATTTTATGCCGTCAAACAAGCGGCTTTAAATCATGGCGCGCTCGGTGCCTCATTATCCGGATCAGGGCCGAGTGTATTTGCTTTTGCAAAAAATCAATCTGAGGCACTAGGGATCGCATCCGCCATGCAACAGGCATTTAGTCAACATCAGTTGCAAAGTGATGTGTATGTTTCGCTCATTAGCACGCAAGGCGCGCATGTAGTGGCTTAATCGCTACTCTCTGTTTACGACAATTATAGGAAATGACTATGCACTACCACAGTACCCGCGGCACGGAATTTATTAATTTTGATACAGCCATCCAAAGTGGTTTGGCGCCGGATGGCGGCTTGTATGTGCCCGAGAAATTTCCGAAATTGGATGTTAAAGCGCTTGCACAGGCGTCCTATCCGGTCATGACTGAGGCGTTATTAAAACCTTTTTTTCAAAACAGTGCTATCGAAAGCCAATTG
>JABCZS010000024.1:0-23662 GCA_013289605.1 Gammaproteobacteria bacterium
AAAGTATCAAGCTCATCGATCGTGTTGTAATAGTGTACTGAAGCACGAACAAGGGAAGAAATATTGCGTTTTGACAGATCTAACCTGGCATACTCTTCCAGCGAGATTGAAACATTAATTTTTTGTTTCAAAAGCGCTGTTTGAATATCCGTTGGAGATTTTTCCCTACAGGTAAATGTTACTATCCCACAGTGATGTGAACCCAGATCCTGTAATTGTATTGACGGCATTTGACTGAGCTGCTGACGTAGATAGCTGGAAAGATGCTGGATCCTATCCCAGATTGTGGAAAGCCCCAGCTCAAGTGCATATCTTAGTGCCACACCCAAACCAATTTTAGCGGCAATATTTTGCTCCCAGGTTTCAAATCTACGCGCATCCCTTCTTAAGACGTAATCATTATCAGAAATCCATTTTGCCGAATGCAGATCTATAAAAGGAGGTTCATACTGCAGGGTGGTTTTTTCTCTCGCATAAAGAAAACCGGTTCCACGCGGGCCACGTAAATATTTTCGGCCGGTTGCACACAGAAAATCACAGCCTATGGCTTCAACATCGATAGGCATTTGTCCTATCGACTGGGTAGTATCAAGCAAGTAAGGGATGCCCATAGCCTGGGCCAATTTTCCTACCGCTTGTGCAGGATTGATTAGTCCACCTTGTGTGGGCACATGAGTGATGGCAATTAATTTAACGGGAGCATCAAGTTTATTTTTTAAATCCTCAAGATCAAGCTGCCCGCTGGCATCATTTTTAATGACTTCAATTTCAACACCCGTATGCTTAGCCATTTGCAAAAAGGCAAGATAATTGCTCGCATATTCTGCTGTCGCAGTTAAGATTTTATCCCCGGGTTTGAATTTAAAACTATAGAATGCCATGTCCCAGGCACGCGTGGCATTTTCAACAAAAGCAATTTCATCAGGATTGCAGTTAATCAGCTGGGCGGCATTTTTATATACCGACTCGGTATCTTCAATCGACGCTAGTGCAGCTTCATATCCTCCCATTAAGGCTTCTTTATCCAAATGCTGCTTAGTAGCATCAATAACAGGCCTAGGAGATAACGCCGCTCCTGCATTATTTAAATGCAAAACATGAGTACAACCAGGAGTATCTTCTCTTAATCTGTTGACTAGCGATTTATCCATCGTAATCTTCCTAATTTTGAGAAATAAATAGGGGATGTCTATTTATTTCAGGATTAAACCTCATCAATTAAACGGCGCAGCTGTCCAATCAAATAAAGCGGCAAAGAAAGTAATTGGTATTGCGCTTGTTGTTGCAGCATAGTCATAACATCAATGCGGGTAATGCTAGGATGATCACTATTAAAACGTATCGCGAGTGGCCATTGCCTCATGCCCATTAGCAAGTGCAGCGATCTTAATGTGCCGGTTCGTCCTGCTTTGATTTCTATAGGGATCAGATGTTGTCCATGTTGTAAGAGATAATCTACTTCTGCATTAGAATGAGGTATTTCACGATTCCAATAGCTCCGCCATGGGGCCTTCATATAATAGCTCAACAGATTGCGGCAACTGTTGCATATTCAAGCCCATGAGACTATGAATTAAACCAATATCCAATAAAATAACTTTAAACGGTGTGGCTCTTTTACCACTGGCTAAAGGAATACCTTGTGCTTGATTACTGAAAACTCTATGACACACCCGCGCCGTACACAGTAATTCTAAGGCTCTCTTTAGGGAGACACTGGGTACATCTTTATTCACATGACTGTAAACAAATTTACCACCCAATTGTTTAGGTAAGGAAAATAATACTTCTTCTAATCTTTCTTTATTGATCCGTCGGGCATATTTATTAAAATCATCGCGATATGTAGCTATTAAATCTTGGTGCACTTGACTGACCGTTATTAAACTCTCAGATTGTAACCATGCGACTATAGATGCGGGTAATCCACCGATTAAAAAATAATCTCTTAAGTAGCTCAGTAACTGCTCATGCAAGGCCTGCGGGATTTCATCGCCAAGGCGATAAGATTCTAAATATTCTACTGTTTTATGACGCTCGGTTGCGATTAAAAATTCCTCAAAAGATAAAGGTACTAGATGAAAATAACTAATGCGGCCAACAGGCATACTAAAATCATGCTCATTGAGAATAAAATCTAATAATGACCCAGTAGCAATAACTGCCAACTCAGGGAGTTCTTCTGAAAACCAACGCAGCTTAGCCAATAACTCCGGTGCCGCTTGAACTTCATCCAGAAATAATAAGCTGGTATGAATATCAATGACCTTATTTTGCAGAGTCTCTAATGACAGCAGGATTTTTTTTACATCATTGGAAGCAAATAAACTTTTATGTTCAGGATTTTTTTCAAAATTAAGTTCGATTAATTGTAACTGTTTTACGCGCGCCAATTCTCGTACCAAGTAGGTTTTCCCTACTTGTCTTGCGCCACGCAAGACAAGGGGTTTGCGACTAGGCTGGATAAGCCAGTCTAGTAATAAAATAAGAGCATTTCTTTTCATATAGTCATTATATGAAAATTATAGGTCAATTTCAATGCTTGCTTATTAAAATTGGGGGTTATTTTAATAAGATGCATGTTAAAATTGATGGGTATCCTATTTCTTTGCCTGGAGCATGTTATTTTAAAGTAGGATACGCGCTGCCCTGAGGGAGATCCCAAATCGTTTCATCCCAGCCCGCAGCGATATAGGTTTGTCGACTTTGCATCGCCGCCGTATTAAAGCCGATAGATTGATACAGTTTGTTATTTTCATCATGAGCGGTATACCTATCACCAGGATATTTTCTGCCTGTGGCTTCCTTATCAAAAAAGCTACCAACTGATTTAACTCGTGGCGAGGATTTATCATAATTCCCAACAATCCCGCGACCATCATCTATTCTTCCTGCGGCATATACATGAGTTAAAGTAATATTACCGCGAGGTCCATTGATCAATTCCTTCGCCTGTCCTATGAGACCGCCGCCGTACTGATTCACTTCACTGATCCTGACTTGCGCATAACTATTGTCTATATCAACATAGGCATAAGGTTCCACGCGACCAATCAGGCCGCCGCCATTTTTTCCTGTCTCTATAGAGCCCCTTGCAAAGGAGCGACTAATCGTCACTTTTTGTTCCGCAAGAAAAGTATTTTCCACCACGCCAATTAAACCGCCAAAAGCGCAATCTTCCACGATACAGAAATATTTCCCCGGCTTGAGCTGCTCGACACTAGAGGCGATGATTTGCGTGCCTGTGTTAGCGATGCCGATTAAACCCCCTGCAGGCGCGAGATTGGCAATGCTGATCCCTTCGTCCTTATGGGTTGAATATAAACGGACATGAGATAACGTCGTATTTTCGGCATAACCGACTATCCCGCCTGCTGCATGTTCATTACCATGGCCAGGAGAAATCAGTGTTAATGTATCTACGGTGATATTTGAAATTTCAGCACCATCTGCTTGGGCGGCTATTAAACCCACATTCTGGTCATGAGCACCTTTTACCTCGGCATTCTGGAAATGAATATTGCTCACGCGTCCTTCTAGAGAGACAAATAAGCCCACAGGCAAACCTGCTGATTCAATTGATAGATTACGTATGACAAATGCTCCACCCATGGGATTTTCGCCATCCAGCGTTCCAGTAAATGCTCTGCCAGAAGAACTGCCTATAGGATGAAATTCAACGCCTACACAATCGATGTCTTGGGTGAGCATATAATGCCCAGCCATATAATCAGAAATATTTCTTAAGTCTGCACAATTCGTAATAGGAGCAATAATTTCAGCCTGTGCCGTGCCAAAGAATGCGAGTAGCGATATTAAGAATGCATGTTTATTAGATAGCAACATGATGACCTCTGTTGTGATTAAACCTGGACCCTAAACTTTAGATGCTAATTGAGAGGCAATTATAGCATTATTGCCCTTTAAAGTAAGCAAAAGTTATGTTTCACACAACCTATTCAGTCCTTGAATAAATAGACACCCACTTTTTAATACGCTTAAAACCCTGCCCACCCTCATTGCTTTCTTACTAGAATTACAATATCATCTTTTCAACTAACATATATTGAGGGTGACCAATGAAAGGGCATAAACCAAACACTAACCCCAAAAAAGACCTGATAGAACAGTCATTCTCCACCCTAACAGATGATGATATTCTTAAGCTTGCCCAAGCATTGCAACAAAAAGATAACAGCACGGTAACCCAGCTGCTGAGTCATTCCGGTATGCAGTTCGAAGAGCGGCATTATGAACCCCTATTATTTACCGTTCCCCCCACACACATCAAAGTCGCAGATAAGCTTCCTATAGAAGACGGCCCCGTGCGCGCTTTAACTTTAGAAGCATTCAATCAACAAGAAAACATCAGTTATACCTCAGGGATTCATGCAGACCGTAAACTACGGGATTATTTTTGGCAGCGTCAGGATTATCCCAAAGCGGCCATACACTCTATTAATTATTTACTCAGCCATCCACGTAACGATTTGGTGGTCGCCCCATGGGTCAGGGCTTGGGCAAAGGACTTTTTCTGGCCATGGATGCAGCACCCATACGTGCCGGTCAAACGGTACTCATTTATGAAGGCATTTTAGATATCGATAGAAATGAAGTATCTGATCAAGAGCTAGCTTATATCTATAATTATGACCAGCCGAAAAAAGAAAATCCCATCACCCAATATGTTGAAAAAAACCATGCCCATAGTGGCTATGCCATTTATGCAGGTCAACATGGAGGACTTGCGCGATACATGCAGTGTGGCTTGGGTGATTATGAATTATTCTATAAAATGGACGGCTTAACAGAAAATGAAAAAGAACATCTGCCCACCAACAATTTATGCCAACAAAACATCGAGCATGGGGGTTGTCCGATGATTGAGTTTGTTGCGCTACGCGACATCATGCCCGGTGAACACTTAACGTATGCCTACGGCCCTAATTACTGGAAACAACCGGCCAACCAAAATTCTCCGCGTAAATTATTTGATACTTATGGACATGTGATCGGTGAAGTGAGAAATAATCACATCATCATAGATAATAAAGATAATTTAAAAAATTTACCGACAAATAAAAATCTAGGCAAAGCAAGACTCGCACGCTTACAAAAAGAAGGTTTGCAAAGCGACCCGGTGTCTTATTCGTTTGATTACAAGGAAAATTTTCTAAATCATTTAGACTACAGTATTCAAATTTATTTGAATCGTCATAAAAATAATACTGGGATTTATACTTTTATTCAGAAATTAGCTGCCGCCGCAAAACAGCCGGATCCCAATCAAGCCTATCAGTCGGTTAAAAAAATATTAGATGACAAGGAAAGTTACCGCACATTTAAAGACAGTATCAATCCCTTAAAGCAAGAAATTATTTATCATATGAATATATACAATGGATTTATTTGCATGGAAAAAGCAAATAACAATAATGCACAAAAGTGTAAAAAATAAATATTAAGCTTTCAAATCACCCTGCAGCATTATTATTGCAGAACCCGTAATATGCACACGATCATTTTTAATGGCCAATTTGAGTTCACCGCCGCGCTGCGAGGCTTGGTACGCTAAAAACTGGGATTGACCTAATTTTTCTTGCCAGTAATGCGCCAATTTACAATGCGCTGAACCTGTGACGGGATCCTCATTGACACCCACGCGCGGTGCAAAAAAACGAGAAATAAAATCATATTTTTGATGATCTTTAGCCGTGATGATCACACCCCGATAGTCAAATTGTTTAATTTTTTCTGATGATATTTCTATATTTTTTAATTGCACGGGGTCGGCTATTTCAATAATTAAATCATCTAGGGCTTTAGCCACCGCCACTATGTCTAACCCTAGTGTTTTTTCATAGATGTCTTTATTTAAGAAAGGTCCCGTGACTTGCAGTGGAAAATCTAAAGTTAAATTGGCATCTTGACTATTTTTATACACCAATAATGGACCGCTTAAAGAATCAAAGGTAATCGTATTACCCCTGACCTTATTTTCTTGATACAGAATATGAGCTGTGGCTAAGGTGGCATGGCCGCATAATTTCACTTCTGTTTTAGGCGTAAACCAACGTAAATGAAAATAATCTTGTGACACGGGCTTAGCAAAAGCAGTCTCCGATAAATTCATCTCAGCAGCAATTTTTTGGCATAATTCATCCGGGGGAAACTCATCCACAATCACGACGGCTGCAGGATTGCCGCTAAAGGGCTGAGTTGCAAATGCATCAACGATCCAAATCTTCATGTTCATTAAGCGGTTAAGTGATTAATAAACTACATACTAAAACTAACCTTTTATTAAAGCAAGAGAGTGCTATCGAAAATCGCAAAAACCAGTCTTAAACTATTATTTTTTAATAAATGCATAATCTTGATCTTTTAACCCAAAATAGTTAGTATATGCACTTATATTGAGGTGCTTATGATTTGGGATGAATCGACATTAAAAAAAGTGGTTGAACCTGTACCTGGTAAAGTGCTCAGCGAACTGGATCCTAAAAAAAATCTGGTGCATGCGTATAAAAAACATTTAATTACCCTGCCTTTGAACAAAGAAATCGAATTATGCCGTTTATTTTTGCAAGTATTTTGGGAAAGATACCCTACCCCTGCAATCGCGCTTGATGCCCCAGCTGATGTGATTTATGAAGTGTTATATGCGATGCAACTTGGCAATACCCCGAAAACCGCGGAGAAAAATAGTGCATTATTAAATTCACTTAAACATCTGGCAAAAAAAGGCAGAGGAAACTGGGTTCATTATTTAATCTTAAGTGAATTAATAGTAAGCGATAAAAATTTAGCGCCTGAAATAGATGATGCGGCATTTGCGAAACAATTACATGATTTATACGATAAGAAATCCATTGAAATTGACCTAAAAAACAAAGCGCGAGTAGCGGCATTAAAGCAAGCGGAAAATGAAAGATTAGCCCTTATTAACAATGAAAAACGACGGGCTAAAGAAGAAAGAAGAGAAAAAGCAGCTTTGGCCGCTGCAGCAAAGGAAGCAGAAAAAAAGGGCAAGGAAAGAATAAAACGAAATGAAAGAAAGCTAAGAAAGGCAGCAGCGCTGCAAACACAAGAGCAACAAAATCCTTTACCTGAGGCACAAAAAAATGAAGAAAGAAAAGAAATCTTACAGCCTACACAGCAAACCTCATCACCCATCTTTCAAATAAAATCTAAACCATCACCTTCTTCCATCCCAATAGATCAAGCTGCAATCGCCAAACAACCCACAACCAAAGAACGTCTTGTCTATTTTAAAAACCTCTCTTTTGATTTGCTTTGCTTGTTCTCTATAGGCGCACTCTCTGAATACGTGCTGGCTAAAAAAACCTCACTGTCTCCAACGGCAAGCTCTGTGGCATCCCTAGGTATCGTCTCAACCATTTCGCTAAGTTTATATGCTTACGACTGGAACAACCAAAGGAAAAAATGGAATGCTTTTTATGAAACAAAAAAGAATTTTGAAAACAGTTCCGATTGGGATGTCAATCAATTTACCACGTTAATTCAAGCTTATCGCGCCGTTAAAAAACCTAATATCGAATTATTCTCCGGAGAAAACAGTAAGATTTTATTTTTAAAGAAAGTGCTGCATATTTATAATATCCTCAATCAATATGCAACATGTGATTTACTCCAAGATAATGGCAGTGAAATTTTAAAAGTATTCGCTCATAACCATAAGAATTCAAAAGAAGATACGCAAGGATTAAAAAATGCGGCAACTCAGCATATTTTATTTTTAACTGAAGATTTTACGCTTGATACAGAAAAATACAGCTCGCCTAGATATGTGCGCATCAATAATTATTTGGTATCGGGCGCGGAATTAAAAACACATGCTGAACGTGCATTCGTAGATAATTTTAAAAAAGAGATGAAGGATGTTAATGTAAGTCATAAGCTCAGTGATCTTTATATTAAACTCTATAATTTTAGTTTAAATGCAACGCAGCATGACTTTAAAGCTAACGCTAAACTCAAAAATTAAATTGAATACACCATTATTTTCTTTATACTGTCATTGCGATAAAGGTAGCGTTGTTGCAATCCAGGTTTGTTTGTAAAGATGTTTTTAATTTGACTATTTGAATCTAGATCCCGCGAACAAGTCACGGGACATAGCTTGAGAATGTACTATATGAACACTTTTTATTATTTGATAGAATATACGGGTTTTCTTAAATTTACTAAATTTATTTGAAATTTCTTCTGGTTATTCATTACCGCGCCCAGATCGTATCTCCTTAAAGTTAACTATACTCACTTTTATTCCTTGCAAAGGTCACTTATCATGATTACTTATGATTACATTATTATCGGCGCAGGCAGCGCGGGCTGCGTTTTGGCAAATCGCCTCAGCGAAAACAAAGATTATACTGTTTTACTCTTAGAAGCGGGCCGCGTTGATAACTCACTGATTGTTCAGGTGCCTGCGGGTCAATCCCTATCTGTTGGAAATAAATCCTGGGATTGGTGCTATCAAGCAGAACCCGATGCCTCGCGTAATAATCGCGTGGACTTATGGCCCGCAGGTAAAACACTAGGCGGGGGTAGTGCTATCAATGGGATGGTTTATTTTCGCGGCCAACACGCGGATTATGACCATTGGGACGCGCTCGGCTGCAAAGGTTGGGATTTTAACAGTGTTTTGCCTTATTTTATCAAGTGCGAAACAAATGAAGGGGGCCCTAGTCAGTACCATGGTAATAAGGGTCCACTCTCTGTATCCAATGTGCGTTCCCCGCATATACTGGCTAAAGTTTTTGTGGATGCCGCTGAAGCGATTGGTATTCCTAGAAACAATGATTTTAATGGAGCAACCCAAGAAGGTGCAGGTTTATTGCAAGCGACGCAAAAAAATGGCCGAAGGAATAGCACGGCGCAAGCTTATTTAAAAATAGCTAAAAACAGACCCAATTTAACGATTATTACAAGAGCTTTCGTCACTAAAATAATGGTCAAGGATCAAACTGCGGTAGGCGTCCTCTATGTTAAAGACAATACAGAACATCGCGTCGATTGTCACCGAGAAATCATTTTAAGCGCAGGTGCAATCGCATCTCCAAAATTATTAATGTTGTCGGGGATAGGTCCTGCTGAACAACTTAAAGAATTCGATATCCCTGTTCAAAAGCATTTGCCTGGTGTAGGAAAAAATCTGCAAGAACATCCTGCTGCATGGATCAGTTGTTTTTCAAAGGTAAGCACTTTGAATACAGAAATTTCTCCCTTTAAATTTATTCAACACGGTTTAAACTGGCTGCTTTTTGGCAAAGGGCCCGCGACTTCGCCTATTGCCCATGCCGCGGCATTTGTTAAAACCACACCTAGGATCAAAACGCCTAATATACAAATTCATTTCTCACCGCTTGCCTATGATTTAAAACCAGATAAATTGGTTTTACTCGATAAACCTGCGGTGGTGGGATCACCTAATGTTTGTAGGCCACTTTATCGTGGCAATGTCACGCTTAGAGATCATAAACCAGAGAGTTATCCTATTATCCATCATCAATTACTCTCTAACAGAGATGATCTGGAGACGCTGATTGCAGGTTGCAAAATTACCCGGAGCATATTTCAAGCACAACCCTTTGCTGATTATTTATTAGGCGAAAGAATGCCTGGACCACAAGTCAAAAGTGACGATGAATGGGAAGATTATCTGAAAAATTACGCCGCACTCAGTTATCATTTTTGTGGTACGTGTAAGATGGGCATAGATGATGAATCTGTGGTCGATGAACAATTAAAAGTGTATGGCATCCATCACCTGCGGGTTGCAGATGCCTCGATTATGCCACAAATTCCAAGCGCGAATACGAATGGGCCTGTCATTATGATTGCGGAAAAAGCGGCGGATTTGATTATCTGTGATAGAGAAAAATAATAAAATATGACACCCACTTTTTTACTTTCCAAGCTAAAGCCAAAACCTAAACATTACATTGATACGCCATTATTTTCTTAGATATTAATGACAAAATGCTGGTTTTAGCATGCAATTACGTAAGTACAGGCCTAGCAATTAAAATATATAATAGAATCAAAAAGTTACCTGAAAAACCTAATAAAGTGTAACCCATTGTAAAATAAAATATTACTTATTAGCAATACAAATATTTGACTTAAGCTATATATTCAATGATAATTTATCCTATGAACTATATAGACAGAAACATTCTGCCCCGTATTGAGGACACTCTAGCGCGTGGCAAAAGCATTCTATTACTGGGACCTCGGCAAACGGGCAAAACCACACTGATAAAACAAAAAATGTCAGTGGATGCCTATATCACTTTGCTAGACCCACATACCCGTTTGCGCTATGAAAAAGATCCCCTCCTCTTAGCCCAAGAGCTTAAATTACTGATCCAAAATAGCGATAAAAAGCCAGTGATTTTTATCGATGAAATACAAAAGATCCCTCAATTGATGGACCTCATTCAATTATTGATTGATGAAAATCAAGCGCAATTTATTTTAACGGGTTCTAGCGCACGCAAATTAAAACATGGAACACATGTTAATTTATTGCCAGGTCGCATTGTCATTATTTATATCGATCCATTAACTTGGCAAGAGTGTGCCATTCATACCCATTTGGAAGAGGTGTTAATTTATGGCACACTGCCCAACATTATCACACAAATAAATAATTCTTATAAAAATGATGATCTCTATGCTTACACTTCGATTTATTTAGAAGAAGAAATTCGCGCAGAGGCCTTAGTGAGAAATATCGGTGGATTTGCACGCTTCTTAGAATTGGCTGCGAGTGAATCGGGTAGCGTGATTAATTTAAGCAAATTATCGCAAATTGTGGGTGTTGCACTCACAACCATTGCTGATTATTATCAAATCTTGGAAGATTGTTTAATTGCATTTCGAATTGATCCCATCACTCAATCTAAAACTAAGCGCCGATTGATAAAAGCGCCCAAATATTTATTTTTTGACTTAGGTGTACGCAGAGCCTGCGCCAATGAAGGCGTACAACTTTCAATTAAAACCTTGGGCGATTTGTTTGAACAATTTGTAGGGTTAGAATTAATTCGTAATGCTCATATTAATTGTCCACAAGCAAAAGTACATTATTGGAAGGATTCCAGTGGACCAGAAATTGATTTTGTCCTAGAAAAAGATCAACTTTACATCCCTATGGAAGTCAAATGGTCAGAAAATCCAAATTTTCGTGATGCCAAACATTTACATAAGTTTTTAGAGGAATATTCTAATGCACCGCATGGCTATATTATTTGCAGAACACCTAGGCCTTACAGCATCGCTGAAAACATCACTGCACTCCCTTGGCAGGAAATAGTGACATTTTTCCAATAGTTTTTTCCTAAGATTATTATTTTCGAACGCTTTACCCATTTGCTTATCTAACTCTATTTCTTTTAAAAATTGCTTAATTATTTCTTAATTTATTTACTTTTCTGCCGACAATTAAGCCAGGAAGTCATAAAAAACCATAGGGATAATTTTTGTAGGTTAAGTAGTTAATTATTTTTATGGGGTAGTCAGTTATGTATATTACGGTTAATGTCAAAGGTGCAGCAGGTTTAAACCTCTCAAACTCAGATAAAAATTATGATCCATTATTTCTTGATACATTGATCAGTGCATTAGTTAATGACAAGATCCAAATCAAAGAAGCCAATCAGAAATGGCAGCTTGAAACTTACAATACTCAAGATGATCTAGCCGATGCTTTCACTCAATCAATACCGCCCAAAAGATTAGGTAGCTATTTTGATTTAAAATCACTGATGAATCACGATGAAAGTGATGAAAATGATCAATTAAAAATCGTCATCAACCTTGCTGAAATTACTGAATGGTTTAATAGAATTTATAATAAAGATGCGAATAAAGATCAATCGCGCTTAACATTATCAGAAACTGTAAAAACCATTAAAGAGAAAAGAACTTCCAGTACACCAGATGATGCCATTTATAGCCTAATTCTTTACGACCTCATCAGAAAGGGATTGCTAAAAATAGAAAATGAGTCAGCAATATGTTGGCAATTATCACCAGGAGAAAACGCAAAATCTGCCCTGGATGTCGAAATTACCACAATCATTGGCACCTATATAAGTGAGCAAGAAAAAATTAAGGAAAATGCTGATCAGTTTAAAAGATGGTTTAATACTCGATACAACGATTTAAGCGATTCCAATATACACAGAGATGCTTTGTTGTTTTTTTGTTCTAATATTGTGAATAGACCTTTGCGCATGAGCCAAGAGCCATCGCATCCAAAGAAGAAAGTCGAGAATATGTCATTGTACCGAAGATCAATAGCTATGCTTATTAAATAAAACAGATATTTAATTCACACGATTTATCCTCTTTCCGATTGCCCTGAAATAAAGGATACCTATTTCTTCTTCTTTTAATTTCAACATAAGTAGACTATACTCCGAAAATGGCTGACATTTTCGGAGTATAGTCTACTTGTTACCAAGAATATTACAACTACCTGATAATCATAGCTTTTTTCTATTTGGCGCCAGGAATACAGGCAAAAGCACCTTAATTCGACAACAATTTGATATGCAAAAATCACTTTGGATAGACCTACTTGACTTAGATCAAGAGGAACAATTTGCAAGAGAACCTAATCTACTTTATGCCAGCGTAAAACAATTACCGCCCCATATCACGCATATTGTCATCGATGAGGTCCAAAAATTACCTAAATTATTAGATGTCGTCCACCGATTAATCGAAGAAACAAATAAATATTTTGTACTCACAGGATCAAGCGCTAGAAAATTAAAATACGGCGGAGCCAATTTATTAGCCGGTCGGGCTTTCTTATATCATCTTTTTCCTTTTACTTTTATTGAATTAGGTAATCAATTTGAGTTAAACGATGCGCTGCAATGGGGATTATTACCTACGGTCGCACTCGCTACGACTTCCCAGATACGTGCTCAAATATTACGTGCCTATGCACAAATCTATTTAAAAGAAGAAATTCGTGCAGAACAATGGATTAGAAAATTAGATTTCTTTAGGAAGTTTTTGGAAGTCTGTGCTCAATGCAATACCAAAATAATTAATTTTTCTAATATTGCACGCAATGTAGGCGTCGATGATAAAACCATTAAGCATTATTTTTCAATTTTAGAAGATACCTTGCTTGGTTTTTTCCTTGAACCCTATCATACGTCCATTAGGAAAAGACTCTCCGGTAAACAAAAATTTTATTTTTTCGACAATGGTGTTGCAAGAGCGCTGGCTTATCAATTAAATGTACCCCTAACACCTAAAACCAGTGCATACGGTGATGCTTTTGAACATTTTATTATTACACAAATTATGGCGCTTAATAGTTATTATCAAAAGGATTTTAGATTCTCTTATTTAAGAACTAGAGATGATTTGGAAATCGATTTAATTATTGAGCGTCCAGGCAAGCCATTACTTTGTATTGAAATCAAAAGTAGTGATATGATTATGGAAAATGATGTGAAAAGATTTGCAAGCCTTGCAGACGATTTGCCCCATGCGGAGTCTATGCTTTTGAGTCAAGATAAACAAGCAAAAATATTTGGCTCAATTCAAGCTTTACATTGGCGAGTAGGGATTGAGAATATATTTTCTGATGCGTAAAAATCATACCCTATTTATCAACTGTGGGTATCTAGATGAGGAAATCTTATGAGCATAATGAATAGAGTATTAGGCATAATTTTAAGTTTAGTCATCAGCTGTTCAATAGCAGCAAATGAAAATAAAACGCAACACGATATGCCGATTAATGCCGCTTTGCGCACTGAAATCTTAACAACGTTGATTAACAATATTAAAACGGATTATGTCATACTTGACGTGGGCGCTCGCATTCAAAAGACCATGAATGAGAATATTGCCAATAAAAAATATGATCATATCACCAGCGCATCTGAGTTTGCTCTTCAAATCACGAATGATTTACAGTCGATAAGCCAAGATAAGCATCTGGAGCTATTTTATAGCCATGAAACCATTCCTATTACAGAAGGCGAGCTCTCTATTGCAGAACAATTAAAGTATCATCCTCTGGCCACAAGTGAAAATAATTTTGGTTTTAATGAGGTCTCACGTTTAGAGGGCAATGTAGGATATTTGTCATTTAATTTTTTTGCCCCGCCTGAATTAGCCCAACAAACGGCCCAAGCTGCCATGGCATTTCTTGCACATACTGATGCGCTGATCATTGATCTACGCAAAAATGGAGGCGGCTACCCTGGAATGATCGCTTTTCTTGCCAGTTATTTTTTTGGTCCAGAGCCTGTGCATTTAAATGATTTGCATTGGAGAAAAGATAATAAAGTTGAACAATTATGGACATTAAAAGATATTCCAGGCGATCGATATCTTGATAAGAAATTATATCTACTCACGAGTCACGAAACATTTTCAGGCGCTGAAGAATTTGCCTACGATTTAAAAGTGTTAAAACGTGCGATAATTATTGGTGAAACTACGGCAGGAGGCGCGCATCCAGGAGAAAATTATAGAATCAATGATCACTTTTCAATTTTTATTCCCACAGGTCGTGCGGTTAATCCTATCACTAAGACAAATTGGGAAAAAACTGGCGTGCAGCCTGACATTGCAGTTTCACAAGATAAAGCCTTGCAGACAGCCCACGCTTTAGCTTTACAAGAGTTGTTAAAAAGGAATAAATAAATCTCTGGTCATTATTTGAACGACGTATTATGGGTTTTAAATCTCTCGCCTGAGTTTATTTGTTAATAATGAAAATAACTAGGCACCTACTTTTAAATATGTGGGTATCTATTATTATACAGACGTTCGTTATTTTTTTTCATAGGATATCAAGTATCAATACTGACCCTCATCAAATATTCATCATAAAAATGATCGCCCACTTTTAAAGCGCCTACATCCGTCCCATAAATTGTAAAACCATGTTTTTGATAAAGCGCAATTGCGGCTGTATTAGTAGTGTTAACGGTCAAATATAATTGCTTGACTTGCTTGCGTGCACAAGCGATGACTGATTCAACTAAGCGGTCTGCAATACCTCTGTTTCTATATTGGGATCGAACGTACAATCCCCAGAGCATGCCTTTATGATTTATTTTCAATGTTTTCATGGGATGAAATCCAATAACACCCGCATATTCACGATCATACATTGCGCAAAAGATAGTATTTGATATTAATATTTGTTTAAACGTATCTTCAGATAAATTAAATTCTTCATCAAATGATGAAACAAATGCCTCGGGTGCATTTTTCAATGCTTCTAATCTAATATTTTTCCAAGATTGCCAGTCTTTTTCATAGAGCTTTGTAATGTTAATCATGAATGACTATAATGCTCCGCATACTGCTCCAGCAAACTTCTAATCATTTTTTGATATTGAGTATGCCTTTTTTTAGCTGCTGCTTTGAAAAATTCTACACTTGTTTTAGTCAGCGCTAGAGTCACTTTAACTGTTGCATAATTTTCTTTTAATGCATGAGGTTAGAGGAATAGGTGGGTGTCTATTATTATTCTGCTGCATTAGTTATAGTTTTGATTACCCGCACCATAATTTAAATTTCGGCCCTGATATTGTTGATCTGCAAATTGGTTTTGCGCAGGTGTTGGATTGGGTTGTCCCTGTCGATTGATTCCTTGATAAAGATGATGCATACCTGCATTAGGCAAGGGATATAATTTATTATAAACCGTATTTCCCAGCTCAAATGCAAGCCAGCCGGACAACACTACAGTTCCCCTGATCGCCATACGCAAGCGTTGATCCCCCTCTGGGGTATCCAAGCCTAACCGATCGATGACCTGATCACAGAGTAATGCAAGACCAATGACCACGATACGTCGATTGCGGCGATAAGCTCTGTCGCGCTCGAATTCTGCTCTTGTAAGATTTTGATGCATATGATCCTCTTAAATTATTTTCTTATCCAAATCGAAAATAACTGCGTGCATATGGGGTACTGCCCTATTAATACTAATAAGGCATTCTACTAAAAAGTGACACCCATATCAATAAAATGATATTTATAATGTAAAATCAATTGGTTGCAAAATAGTCCCCGTGGATAAATTATATAGGCAGCGACTTTAAGTAGATGGGTGTCTATTTATTCTTTTGTTATTTTTTCACCTTTACTTCCCCGACTAGATTTATCCTAAAATATGGAGTATACTCCAGAAATATTAATAATAAACTGGAGTACAGTCATGTTTGAGGATTTCAGAAGAATCTTATATGGACTACTCAATGATGTAAAATCTAAGCCGCATCGTCGTTATTTATATCCTGAGCTTAATCTCAAGAATCGTCTCATGGGTATTGTGGGCGCACGTGGAGTGGGTAAAACCACATTAATGCTGCAATACATTTTGGATCATTTTCCTACCCTACAAGCGCAAGTATTGTATTTTTCTGCTGATCACATTTTCTTTACCCAGACCAGCCTCGTGAAGTTCGTGCAAGAGGCTTATTACGATGAAAAAATCGAATATTTCTTTATTGATGAAATTCATAAATATAAAAATTGGGATCAGGAATTAAAAAATATATATGACAGTTACCCCAATATTAAAATTATGTTTTCAGGCAGTTCCAGTATTGATTTGATTAAAGGGACTTATGATTTATCTAGAAGGGCTATTTTAAAAAATCTAGCCGGACTTTCATTTCGCGAGTATCTCAATTTCTCAAGGGGCACAAATTATCCTCCTATTGATGCCAAAGACATATTGAAGCACCATCAAGATCTCAATGAAAGATTTTTATCCATCGAACAATTAAAGCGTGATTTTAATCAGTATTTAGAACGCGGCTATTATCCGTTTGTATTTATGGATGAAGAAGGTCATTACGAGCGAATCAATCAAATTGTTGATAAAACCATATATGAAGACATCGCTAATTTTTATAAATTAAAAACAGAAAATTTACATTATTTAAAAAAGATTATTGGTTACCTTTCAACTATTTCTCCTGGAGAGGTCAATACCAATAATTTAGCCCGTTATTTAGGCATCGATAATAAAACAGCTTTTCATTATTTACATACGCTATCTGAAGCTGGATTAGTGCGGCTTATTTACCCCAAGGCAGCGGGTAATCAATTATTGCGTAAAGTTGAAAAGGTATTTTTAAATAACACTACTTTGCAGCATGCCGTTAATGCGCAGCTAGCGAGCATTATTGAGAAGGGTACTATTAGAGAGTTATTTTTTATTCAAAGCCTGCAAGATGCAGGTATCGATGTATTTTATAACAAGCAAGGCGATTTTTTAGCGTTGGATACTGTTTTTGAGATCGGTGGAAAAAACAAAAAGTCACATCAAATTCCCGCTGATGGGATAGTGATAAAAGACGATGCGCTGATGAGTAGTCAGGGTGTTATTCCTTTATATTATTGGGGGTTTTGTTATTAGCATGGTCTTTTAACTTGAACTGCAGCGATGATGATAATTACGGCACTACAAAGACAAAGCTTGACTTACAAGGCATCGAGGTATATTTCCTGAATTTTTAGTTTGAGCGTGCATCAAACGTTATGTTTGTACCCTGCGGCACAATTGTATAGACATTGTGAGCCAGAAGAGGAATTGCTTTTTCTTTATCGTGTAGTATCCCTACGTGCGCACCATATTGTCAACATTCATTATCACTAACAGACCGGTTGATAAACCAAATTGGAATTACCATCGCTGTATAAAACATATAAACCATTTTGATATACAAATAAGCTAGGATCGCTTTTTGAACCCTTTTTATCCGTCATTGAACAAACAGTCCATTTACCCAAAGCGATACCATCTCCATGGTTTTTTGTTATGACCCAACCGGTAGTATCGTTTTCAGCAACTTTTGCAATATTGATGGCTCTATCATTATCAGCAAAGGCTAAATAGACATTCGAATGAAACGCCGCTGCAGCAGACGTACGTTTCGAGGTTTTATATATCTTATACGAAGTGTCCTTAAGCTTAGTTTTAGAACCTGTATAACTTTTTCCCTGCTCAGTAGAGACATAAAAGAGTTCACTATCTTGACGGAAAAAAAACAAGGCATGATTAAGATAATTATTTTTAATTTGTGCAACAGATGCTCCTCTTGCCTTGTCTAGTTCCTCGCTAGCGAAAGTGCAAGCATTATTTAATGAAAAATTGGCGTCTATTGCATTTAAATCACAAGTAAATTCAAGTAAATGGTAATCCGAGTTTTTATATACCCCCGCTACCATATGAAGTTTTCCATCAGTAAAAACCCTAATCGAAGGAACACTGTCTACTTTATTTAAATTCATATTATTAGGAATGCTTTGTGGGGTAAAACGGTTGGGAGATTGCCATTCTAATACGGGCTTGCCCAGCTCGTCTTGCTCTAGGAAAGAACAGCTGTAATCAATGGCACCTTCATTTTCATTACCATTACTGGCTTTAAAAAATAAACATACCGTATCTTTACCAGAATTTTCTCTAAAAGTAACAGCCTCTACACCATAGCCGGAATTTAGCACCGCACCGTTAATATCTGTTACTTGCTGAATAGCGGACCATGCGCCTCCCTGTAAATAAGCGTAATAAAGATTAGCGTTGGTCAGTCCCCTCCAAACAAAAAAGAGTGTGTCATTGTGCGTAAAGGCAGTCGGTAAGGTGTCTGTGGTAGCACCTGTAGGCGCTGACAGGGCCATTTCGGCCTCCACCTTCGGATCATATAACAAAAACAACATAACGCTAAATATGAGTGTTAAGCTGGATGCCAAAAGTATTTTTTTCATTATTATCCCACTTTGTTTGTTATTTAAATTAAAGATTACCTCAATAATAAGCTAAAAGAAAGCTTATCCATAGGTCAAACCTCTCTGACCTATAACCAATTCGATCGCCAGCCTCTCGCTTTATCAGCTGTCACTCGAAGCTTGACTTTGCTAGTTACCCAGAATACCATAGCTTGTCATTAAACTTACAGTGAGGTTCCTCATGCCACCTAAACAAGCGCCCGTTCCCTCTAATGCCGCTGAACATTCCCTAGCTCCTAAAAATACCATTGAAAAACCCAAGCCGAAATTAAAACTTAAAACTACAGCGCAACTGGTAGTGCAGTTGCAAAAAATGCAAGAAAAAGCAACGGCTACCACAGACAATCACCCAACGACCAGCAGCGTACGACGCAGTTTTACCACGCGTGCCAGCTCACAAAATTTACTTAAAAATTTAGGAAGGAAAAGTGTATTTGGCACTGCTGAAGAAATGGGTGTGTTAACCAACCCTATGCAAGCAGCTGTGGCAACGACCAATGCAAAAGATAAATTAAAAGGATTGGCTATCGTCTTAGATTTTGACCACACCCTTACTTATTATCGTGGTAGCAGCGATACGAGTCAGCGCATTGATGGCCATACGGGTGGATTTACCCATGATGAATATGAAATCTTAGCGAAAAATGGCTTGATGAAACTAAATGCCAATGATACGCGCAAAAAAGCAGCAGAGACATTAAAAAAAGATCCTGAATTAGTTTTAAAAGACGGCACATTAGAATACTTACATTTACTGGTAAAAAGTGGCATCACCATTATGTTTGCCACAGTAGGCAATGTGAATAATATCAAGCAATTTCTAGCTGAAAGTTATTACAAAAAATTTCACGAAGAATTGCCAGAATTAAACACTCATGTTTTTGGCAGACAAACCCAACTCGATACCACCAATCAGCAAACACTTATCGCAAGTCAAAAACAGCTCGATCAGGAAATGGGTGAAATTTTGAATACTAAAAAAAGAAATTTATATACGGCCATCACCCAACAATGTAAACAAAAGGGTATTGAAACGCATCAAATTATTGTGCTTGATGATGATCATAAAAATCTCGACACAGCCTCGGATATGTCTATGGTGATTCCAGGGATCACGCAAGAAACGCCTGATATAGCGCCCTATTCCGTGGCAAGCTCCATCAAGCAGAATGATATATTTGTTAATGCAACGCATAATATGCTCACTCCGGATGCATTGCTTGCAGCGAGCAAACATCAAGGCCAGTTTGTGATGGACCAGAGTAACCATCATAACAATGCATACGTAAACAAATAACAATGATGGGGTCAGGCTTAACATTTAACATTCTCGATAACGATAGTATTTTAAATACTATCATTACAAAATTTCATGCCTGAATTTTATAAACAATGTTAAATGTTAAGCCTGACCCCATCACTAAAATCACAGCTACGCGTTGCACGTGCTGTCAGCCAAGGAACAGTCCAGTTTTACTGGGAACTTGGTAAAGAGTTGATTGAAAAACAAAAGGCTTTCAAATGGGGCGAACAATTTTTAACCCAATTTCCCATGATCTGCGTATGAGTAGTCCTGGGATGCAGGAGTTTTCAGTTCGCAATCTTCAAAGAATGAGGCAATTTGCTACTCTTTACCCCAATTTGGAAATTGCGCCACAAACTGTGGCGCAATTGATGGGTGTCTGTATCATATTATAAATGACTATAATGCTCCGCATATTGCTCCAGTAAACTTCTAATCATTTTTTGATACTGAGTATGCCTTTTTTTGGCTGCAGCTTTAAAAAAATCGACGCTAGTTTTAGTCAGCGCCAGAGTCACTTTAACTGTTTCTTCATGCAAAACAAGTTCATCAGGGCTGGGCAAAAAGTCCTTGATTATTTGGACCTCACCTATAGGTTCATTTGTATATTTTATTGTTCGCTTCTTCATATATTTTCTTTCCTTTTCGCCAATAACCTGCACCAATGATCCTAAGCACATGTTTACGGTACAAAAATCGCACAGTTAATATGCCACCTTCAACTTCGCCAAAACAATAGTATCGAACTTCCGTTTCGGAACTATGTTGAACGTCCTGTGCAATAACACGTTTAGGATCTTTAAAGGCCAGCTGTGCCTCTTGAAATGAAATCCCCTGTTTTTTTATATTTTGCCGATCTTTATCATCATCCCATTCAAAGTGAACTGTTGTACCCATAATTATAGCCTGCATCCATATTATTATCAATGCTTTTATATGTAATATTCTACATATTATCATAAGTATTATTATGGGTGAATATTATTTTCATTAATCCTGGCTCGCAGTGTTGCTTCTGCTCTGCTTGTGTCTAGTTATTCTTCCAAAAAGTCCATAGACTGTGGACCAATTTCCAGGGACATGGTTTTTCTGATGGGGTCAGGCTTAACATTCACGATAACGATCGTATTTTAAATACTATCATTACAACAATCTCATGCCTGAATTTTATAAACAATGTTAGATGTTAAGCCTGACCCCATCATTTTCCATTTGAGTTAAGTTTCGGTCATTGCGCACTGTAGCTCTGAATGACATAAAAGCAGAATAAATAGATATCGATCATTAACTGATCTTTGTCTTTAGCGATCAAATAGTGCATAATATCCCACAAAAGCCAAACTCTTGCACATTTTAGATAACAAGACAGGAGTCCGTTATGAAAAAAGCACCTAATCATCAACAAATTCTAAGTTTAGATACAAACTATATTAACTTTTTAAAAGATATCAAAGAAAAATTACAAACATCACAATTACATATAGCACGTGCAATCAGCCAAGGAACAATCCAGTTTTATTGGGAACTTGGTAAAGAGTTAATTGAAAAACAAAAAGCTTTTAAATGGGGTGAACAATTTTTGACCCAATTTTCCCATGATATGCGTATGAGTAATCCTGGGATGCAGGGTTTTTCGGTGCGCAACCTTGAAAGGATGCGTCAATTTGCTTCCCTTTACCCCAATCTCTCAATTGCGGCACCGGCTGTGCCGCAATTACCCTGGGGACATCTTATTGTTTTAATTCATAAAATTAAGGACCTGCCCACCCAGGCCTGGTATGCCGAACAAACCATTAAAAATGGATGGTCACGTGCTGTCCTAATGATGCAAATCGAGGGGCAATTGTATGAACGCCAGGCAGCTGCTGATAAGAAGCTCAGCAATTTCCATCATCACTTACCTGGTCTTCAATCGGATCTAGCTCACCAGATGTTAAAAGACCCCTACAATTTTGATTTTCTTACTATACAAGGTAAAGCACATGAGCGTGCGATTGAAGATGCATTAATCACTCATATTCGCGACTTCCTATTGGAGCTTGGGCAAGGGTTTGCTTTTGTTGGCTCACAAGTTCCACTTACCTTTGATGATCAAGAATTTTTTATCGATTTATTGTTTTATCATTTGCATTTACATAGCTATGTGGTCATTGAACTCAAAGCCACCCCGCTGAAACCAGAACACACAGGACAACTCGGATTTTACCTTGCCGCTGCAGATGATTTGCTTAGAAGAGAAGGAGATAATCAAACCATTGGTATGTTGTTGTGTAAATCTAAAAATAAAATTGTTGCGGAATATGCGCTACGTAATATCAATGCGCCCATTGGGATTTCTGAATATACTCTGTCTAAAGCATTGCCTCAAGAACTTAAAACTAGTCTGCCCACGATAGATGAAATTGAAGCAGGGTTAAATGAGGATTAAAATATCAAAGAAAAACTTAATAGGCTATTTAGCAGGTGGGAATCAATAAATATTCCACTTTAAAACAGATGGGTGTTTGTTTATTTCGTGACTCTGTTAAGGATAAATTATATTTAAGCTACGACACCTCGAAAATATTTTTTATTCAAATGGTAGGCCTCAATCTAGATTAACTTCCATTTCTTCTCAATTCTAGAAATAGCTTCTGATACTATTATTATCAACTCTCTAGATAAAGGAACCGATTCTTTTTGGCATATTTCAGCCGTATAGTTTGGAACTGTAAAAATCTGGACATCATTCCCCTTTGCCTGATGATATATCTTATCAATGCTAGACGATTCTTTTTGCGAAAGATATGGTCTTAATTGACCAAACTCAACAGAGTTTATTTTCTTATCCAAAAAATGCAATGGGCCTGTGCAAGGATCTTCCTTCATACTAAGCCACGCATTCCATTTGCGAATTTGTTCCCTGCGATTATTTTTCTTACCATTATTTCTTTTAATTGTTTCTTGTATATAAGGTAACAGTAAGTTCGTAAGCCATTTTAAATAAGGAAGCAGGAGTAGCAATATAATTCCACTAAAAATTTCAATTTCTATAGTGACAAATAATGGGTATAAAGCCAAACCTAAAAATAGGCCTAGCAAGAGAGCTATTAAAATGAGAATTACAACCAACACCTAACCATCCTGATCGAAAGTGTTTTTCATGAATGGGCCCACTAGGACTCGAACCTAGGACCAAAGGATTATGAGTCCTCTGCTCTAACCAACTGAGCTATAGGCCCGAAGAATCAGTGATCATAACAAAACTATGGCCTGACAATCAATCCTCATCTTCTAGGAAGCTGCGCAGCTGTTCGGATCGGGAAGGATGGCGCAGCTTGCGTAGGGCTTTGGCTTCGATTTGTCTTATCCGCTCACGCGTGACGTCGAATTGTTTGCCTACTTCTTCTAGGGTGTGATCGGTGTTCATGTCGATACCAAAACGCATGCGCAGCACACGGGCTTCACGTTGCGTGAGGGTTGAGAGCACCATGGTGGTTGCTTCTTGTAAGCCGCGGGTGGTGGCGGCGTCTATGGGCGATAACACATTAGTATCTTCGA
>JABCZS010000024.1:23672-24039 GCA_013289605.1 Gammaproteobacteria bacterium
ATCACCTAAATAAGAATCTTCATCGCCTATGGGGGTTTCCATAGAAATCGGTTCTTTGGCTATCTTTAGAATCTTACGAATTTTGTCTTCGCTTAATTCCATGCGCACGGCCAATTCTTCGGGCGTCGGTTCAAAACCATTTTCTTGCAGCATTTGCCGTGAAATACGATTCAACTTATTGATCGTTTCGATCATATGCACAGGGATCCGGATGGTGCGGGCTTGATCCGCAATCGAGCGGGTGATGGCTTGGCGGATCCACCAGGTCGCATAAGTTGAAAACTTATAGCCTCTGCGGTATTCAAATTT
Organism: Gammaproteobacteria bacterium; assembly: GCA_013289605.1. Lineage (GTDB taxonomy): Bacteria > Pseudomonadota > Gammaproteobacteria > JABCZS01 > JABCZS01 > JABCZS01. Next base: position 23,982 of record JABCZS010000024.1, read on the forward strand.
ATCCACCGCTTTCATCAAACCAATATTACCTTCTTGAATTAAATCCAAGAATTGTAAG
>JABCZS010000025.1:0-421 GCA_013289605.1 Gammaproteobacteria bacterium
CACGGGGAAGTTTACATGATGCGAATATTCTTCTCACCGTGAGTAATGATACTTGGTTTGGTCGCTCAATTGGTCCCCATCAACATTTTGAAATGGCAAGAATGCGCGCCCTAGAATTAGGCCGTTTTCTTATCCGCAGTACCAATAATGGCATTAGCGCGATTGTGGATCATCAAGGCAAAGTTGTCGCGCAAGTTCCGCAATTTATTGCCACCACGCTCATTGCCAACGTCTATGCCACCGAAGGTTATACGCCCTTATACTTTTTAAGCCATTACTTTATGTTAATATTGAGTAGCTTATTGCTCGTCGCTGCTTTACTATTGCAGCTTGGGAAATTTCCACGCAAGAAAACGGTTTAAAGGAATAGATTATGGACAGTACCCTGCTACGGAAGGCACAGTCGGCTTTTTTATTAAAA
>JABCZS010000025.1:431-23263 GCA_013289605.1 Gammaproteobacteria bacterium
TACCTTCACCACGCTACAACTCCTTAGTGCAGATCTCGAAACGATCCGCTTAAGCCTGGTCGATAAAATTGCTCAAGCCCCCAAGTTTTTTGAAAAAACGCCCATCGTGCTGGATTTACAAAAGCTAGAAGTCCCTTATACCGAATATAATTTACTCGAGTTAGTGCAATGTTTGCGCACCTTGCAGCTGATCCCTATCGGGATCCGGGGTGCCCCCGAACCTTTGCAGCAAGTAGCCATTGCCCAAGGTTTGGCCTGCCTATCCGATATCCGCTCGGCGGAAAAAACTGAAACACCCAAAGTAAGTCCACAAGAAATAATGCCTAAAGTCATGCCTGCAGCCACGGTCACCAATAAAGTCATCACGCAACCGGTGCGAGGAGGACAGCAGATTTATGCGCAAGGCGGGGATTTAATCGTTTTAGCCACAGTCAGTCATGGCGCAGAAATTCTTGCGGATGGCAATATCCATGTATATGCCCCTTTACGAGGTCGAGCGCTGGCTGGCGTGATGGGCGATACGAATACTTATATTTTCTGTCAAAGTCTAGAAGCAGAGCTGGTTTCGGTTGCAGGACAATACCGCATTAGCGAACAATTAAAAGAATCGTGCTGGCAAAAACCTGCACAAATATCTTTATCAGAGGGGCACTTGAGAATTACACCATTATAGATAATAATGATGAGAGTAATTACTTAAGATTTTTAGAGCACTGTAGGATAACAGTGTTCACATAATAGCAAAGAAGGATCTTTACGTTGAACAAACAAGCACAAGTGATCGTTGTCACCTCCGGTAAAGGAGGGGTGGGCAAAACCACAAGCAGCGCCGCGCTCTCTACCGGCTTAGCCTTACGCAAACATAAAACCGTCGTGATTGATTTTGATGTGGGCTTACGTAACCTTGATTTGATCATGGGTTGCGAGCGCCGCGTGGTGTATGACTTTATCAATGTCATTAATAAAGAAGCAACCCTCAATCAAACCTTAATTAAAGATAAACGGGTAGAAGATTTATTTATCCTCCCTGCCTCACAAACACGGGATAAAGATGCCCTCACCAAAGAAGGCGTTTGCACGATTATCGATGAATTGAAAGAACGTTTTGATTATATCGTCTGCGACTCCCCTGCGGGGATAGAAAGCGGTGCACTGATGGCCATGTATTACGCCGATCACGCCGTAATTGTGACTAACCCTGAGGTGTCGTCGGTACGTGACTCTGATCGTATTTTAGGCATTCTAGCCAGCCGTTCACGTCGCGCCGAACTGGGATTAGACCCCATTAAGGAACATTTACTTCTGACCCGTTACTCTCCTGAGCGCGTTAAACGTGGCGAAATGCTTAGCGTTAAAGACGTGGAAGATATCCTCTCTATTCCGTTATTGGGTGTCATTCCTGAATCTAAAGCCGTACTGCGTGCGTCGAATGAAGGAACGCCGGTGATACTGGATGAACGCAGCGATGCCGGAAAAGCCTATAAAGATGCTGTGGCCCGCTTCCTCGGTGAGCAAATACCACACCGCTTTATGCAATCAAAAAACATACTTGAACGTTTATTTGGAGCTGAAGCATGAGCTTGCTAGACTTTTTTCGACCCTCACCTTCTAAGCGTAATGCGTCTGTCGCTAAAGAACGCTTACAAATTATTGTGGCGCACCAACGAGGCAATAATCGCGTCGATTATTTGCCCTTGCTGCAAAGAGAATTGCTGGAAGTCATTAGCAAATATGTGAAGGTGGATAAGAACCAAGTCAAGGTCGCGCTAGAACGGGATGGGGATTGTTCCGTATTGGAATTAAATATTACGCTGCCTGAAGCGGTATTAAAAGAAGCTGAGGCTGCGCAGGGGTAAACCCCTGCTTCTCTCAAGTCTGGCCCAACCTCATTATTTAAATGTTAATTCTGACCTTAGTTTGCCAGCTTCAAAATGAAGATTGTGCAAAAAATGTAAGTTTACTTTACTGTCTAGATGTGCTTTTAAAATCTCTTTATCTTCATTATTTTCCACAAGGCCCAAGATCTCACCATAACAGTTATTAATCATAGCTTGCTCTTTGTCATCTAAATTGTGTGCTTGAAAGCGAGGTTCTTGCGCTTGTCTGGCAGTCAATGCCATATTAATCATAGGCTGATACTCGACAAATGCATCATTAGAATTATTGATCGCTGGACCGTGCCAAAATATCCCTATATTGAGGTGATAACGGTTTTCACTTTTACGGTTAGCTTTGAGGCCTTCTATAGCTTTATTAGTAACTAATTGAATTTTCACATTTTTATCTTTATCTTCATAAAGTATATTTAAAATTTGATTTGCAGACTTAGGCATAATACATTATCTCCAATTGAATAGGCGAAGCTTATCATTCTTATATGTGTTAGTCAACAACATCAATGGAGCTCTTTTTTATGCAAACACTCATTTCTACTAACCCTGCGAATAACGCTACCGTGGGCGAAGTCACGGTCACTACGTTGCCTGAAATTACGGCAAAAGTACAAAACGCCCAGCGCGCAAAAAGGGCGTGGAAAATGCTGGGTGCAGCGCAAAGAGCGTTAATGCTCCGCCCCTTATACGCATTGATCATCCAACATAAAGACGAGATTGCGCAGCTCATCACCCAAGAAATGGGCAAACCCATCACGGCAGCACACTCAGAGATAAAATATGCCCTAGACTACTTACAAGATTTTCTAGACTGTGGTCCAGGTTATATTGCCAATGAAATAACGGTGCAAGAAGGTGCGACTAAGCATGAAATTGTTTATGAGCCCTTGGGTGTGGCAGCCTGCATTGCGCCCTGGAATTATCCGTTTAGTAATTTTATCGTGAATGTGATCCCGCTACTTATCACGGGCAATACTGTTGTGTTTAAACATTCTGAAGAATGCCCGTTGGTGGGGCAATACGCTGATAGCCTGATGCAACAATTAAATTTACCCGAAGGCGTTTATGCCCAAGTGTATGGCGAGGGTACCGTAGGACAACAACTGGTTGAACAAGACATTAACCTTATCAGTTTCACCGGCAGCTCAAAAACGGGACATGCCTTGGCGGCGATTGCTGGAAAAAAAGGTATAAAAGCCGTTTTAGAAATGGGAGGATCTGATCCTGCCGTTATTTTCGAGGATGCCCCGCTCGATGAGATTATTCCGCAAATCTACGCGCGACGCTTTGATAATTGTGGCCAAATTTGTTGTGCGGTCAAACGCTTAATTGTGCATGAATCTATTTATGATACTGTGGTGGAAAAATTAGTCGATTATTTACGCACCATAAAAGTAGGCGATCCCCTGGACCCCAGCACACAAATCGGCCCACTTGCAGCTTTGCGTCAATTGGAATTATTAGAATCACAAGTGGCAGCTTCCCTTGCACAAGGCGCAGTCGTTGCCATCGGTGGGAAAAAAGCTGCAGAAAAAGTGGGTGTCTATTATTTACCCACCGTCTTAACCCATATTCATCGCGATATGTCGGTCTGGAAGGAAGAAATCTTTGGTCCGGTGTTACCTATTATGGCCTTTCGCACTGAAGAGGAAGCCATTATGTTAGCCAACGATACGCCCTATGGCTTAAGCGCCGTAGTGTTTTCAGCCGATAAGGAACGCGGTTATAGAGTCGCCGCCCAAATCGATGCCGGCTGTGTAGATATTAATTTTGCCAGCCACTGGCGCCCTTGCAATCCATTTGGCGGCTATAAAGCCTCGGGGCTAGGCCGTATTTATGGTAAATGGGGATTTCAGGAGTTATGTCAGGTTAAAGTAATTGCGCAGTAGCCAGACTAAGGGTGATTGAGAGCTTACATTATTAACTAACCAATTGATTTCCTTATTGAAAACAAACTAGCTTATTATGAAATAATATGTTATAAATATAACATATTCTATGCTATATTATAACATTCAGCTAAAGAGGTCAGACATGCAAAATGAGACAGAACAGATGTTCGCGCAGATTGAAATTGACTTTAATTATAACACTAGTCGCTTAGCTAATTTGATTGGGTATAAAAAACAGCTTCAGACATTAAACCTAACTGCTAGCACTCAATTCGATATGGGAAGGATAACAAGATTCTTGCAGGCAGCTCTTTTGATCTTCATAGCGAGTGGGCCTTCAAAATCTTATGCCCTGTTTAATACTCCATCCACTCATGGAGGCATCACTGCAAAATTTTGGAATATTTATAGTTATTTACGCACGCAATTAGGCGCAACCGCCCAAGAAGCCACTTTTGTTGCTCATGGTGCTGTGAATCAAGATTGGCGTGAAGGCGAGAAATATCACAAGTTTAGCGTAGTTGATAATGGGAATAACATAGTGCAGGTGACACCGAGTGTACACGCTGCAACTGCCGAAGAAAGAACATTAATCAGTGACATACAAGCCGCAAAGATGGAACATCCTGTACCTGTCGCTTCACACCCAAGCTCAACAACTCTCTCCAACCCAATTGTAACGACAACAATACCTTTAGAACAACAAAGAAAACTGGATACTATTTTTGCAATACCAAACAATTTAAATTTACACAACCAAGAGGACGCTGCCCTTTATGGCGCTACTATCGTTAATAACCTCATAAGGTCATTAACATCAGAAAAAGATATTCACTACATTCCCTTAGCCATCGAGCGGTTATCTAATATGTCTCTTTCGATTGTTCTCCCAGCGCTTGATCAATTGTACGCCAAGAGTAATGAACGTTATGTGGTAGCTATATTAGCTCTAGCGGAATTAATTAAAAAGTATCCAACCTTGATCATGAGCATGCGGAACCCCTCTAGCTTCACTCATGGATTAAATGACCAACCCACAAAAATAGAATCTTTATTGGACCGCTTACCCAACAGTCTTCAAGCGACAATGGCATCTTCTGTGGGTGTCGCTATCAACGAGTTAGCTAATAAACGGCGCATCGACAGGTCACCACGAACAAGCCATTTAAACAATAGACTGATCATGACGCTGGAAAGATTACCAAAAAAGTTAAGATTTAATGTAGTACAACATATCACCTCTAAAAAACTCCAAAGAATTTGTTTTGTAAATAAACAACTCATCGCTAATGATAGAGGAGTGGATATAAAAGCAATCGAAGAAAAAGATGTGATAAATCTGAATGCATCACGTTTTGGCAACCTATTGCGCCTATTCCCACAAGACTCTTGGGGGAAGGACCCTTTACTTTCATTTATTAATACCGGGATTCAGGATATCATTATGAAGGCTCCTCAGTTATTAGAGCACATAATAACGATGCTTCCAATGCCAGAGAAGATTGCTTTGATACAGTATATCGGTAAAGAAAAACTAGAAGATATTAATCGCTTAGTACCAGAAGCTACGAGTAAGTTCTATACCAGCCTTCAGACTATGGGTGTGACTGCCACCTGCAAACCAACTCATAATAACGGATTTGAGGGTAGTAAAAGTACCGGTGAGCAGACTCCTCAGCCTTCTTCAACACATAAGCCTGCTGTGTCTTTTATAGTTAAAAGTTAGCAGCGGTGACCGGGTGTCCCCCTAAACCACCAACACCTGCGGCAAGAATACACTCACGCGTGTGCCTACATTCGGCACACTGTGCACTTTGATTTTGCCTTGGTGCGAGGCTTTAATAATATGATAGGCCATGGCTAAATCTAAACCTGCGCCTAACCCTACGCCTTTCGTGGTAAAGAATAATTCAAATAAATGCGCTTTGACTTCTTCATCCATCCCTATGCCATTATCTTCTATCACGATACACACCCATCCCGGTTCGGTATAAGTGCGGATCTTGACGACTCCAGGACGTGTGAGCCCTTGCGTCGCTTGCACGGCATTTTTTAAGATCCCCAGTAACACCCGCTCTATTTCCAGCGGTTGACATTTAATGTCCGGTAAATCGGCTTCATACTCTTTTTCTATCAAGACATTGGCCAGCGCTTGTGTTTTACGCAATAGCGGGTCTTGTTGCAAATGACTTAATGCCCGCTCGGTTATTTTCTCTAAATTATACGGTTGATAATTCACTTCAGCGCGCGGCGTAAAATCAAGTAAGGTCGCGATCACTTTAGCGGCCTGCTCGCCTGAGAGCTGAATATTATCTAGAAATTTAAACACTTCTCGCTGCACACAATACTGTTGCAGGTGCTCAAGATTAATTCCAACGGCTTGTGCCACTTCAGTATTTTTCTCTAATTCAGTATTTAGACGCCGCTTCACGGTCTGTACGCCTTGTAATACTGCACTCAAAGGATTATTAATCTCATGCGCCATGCCCGCAGCTAATTTTAAGGTGGACTGCAATTTTTCTTGTTTCAGCAATTTTTCTTGAATTTTAATTTGACTCGTGATGTCATCTAAGCGGATCACGATACCAGGCGGCTCTTCTTCTAATAAAGGATACAAAATAATATCCAAATAACGCCGACCGGTTTTTTCTTGAATTAAAATATTTTGCACTTTTTCCGCTTGATTATATTGGATCACTTGTTTTAACAGTGCATCATAACCATTGAGCAATGGAAATAAATCGGTGTAATGCATGCCTATCGCTTTTTTTCTATCGATTTGCGTCATTTGCTCCGCTCTTAAATTACAATCGGTCACGATGCCTTCCGTCGTAATTGCGATCAGTGCTGAGGGCATCGCATCGATAATATCCGCTAAATGGCGCTTAGTATTTAACAAGCCAGCTTGCGCCGTTTGAATTTTATCCACCATGATATTAAACGATTGGGCGAGCACATCAAGCTCCGTTGATTTCTCGCTCACCGGCATGTGCACACGATTCATATGCCCTTGCGCGACAGCGCGGGTTGCAAGCGTTAAGCGTTGCAAAGGAATGCTTAACCATTTTCTTCCGATCCATAAAATCAGCACCCACAATAACAGTGTTTTTATGATTTCATCAATCACAATCAAGGCATATACGCGCACGAATTTTGCAACGACCAAGGATTGATCGCCATACACCGTCACTTCTGCAAGCGGCGTCACATTATCTTTATTAAATAACGTAAAATGATACGCGTGTGATTTAGAAAAAAACTGCATGAATTTGCCAAAAGCTTTGCCATGCGTGTTTAATTTTTTCTGCAATACTTTTTGCTGACCGGGCTCGACATCCCCCATGGCAATGCCAGGATAATCTGAGAGGGGTTCAATTTTAACGCCAATGATTGCAGGGCCCCGCATCACGCCTTCAGAAATAAACTTTAGCCGTTGATCCGAGCGTTGAATGATGGCATCGGCCAGTGCCGGAGAAATAAATTCCTGCAAAATATCAAAATTAGAGGCAATTTCATTTCTTTCTTGCACAAATTCGGCGTGCATTTCATACGTGGTCATGACCACGGTTACGGTGATATAAATAATAAATACGATATTAAATAATTTACGGGTGATGGAAAGTTCACTCGGCTTTATTTTCATCATCCCCTCGCAACGCACGACGCAGGACTTTACCCACATTGGTTTTCGGTAGACTGTCGCAAAATTCTATGATCTGAGGCCGTTTATAACCGGTTAATTGTTGATGCAAATAATCGCGCAACTGGTTTTCAGTTAAATCAGGATCTTTTTTCACCACAAAACACTTAATGCGCTGTCCGGTGATAGGATCTGGAATGCCTACGACTGCGGCATCAAACACACCCGGATGCGTGCAAATCACATCTTCTATTTCTGTAGGATAGACATTAAACCCTGAGACCACCAGCATGTCTTTTTTCCGGTCCACAAAATACACATACCCTAAGGCATCCATTTTTACGAGATCGCCAGTTTTAAGCCAACCTTCAGGTGTTAAACTTAGCAAAGTCTCTTCAGGCTTATGCCAATAGCCTTGCGTGATTTGCGGGCCTTTAAGGTAAAGCTCCCCAGTCTGGCCTAATATCACTTCATGGCCCGCATCATCACACACTTTGACTTGCGTACCCGAGATGGGCAAACCCATAGCGCCATTATAATCAGAAAGCTCTAAGGGGTTAATGATCGCAGCCGGTGAGCTTTCAGTTAAGCCATAGGCTTCAATTAAAGGTTTACCCGTGAGGGCTTGCCATTGCTGCGCGGTATTTTTTTGGACGGCCATCCCGCCGGAAAGGGCGACTTTTTGCTGGGAAAAATCCAAGTGCTTAAAGTGCCTATCACACAAGAGCGCATTATATAAAGTATTGACTCCTGTCATTAATACCAACGGACGTTTCTTTAAAATTTTAATAATGCCAGAGATATGGCGAGGATCTGCAATCAAAATACTTTCAAAACCTATGGCAAGTAATAATAAATGATGCGCCGTCATTGAAAAAATATGGTAGAGGGGCAGTGGCGCTAGGGCTACTTTATGTTTTGCTGTATTGAGCACAGGCGCTATCCAGATTTTGGTTTGCGCGACATTGGCGAGCAGATTGGCATGCGTCAGCATGACGCCCTTAGGCAAGCCCGTGGTCCCTCCGGTATATTGCAGCAACGCAAGATCCTCGGCTCTTACGGAAACAGGCGTATATTTTAATTTTTGACGATGAGTTAAAACCTCTTTGAAAAAGACCACGCCGTTGATGTTAAAATCAGGTGATCGTTTAATGTATTTAAGATACACGGAAATAAACAAAGATTGTGGGAATTTCAGCATATCTCCCAAGCCTGTGACCATCACATGCCTAATCGGTACTTCTTTTAAAACATCTTCTAGTTTATGCGCCATAGTCGATAAAATGATCATCGCACTCACTTGCGCATCTTTAAGCTGTAATTTTAATTCGCGCGCGGTATACATAGGATTGACTGGCACCACCACTAAACCCGCCAGCAGCGCTGCAAAAAACACCACGGGAAATTGCAAACAATTCGGCAGCATGATGGCGATGCGATCGTCTTTTTTTAATTGCCATTCATGTTGAAAAAAAGCGGCGAAATGTTTGGCATGCCGCGCAAGTTTTGCATAAGTGAGCGTGGTATCAAAAGAAGTAAACGCTGGACGCTTGTGATACTGTTGACAACTGGTGAGGAATAATTGATCTAAACTCATCTCGGGCGCAATCGGATCCCAGGTGGTCGGCACATAAGGCGGGTAACTTTTCAGCCAAATCTCTTCCATGAGTGGGGTCCTTGGTTTTATTGCTAGGGGTTTCTAAAACTGTTGCGTGTCTTCAAACATAATGGATATAAAAGTATAGTTAAGTTTAAACCATGGTCTCTTGGGGGACAAGCAGGTAGTTTCTAAAATTAAAAAAGTGAGAAGATTGAGGATGAAGATGAGGATATAACCGGAATACTACTGGATATTGAAGGATAAGTGGGCGCCAATGACTTTCCTGTTTTGACAAAGTTAGTACTCGTTATATAAGGATAATCAGTTGGAGGAATAGGTGTCGGTAATGTCTTGCGTATCCTTACCACTCTTTCTCCTAATCTTTTATTTAAGAGCGCAGGGTGTGCATCTAAAGTAGTTTGCTTGATATGACCATGCATCACAATATCGTCATAACAAGCGAGAGTAGCAGTTAATTTATGCTCGCGTGAATAGGTGGATGTTCCCCAGCCCCGATATTCACCGCCTTGGTAACGCAAAAAGGTATAACTTTCTAGTTCTGCAAGACATTTGACAGTATTATTATTTTTGTCTGTTGAACTGCAGTTTTTGAGCGAGGCACAAATCTTAACCTTCTCTTTAAATAAATCCTCAATCTTTTTTTCTATTTGCGGGAGGTATTGAATTAAATGCGCTGGCGCTTCATCCTTGGTGCCTTCGCTGTATATTTTAAATAATCGCTGCAAGGCCTCAGTGAGTAATTGATTCGCAAGCGCATAGTTTTCTTCTGTAACAAATTGATTACTGAATACGATTTTTGTTTCTATCTCGTTAGGCCATCGGACGCTATTATTATTCAGTACATTGTTTAAGCTTGAGAAAATATCATTTCCAGATTGATAGATAGCCTGGTAAGTAACATTATCCTGTTTATCTGCTTCCTCCACATTGATGCCGAATATCGAGTTTGCAGTTGCTTTTTTTGCTTTTAGAGTGTAACTGTCTGCAAGCATCTCCTTAGCAGAGAGTAGGTATTCTTTATATTGAGCATCATAATTTGAATAATGTTGACTCACTTTATGCTCAAGGGCCAGAAGGTTGTTTGCGCTATCAGGATAAAATATTGCACACAAGACCAGAATACGTCTTCTCTGCCAAAAAAGCTGATGACCTCTCCACCCAATATTATTTTGATATACCTCAAATTCCATAGTCATAAAAGTTAACTATCTCAATAGCATTCATTTCATAGTGCATGAAGTTTAAGCTAAATGCAAGGGGCAAGATAATACCGCGAGATAAAAAATAGCTTATTTATCCAGTGGCTATAAGTGATATTTTTTGTTAAAAATCAACTGGTTAGATTATTTGGGCAGGATTTTAGCGTATAGACTTCAAGTCTGAATCAAGGCAACTGAGTATGCTTTATTCATCCTAAGAAAAATCCCCGTATCATTCTCATTTTGAATGATACCGGGGATTGATTCGTCACCTGAATAAATGCAAAACCAAAGTCACTAAGAACAATATTAAGAAAATAAAGAATAGGATACGTGCGATATCTACAGCTTCAGCGGCGATGCCGGTAAAGCCAAAAACGCCTGCTACAATCGCAATCACTAAAAAAACCAATACCCAATTTAACATGATGAGTCTCCTTTAATTTATCAATTATAGCAGCTGATCATTTTTTATGGGTCACTAGACCTAATACTAAAAAAATAGGTCTAGGTAATTAAGTTATTGTTATCAAAGTAATAACTGATTCAAACGCTTCACAAAAGCCGCTGGGTCGCTTAATTGGCCGCCTTCAGCAAGCACCGCTTGATCCAGTAACAAATGGGCCCAATTGGCTATTTCAGGTTGCTCGCTATCGGCTTGGAGTTTTTTCACTAAAGCATGATAGGGGTTTAATTCCAAAATGGGTTTAGCACGCGGTACGGCTTGACCTGCGGCTTCCAATATTTTTTGCATCTGACGGCTCATATCATGTTCATCGCTCACCACACAAGCTGGAGATTCGGTTAAACGGTGGGTAATGCGCACGTCTTTTACGTTATCGCCCAAAAGCGTTTTAAATTTAGCGATCAGTGCTGCAAAAGACTGATCCACTTCGGCTTGCACATTTTTGACGTCTTGATCTTCGAGTGCGCCCAAATCCAGTGCGCCTTTGGCGACACTATGTAAGGTTTTACCTTGATATTCATTTAAATGTGACACCAACCATTCATCCACACGATGATGCAGCAATAACACTTCAATATTTTTCTTCGCAAAAATTTCTAAATGTGGACTATGCTGAGCTGCGGCTAACGTATCTGCAGTGACATAATAAATTTTATCTTGGCCCTCAGGCATGCGCGCCAAATAATCATCTAAGGAAACGATTTCGCCTGCACCCACATCATGAGTCGTGGTAAAACGCAATAATTTTGCGATTTGCTCTTTATTGGCAAAATCTTCTGCGGGACCTTCTTTTAATACCTCACCAAACGCGCTCCAGAATTTTTGGTATTTTTCAGGGGCATTGAGTGCTAAATCTTCAAGGAGATTCAGTATTTTTTTCACTGAGCCTTTACGTATGGTTTCCACTTTTTTATTGTTTTGTAAAATCTCACGCGAAACATTCAGCGGTAAATCGTTGGCATCAATGACCCCTTTGACAAACCGTAAATAATGCGGCATAAAATGTTCGGCTTCATCCATGATAAATACCCGCTGCACGTAGAGTTTAATGCCGCGTTGATAATCTCGATTCCATAAATCAAACGGTGCTTGAGCTGGGATAAATAATAAATGGGTATATTCCGTGCTGCCTTCGACGCGATGATGACTATAGGCTAAGGGATCCGCAAAATCATGCGCAATGTATTTATAAAATTCGTTGTACTCTTCTTCTTTGATCTCAGATTTATTCAAGGTCCACAAGGCGGTCGCTTTATTAACCGTTTCAAAATGGGGGACATCAATGAGAGTTTCGTCTTTGTTTTCCGCTTCATCTTCTTTAGTCGCGAGCATCATGACGGGAAAGGCAATATGATCCGAATATTTGCGTATTAAATTACGCAGGCGAAAATCTTCTAAAAATTCATCTTCTGTGGGCTTGAGATGGAGTATGACTTGAGTGCCGGTTTCTGCCTTAGTCACTTCTTCGAGGGTATATTCGCCTTGACCTGTAGACTCCCAACACACCGCTTCATCACTGCCTGCATGACGCGTATTCACCGTGACTTTATCTGCCACAATAAAACTTGAATAAAAGCCTACGCCGAATTGACCGATGAGTTTAGCATCCTTTGCGGCTTCACCACTTAATTGTTGTAAAAATTCACGGGTGCCGGATTTTGCAATCGTGCCTAAATTGGCAATCACTTCATCGCGGGTCATGCCGATCCCATTATCTTCAACCGTTAAGGTGCGTGCGTCTTTATCAAAGGTGATCCGAATGTTTAAATCTTGATTGTTTTGGGCAAGCTTTGCATCTTCGAGTGCGCCAAAGCGTAATTTATCTAAGGCATCAGACGCATTAGAAATCAATTCGCGCAAGAAAATTTCTTTATTGCTGTATAGCGAATTAATCATTAACTGTAACACTTGTTTGACTTCAGCCTGAAAACTTAAGGTTTGTTTGTCTGCTACGATCATGTAAAACTCCTACTGCTAAGTTATAAAATTTGCCGTCCGGCCATGGCCTGCACTAAAGTATGGCCATCTACATATTCCAATTCACCGCCCACAGGGACACCGTGTGCAATGCGACTTACAATCATGCCTGTGGGTTTAAGCAGTTGCGCGATATAATGCGCTGTTGCACCCCCTTCGACTGTAGTATTGGTCGCGAGGATCACTTCCCTCACTTTACCTAACTGTAGGCGCTGCACTAATAAATCAAGCCCGATATCTTCAGGACCTATGCCATCTAAGGGCGATAAATGCCCCATTAACACAAAATAATACCCTTGATAATGACCCGATTGCTCTATCGCTAAGACATCAGCAGGCGATTCCACCACGCACAGCTGGCCCTCATCGCGTTTCGTGTTGGTGCATATCACACAGATAGGAAGTTCACTGAGCATACGGCAATCACTGCAATGCCCTACTTTATCTAGGGCCAGTGCTAAAGTTTGACTGAGATGACGCGCACCCTCTGGGTCACGCTCAAGCAGGTAAAACGCCATGCGCTGCGCCGATTTATTGCCGACTCCCGGCAAACAGCGCAACGCGGCTATGAGTTGTAATATGAGGGGGCCTAAGCTCATGGGATTATTGATTCGCTCCGCCGCCACCACCAAAGGGCGATAATTCAGGAGGAAGATTAAGACCAGACATTAAACCGGTCATTTTTTCACGCGAGGCTTTCTCGACTTTACGCACAGCATCATTGACCGCAGCGGCAATTAAATCCTCTAGCATGGCTTTATCAATATTGGGTTTGCCGCCCTTGCCGCCCTTACCACCGCCCTCGCCTTCTTCTTCCTCTTTATTGCCTTCTTCGCTTAAACCCAGCAAAGTAGGAGAAATAAAAAAGCGCAGCACATCATGACGACCGTTCATTTTAACTTTGACTAAACCGCCACCGGCTTCACCGACCACGGTGAGATTAACAATTTCTTCTTGGGCTTTCTGGATATTGGACTGCATTTTTTGCGCTTGTTGCATTATTTTTTGAAAATCAGCGTCACTCATGGTTTTTCCTTAATTAATCATTTGATTTCAGTAGGTTAACTTATATTTCTGCTCTCGTCAAGTAAGCGCCTATCAACGCGACGTAATACTCTCAGTCAGCACTTGTGCGCCTAAGCGTTGGACTAAGGCTAGCACCTTGGGATCAGCCTTGATGTCCACTTCTGCGGCGTGTTGGGCTTGTTGCTGCACCCGGGTCTGTTGCGCCGCTAATGTTTCCTCAAACGTCTCTTCTAAACTAATTTTAAGCCGAATACTATAGCCCAAATACTCACTTAAGGCCGTTTCCATACGTGTGGCCGAACTGCTGTTCAGTAAGGGCGCATGCTGTGGTGCCAGCGCTAATTGCACCCCGGTATCCTGTACGGATTTTAATACACAATGGGAAGCGAGCGCCATAGCCAAACCCGTTAAACCCAATTGCGCACTCATCTCTGCCCATGATTTTCCTGCGAGCGTATGTTTATCCGAAGGCGCATTTACAACGGGCGCAATCGGCTTGGGTGCCTCCTGATTGACAGGCGGGATGGGCAAGGGCTTGGGTGCTTGAATTACAGGCGGAGGAACAGGCGAGACGACAGGCAAAGGCGCGGTGACTTGCGCACGAGGCGCGATTGCAAGGTGCTCATTAGGATAAGCGTCCTGCACTTTGGGAGCCTCAGAAGGGTAAAAAGCCAACATACGCAGCAAGATCATCTCTAAACCTAAGCGCGGGTTAGCCACCCACGGTAAATCTTTTCGACCATTTACGGCGATTTGATAAAATAATTGCACATCTTCAGGTGAAAAATGTTGCGCAAATGAGGCCAACGCTTGATCGGCCTCTGCATGCGGTAACATTTGCATGAGCGCAATTTGATGCAAGACTGTAATGAACTCATCCAGCAAGGCTTGATAATCAGCCCCTAATGCGATACCGGTTTGCAAGGCCTGCAATAGACTCTGCGCGTCTTTTTGTTGCAGTGCCGTTAAAATGTGTAGTATCACTTGCGGATCAATGTGCCCTAATAATTCGCGCACCTCGTGTACATTGATTTGTCCTGCGCCATAAGCAATGGCTTGATCCAACACACTCAAACCATCCCGCATACTGCCTTGTGCCGCATGGGCTAATAAATCAAGCGCATCGAGTGTATAGGCAATCTGTTCTGCCGTTAAAATATGGGCCATATGGGCGCTAATCATGGCCGCAGGCATATTTTTTAAATGAAAGTGCAGACAGCGGGATAATACGGTCGGCGGTAAGCGTTCCGGATCCGTGGTGGCCAGTAAAAACTTAACATGCGCGGGCGGCTCTTCGAGTGTTTTCAGCAACGCATTAAAACTATGCGTCGAGAGCATGTGTACTTCGTCAATTAAATAAATTTTAAACCGACCGCGCGTAGGTGCGTAGGCGACATTTTCTAGCAGTTCACGCGTTTGTTCAACTTTAGTGCGCGAGGCCGCATCGACTTCAATTAAATCGGGAAACTTGCCTTCACGGATATCGCAACAAGCGCTGCACACGCCGCAGGGTGTGGACGTGATCCCCGTCTCACAATTAAGACACATGGCTAAAATTCGCGCTACCGTGGTTTTCCCCACACCGCGCGTGCCGGTAAATAAATAAGCATGATGTAACGCGCCACTTTCCAGCGCATTTTTTAAAGCGCGCAACACATGGTGTTGCCCAACCATTTCAGCAAAATTTTGTGGCCGCCATTTGCGTGCTAGGACTTGGTAGTTCATCGGTTAATTATATACCTAAAGATGATATAAATCGCGAATCGCAGAAATTGAAAGCGGCCCTTAATCGCCACACCACGCACCCTTTCAGCTGCTACCGCTGCTTCCTTCCGGACCTGACGGGGTTTACAGCCTAACGTCGCGTGGGGACCAAAAAGGACCGCAAAGACGAGTTACTCAAAATTTACTGAAAGGGGATCATAGCATAGTTTTTGGTTTAGACACTAGCCCTTACCAAGGCGGGCTTGCAATGACTTTTTGCAAGTCGGTATCGGGGAAAATCCGTTGATGACTAAACGCTGGGATCTCTTTACGCTTGGCTGCCAACCAGTTTAAATCAATTTGTGCTGTTAAGACTCCGATCCCATTTTCTAACTGCGACAATACTTCCCCGTTAGGTGAAATGATTATGCTATTGCCATACGTTTCACGTCCCATGCCATGTAAACCGTGTTGGCCTGCGCCTATCACGTAACAAAAATTATGGATGGCAATAGCCCGCGTGAGCGTTTCCCAGTGTAATTTTCCTGTGGTCACGGTAAATGCAGCGGGCACGGCAAAAATCTCAGCGCCCATGTGTTGTAATTGACGAAACAGTTCAGGAAAACGCAGATCATAGCAAACCCCTAATCCGATTTTACCCACAGGCGTATGCACCAAGACGATTTTATTGCCAGGAAAAGTACTGTCTGATTCGCGATACACTTCACCCGTATCTAACGCGGCATCAAATAAATGTAATTTGTCATAACGTGCGACTTGTTTGCCGTCTTCATTAAACACTAAACAAGCAGCATAGGAGCGTGTGGGATCTTCACTGGCTATCGGGATCGTTCCGGCAATAATCCATATTTTTAAACGTTTTGCTAGGGCGGAAATAAAATCTTGGATCGGACCGTTGCCTTCTTGTTCTTGGATGCGTATGCGCGCAGCTTTAAGCCCAGGCCCTTGGCCTATCAAAGGAAACATTTCAGGCAGCACGGCTAATGCTGCGCCTTGCTTGGCCGCCTGCTCGAGTAGCACACTGGCTTGCTGGAGATTGTCGCTGACATTCATGCCTGAATTCATTTGGATAGCGGCGACCGTGTTTCGAAAAGGCGAGTGCATATGAGCTCCCTGCTGGTGATCATATGATTATGGTTGGGGGATTAGGGATAGTCCAGGATTTAGGGTTTGAGATTTGGGATAGACATTTGGCGGAGAGAGAGGGATTCGAACCCTCGGTACATGGGTTACACGTACACACACTTTCCAGGCGTGCGCCTTCAACCACTCGGCCATCTCTCCATAAGAGAACCAGAGGCTTAGTATATAGAAACTGGCGGGGCAAATAAAGCTAATAGCTCGCGGACACTGCGGCGTACCGAAGTTTTGCAGCTAATGGTGCGGGCCACCAAAAAGGAATGGATACGTGCGCCCTGATAAAGTGTGCGCACCGCTTTTAGATCATGATTAGAAATCAATACCGGAATACCTTTTTGTGCTAAAGCTCTTGCGCCCTCGGCTAAGGCTTGTTGATCCTGCCAAGTAAAGGTGTGACCACTGTATTGAGTAAAAGAAGCACTTTGAGTGATAGGCACATAGGGCGGGTCGCAATAAACCACAGCGTCTTGTTCCAGTGTTTGCAAAACGCTGCGGTAATCTTGACAGGTAAACACTGCACGTTGCGCTTTTTGATGAAATACTTGCAAAGCCTCACGCGGAAAGGTGGGATGTTTATATAAACCAAAAGGCACATTAAATTCGCCCTTGCGATTATAACGACACAAGCCATTATAACCGTGCCGATTTAAATATAAAAACAACGCACTGCGCAACCATGACGCTGCACTCTGATTAAATTGCGCGCGTAATTCGTAATACCGATCGGCTTGATTATTTTTCGCTACAAAAAATTGTTCAGCATAATCAATAAACGTTTTACCTTCACGCTGTAGGGTTTGATATAAATGGATTAAGTCCTGATTGATATCATTTAAGATCGCATGCTCGCTCTCGACATTTAAAAACACTGAGCCCGCCCCCACAAAAGGTTCCACCCACAATGGACTGTGTGGCAGCCGGGGCAAAATTTTATCGATTAATCGAAATTTTCCGCCTGGCCATTTTAGGAAAGGATGTACATGTAAGGTCATAAAAATTGTCGTGTGATCACTTTTATTTAACGATAAGTATAGTAGCACGTAAACTTCAGCCGTGCATTTGTAAAATATCCCTTATTGCGGAATGACGCTAAAGATGCATTTTCTATTTCAACATGCTAACCTATAACCACAAAGCCACAGACGCATTCGCAAATAAAAATAATCATGCAGGAAACCTTATGCTACCGTTTGATTACATCGCCCACATTAGCGATGTCATTTTGTACGCTTATCAACATCGCGCTTCTGATTTACATTTTGAACCCGGCGCAAACCATTACCAGATCCGTATGCGTCAGCACGGCTTATTAACCCTTATTTTTCGGGGATCACTAGACATTGCCGCACGCATCACCACCCAACTCAAAGTCATGGCGCAGCTTGATATTGCTGAACAACGCTTGCCGCAAGATGGGCGGATTAGTTTTATGCGCCATACCGCACATCCTTTGGATATACGCATCAATTGCTGTCCCACTTTATTTGGGGAAAAAATTGTCTTGCGGCTACTGGATCAAAACACGCAAGTGCGCAGCCTCAATGCATTAGGCTTAACCCTAGAACAAATGAATATTTTCCAGCATGCACTTGCGCGCCCACAAGGATTGATTTTGGTCACCGGCCCCACCGGCAGTGGCAAAACCACCACGCTATATACAGCGCTGCATTGTCTGAATCAAGACACGCAGCATATTGTGACTGTAGAAGATCCGATTGAAATCACAGTGCCCGGGGTCACACAAATTCCAGTGCACGAAAAAATTAATCTTAATTTTGCCCGCATTTTACGCAGTGTATTAAGACAAGATCCGGATATCATTATGGTAGGAGAAATTCGCGATAAAGAAACCGCTGAAATTGCTATCCAAGCGGCACAAACAGGACATTTAGTCTTATCCACCCTGCATGCATCCAACGGCTTAGAAACCATCAATCGTTTAGTGCATATGGGCATTGCACGTTATGAACTCATTAGTAGTTTAAGTTTAATCATCGCACAACGTCTTTTGCGAACATTAGCGGGAAAGGAGCGTATAGGCGTCTACGAATGCATCCCGATGACACCTGCTGTCAAACAGTATTTAATCCATGAGCATGCCCCCGCTTATAGCACGCTTAAACAACACGTGCCCTGCCTCACTTTACGCGAAGCAGCCTTACAAAAAGTAGCACTCGGTTTGACTAGTCTTACTGAAGTGAATCGTATGGTGCAGGATGACTAAAAAACTGTATACCTATTGCTATAGCGGCTGGGATGCGGCTGGGTTAGCCGTGCAAGCGCACGTGCACGCAGAACACCTACGTGCGGCACACCAGCAATTATTAACGCAAGGGATCATTATTAAAAAAATGCGTAAATCCTGGTGCAGCCTGACTCCACATTTTTCTGCGCAAGATTTACACCTCCTGCTGCAACAATTGGCGCAGCTTGTGCAGGCCTCGTTGCCGCTGCTCGTGTGCTTACACACGTTAGCACAACAATTTAAACCGAAATTACGCCGTATTTTTGATCAATTGAAAGCTGCAATCGAGCAAGGCCAGAGTTTAAGTCAGGCACTATCGCGCTTTCCTACGCTTTTCCCCCACTATTTTATTCAAGTCATAAAAGTAGGGGAAGAAACCGGGCAATTAGCGAGGGTGTTGCAGCAACTGGCCGAATATCAAGCCAAAAAAATGGCCCAGCAACAACAACTCAAAACAGCCCTACTCTATCCTATGGGCGTGTTTTTAATGAGCGTGTTGATTACTTTGGGTCTGTTATTATTTATCGTGCCACAATTCCAATTATTATTTGCGCAAAGCACGAGTCCCTTGCCTAAGTTAACCACGGTTATTTTCAGTGTGGCAGATTTTTTACGGCACCCTAGCTTAATGGCTTATGCCGTTATTTTTTCCCTAGGCATTGTGGGTGTGATCTTAATCAAAAACAATACGGCATGCCGATGGCGCATACGCGCAGGATTGGCTTACCTTCCAGGCTTAGGCCCGCTATTACAAGCGTCCAATCAAGCCCGTTACCTTTATAGCCTCGGGATGGCCGTGCGTGCGGGCTTGCCGCTGCTGCAGGCATTGACCTTAGCCGAGCAGGTCATGGCAGATCTTTTCTTCGGTCAAAAAATAAAATGGCTAGGATCTTATGTCCAATCCGGCATGAGTTTACAACAAGCCTTGAGAGAAACGCGACAATTCTCCGATCTGGTTATCCAATTAGTCGCTATCGGTGAGCAAACCAGTCAACTCTCCCCCATGCTATTAAGCAGTGCGGTTATCCTGGAGGAGCGTGTGACGCGTCTCGTGCAACAATTCACCCAATTATTACAACCTTTATGCATTTGCGTATTGGGAATTTTGCTGGGGAGTATTATCATTGGTCTTTATTCACCCCTGTTTAAATTAGGAGCGTTGTATTAATGTTACTGGCCACTCACCCTGGATTAGCCCTAGTCACCTTAAGTCTGATTGCACTCATCATCGGCAGTTTTTTAAATGTAGTAATTTATCGCCTGCCATTGATGTATAACGACGCTCTGTCTGCTAAACCTTTTAATCTCGCCTGGCCGGCATCGATGTGCCCACAATGCCAGACGCCATTACGTATACGAGATAATATCCCTTTATTGAGCTTTTTTTGGTTAAAAGGGCGCAGCGCTTGTTGTCAACAACCCATTTCTTGGCGTTATCCCTTGATAGAAGCCTTAAGTTTAGTATTCACTTTAATCTTATTATTTCATTTCGGCTGGCAAATAAAACTCGCTGTCGCATTGCTACTCACTTATAGTTTGTTAGCACTCTCTGCAATTGACATAAACGAGCAAATTTTACCTGATTGCATCACGCTGCCCTTACTCTGGTTAGGTTTAGCCGTAAATAGTTTTGAGGTATTTACCCCCGCACAAGATGCCATTTGGGGCGCCATTTTAGGCTTTACTTTTCTATTTGTCATTGATCGCTTATATTATCTCGTCCGCAAACACCCGGGGCTAGGAGGGGGCGATTGCAAACTCTTAGCGGCACTCGGTGCTTTTTTTGGTGTAGAGGCGTTACTGCCTATTATTTTAGTGGCCTCAATGTTGGGTTTGTGTGTGGCCTTGATAGGCATGGCCTTGGGAAAAATAAAATATAATATTCCCTTAGCTTTTGGCCCTTTTTTAGCGCTCGCCGGCTGGGGGTATTTGTTTTTTATTTGAAGGAAGTCACACAACGATGTTCACTATCGGTTTAACTGGGGGTGTCGGCAGCGGAAAATCTACCGCCGCACGATTTTTTTCTGAACTCAATGTAGGGATCATTGATGCGGATCTGATTGCGAAAGATTTGCTCAATGAGCCGAGTATTGCGCAAACCGTCATCAATCAGTTTGGAACTGCACTCTGTAACCCCAAAGGCGAACTTAATCGCTATAAATTACGGCAACTTATTTTTAGTGATCCTAAAGCGCGTGCTGGGTTAGAGCATTATTTGCATCCACAAATTCGTGCCCGCATTATTGCAGCCCTTGCACGCTGCTCCTCCACTTACGTAGTGGTGGTGATCCCGTTACTGGTCGAAACTCAAAAAGAAGACTATATTGATCGGATCCTAGTTATTGATGTCCCTGAATCGACACAGATAAGTCGACTTACAAATAGAGATAAAATTACTATAGAAGAAGCGCATGCGATGTTAGCCGCACAAGCCAGCCGCAAAGCACGCCTGGCATGTGCCCATGATGTGATAGAAAATACCGGTGATCTGCAGCAGTTAAAAAATAAAGTACACAATCTACATGCTTATTATGTACAACTGGCTCAGAACAATCTAAGACGAGGAATACCGGGTGACAACACATAAAATGAACAGACTTTAGACAAAATGTGCTAGAATTTTTAAAAATTAATCTTACGAGCCCATGACTACTATTTATGAACAACCCTTAAACGAGCGGATCCGGACTTTTTTACGCTTGGAACATCTTTTTACTCAATTGCATTATATGCGTACTGAGCATCATTCTATCTGGCATTACCGCATGGTAGTTAGTACCTTAATTGAAATTTTAAATATTTTTGACCGTGCAGACATTAAAACTGAATTTCTAAAAGAGTTGGATCGTTTAAAAATTCAACTGACCAAATTATTTAAATCCCCTAATGTCAACAGTAAACGCTTACAAGATGTCATTGAAAAAATAGATATTCAATCCGAAGTGTTGCAAAACATCAAAGGACGCATCGGCCAATCGTTGCGTGAACATGAATTACTCACGGCCATTAAGCACCGCTTAAGCATACCGGGTGGCACCTGTAATTTTGACTTACCGCAATACCATTATTGGCTGCATGAAGACGATAACCGGCGTCGCGCGGATATCGAAGATTGGATCACTACGTTTAAACCCATAGAAGAAACCACGCAACTGATTTTAAAAATGATCCGCAACAGCTCATATACGGAAGATCAAGTGGCCGTCGGTGGCTTTTTCCAAAAAAGTCTCGATAGTGCAACACCCTGTCAAATGATCCGCGTTGAATCCGCTTTAAAAGGCACTTTTCCCGAAATTAGCGGCGGTAAACATCGGATCAGCATCCGCTTCTTATCTCTAGATATTAATGGTCATCCCACCCAAATCGACAGCGATATTAATTTTAAATTAGTTTGTTGCATGATTTAGGTGAGGTCCAGAGCGAAAAAAAGAAGGACGTTTTCGTAATTTCTTTTCTTATAAACCACGGATCCCGGCTATTCCGTAGGCACCCCACTTTTTTGCTTCGTCTTTATCCACCAAAGTTAAGCCCCCTAGTGCAAACACTGGAAGTTGTACTTGAGTTGCCCATTGCGAGAAAACTGACCAGCCTAAAGGTTTAACCTCGGGATGCGTCGCCGTTTTTTTCACTGGGGATAAGGTTACAAAATCTAATGCGAGGTGCTGGGCGTGTTGTAATTGACTTAGATCGTGCGTTGAGGCTGCGCAATATACTTGTCTAGAAATCGGACGCTCGTGACACGCTAATAATGCAGCACTGTTAAGATGTAATCCGTCTGCACCTAGGTGTAAATAATCTTCTTGATCAATAAGTACCTGCGCGCCGTGTGCCTTGGCGAGCGGTAATAGTACTGCTATCCAAGCAAGATACTCCGCATCTGTTTGTCCCATTGCACGCAGCCGTATCAAGCGTATACCGCGTGCACAGGCTGCAATCATATGCTGTGCACTTTGATCTCCCGTCACCGTTTTATCAATGATGAGATAGGTATCGGAGAGGGTAGGTGATT
>JABCZS010000026.1 GCA_013289605.1 Gammaproteobacteria bacterium
AGGTGGAAATATTGCTTACGAAGTTAATCTATGCTGAGCACGTAAGAATATCTGTAACCTCTATCCCGTGTCTACAGCCGCGAGAGTGAAGTGCTTCTATCACCTATGATGGCGGCTTACGCACGGGATGACGCAGTGGGTCACCCAGAGATAGATTAACCGAATAGATTAACTGAATAGATCAACTGAATATTTACAAAAATAAGTAACTTGATAACCGTGGGGATCTATCTTTTCCCTCATCCTGTTCCCTAACGAATCCCCACGAATTTAGTTTTAAGGCCGCACTATCTATACAAAACTCTTGAAAGATGGATATAATCACAATTATAACTTGATTTATGAAAACAACCTTATCTATTCCTGATCCCGTCTTTTTTGCAGCAGAACAGCTGGAGCAGCAAATGGGTTTGCTTAATTAGCTATATCAAGAAGAAGACAGTGGTGTTGATCCGCTTATCCAACAATTACAAATTCGATCATTATTGCAGGTGAAATTTAGCATTGATCAGTGCAAACGCTACATTTAGGGTCCGGAACTATTTTACTGCTGCGAAAACCAAGCGCTCGTGCATCAAATTGTAATAATTGACTCTTCATCCTCATTCCTAGTAATAATTTGATTGCTTCCAAAGCTTGCAGGCTGCCGATCACGCCGACTAAAGGCGCGATCACGCCGCTGTCTTGGCAGCGATTTTCTTGTGCGATGTCATCGGGGTATAAGCATTGATAACAAGGCGTAGGATCATGTTTGAAATCAAATACACATAATTGGCCGTTAAATTGGATGGCGGCGCCTGAGACTAACGGCACGCGTGCCTTGACGCAGGCACGGTTTATAACAAAGCGCGTGGTAAAATTATCACTGCCATCGACAACACAATCGGCTAGTGCGACGTACTTATCTAGATTTTCTGCTGTTAAATCATCGATTAAATCTAATTTTATGTCGGGGTTTAATGCGTGTAAGGCGCGTGCGGCGGAGGTGGTTTTCATTTCATCTAGGCTATTGCTGCTATGAATAATTTGCCGTTGTAAATTAGATAATTCTACTTTTTCTCTATCGGTTAAAAGCAGGCGCCCTACTCCGCTTGCTGCTAAATAGAGCGCAATAGGCGATCCTAATCCGCCTAATCCTACTAGCAGCACCGTGCTGGACAATAATTTTTCTTGGCCGGCAATGTCTATTTCCGGCAAGAAAATATGCCGGCTATAACGTAATAATTGTTCATCATTCATCAGTGTTAAACCAGTGTAGTCGTTGCATTTTGGCTTGGGCATAAAACATAGATTTGCCTTCTATGGTGATGCAGCCCTGCGCTAGCGCATCTAAAATTAAATCCGTGGCATGGTCTTGATAATTAGCATCCAACACCATTTTATCTTTGATAAAATGAATGGGATGCGGATAAGCATTTACTGGCAGCGTATTAATTAAAATATCATAATCTGCATGGGTGATTTCTGTGAGGGGAAAAATCTCTATGGGATATTTTTCTTTTAATTCCGCACAATGATTTAGGCTGCGATTATAAACACTCACCCTCGCGCCGTGTTGAATAAGGCTATAAATAATACTGCTGGCGGCTCCCCCTGCGCCTAACACAATAATTTTTTTATGTGTTAACTCTTGTGGCAAAAGGCTCACAACCGCTTCACCATCAGTATTTGCCGCTAAATAACCATTATCTTCTTTAATTAACGTATTGGCAGCCCCTATGGTTTTTACTTCGTTAGTGTAAGCTTGACAAAATTTTAGTACAGCTTGTTTGTGTGGCATGGTGACACTTAAGCCTTCGATGGGTAGTGATTGCGTCAATGCAAAAAAATCTGCTAACTCATCAGGGTATACTTGAAATTTTACATACACCGCATTTTGATGATGCGCAATAAACTCTGCATTATGAAATAAATGTCCAATACTGTGTGTAATCGGGGATCCAATTAAACCATAAATTTTTGTGTGGGGGTTTAATTGAGGATAATGATAAATGTTGATGAGTTCATCCACCGTTAATAACCCAGGCGCCACTTGCTCTTGCCCTACTATACTCGCATAAGTAAATTGATTACCCAACACGCGGCCTAAAATGCGGCTAGTGATGCCTAATTCACCCATTGCATGGGCAGTTAACGGCACATGGGGCGCATGGTGCTGTACAAATTGCAACACGTGTAGCGTATCAATTATCGATTGTGCAGTCGTTATGATTTTATAATAAGAAAAAATCGCATGTTGCATGGTTTCGAGTAACTGCGGCAAATCATCCGGAGTGTTTTGAAAATCATGATAAGATCGCACGAATTTTGTGCGTGGCGATAATGCTTTTAATTGCTCACACACACTAATAGGCACATCGTGTTCGACATCCAAATAATCAGGTTGCAGGCTCATGAGTTTAGTCAATAGCGCCATACGCTCCGATTCGGTACCTTGATACACCCCACCTTGACTCGGTGTCCTCACCGTAAACATGACCGGCTTTTGGGCTTGCTTTTGCAGTTGCGACAGGGCTAACAAATCGACTTGCGGAAAATAATCTAGGCGAAATTCAAATGCTGCTGCGTTTGCAGCTTGCAGCATAAGGCTTTTTGCAGATTCAATCGTAGTGATAGGAATAATTGCGATTAACATATAAGGTTACAATCAAGGTTTAAAGAAATGTGTTTTTAAATTAACTATAGCTGCATAATGCTTCTTATTACTAGTGATTAATTCCAAATCATTCTCCATTGCTGTTGCAGCGATAATCGCATCCCCAGCTCGCATCCCTGTAGACATAGCATATTCTTCAATATAAATTGCAGCTCTGTGACCAATGTTTTCTGTAAAAGGTAACACACTGATATTACATTGCTTAATAAAATCTCTGATGTTTTTTTGTTCTACCTTATTACGCGCGCCTTGCAACAATTCCATAAAGGTTTGGATCGATATCTTTCTTACACTAGATTTTTCCAATAAATCAGCCGCTTTTTTATGGCCCCGTTCTACCCAAATAAAAATATCCGTATCAAATATCATCGTACCTGGTCCCTCTTAACTGCTGCATTTCTTCATCTACTGTGAGTCCCTTATCTTTATGCATGCCGAAAAAAGGATGATCTTGTATAGCTGTCTGATCATTCACTTGCATGGGTATAATTTGACCCTTCTCTTGCCCTCTATAAATGATAGTCACGACCTCATTGCGATCTAATGCTTTTAGAATATCCTTCATCTGGTACCTTAATTCAACAATAGATGCTCTCATGGAAATATCTCCGCTATATGTATAGTTTAAATATACATATACCCCCAGGAGGAATCAAGCATTGAATCATAAATTATCAGATACTGCAAAATGGATCAATATGTATTTGCTGAAATCGATAAAACCGAGTCATTTATTAGCCCAAGTCATCCGAGCTAACCCTGCTAAGTCCTTCACGGTGCTAATCTTGTGAAAACCTGCTGTTTTAAATAATGCTTGCACCGCATCAGCTTGATCAAAGCCATGTTCTACTAATAAACTGCCACCTGATACTAAATAGGCCGGAGCGAGCTTAATGATCTGCTTAAGATCATCTAAACCCTCTGCGCCCGATTGTAGCGCCGTTTCAGGCTCAAAACGTACATCGCCTTGCTTAAGATGTGGATCCCTATCTGCAATATACGGGGGATTACTGACGATAATATCAAATGCTTGCGGCGCAATACTGTCAAACCAATGACTTAATAGAAACTCAATATTCGTGAGGTCATACTGTTTTGCATTGTCTTTTGCAACCTGTAGCGCTGGTGCTGAAAAATCCGTTGCCATCACCTGAAGGTGGGGGCGAAGTTTTGCAAGGGTGATAGCAATTACGCCGCTGCCCGTACCAAGATCTAAAACCTTTGCTTGCTCGGATGGCAAAATTTCCAAAACGGTATCAATTAATAATTCGGTTTCAGGGCGTGGAATTAAGGTATCAGGTGTCACTTTAAAGCGAAGAGAATAAAACTCTTTTTCCCCTAGTAAATAAGCGATCGGTACGCCTTGCGCCCGCTTCGTTTTCAAATTTTGGAAGCGTTGATGTTTATCTTCTGGGATTATTTTATCAGGATAAGTATATAAATAAGCCCGGGTTTGCCTCAATATAAACCCAAGTAATATTTCACCACTGCGGGGTTCACCTAATACGTGGTGTGCATCTTGCAAGGCATGTTTAATCGTAACACTCATGGCATTATTCAATCGCGGCTAATTCATCCGCTTGATTTTCTTGGATGAGGACATCAATCACGGGATCTAAATTACCTTCCAAGATATCCAATAATTTATACAAGGTTAAATTCACACGGTGATCCGTTAAGCGACCTTGTGGGAAATTATAGGTGCGGATCCGCTCTGATCTATCGCCGCTGCCAACTAATAAGCGACGCGTCATGGCTTTTTCTTTTTGAATTTTATCTTTTTGTGCTTGCTGGATTTTTGCACTTAAAATGCTCATGGCGCGCGCACGGTTTTTATGTTGGGATCGTTCATCTTGGCATTCCACAATAATCCCGGTCGGAATATGGGTAATACGTATGGCAGAATCGGTCACGTTGACGTGTTGTCCGCCTGCACCGGAGGAGCGGTAGGTATCGACTTTTAAATCCGCTGGATTAATTTCAACCGCGGCCACCTCATCCATTTCTGGTAATACCGCAACGGTACAGGCTGAGGTATGAATGCGGCCTTGCGATTCAGTATCCGGCACCCGTTGGACCCGATGCGCTCCGGACTCAAATTTCAAACGCCCATAAACCCCTTGCCCACTTAATAATAAGACGGCTTCTTTAAAACCGCCGCGCTCACTTTGATGACTACTTATCACTTGTGCGCGCCAGCCTTTTAATTCAGCATAACGGCTATACATGCGAAATAAATCGCCCGCAAATATTCCTGCTTCATCGCCACCGGTCCCTGCACGAATTTCCACAAACGCATTACGTTCATCATCGGGATCTTTGGGTAATAATAAGGTTTGTAATTCTTGCTCGCAGGCTTCTTGCCGCACTTTGGCTTCCGCCAGCTCTTCTTGCGCCATATCGCGCATGCTTTCATCCGGATCTTTTAGTAACGCTAAGGCATTATCTATCGCACTCGTTGCGTCTTGATACGCTTTAAAGCACTGAACGACCGGTTCTAAATCGGCATATTCTTTCGAATAATTGCGGTATTTTTCCATATCATTTAAGACATTGGGATCCGAGAGCAACGCATTTAGCTCTTGTGCCCGCGTTGTGATCATTTGCAATTTATCACGCAAGGATTCTTTCATGAAAGCGCTACTTCTGGTTCGGGCATTAAATGCATTTGATTGGCGATGATGATCTCTTCTTGAACATCATCTTCATGCAGACTACGCAATTGTACCGTAGGATGATGGATCAGTTTTTGTGTTAACCGATGCGCTAAATGGGCAATGACGGTTTGCGGATCTTTGCCATCACTAATGGCTTGCGTCGCACGGAGCAATTCTTCATCGCGCAAACGTTCACTTTCTGCGCGGTAACAGCGTATAATTTCCGTCGCACTGATGGTTGCAACCCACTGCATAAATACCTGCACCTGCTGGTTAATGATCCTTAATGCCAGTTGTGCGGCCTGCCGGCGTGCGTTCATTCCGGCTTGGACTTGCTCTTGCAAAGCATCAACATCATATAAATGCACATCGTTTAATAAGGCGACTTCTGGCTCAATGTCACGCGGCATCGCCAAATCAATCAGTAATAACGGCCGATTACAGCGCCATTTCAGCGCCCGCTCGACGCAGCCTTTACCTAAAATAGGCGTGGCACTCGTTGTTGCTGAAATCACGATATCGTGTTGCGCCAAAATACTTGATAGCATCGGTAACGCGACGGCTCGGCCTTGATATTTTTGCGCAAGCGCCTGAGCTTTAGCAAAGGTACGGTTTGCAAACATCAGTTGCCTCACGCCATGTTCGTATAAATGTTTAGCGCTGAGTTCTATCGTATCGCCCGCTCCAATTAATAACGCGCTGCGTGCGGATAAATCCTCAAAAAAATGCTGAGTTAATTTTACGGCAGTGGAAGCAACCGATGTGGTATTAGCACCTATCGCCGTTTGACTGCGTACAGTTTTAGCCACTGAAAATACGTGTTGGAATAAGCGATTTAGCAGCTTGCCCACCGTGCCTACTTTTTGGGCATGGGCATAAGCGGCTTTCATTTGGCCTAATATTTGGGGCTCACCTAGGATTAAGGAATCTAAGCCGCAGGCGGTTTGCATCGCGTGTTGCACCGCCACCTCATCGCAATAAATATTAATATAAGGTAAATACTGCGCCACATTCAGTTGATGGAAATCACACAGCCAGGCCGCTAATTTTTCCGGATACAACGTATCACAAAATACTTCTGTGCGATGACAGGTCGACAAAATCACGGCTTCATTAAATTCACCTTGAGCGGCCAAATCGCGTAGGGCGAGGGGCGCTTCATGGGGCGTCAAGGCAAATTGTTCCCTGACTTCTATCGGGGCACTGTGATGATTAATACTGCAAATAACCAAAGCCATAATTATACCAGTTGAATAACAAATTTAAAATTAAATTCGGGTCGGTTGACCCACTTACAATCGTGTTTACTATCGGGTCATTGTACTCGATCCACATTTAAGAATAAATCTTTACTCACCAATATAACTTATATACATAACAAAAAAAATAATAAACTATGCGTGACGCTACCTATTCTTATTTCAACGTGATGCTGTTCTCCCTCTGTATGGGAGCGGCCGGATTCACCCTTATCGCGTTTAAAAACCATGCGATTGAGGTGCAAGCGCTACAAACAGAGAGTACGCTCGCCCCCCTTACCCTGGATTATCATATATTAGTTGCGGATATGGCATGGCAGCGCGGATTATGGCTTGATGCGGGGGATCATTATTTAATGCTCGCTCAAGCGACGCAGCGTGCAGATTTTGCGTTACTCGCTACCAGCGCGGCATTAGAAGCCGAAGCCTTTACCCTGGCCCATACCGCGGCATCCCTCTGGGCCGAGCTTGATCCAGAAGCCCTCCAAGCCCAGGCCTTAAGCGCCATGCTTGCGATTATGGCTAATGATGAAGAACTGGCGCGTGAGCGGTTAAGCACACTGATTGAACAAGCCCCTAAGGAAGCCTTGTCTCATTTAATGGTGATCACGACCTCGCTCGAGCACCTCGCTGAGCAAAACCTGTTTTTAGCCCTACTGCAAGAATTCAGTCTTCTGTATGAGCATGAAGCGCCGATTTGGTTTGCTTTGGCAAGACAAGCGCAAAGCATGAAGCTCTACCCTTTTGCGCTGGAAGCGACAGATCATTCTTTAGCGCTGCACCCGGAATGGATTTCCGCCATCGCCTTAAAGGTCCAAATTTTATATCAAATGAAAGATAAGCTTGCCGCGAAAAATTATTTAGAAGGGGTTTTAGCCAAACAACCGCATGAAGATTTACAGTTTATTTATACCCAGATTGCAAATGAGCTACAATGAGGAATAAATAGGGATGATGCTTTTGAGCTTTGATTAGTATTTAAGTTCAGTAAAATCCCCCCGGCCTAAGAAGGCCGGCCCCCTTTACAAAGGGGGCACGATCTTTCGTTATCTCCTTTGTAAACGATGGAAACTTGCCCCTTTGTAAAGGGGCACGATCTTTCGTTATCTCCTTTAAACAATGGAAACTTGCCCCCTTTGTAAAGGGGGCCGGCCTTCTTAGGCCGGGGGGATTTTTGTATGATTACGTACCTGAGCAACATGAATACATCTATAAAAAACTTACTACTGTTATATATACTCATCCTCAGCGGTTGTGCGCACCAACCTATAGCCCCCCCAGTAAACTATTTACCGACTGAAGACGCTTGGACCGTACACCAACTTCAATTAGAACGCCTAGAAAACTGGAAAATTCGCGGTAAATTTTCGATTAAACAAGACGATAAAGCGACGACTGCCAATCTGACTTGGGTACAAAGCACCCCTGACCATTATGAAATTGCTTTAAGCGGCCCTCTGGGTCAGGGCACGGTGCAATTATCCGGGCGCCCGAATCAAGTCATATTTAAAGATGCGCGAGGAAATATAGACCGGGCGCGAGATGCGCAAACTCTACTCTATCAACACACCGGCTGGTCATTACCGATAGCAAGTCTTTATTATTGGACCCGGGGCTTGCCGGATCCAAACTATCCATCCCAATATGTGTTAAGCGATCAAGGCCGAGTGTTGCAGCTTAAACAACACGATTGGCAGCTTGCATATGAAGAATACCAGCAGTATGATGATGACGATAAAGACGACTACGTCGTGCCGCGCAAAATTATTTTATGGCACGATGACACTAGAATTACCTTACTGCTGAACACATGGCAAATCAACACCGACAATTAACCCGACGTGCCCCGGCAAAAATCAATTTATTTTTACACATCATAGGCAGGCGCCCAGACGGGTATCATAATTTACAAACCGTTTTTCAATTTTTAGATCGCTGCGATATTCTGCATTTTACCCGAAAACCCGAGAATGACATTACCTTAAGTTCAGCATTACCCGGGGTGGCTGACAGTGATAATTTAATCATGAAAGCGGCGAAACTCTTAAAAACAAGCACAAATTGTCCGTTGGGCGCTGATATTCGTTTAGAAAAAAATATTCCTATGGGGAGTGGTTTAGGGGGGGGCAGCTCGGATGCTGCGACCACACTGCTTGCGCTGAATGAATTATGGGATTTACAGTTACCGACCGCGGCCTTAATGCCACTCGGGCGCAAACTTGGCGCAGATGTCGGGATTTTTCTATATCAAAAAACCGCGTTCGCAGAAGGCATAGGTGATGAACTGACCGCAATAGATACGCCTATGCCCTGGTATGTGATTTTAGTGCCGTCTGTGCATGTCAGCACGCCTGCCATGTACGCTCATCCCTCGCTTAAACGCGATACTGCGCCTATTACGGCCGCTGACTATTTAAAAGGCGTGCCCTGCCATAATGATTTCAGCCCGCTTGTTTGCCAAGAATATCCCCTGATTAAAGAAGCCTTAAGTTGGCTAAGTCAATTTGGTCCTGCGCGCTTAACCGGCAGTGGCGCAGGCCTATTTTTACCCTGTAAAAGCGAAGCGCAAGCCATAGATATCGTTGGACAAATTCCAACTGGAATGATAGGATTCGCAGCTAAAGGCCAAAATCAAGCCCCGTTTTAACTTCCGGGCAAGATTTCAGCTACCTCATATGATCAAAATCACTAAAAAGTAATTGATTGTAATGGGGGATACTAGCATCAATAAAGTGGGGCGTCGCCAAGCGGTAAGGCACTGGATTTTGATTCCAGCATACCCAGGTTCGAATCCTGGCGCCCCAGCCATTTATTTTATTTAAAGACTATATATGACTGATAATCTCATGCTCTTTAGCGGCAATGCCACCCCATTGTTGGCCCATGCTATTGCTGAACACCTGAATATCCCATTGGGTAAAGCGATGGTCGATCGCTTTAGCGACGGTGAAATTCGCGTGGAGATTTTAGAAAATGTCCGCGGCAAGAATGTGTTTATCATACAATCCACTTGCGCCCCGAGTAATGACAATATCATGGAACTCATTATTATGGCCGATGCCCTGCGTCGCGCCTCCGCACAAAAAATTACCGCAGTGATCCCTTATTTTGGTTATGCCCGGCAAGATCGCAGAGTGCGATCTGCGCGCGTCCCAATTACTGCAAAAGTCATAGCCGATATGCTGGCCACCGTGGGGTTTTCTCGCGTAGTGACGGTCGATGTGCATGCGGATCAAATCCAAGGTTTTTTTGATATGCCGGTCGATAACGTTTATGCCTCAAAAGTATTGCTCGCTGATATTCAAGCACAATATGCCCACGATGCACTGATGATCGTGTCACCCGATGTCGGGGGAGTGATCCGTGCGCGTGCGTTTGCAAAACGTTTAAATGATGCTGATTTAGCCATTATTGATAAACGCCGCCCTCGCCCTAATGAATCTCAAGTAATGAATATTATTGGTGAAGTCCGGGATCGGACCTGCATTATTATTGATGACATCGTCGATACCGCGGGCACGCTATGCCTTGCTGCCAAAGCGCTAAAAGAAAATGGCGCGAAAAAAGTCGTGGGTTATATCACCCATCCGGTATTATCCGGTAATGCGATTAACAACATTAGTCAATCCGAACTCGATGAGGTGGTTGTCACAGATACCATCCCACTTAGCCCAGAAGCACAAGCGTGTAAGCGCATTCGTCAAGTGAGTTTAAGTTGGACTTTATCTGAAGCAATTCATCGCATCAGTGAACAAGAATCACTCAGCTGTATGTTTCCTGAGTGATCTTGATTGTTAGGATGATCCATTTGGTCGCGAATGTTTCACGTTTAAGTTTTATTTATTTTTGTAACGAGGTTTATTATGACTGATACTTTTGAATTATTTGCTACTACTCGTACTGACTTAGGGAAAGGAGCGAGCCGCCGCCTACGTCGTAAGGGTGCTATGCCTGCGGTAATTTATGGCGCAGGTGAAACACCTGAATCTTTGACGCTCGCGCATAAAGATGTCCGCAAGGCCTGTGAAAATGAAGCCTTTTTCTCGCATATTTTAACGGTACACGTGGACGGCAAGCAGCATAAAGCGGTCGTGAAAGACATGCAACGCCATCCGTATAAACCCATTATTATGCACATGGATCTGCTGCGCATTAACATGAATAAAGTCATGACCATGCATATTCCTTTACACTTTGAAGGCGGAGAACATGCCGTGGGCGTAAAAAATGGCGGTATGGTGCATCAATTGATCTCAACGGTTGAGATTTCATGTTTACCTAGCCACTTACCCGAATATGTTTCTGTCGATATCTCGCATCTTGATCTCAATGACATGGTGCATTTATCTGATCTGAAGCTGCCCGAAGGCGTCAGTCTGGTTGAGCTTGCAGGGGATGAGAAAAATGATTTAGCTGTGGTTCATATTACCATTGAGCGCGTGAAGGAAGAAACGGAAGCCGTTGAAGGTGCAGAAGAAGGGGCTGAAGGCACAGAAGGATCCTCTACTGAAGAGTAATCATTGGGCTTATGCAACATACTCATCCTATTACTCTGATTGTGGGTCTTGCTAATCCTGGGGATCGTTATCAGCATACGCGTCATAATGCAGGCAGTTGGTTTATTGAAAACCTACTGTCTGCTTATGATGGCCCATTAAAAAGCGAAAGCAAACTATTTGCCTCAAGCGCGCAAATCACTGTTAATCAAAAAACCATACGTTTGGCTATTCCTACGACTTATATGAATGAAAGCGGCAAAGCAGTTTTAGCCGTGATGAATTTTTATAAAATTGCAGCGACTAATGTATTGATCGCGCATGATGAATTGGATTTGCCCGTCGGCACAATACGTCTGAAGCATGGCGGTGGGAGTGGTGGCCATAATGGTTTACGCAGCATCGCCCAATGTTTAGGGACGCAAGAATTTAATCGCCTGCGAATAGGCATAGGCCGGCCGGTTGGGAGTCAACCGGTGGTCGATTATGTGCTACATGTGCCGACATTAGAAGATAACATCACCATTGCGCACGCACTAGATAGAGCCAAAGAGGTATTACCCTTATTAGTAATTGGCGAATTTGACAAAGCGATGACGCGTTTGCATACGGAGAATTAATGTTTTTGCTTTAATCAACTTAAGGATCAACCATGGGATTTAAATGTGGCATCGTAGGTCTACCGAATGTAGGGAAATCTACCTTATTTAATGCGCTCACCAAAGCGGGAATCGAAGCGGCTAATTACCCTTTTTGCACAATAGAGCCTAATGTCGGCATAGTGAACGTGCCGGATCCGCGCTTAAAGCAACTCGCGGACATTGTTAAACCTGAGCGGGTAGTGCCCACTACGATGACATTTGTGGATATCGCAGGGTTAGTTGCAGGCGCTGCAACAGGCGAAGGTTTAGGTAATCAATTCCTCGCGCATATTCGTGAAACCGATGCCATTGCGCATGTGGTACGCTGCTTTGAAGATGATAATGTCACGCATGTTGCGGGCGATGTTTCACCGCGGCGCGATATCAATATTATTAATAACGAACTTATCTTAGCCGACCTAGAAAGCGTAGAAAAACGCTTAATGCGGGTACAAAAGCAAACGAAAAGTGGTGACAAACTTGCGCTACTTGAGAGTGCGCTGTTGACTAAATTGCAAAATCATTTAAGTGATGGCCATCCTGCACGCAGTTTAGCTTATACCGATGAGGAACGTGCGATTGCGGATAGTTTACATTTAATCACTATTAAACCCATTTTATATATCGCCAATATTGCAGAAGGCGGCTTAGAGAATAATCCCCTGCTCGATGAAGTTAAGCGCATTGCAGCGGCTGAAAATGCCATGGTGGTGCCGATGTGCGCGGCGATAGAATCAGAAATTGCGGAATTAGAAGATGAAGATAAGGCTGTCTTTTTAGCTGAACTCGGCCAAACCGAATCTGGGCTTGATCGCCTTATCCATTGCGGTTACGCCTTATTGGGTCTACAAACCTACTTTACTGCGGGCGTTAAGGAAGTGCGCGCTTGGACCATCCATGTCGGTAATACCGCACCACAAGCTGCAGGCGTTATTCATACGGATTTTGAAAAAGGCTTTATTCGTGCGGAAATTATTGCTTTTGAGGATTACATTCAATATAAAGGTGAGAATGGCACTAAAGAAGCAGGGAAATGGCGTTTAGAAGGTAAAGAATATGTGATGAAAGACGGAGACGTGGTGCATTTTAGGTTTAATGTCTAGGAAAAAAATGGAGCCACTAGTGTGGCTCCATTGATTGAGGGATAATTAAATTCCTTTGAAAAGACCGTTGCGTTTTTTCTGTGCTTGTTCTTCTTCTTCTTCCTCTGAAATACTGGCACCGGCACCAGGACCAGGTACGAAGAGGTCCCTAATGCATTCAAGCGTTGTTTCGTATAAATCCAACACGGTTGCTTTGGTACTATTAGTAGAAGTAGTCTCCAGTGTACCGTCAGCCATTTGAGTGGCAGCCTGCTGTACGTATGCACCCAGACGGTTACCCCCTAACGCACTATCTAGCACCAATAACAATTGTGCAAGCGCTAACTGTTTAGACGCTTCATCAGCCCCATTATCTAGAGTGACATTGACGATGTTACGTAAATTCTTTCTAAATTCAGCACGTGCCTCTTTAAGGGTTTGTCCTGCATCAGCAATGGCAGCATTTCTCTCATCATTAGATTTTGAGGAGTCGGCGACTACAGAGCCTGCAACCGTGTGGGTAAATTTATTAGTAATTTTTATTTCTTCTTCATAAACAGGTAACTTAGCATCTTCTGCTTCATCAGAGGCTACGGTGTTAATCGTGCTTACGAAGTGATCACGTTGTTGCGATTTGACAGAATCCGCCTCAATCACAAGAAGATCCGCTTCGGTAGCCATTCTTACATTATGCTTGGCTAAGAATTTTGCAGGATCAAGGGCTGCTTTGAAAGTATTCAAGGCATCTTGTACTGCGGCTGCGGGATTAAATTCGGGGTTATCCTCAACCAGATTGGTTGGTTTAGCTTGTTCTGTAGTATTAGCTGTTTGGGTAATATTTTGTGGTTTTAGATTATCATCAAAATCATGCCGACTCACTTTACGATTTCTAATGAGTTGAGTTTTCTTTTGTTCTTCTTTTAGATTGTTCTCTATTTGCCGGGCATTAATATGAGCCGTCACCGCTGCATGTTTTTTGGCAGCAAGAAGTTTTTCATTATTAATGACTCGATTAATCCGCTGTTTCTCATTATTTACTAGTGTTGGCATAATTAAACCCTTGCTAAATATACTATAGGACCAGCTTATCAGAGTCCATTCCCAAGATCAAGTTTTTTAACTAAAATTAAATACTTTACTTTCAATGACTTACATTTTTCTTGACAGCTTAATTCATCCGCGCGACAATGAGCTCCCCATTTAAGGCTATGTAGCTCAGCTGGTTAGAGCGCGGCACTCATAATGCTGAGGTCGGTGGTTCGAGTCCACCCATAGCCACTACGCTTCATCCTATTAATACTACTTTAAGAAAACTATGTGATAGTTGGTCATCTATCTAAGAATCGGGCTCAACGCATGTTATTTCAAACCGTATTTAATAAAGAATGGATTAATACCGCACAATTCGACGCTAAAACCACCCAAGCACTGCATCTACTCTGGGATTTTCTGCATGAAAATGTTGAGCTGTTTGGGGAAAATGATGTATTTACCGCAGATAATCATTATTTATGGTATGGCTTACGTCGTTTTGCGAGTGAAGAAGCGCAATCGAATACCTGGTGGTATCACTTAGAACACTTAGGCCGTGAATACGGTGCTAATGAATTCATCGCTCAAATTAAAGCCGCGATAGCGCGCGGTGCGGACTTCACTGAAATACGCAAGATTTTGGTGAGCTTTGCGCAATCACTACCAGAGGCGCCTGAAAAACCACTCAGTTGGCGATTTGATGATTTACATGCAGGCGAATTAGGCACAGCCTCAGACCATAATTTTTATGAAATCTCTACGCCCCCACTTGATGAGCATGTGTGTAAGCTACATATTTCCACCGAACAAAATGAAGTAGGAAATTTATTTAACGCCATATCAGGCCAATTGCTGCGTTATTTTAACCGTTTTAAGATCACTACACCGGATTATGATTTTCATAATCATCCCCGGATGAAACACGGTGGACAAATCACTATTTATTTAAACGAACACATCACGATACATTATTTGCAAAAAGTATTGCCTAAAATCAGTGCGCGCTTAACACAAAAAAAAATCACTCCCGGCCATTTAGACAGCGATGCCGCCACTCATTTTAACTACTTCAGTATGCGTTATGATGGCGGAACAGACAGTGAATATCTGCCTGCTGAATTTACGGGACGTAATTACAATCCATATAATCAAAGCACACCGTTTAATAATTTAATCAAAGCGCCGGACGCATTTTCACTGCTTACGCATTTTTTAAAATTTAATCTTACCTATGACTCTGGTAAAATGGCAGATAAGCACGTGCAAATCTGTATCGCTGCTTACTTGCGTGAAATAGGTAAAGATGAAGAGGCGGTTCTTGAGGCTTTAACTGATCCGTCATGTGATAAAAGAGATATTCTGGGCGATCAAGCCGCTTGGCGCGCCGCAATCCGCCCTGATTTGCAACCCATGAATTTCGACGATGTGGAATATTTACGCATCGTATATAGATATTTAGAAGATAATGACTTGACCGTTTTAAGTTTCTCGACGCTTTACCCAGGAACTCATCCAGAATTAAAAGCCTTTTTTGCCGCAATTGAAAACGCATTTTCCCACATTAAATGTGATCCTAAAGCTACCGAAGCATTTGCGCTTTTTTATTTGGAACAACTCAGTGCGACTGCCCAACAACCGTTTCCCCTTGCAACCCTTGAAAATGCCAGTAAAGTACTCAGGCTTTTTCAAATATTAGAGATCCCATTATCTCAACCCGAGGCACTTATCGCACAAGTGACAAGAATTGTTGATTGCTTAGCAAACAATCAGCCGCTTATCCAGAGTAAAATTTTAGCCCCGTCTCAAGTCATGCAAATAGGCGATGTACTGTTTGGAGCGGAAGAAAATAATACCCAATTGTCTTATCGACGACCTAATTACAAAATAGACTATGAAAAGTTGCTGCGCACGTTGCTTAATGATCATATCAAAACCTGGGATCTAACCACCTTGTGCTTAAAGCTACAAGCAGAATTAACAACCCAGGCCACGGCAAAAACACTGACTGCATAGATTCACGCAATCTATAGTGCCTCATCTTCAGAGTATTCATCACCCCTACTATCAAACTGGGGATTTCTCAGTACTATTAAGACCGTAACATTGAAATTAAACGTTTTGGATTATTTAATTCGATTAATAGCGATTTTCTTTAGTTTTTTACCTGATTCCTCTAGTATTATGCCCGTACCTTAGGTAAAATAAAGAAAACTAACTTCCTGGATGATAATGGCTAAACTTTCCGCACTGCAACTGGCGATGCAACTGATTCATGAGGTACATTATGCATTACCTATCGGTGCTTGCAATCTTGTACCTAAAAACGAGTGGGCAAGTGCTGCTATCAAAAATACTGTACGCGCTAAGGGTTCATCTTACTGGAGTAAGCAGGGTTCTCATTGGCTATTCCAACGGGCAGAAGACGAAGAATATACTCTTCCCAAAAGCATTACAGGCATGGATGATGCCCATGTCAGACTAATTAATACTGCAGTCAAAACATCTGCAGCCAAAGCGGGTAATTGTTCAGAGATGGCTAAGCTCGCGTTGATCAAAGCATGCGCTTACAACGA
Organism: Gammaproteobacteria bacterium; assembly: GCA_013289605.1. Taxonomy (GTDB): domain Bacteria; phylum Pseudomonadota; class Gammaproteobacteria; order JABCZS01; family JABCZS01; genus JABCZS01. The sequence continues at coordinate 16,397 of JABCZS010000026.1, forward strand.
CGAAAAAAATACTTTTCAACATTTCTCCCCAACAGATGATTTTTCATTTGCGATCATATCAGGTAGAGTAAAATATAAACAAGGCATAGACCATTACTTACTGGTGATTACGCTAAATGGTGTTCGTGTGATTTGTGATCCCTGGTTAAACTATGCCTGTGAGATTAATGATGATACCTTAAAAGAACTACACGCTAGGCTTGAAAAAGCCGGCTTATTAGCTGGCGTGGATGCTAGCTATTGGACTTCATTGCGGCAAGTATTAAAAGACGATTTAACTACACCCTTAACGCGGTATGCAGTAACAGGCCATAAGGAAGGCAAGCAGTTGGCCCAAGTTTATGAACAACACCAACAGTTTTTCCAAAAAATATCCTCATCACTGCAGGCCAAAATTGAACATTTCAGAGCCGGCGTGTTGCAAGGCAATGCGCTTGCAGAATACAGTTTGGGTCGCGCGTATGAAAAAGGTTTGGGTGTACCGCAATGTTATAACACAGCAAGCATATTGTATTTAAGCGCCGCTGGTCATAAAAATGCTGATGCCGCTTATCGTTTAGGACGTATGTATGAAATAGGCCGAGGGGTTGCAATAGATTATGATAAAGCCGTCACGTGGTATTTGGAAGCGGCACAACATCAATATCCTAACTCTCTTGCACAATACAGTCTCGCTAGGATCTATGAAAAAGGCATTGGTTTTCAGCAAAGCTTTGCGCAAGCAATACAATGGTATGAAATGGCCGCCAAAGGAAAACTATCTGATGCACATTATCGCTTAGGGAATATGCATGAAAAAGGATTAGGCGTACCTATCAATGAGGATAAAGCAATAGAATACTATATCGCCGCTGCAAGTCTTGACCATTCAGAGGCAGCCTATCGTATGGGTCACATTTATGAAAAAAAAATCGTTGATATGAAATATCCCGACTCTGCAATTATTGACGCAATAAAATGGTATCTAAAATCTGCAGGGCTTGGAAATAAGAATGCACAGCATCGCATCGAACGTATGTATCAAAAAGGTTTGTTTACTTCAGTCTGGGACAAACTAAATTCGAACAAAAAGTTACTCATCCATAAATGGATGTCACGAAAGGATAATACCAAAGTGGAACGTAGTGTGAATAACGACACCCTAAAAAAGTCACTCTGCTCTTAGACCGATATCTCGTTCAACATCCAAGATTTTCAGGGAAAATCAAAAATATTTTCATAATTAAAAGAAATTGATCATGCTAAAAGACAATAACCAAGATATGCGGAAGAAAAGCAATGGTTAATGTCTACATTGCTAAAGCAGCAAGAAGAACAGAAAACCCAAACCGTAAATGTACAACAAGCCCCATCTAGATGTTCAATTTCATAGCCCTATAACATGTAAGTTTACAAACAAATAATATTATGGTATATTATTTGGATATTTGGCTAAACTCAGCTTATATCGATTATCAGGAGCTTTTATGCCCAGAATAGCAAATAATATCAATGGAATAGTCGGATATGTGCCTACAGTCAGGCTAAACCGTATTCATCCCATATGCGCTGAACAAGAACTTTTTTTAAAGCTTGAATCCTGCAACCCAGGTGGCAGTATCAAAGAGAAAAATGCCGTATATCTTATTCAAAAGGCAGTAGAGCGAGGCCATTTAAAGCCAGGGGGGACAATCATAGAATCAAGCAGTGGCAATTTTGGTATTGCTCTTGCTATGGTAGGCGCTGCACTGGGATATTCTGTGACCATTGTGGTAGATGTTAAAACTCCATTATTCACAAAACGTATTTTACAAGCCCATGGTGCCCAACTGGTAGAGCTTACACTTGAGTACGCTGACGCTTACGGTTCCATGCAAATAGCGCGCACTTTAATCGCTGAAGAATTAGTCAAAACAACGCCTGGAGCTTGGTCTCCATATCAGCATAAAAATCCAGAGAATCCTTTGGCTCATTTTGAATTCACTGCGAAAGAAATCATTAATGATTTTGGGGGCAATGCTCCAGATGCAGTGGTTATAGGTTTAGGCGTATTGGGACAACTCACAGGTATCGGTCAATTTTTTAGAACCTATTTTCCGAGCACTGAACTCATCGCAGCTGATGTTGCAGGTTCTGCTATCCTTGGATTGCCTGCATATCCTTACAAAACAAACGGTCTTGGCCTGACCTATACCCCCTCTCATTTTAATCCCGATTATATAAATGAGGCTTATTCAGTTACAGATACCTTGGCTTTTTCCATGTGTAGGCTGCTTGCGCGTAAGGAAGGTTTGCTTTTAGGTAGTTCTACAGGATCCATAGTATCTGCTGGATTGAGTTATGCCTGCCGTCAAACATCGCGCAAAAAAATTCTTATGATTAACCCTGATCGCGGTGATCGTTACCTTGACACCGTTTATAATGACGAATGGATTGAGAAAAAAAACTTAGTCCTGCTCGATGAAATACAATGTGCTGAGAGCATCAAGCTACTGCATCCACTCAAGGACGAATGCTTCAGGTCCCTTAAGCAAGCGCCTTAAGGATGTGACATCGCCGTCACAATAGTGATTTCCATTTTGTTCGGACCATAACACCAAAAAACCCGATAAGCACCCCCAATTCGCATCGGGAAAACATTAAATTTTGATAATAAAGAAGTCATCATATTTCATCCAGGCCCAGCCCATACAGCAGATAATGTCGTAGTTTACATCCCACATTTAAAATTACTTTTTGGTGGCTGCATGGTTTTACCTTTTGAAAAAGTTTATCGCGTACCCGATGCAAATATTGATGCTTGGCCAAATTCCTTAGCTCAATTAAAACAATTTGACATAGAATGGGTGATCCCAGGACATCCTGCAAATTTAAATGATGATCTTAATTTTTCTCCTAGTCTTATTGAACACACTGCAATGCTCTTAAAAACTGGGAAAACAGGCGAATTTACCTCTGCTGAAGCACAAGCATTAAGGGGTAGATACAAGCTAGAAATTGCGTTGAGTTTTGATGATGCGCCGCAGATGGTAGGCTCAGCAGTTTAAATCTTATCCCTCGTTACCCTAAAAACTTCACTCACCGCGCACTGTAGAGAGCTTATAGATTAAGAATGCATTAGGGGTCTCGTCTTCGTGTCCATTGGCTCAAGGTGCGATAAATGCAATCATCTACATACCCGAACGTTTCTTTGGCCACCACATGACGATAATAATTAGCCCAACCCCGTATCTTCGGATTGAGCATCTTAATGAGCCTGTCTGTTGGTGCTGTCTTTTGTGATTTGATAATACCTCTGAGGTTTCTCAGAAAAGCAAGTATACTTTTCTTAGCAGGTTTAATCAGTAATTTCCCTAATAATGATACCGACACTGTGCAATATATATCTCATCTTTTAGTGCTTTATAAACTAAACGATGCTCTTGATTAATTCTGCGAGACCAATAGCCCGACCAATTGTAACGCAAAGGTTCCGGATCGCCGATTCCTTCTGTTGGGTGGCGTTTGATATCTTTAATCAGTGCATTAATACGTCTGAATAAGCTTTTATTTGTTTCATACCAATAGAGATAATCTTCCCACGCTTCATCTGACCATGACAGCTTCACTTCACTCTTCATCCTCTATCAATTTTTTTCTAAGACCTTTGCCCGCTTCTAACTGTTCTATTGAACGATTAAGACGCTCCGCATTTGGCCCTCTTGAGTATTGTGACAATCAGATAAGACTTTCTTTGCTATTCAATCTTAAAAATATTGGTCATTCTCCCGCAGTTAGTGTATCAGTTTGGTTTAAATTACTAGCAAATATAGGGGCAGAAAGCAATTATGTGAAAATTCAGAAAGAAATGTATGAACAACAGAAAAATTTTCATGAAGCCCGTAAAAATAAATTTAGTGAACCATTTGGAAATACTATTTTTCCTGGGCAATCAATACAATTAGCCGTAGCAGCAGGTGCTTCTTTACCAGAAATTCCAGAATTTCTAAAAGATCATATTAGCGACTTAAACACATGTCCTTTTCATGTGAAAGTAGTGGGACTTGTTATTTATGCTTTTACTTTTGAAGAAGGTTATCATCAGACAGGTTTTACTCTAACATTACAGCGAAAAATGTCAAAAACAGAAAATCGTTCTACACAAGCTTTTTTTATAGATGAGGGTAATGTGCCAGCTAACAATCTTTTATTAATAAACTCCCCTTTTAATGGGTTACTTCCTGACTGACACTAATAGCATTAACGGGGCTCTTAAATCACCACCCTGAATTTTTCTTCTAATCTTTTGTTCTCTAGATAACTCTATTTGTAAACAGCCATCTTATTACCCGCTCCTTATTCTATCAATTTTTTGCGAAGTCCTTTTCCTGCCTCTAGCTGATCTATTGAACAATTAAGACGCTTGGCATTTTTAGAACTAAACATCAAATAAGCAGTTTCTTCACAATCTAGCTTTATTATCTTTTGGATTGCTGGATGATAATATTCAGCCCTACCCACCTCAACAATTAAATTATCTAACGGTTGATACTTTGCTGCACTGTGCGTATGGCCACATAATACTAAAAAATTGATAGATGAATTTTTCTGCGCAGCTTCTAATAATACATCTCCCATAATTTTTGAAGAAAAATAAGGCAACCAATCATCATCACTGATTTTACCTTGATGCATACAAGCATCTTTAAATGGTGGCACATGAATTAATACGATAATTTCTGTAGGGTTTTGCTGTATTGCTTGTTCTAAATTTTTCTGCAGTTCGAGTGCGTCAGCGTCGGCTAATTGTTGCATTTTTTCTAATAGCTGAAATTTTCCCAGAATTCTCCCTTCAAATAAATCTGCAATCAGCCTACTATCATTAAGCACAACTCTAGTATTTTGATAATCACCTATACGTCCATCTGCCCATCCATCTTGGCCAACCAAATAAGTATTGTCATTTAACTTCTGAATGCCTGAGGCCGGCAACCAATGTAACTTATCTTGATTTTTAGTCAACGTAGTCATTGCTTCGCGCACTTCATTCACTTGACCTCGGTAATAATCATGATTACCGAGCACAAAATAAATAGGTTTGTTAATTTCTTTTTCCATTTCTAATAAAAGAGAAGCTAAACAATCAGCCTCGGCTATGTCACCACTAATGAAAATGCCATCGCAATTTGTATTAATAATTTCTTGATAAAATTTTTGACGATCAGCCCGCTCAATAAAATTGAGATGTATATCTGTTATCCACGCATACTGCATTTATTTACCTATTATTTATTAAAAATTTTTAATACGCTCAATAACCGTTTGGGTCCGCCCTATAGGTCCACGAATATGACCCGGTAAAGCAGAGCGAAAATCATCATTATTAAACATGTTTTCAAAAAAATCTTTCAAATATGTTCTTAATGAATTATCTGTCATCTGAACTTCTTGAGAAATTTCAGCGCGCCCATCAATAACAGTGATAATATCCTCTAAATCATGGCTGGCTAAAAAATCATTCTTACCTCGGCCATTAAATGCTTCAATTTTGGTGGCCAGAAAATAAGGGGCTGCGATTGATTTAATAACAAGATCTTTAGCAATTTGGTGCGCCACAATATCAGTTAATGCTTTTTTATACCAAGAATTACTAAAAACTAATATGTTTTCGTCAGTAGGCATTACATCTAGGATAATTTCTTCATAATGCCAGCGGCAAATAATATCATTAAGATGTTGTTTAAAACCTTTTTTACGTAATTTACTTTCAAATTTATTATAATCTATAGGCGAACATACCTCGATTATGCAATCCACATCTACAGTGGGTCTCACATCAAACGATGAGGGATCTGTAATAAATAATGCTGTCGTGCAACCTCCCAAATATACAACCTCATCATTAAGCTCTCCCAGTTTTCTTGCTACTAATTATAACATTGCTAAATTTGATTTAGCATGTGAATTACTGCTATTTATCATTTAATTTTTCCTTCAATATATCAATCGCAATTTTTCGCTCGCGTGCACGGCCAGATCTAATCGCATCAACCAAAACTAATAATTCATAAAAAAGTGGATCGGGATATTTTATCACTGACTCAGGCACACTAGGATAGAGTGGTTCTAAAGCAATACCTTTTTGGTTGCCTTCTGCATATGGCCAAACAGGAATTGGATCATAACCACTTATAATATGTTTTGCCAAGATAGGCGCTGCATAACTGGTTGGGATACCACGCGTAAATTCTCCCATTTTAACTGGGAAAAAATATTTTACACCATGAATTAAGCACTCTATACAAGCTGTTATAATAGGTAATAGCAGCACTGCTTTTTTGTTTTTTAAGCTGCGGAGTCCCAAAGACGAGGCACTTTTTTCCCACACTGGCCCTAATAACCCAGATAAAGTGAGCCGCACAATGCCTGCATTCACTTCAGAGACACTCATGCATAAATACACAGCCAGCTTATTTTGCGTTAGCTCAGGCTGCTCTGCTTCAGGGAGCGTCATGGTGGCTAGTATTTTTAGCAAAATTACTATGTCTTGGGGTTTTAACATTTTTCTTGCTCTTATTGGTCTATAAAAGCGAGCATAGCATATTTATTCGCTATTCGCGAATCGCGAATAGCGAATA
>JABCZS010000027.1 GCA_013289605.1 Gammaproteobacteria bacterium
GGGATAGCCGCCTATAAAACGCCTGAACTGGTTCGTCGGCTCCGCGAGCAGGGGGCACAGGTAGAAGTAGTGCTGACCCGCGCCGCGCGCCGATTTGTTGCGCCTATGGCGTTACAGGCGGTATCTGGCCAACTGGTGCGCAGTAGCTTATGGGATGAAAATGCTGAAGCTGCCATGGGACATATTGAGCTCGCGCGGCGTGCGGATAAAATCCTCATTGCCCCCGCGAGCGCAGATTTTATTGCGCGCTTAGCACTGGGCGCTGCCTCAGATTTACTCACCACACTTTGTTTAGCTACCCGTTCCCCGATTTATATTGCGCCGAGTATGAATACCGCAATGTGGGAAAATGCGGCGACCCAAGACAACATTCAACTTTTGATGCAGCGGGGGATCACCGTTATTCCCCCTGAAATAGGGGCTCAAGCCTGCGGCGAATATGGCGCAGGTCGCTTGCCTGAAATTGAACGATTAGTCCAGCACCTGTGGGCTACAAATACCTTATCGGGTAAACGTGTGCTTATTACTGCAGGACCTACACGCGAAGCGATAGATCCTGTGAGATTCATCAGCAATCACAGCTCAGGGAAAATGGGTTACGCGTTGGCGCAAGCGGCCTTGGCTTTAGGGGCTAAGGTGACGTTGGTGAGTGGCCCCACGCAATTGCTTCCCCCGGTAGGCGCGAATACGCTGCAGGTGGATACCGCGATTGCGATGCACCAGGCCGTGATGGAAAACATTGCTGAACAAGATATTTTTATTGGCACCTCAGCGGTATCAGACTATCGTCCTAAACAAATCAGTCCCCAAAAAATAACGAAAGCGGCTGAGCACATGATGCTTGATTTAGTGCGCAATCCCGATATTTTACTAAGCGTCACGGCATTATCTCACCCGCCTTTTACGGTCGGTTTTGCCGCGCAGACGCATGAGGTGATCACACTAGGCGCGCAAAAACTAAAAGATAAAAAAATGGATATGATTTGTATTAACGATGTGTCTAAAACTGATCAAGGTTTTCACAGCGATTATAATGAAGTAACGCTGCTGAGTAAAACCGGCAGTCTGCACTTGCCCCGTTTACCCAAAACTATTTTGGCACAAAAAATTATGCAACATATAGTGGAGTCTATGCATGAAAAAAATTCAATTAAAAATTCTTGATAAGCGTATCGGTGCGGATTTTCCTTTGCCCACTTACGCGACAATAGGATCCGCAGGTCTTGATTTGCGGGTGTGTTTAGATGAAGCATTTGCCTTGCAGCCTGAGCAAACCACCCTGCTGCCTACGGGTTTAGCCATTCATATCGAAGATCCACAGCTGGCAGCAATTATTTTGCCGCGTTCAGGATTAGGTCACAAACACGGCATAGTGCTGGGTAATTTAGTGGGGTTAATTGATTCAGATTATCAAGGTGAATTAAAGATTTCCTGTTGGAATCGCAGCAAAGAATCGTTTTTAATTAATCCAGGCGATCGCATTGCACAATTAGTATTTGTGCCCGTCATCCAAGTGCAATTTGATACCGTGAGCGAATTTGTCAACTCCGATCGCAACGAAGGTGGCTTTGGCTCAAGTGGACATCAATAACTTTAACCCTGTTCTGTGTCCGCGCGAGATTTTTCGGGCCTATGATATACGCGGCATAGTGGATGAAAATTTAACACCGGCCATTGCGTATACCTTGGGCCTTGCCGTTGGCACGCGCGCGCATCAGGAAAACATGACTCACTTTGTAGTCGCGCGCGATGGTCGGCTTTCAAGCCCTGCATTAACGGATGCGTTGATTCTAGGCTTAACCCGTAGCGGTATGACGGTCACAGATATCGGTGCAGTGCCCAGTGGCGTATTATATTTTGCCTGCCATTATTTAAATATTGGCGCGGGCATCATGGTCACAGGCAGCCATAATCCGAAAGCCTATAATGGTTTTAAAATTTTATTTCATTTTAATGCGCTCAGTGAAAAAGTGTTGCAGCAAATTTATGCGATAAGCGCTGCGCAACAGTTTCATTATGGCAGCGGACAGGTGATTAAGCAGGACGTTGGTTTTGCATACCTTGATACGATAGCGCAAAAAATAAATTTAAAACGACCCTTGAAAATAGTGTGTGATGCCGGCGGTGGCATTGCAGGACCTCTGGCGCTTGCCTTATACGAAAAACTAGGCTGTGAAGTCATACCGCTTTACTGTGAAGTTGATGGTCACTTTTCTCATCATCATCCGAATCCAAGTCAACTCGAGAATCTTCAAGATTTAATTGCAAAAGTTAAAATTACACAAGCGGACTTAGGGCTTGCCTTTGATGGTGATGGCGATCGCTTAGGGGTCGTCACGGCGCAAGGTGAGATCATTTGGCCAGACCGGCAGTTGATGTTATTTGCACAAGATGTGCTAAGTCGCCATCCCGGGGCCACCATTTTATACGATGTAAAATGCTCCCGTCATTTAGCGCAAGTCGTTCAGGCCGCAGGGGGATGCGCACAAATGGTGCGTACCGGACACTCGTTTGTCAAAGCGGCGCTCAAAGAAACCGGTGCTATTTTAGCCGGCGAAATGAGTGGACATGTGTTTTTTACAGAAGATTGGTATGGATTTGACGATGGTTTATATACCGGCGCACGTTTAATGGAATTATTAACGCGCGACGTTCGCACATTAAATCAGATTTGGCAATCCTTACCGAATAGTATTAATACCCCAGAAATTAATATCGAGATTGCTGATGCCGAAAAATTTATCACATTAGAAAAATTATTAGCCAGCGCTAATTTTCTAGATGCCACGCTCATTACGCTAGATGGCGTGCGGGTAGAATTTGCCCAAGGCTGGGGATTGGTGCGCGCCTCCAACACCATGCCGTGTTTAGTGACGCGTTTTGAAGCGGAAACACAACTACATTTAGAGCAGATACAAATGCAAATCGGACTATGGTTATTAAGCATTAAGTCTGATTTACACCTACCATTTTATAAAGGGGACGAGGATGCCGAAATTACTCACACGTAAGTGTTGGGGCAGTTTGTTAATGGTCGCAGGCACAGCCATAGGCGCAGGCATGTTAGCGTTGCCTATGGTCACGAGTGAAATGGGCTTTTTTTATGCCGTAGTGATTTTTGTCAGTTGTTATGCGTTTATGATTATTAATTCATTTTTATTGATCGAGGCGAGTTTCTACAGTCAGAGAAAAGACGCTAATATCGTGACGATAGCAGGCGAGCGCTTAGGGCGCATCGGACAATTTGTGGCGTGGCTCTGTTTTCTAGGTTTATTGTATGCCGTAGCCGCCGCCTATATTTCTGCAGGCGGCGCATTAGTCGGGCGTTTATTACAACAAGTAGTAGGCCAGCAATTCGATGTGTCCTGGGGCATGATTGTCTTTATTGCTTTATTTAGTTTTATTGTCTTATTTGGAATGCGATCGATTGATATCATAAATCGCATATTACTGGTAGGCTTAATAGGTGCGTTTGTTTATCTTTTCTTTAATATTGTACCGCACATCGAACCCAGTCATTTTGTGTTAGGCGAAGTTTCGTATATTTGGGCTGCGATTCCTGTTGTGATTTTGTCCTTTACCTCGAATATTATTATTCCCAGCCTTAAAAATTATTTAAATAATAATATTAAAATGTTAACCCAAGCGGTAATATTTGGCAGCTTGATTCCTTTGTTATTTTATATTCTTTGGCAGTTTGTGATTATGGGCGTATTGCCTATTTATGGGGATCAGGGTTTGATTGCCATCGAGCACAGTGCCTATCCAGTCAATACCTTAACGCAAACCTTGCAATCCTATTTGGGTTTATCACAAGCCGCACAAGCGGTCGGGATATTTTCAATCTGTGCCTTGGCCACTTCTTTTCTTGCCGTGCTGATTAGTTTGGTTGATTTTTTAAAAGATGGGATCCGCGTTAATAAATTGCGCGGCAAAACCGCATATCTGGCTTTAGCCGTAATCCCGCCATTGCTGTTTGCTCTATTTTTTCCTAAAGGATTTTTAATTGCATTAGGTTATGCCGGTATATTCGTGGCCATTTTATACGGTATTTTACCCGCTTTAATGGTGTGGCGTGCACGTTATCATGATCGCTTAACGCCTGAGTTGCGGGTATTTGGCGGCAAGCCATTATTGTGTGTGATTTTAATCGCATCCGTTGCGATTATTTTATTTCAATTGGCGGCATCGGTGGGCTTGTTACCCATATGATAGGGTGAGGCCCATAAATGGGAATGATATTTTTGTCATTCTGCTAACGTCCAGATGTGTTGCATGTCTATGACATGATCTCCATGATATTCTTCCTTTACAGGTCAAAATATCATGATATAATTACCTCTATGGAAATTAAAAATCGATTATTAAATATTGACTTACCCAAGGGCAAGTCTGCTTTTCTGTGGGGGCCTCGGCAAGTAGGTAAAAGCTATTGGATCCGTAGCCATTTGCCTCAAGCTATCGTCATTGATTTTCTTAAAACTGACATATTTGCTGATTATATTAGCCGCCCCAGTTTATTACGTGAGCGTTACGCGGATACCAAGCAAATCATCGTTATTGATGAAGTGCAAAAAATACCTGATATCCTTGATGAAGTGCATTGGCTGATTGAAAATAAACACTGCGCTTTTTTACTTACCGGCTCAAGTGCACGCAAATTACGTCATGGTCATGCTAATTTATTGGGTGGACGTGCCTGGCGTTATACCATGACACCTCTTTGCAGCAGAGAAATTGATGATATGGTTTTAGATACAGTGCTGATTTCTGGATTATTGCCTGCTTTTATTCAGAGCCCAGAGCCCAAACAAGAACTGCGTTCATATGTCGCAGATTATTTAAAAGAAGAAATTGCTGCAGAAGCTATTGTACAAAATATTCCTGCATTCGCAGATTTTCTACGAATTGCAGCCATTACTTCAGGAGAATTACTAAATTATACTAATATTGCAAGCGAATGCGGCGTTAGTGCAAAAGTAATCAGAAGTTATTTTCAAATATTGGAAGATACATTATTAGGATTTAGACTGCAGCCCTGGAGAAAAGCAATTGATCGACGCTTAATTGAAACTGAAAAATTTTATTTATTTGATATCGGGGTAACGAACTATTTAGCAAATCGCACCCCGGGTTACGGCACACCCGAATATGGAAAAAGTTTTGAACATTTCATTTTAATGGAATTTCGTGCGTATCAAGCTTATCGCAATCCAGAATTGCCCATTTATTATTGGCGTACTCATTCAGGTATCGAAGTGGATTTTATTTTAGGTCAAATGGAAATTGCTATTGAAATTAAAACATCCAAACGAATTGTTGAAGGTCATTTAAAAGGACTTAAGGCTTTGCAAGAAGAAAATAAAGTAAAGCGCGCGATACTCGTATCTTTTGAAACCGAACCTAAAATCCTAAATGGTATTGAATGCCTACATTGGACTGATTTTTTGGCTCAATTATGGGAGGGGGCGATAATCTAATTCCATCTATAACACATTGATTTTTATATAGAATGTATTTTTGTCTGTTATTGTGTGAAAAGCTAAAAAGGTGTGGTGCAATTGGTGCAATTGTTATATAATTGGTGCAATTGGTGCAATTAAGGTTGAAAATGAAGCCTACATATCCAGAAAGAGAATCCAAAACGTTAGAGTTTAAATCACAATTACCTGATTTTTTACGTTTAGTTAAAACTTGTGTAGCTTTTGCAAATGGAATAGGTGGGAAAATTATTATTGGAGTTGAGGATAAGACACGAGAAATCCTCGGCATTAATGATGACATACGTAATCGCATCTATGATGAGTTTCCTAATAGTGTCTATGATGCCACAAGCCCTTCATTGCTCATTGAAATTTATGAAAAGACATTTGATGTCTTGAGCGTGATGATTATTGATGTACCTAGCAGTATAAAAAAACCTGTATTTATTAAGAGTGAAGGTATTCCATCAGGCGTTTATTTGCGAGCGGGATCAAATACTCGAAGAGCGACCAGCGAATACATTGAAGAATTAATGCGGGAAAATAAGCGCATGCATTATGATGAAGAAAATATACCCGTTGGGGTAGACATTTTGTCACCTGTAGCGCTTGGACAATTATATAAAAATATTGATATGAGACAGTTACAAGCAGAAAAAATTGTAAATACTTCGAGTATCAATTCAAAACATTATTTTCCAACGGTAACAGGAGTTTTAGCTTTCTGTGAAACTCCAGATGATTATATTCCAGAAGCAATAATTATTTGCACTCGTTTTTTAGGAAAAGATGGGCGTGATATTATTCAGAGCGAAGAAATCAGGGGGACCATTGAAAATCAGATCGAGGTTAGTTTTCGTCTTGTAAAATCTTGGATGCTACGAGATTATTTGCTTGTTGGAGTAAAATTATCCGGAACCTTGTTGATCCCTGAAATTGCGATACGTGAGGCTATTATCAATGCAATCATTCATCGAAAATACTGGATCCCTGGCGCAGTGAAAATTGCACTTTATGATGATCGCTTAGAAATCTTTAGTCCAGGAGGATTCCCAGGTCTTGTAGATATTAATAATTTAGGTGATGGAACGACTTATCTACGTAATCCGAATCTGGCTCGTGTTGCTAGGCGTTTGGGACTAGTGGAGAAATTAGGCACAGGGATCCGAATGATCCTAGAAAGTTGTAAAAAAGCAAATATTAGTGAACCTCAATTTATTGAAAATGCGGATAGCGTTAAAGTTATTTTTCGTTTTCTTCCTGCAGCAGAAGAAAATCAAGATGAGCATGCAAAAATATTAGCGCTATTTGCTTTTAAAAATGAAGTTTCTATCAGTGATGTTGAAGATTTTATGGGTGTATCTAGAAATACTGCTACAAGAAAATTAAATCAATTAATTAAATCAGGAAAAATTACGCGAGTGGGGCAAGGTCCCTCTGTCAGATATCATCTTAATAAGAGTAATTCTTAACCAGGAAAATCAAAAAAACTGCCATGGGCTGTTCAGATGATGAAATTAACGTATATAATTGTTTACAAAGCAAGCATTGTTAAACCTAATAAACTCGCACATACAAAACCTACCGTAAAACTGTTGTAATACATTTTTTTAGTAGTCTTGCGCGCATTTAACTGTTGATTAAATTGTTCCAAAGTTTGTGAGGCAAGACCTGGCAAGCGTATCAATTGATCCATCCAAAGTGGCGCATCGCGTAATTGATTGCACAGGCGCTTAGCAAATGATCGTTTTCGCGACCATTTTTTTAAAATCGGTTTGGCGCTCTGCCAAATATCAATATTGGGATCAAGGAAACGTGCCAGGCCTTCGACATTCATCAAGGTTTTTTGCAATAAAATCATTTGCGGTAAAATTTCCATATCAAAAGCACGCGCAGTATTGAGTAATCCTAAAAATAATTCAGCAAAGGAAATTTCATGGGGCGCGCGTGCGAAGATCGGCTCGCACACGGTGCGTATGGCTGCCGCAAAAGCATCAGCTCGCGTATGGGCCGGCACCCAGCCGCTTGCGATATGTAATTGTGCGACGCGATCATAATCTTGTTGAAAAAAAGCGCCTAAATTTTCGGCTAAATAGCGTTGATCTTGCACGGGCAAGGTTCCCATAATGCCAAAATCGACCAAGATATATTTTAGTTCATTGTCAATTTTTTCGATAAAGATATTGCCGGGATGCATATCGGCATGAAAAAAATTATGCTCGAATACCGCGGTAAAAAATAATTCCAACGTGCGCTCTGCAAGCACGCTTAAATCGATATCTAAATTTTTAAGGCGTTCCTTGTCGCTTACCCGTATCGCATGAATGCGCTCAAATACGGCAATATTTTTTCGCGCATACGGCCAGTACACGTTGGGGATCACCACATAGTCCAAACTTTGCATATTACGTTTGAGTTGCGAGGCATTTGCAACTTCAGCCTGCAAATCCAGCTCTTTTGCAGTTATAAGTTTAAATTCGTTAACAACATTTTGAATATTTAACTTTTTTAATGTAGGGGAGATTAAAGTTAACATGCATGCAAGCATGGCCAATAATTGAATATCTTGCTTAACGTGTTTTTCAATATCTGGACGTAACAATTTAACCACGACTTCATCCCCATTGGCTAAACGCGTGCCGTGCACTTGCGCAATGGATGCACTGCCAATAGGGATATCTTCAAAGTGTTGTAATAATTCATCGGCCTTATTGCCTAAAGTTTCTTTGATCATCTTGCGTGCTACTGCACTTGAAAAAGGCGGCACTTGATCTTGTAATTGCGCTAATTCATCGGCAATATCCGGGGGAAGTAAATCACGTCGGGTCGAGAGCATTTGGCCAAATTTGATATACAGCGGTCCTGCTTCGAGTAAAGCTTTGCGTAAACGTTCACCGCGGGTGAGGTGTTGATAATGGCGACGATAAGGGTTTAAATAAGCCAGCGCAGGTAGGGTTGATTTATTGTTTGCTTTTCGCAGCAGATCAAATAAGCCATAACGCAATACGATGGGAGATAAAGAAAATAATCGAATTATTGCTATCATGGTGATACTCTTAGCTTTAATAAATTAATCCGAACCGCCAAACGATCACACTGCGTGCGCAAGTGCGCAACATTATCACTAAACTTAGCGATGGAGGCTTTCGGTGCAATTAACATTTGTTCATCGACCAAATAATCTGCGCTATTTTGCAGCAGCGCTTGCGCGATGGTTTGTGCATAGCGCTGTGCACGACGCAATAGTTGCGCAAGCGCATGGCCTGCCACATCGCCTAAAACGTCCGTGACGGCCTCTTCCCAATCAGGAGAAAAGCCTTGAATGATCTGCCCTAAACGCTGCGCAAGGTGCATGTTGCCGCTGATCTGAACCTGCTGCGTCGGGGTTTGCACTTTTTGTGCGAGTGACCATAAATCTTTTAAGGGGGCATGTATTTTTAAATCGACAGTTTTAGGTGGACGTAAACTTAAAAACACCGTTTGATGTTCTATTTGAAAATACAGGGTTTCAGAGAGTGTAGGCAGGCTTAGCGCAATATTTTTATGATTTAATTCAGATAAAGCTTGCTGGGTCTGTTCATCTAAAGATAACGCAACATTCAATACACGCTCAGCATTGGCCAGTAAAGTCTCCAGTAGTAATTTCATGTCTTTACCTTTAATACGGTTTAAATCCACGGTGTATGGCAACAATTCCTCCGGCTAAATTAAAATACTCTACGGCATCAAAACCATCAAGAGTCAGCATGTGTTGTAATTTTTTTTGATCCGGGTGCATGCGTATCGATTCGACTAAATATTGATAACTGTCTTTATCTTTAGCAAATAGTTCACCTAATTTCGGCAAAATATTAAATGAATAAAAATCATAGGCCTTTTCTAAATATGTATTTTGCGGTTTCGAGAATTCTAAAATCATCAATTGACCCCCGGGTTTGATGACGCGCAAACATTCTTGCAACACAACGCTTTGATGGGTCATATTACGAAAACCAAAGGCCATAAACACGTGATCAAAACACGCATCATTAAACGGCAGGTGTTCGGCATTAAGTTGTAAGGCATCAATGGTGGCACCGCTATTGAGTAAACGATCCCGACCTTTGGCCAGCATCTCAAAGTTAAGATCGGCTAAAATAACTTCACCACTAGAGCCTACCTTTTTTTGCAGCAGAAAACTCAAATCTCCAGTGCCGCCGGCTAAATCTAATACGCGCTGGCCTTTGCGCACACCACTAATCATAATGGCTTGCCGCTTCCATAGCCGGTGCAGTCCTAATGACATCACATCGTTCATCAGATCATAAGAATGCGCTACCATACTAAAGACGGATTGCACTTTTTGTGTTTTCTCAGTTTCTGAGACTTTTTTAAAGCCAAAGTGATGATCATGCATTATAAAATATACCGGGTTAAATCATCGTCTTTAATTAAAATATTGAGCTGGCCATCGACGTAGGCTTTATTAATGGTGATGGTATGATCGGTATATTTGTCGGCATCAAAAGACAGTTTTTCCATCAGCCGCTCCATTACGGTATGTAAACGACGCGCACCAATATTTTCCATTTTTTCATTAATCTGCCAGGCAATCTCGGCGATACGATGTATGCCGTCTTCGGTATATTCAATATGTACTTTCTCAATACCCAGTAGCGCTTGATATTGTTGCGTTAATGAGAAGCTGGGTTCAGTTAAAATGCGGATAAAATCATCGACTTCTAAAGCACTGAGTTCCACACGTATCGGGAAGCGCCCTTGCATTTCAGGGATAAGATCCGAAGGTTTAGATAAATGAAACGCACCGGATGCAATAAATAAAATATGATCGGTTTTAATCGGGCCATATTTAGTGGACACGGTAGAGCCTTCAACCAACGGTAATAGATCCCGTTGCACGCCTTCGCCTGAAACATCCGGGCCACTGCTGCGGCCGCCCCTAGAGGTGATTTTATCAAATTCATCGATAAACACGATGCCATTTTGTTCAAGATTGGTGAGTGAGCGGGTGCGGATATCTTCTTCATTGATGAGTTTACCGGCCTCTTCATCTTCTAAGATTTTTTTTGCAGCAAGCACGGTCAATTTACGGGTTTTCTTTTTACCGCCAGAAATATTTTGAAACATGTCTTGCAGTTGACTAGTCATTTCTTCCATGCCTGGGGGCGCCATAATTTCTACACCCATGCCGGCATTGACTTCAAGCTCAATTTCCGTACTGTCTAAATCGCCCTTGCGTAATTTTTGGCGGAATAAATGCCGCGCTGCAGATTCTTCTGGAGGTTTGCCGGTTTGCTCATCCATCGTGGGCCGATTGCGGGCTGGGGGAAGTAGCACATCTAAAATGCGTTCTTCAGCAGCTTGAAGCGCGAGTTTATGCACTTTAGCTTTTTCTTTTTCGCGAAACATTTTAACCGCAATGTCTGCGAGATCGCGAATAATGGAATCCACATCGCGACCGACATAACCGACTTGGGTAAATTTAGTGGCTTCTACTTTAATAAAAGGTGCATCGACTAATACCGATAAACGACGCGCAATTTCTGTTTTCCCGACCCCGGTCGGTCCTATCATTAAAATATTTTTCGGTGAAATTTCATTGCGCAGGCCTTCAGGCAATTGCATACGACGCCAACGGTTACGTACAGCATTGGCGACTGCGCATTTGGCTTCATTTTGCCCCACAATATATTTACTTAATTCAGAAACCAATTGTTGAGGGGTCATTTCAGGCATGTCATCTCCTTTAGAGTGTTTCTATGGTTAATTGATGATTGGTATAAATACAAATGTCTGCGGCGATGTGTAAGGATTTCTCGGCTATTTCTCTTGCGGTCAATTCAGTGTTTTCTAGCAGTGCGCGCGCGGCGGCTTGGGCATAAGGGCCACCGGATCCGATGGCAATTAAATTATGTTCAGGTTCAATGACATCGCCGTTGCCGGTAATAATAAGGGATGCGGTTTGATCGGCGACCGCCAATAAGGCTTCTAGACGACGCAATATTTTGTCGGTGCGCCAATCTTTAGCCAGTTCCACTGCGCTGCGCACCAAATGACCTGCGTGTTTTTCAAGTTTGCTCTCAAATAATTCGAATAGGGTAAAGGCATCTGCGGTACTGCCGGCAAAGCCTGCCAAGACTTGATCTTTATAAAGTCGACGGACTTTTCGTGCATTGTGTTTCATCACGGTATTGCCCAGGCTCACCTGGCCGTCGCCTCCGATAACCACTTCTTTGCCGCGTCGTACCGATATGATGGTAGTGCCATGAAGTTGCTGCATAATCCCGCTCCCTTGTGCGTAAAATCAGGATTATACATGATAGGGGTGGGGAGGACTATAAGAGGAAGGTGGGCTAGCTTTTAGCCCTGCTCTTCTAAAATCATACTCTGTATCGATTGGGCCTGTAATTGCTGACGTGCGGATTCTGCGCTGTCGCGGTTGGGATAGGGTAGCGTTTGGACGCGAAACCAGGTGTCATTTGGACCTACGGTCACGGCTTCTATTTCCACTTCTACACCATTTAATGCCATTTGTGCTTTTAGACTATCGGCCTCTTTATAATTTCGAAAAGAAGCCAGTTGCAGGCGATACGTTAAAGGTTCTGCTGTGTGAGCCGCAGGTGGGCTAGAGGCAGCTGGAGGCGCGTTTAGTGTAGCTGTGGGTGTAGGCGTCGGCACAAGCTTAGGTTCAATCGTTGCCAAAGTAGCTTGCTCTTCTACTGCGGGCACTTTGACTTCCTGCTCAGGCAGTAAATTATAAAAATCAAAAGTTGCGCTACGCTCAGGTTTGGTTTCTACAACGACGGCTGGGCTTGCGGTTTTGGGGGTTATTTTTTCCTCAAGTTCAGCAACTGTCACGTTCAAAGAGGGAAATAATTTAAAATAAGCAATCGCGCTCACGATAAAACCTATCAACGTGCCGGCTAATAGCCAGCTCCAATGATAAGCCGGAGCGTCGCGCGCGTCTCTAGACTGCCGTCCTTTCTTGGCAAAATCTCTTCCCATAATCTCTACATTCTCTCAGGTACGGATACACCTAGAATATGCAGGCCTTGGCTAATGACTTGTTTCACTGCTGCGATTAAGCACAGGCGGGCTTGCATCTTCTCTCCACCATTTTCCAAAATAAAGCGCTGCGCATTATAGTAACTATGGAACTGGTGAGCGAGATCACGCAAGTACTGTGCCAAACGATGGGGTTCATAGGCCAGTGCAGCGCGCTCCAGAAGATCTTTATAGCTATTGAGGCTACGCAAGAGGGCTTGTTCATAAGGCGTATCGAGCTGCGTGAGCGCGTTAAGTCCTACAGCTTCATCATAATTTAACTGTTGCTCAGTCAATTGTCGGAACACGCTGCAGATCCTGGCATGGGCATATTGAATGTAATATACGGGATTGTCATTGGATTCTGATTTTGCGAGTTCCAAATCAAAATCTAAGTGTTGATCGGCTTTACGCATCACATAAAAAAAGCGGGCGGCATCATTGCCAACTTCTTGACGTAACTCACGTAAGGTGACAAAAGATCCGCTGCGCGTAGACATTTGGACCCGTTTATCGCCGCGGTATAAAATCGCAAATTGCACGAGGATCACCTCTAAAATATCGCCTAAATGGGAGCTATAACCCAAGGCTTTAAGTGCGGCTTGCATGCGGGGGACATAACCGTGATGATCGGCCCCAAAGACATCGATCATTTTATCTACGCCGCGTTCATACTTAAACACATGGTAAGACACGTCATTGGCAAAATAAGTAAATTGACCATTTTTGCGCTGTAAGACCCTATCTTTTTCATCGCCAAAGTCGGTGGCACGAAACCAGATTGCACCGTCTTCTTCATAACAATGGCCCAGTTGTTTTAATTTATCTAAAACGCGTTGCTGTGTGCCACTGCGTAATAATTCTCGCTCGGAAAACCATTCGTCAAATTCTACGCCAAACTCAGCTAAGTCATTACGGATGTCATCTAAAATAGCATCTAATGTTAATTCAAATACCACATCATATTGAGCTTGACCTAATAATTTTTGGGTATTGGTAATGAGCGCATCAATATGGGCTTCTTTATCCCCGGTTTGGGCTTCTTCATTAAAATCGGGTGGAACCTCTGCAAACACAGCTGCAATGGGTTTAACGTAACTATCGCCGATTTTTTCTTTCAGGTTTTGCGCGATATCTACGATGTAATCGCCTTTATAACCATTACTTGGAAAAGAAAACTCAGCGCCCATCAGTGCTAGATAACGTAGCCACACGCTGGTCGCTAAAATCGCCATTTGCCGTCCGGCATCATTGACGTAATATTCGCGATGCACTTTAAAACCTATGGTCTTTAGCAAATTCGTAATACTGCCGCCGGTTGCGGCATTGCGGCCATGGCCGACATGCAATGGCCCTGTGGGATTACAAGACACGTATTCAACATTAATTTTATAATTCTGACGATTAGGATTAAAACCATAGCGTTCTTTTTCCCGCAAAATTTCAGCAATCACATCGGTCAGCGTAGATGCATTAACGAAAAAATTGATAAAGCCAGGCCCTGCAATCTCAATTTTTTTGATGAGAGGTGTTTTATCCAGCGCATCTATAATGAGTTGCGCCATCTCACGCGGATTTGTGTGCTGTTGTTTAGCTAAAATCATCGCGATGTTGCATGAAAAATCCCCGTGCTCGGGACTTTTAGTGTGAGTGATTTGGATCTCTTTAGGCCGTTCACCCCAGGCGTGTTGCGATTGTAAATGAACTAGCGCGGTTTGGATCAGCTGACTTATTTGTTCTTTCATAGGAGTCCTGAGTGTTTTATGAACTGGCGTAAAATATTAGCGTCAAGATAAATGTAATCCCTACCGGCGCTTTGACATACTTAAAGCCCCAGAGCTTATAAGCAATATTGCACAACGCTAAGACAATAATAAATGGATAACAGACTTGTAATATCGGGAAGATCAGCACGACAATTTTTTCAAACCCTAAGAATGACATTACAAAAGAGGCGATTGTGGTGACAACAAGCCAGTGTACATAATGATTTTTATCTTTGAATATGGCACGATTAAGAAAATCGGCGAACACGGTAGTCAACGCGATGGCAGTGGTTAAGCAGGCTAAAATCACCACGCCATTGACGAGTAAGCTTGCTTTGGCACCAAAGATTTCTAGGGATAATAAAGCCAGTAAATGATCAATCGGTTGATCCTGCAAACTTTGATGATAGGCAGAGGCTAAAACACATAACCCACCATAAATAACCAGTAATAATACGCCAGCAATCGCGCTCGCTATGCAGGCATGGCGCAAGACATTGTGAGGTGTATTATTTTTATGTTCATGGGTCAGCTCTGCTTTCACGCCGACGACAACTACCGTGGCAAAGACTAAGGCGGCTAAGACATCCATGGTGTTGTAACCCATTTCTGCGCCCATGAGTACTTGCTGGACATTATGCGCTAAAGGCACCGAGGTATAAGGAAACACCGGCAAATTCACAAACCCAACGCCCAGCATAATTAACAGTAAAATTAATAATGCGGGGGTTAACCAATAACCCAAAATATTGATCACGGCATCCCGGCGATAGGCGCATAAAAACGTCACGGCACAAAAAATAAAATTAAAAACAATAAAAGGCAGGCCAGGTAAATTTAAATCTAAGGTCGAATAAGATAAGGTGATGGTGCGAGGGATCCCTGCAAAGGGACCAATCAAGGCCATGATTAAAATAATCACAAAAAAACCTGGAATTGCACCGATACGGCTAAAAAAAGGCCGGTAATGCCCATCATAAAGCATCATGGACAGCAGTCCGACTAAGGGCAGTAAAATCCCGGTTAACACTAAACCAATCAGGACGGGGAGTACGTGACTGCCGGATGCTGCGCCCAGCACTAACGGGAAAATCACATTCCCTGCGCCAAAGAACATCGAAAACATGGCAAAGCCCGTGGCAAAATAGGATAAACGGGAACTAGAAGACATCATTTTTCCTAAAAATTAACAGCCTACAATAGCTTTTATGGGTATTAAAGTCAATGAGTAGTCCCCCCTTACAAAGCTGAATCTACTACACAAATGTCTATAAAGGAGGTTGGCCGTAGGCGCGGGAAGGGAGATAGGCTTGCCCCCTTTGTAAAGGGGGTCGACGCTTCGTCGGGGGGATTTTGAGATGTTGGATGTACATCAGACATTGCTAAAATCCCCCCGTCCGAAGCGGCCGACCCCCTTTACAAAGGGGGTAAACCTATCTCCCTCTCCGCTGTCCAAATTCAACAGTGTTGGACTTGAGTCCTAAATTAACCCGTTGCTTCGACATGCAAAGTTGTGTTACTATCCGTTCCCCTTGTCATTTTACGGCATAACACCATGATACCCACGACTATCCCCGCCTTTCTTTGGTATTTTGTTAAACCCTATAAATTTTGGTTTTTCGCGATCATTGGTTTGTCCTTAATATGGGCGGCGAATGAGGCGTTTTATGCTTATTTTATTAAACTCATAGTGGATAGGTTAGCCAGTCATGAGCCACAGGTAAGTGTGTGGCAATTATTACAAGGTCCGCTGCTGGCTATTTTCTCACTGTGGTTGGCTATGGATATTGCGATGCGGGTACAAGGTTTTTTAGTGCGCGCGGTGGTGCCAAAATTTCGGGCCCATATGCGTGAGCAAGTGTTTGCCTATGTACAGCAACATTCTCACCACTATTTTAGTGAACGCTTTGCGGGGAAATTAGCCAATAAATTAGCAGATTTACCGTCCAGTGGCGATCGCATAGTGGAAATGGTCGGCGTCAGTTTTATTCCTATTCTATTAACCTTCGTGTTGGCGTTAGGTTTGTTGTGGAATACCAATTTTTGGTTTGCGTTAATTATGCTGACTTGGTTTACTTTGCATATGGGTGCACTGGCGTTATTTGCGCCGCATGCACATAAATTATTTGCGCGTCACGCTGATGCAGTGAGTATGCTCAGCGGTAAAATCGTTGATTGCTTTAGTAATATTGCCAATGTGCGTTTATTTGCCAGACAAAAATATGAGCAGGCTTATTTTCATGGTTATCAACTGGATGAAATTCAAAAATCACGCGATGCTTTGCTGAGCATAGAATTGATGAAAATTATTCAAGGCCTCTCAGGTTTATTTTTAATTTCTACCATGTTAATTACGCTGATTATCGGCTGGCAAGCCGGCTGGGTGAGTTTAGGGGATTTTACCTTAATTAGTTTATTGTCATTTAATATGCTAGGCATGATTTGGTGGCTAAGCATGCAAACCATGCAATTGTTCAAAGAAATTGGTACGCTTAAAGCGGCCTTATCTTTAGTGATAAAACCTTTGGAAATAGTCGATGATCATGATGCAATGCCTTTAGTCGTGACAGCGGGTGAAATCGAATTTAATAACGTGAGTTTTTATTATCAAAACACTAATCGATTATTTGAAAATAAATCAGTGCAGATAAAAGCCGGGGAAAAAGTAGGCTTAGTCGGTTTTTCTGGTGCTGGTAAATCTACGTTTGTAAATTTAATTTTGCGTTATTACGATGTCGGTAGTGGAGAAATTTTAATTGATGGTCAAAATATTAAAAAAGTGACACTGAATTCGTTGTATGAAAATATAGGTATGATCCCGCAGGATACGAGTTTGTTTCACCGCAGCCTGATGGATAATATTCGTTATGGATGCCTTGATGCCAGTGACGAAGAAGTCATTGTTGCTGCAAAATTAGCCCACTGTGATGAATTTATTACCCGCTTGCCTGAAGGGTACCATGCGTTGGTCGGCGAGCGCGGCATAAAATTATCCACTGGGCAACGGCAACGCGTCGCCATTGCACGTGCGATTTTAAAAAATGCGCCGATTTTAATTTTAGATGAAGCAACCGCAAGCTTGGATTCTGTCACGGAAGAACTAATTCAAGAAAGCCTAGGAAAACTGATGCATAATAAAACCACAATCGTAATTGCGCATCGCCTCTCAACCCTTGCACACATGGATAGAATCTTAGTGTTTGATCAAGGACACATCATCGAAGCAGGCAGCCAAGCAGAATTGCTGGCACAAGGCGGACATTTTGCCAAACTCTGGCAGATGCAAGCGGGCGGGTTTTTGCCTGCGTGAGGTCGGTCAGTTTACCGTCAACAATCCATAATATACTTGCCCTGCTTTCTTATGTTTGCTCAGGGTCAGCTGTTCAGGAAAAATAATATCGGAAAGCGGATGATCATGTTCCAGATAAATTTTTGTGTGCGGATTTAAAAATGGGCGCTGGATTAATAATGTTAAGCACGGTTGCAGCAGATTTTCTGCATAGGGCGGATCTAAAAAAATAATATCAAAGGTTTGATGAGGCGCGGCTTTTAGAAATGTACAGGCCTCTTGCAAAATAAATTGTGTATTCACCGTATTAAGCTTGGCACTATTTTGTTTGAGCTGCTGCATAATGCGCGGATCTTTTTCCACAAACGTCACAGATTTCGCACCCCGAGATAAGGCTTCAAATCCGAGCGCGCCGCTGCCGGCGAATAGATCCAGACAATTTGCCGCTATGATATCTTCACGTAGCCAATTAAATAAGGTTTCGCGGATCCGATTGGGGGTGGGCCGCAAGGCGGCCTCATTCAGCACGCTGATATGCTGCGATCGCAGGCTTCCGCCAATAATGCGCAGTTTATTGGGCATGTTGTGGCGCTGGAGTCACCGCGTCAAGTTGGGGTGGATTAACCGGCGGCTCCACGGGAATGATTTCCGGTGCACTCACCTCCAAAGGATTTGCATTTGCGCTAGCATTACCCAGCTGCGGTGGATAGACGGGAGGCTCTATGAGTGGCTCTTGTGTGATCGCAGGAGCGGTAGGCGTGGGCTGAGTTTCCTCCATCCCTAGCGTCACGGTCACTTTATGTTGTGAGCCGACATAGGTGTTAAATGCGCGCCTAATATCAAATAAGGTGACAGCATTCATTTTTTCTAAATAATGATTGTAATAATCCAGCGGTAAATGATAAAACGCCAGCACGGCAATATTTTGGGTAATGGCGGCGTTAGAATTAAAGGCCATTAAAAATTGTCCGGAAATATTTTGTTTGGCTTTATCTAATTCGTCTTGCGTCGGACCCTTTTCAATAAAGTGCGCCAAGTGTTCTTGGACTAAATCAAGCGCAACTACACTGGCATCATTACGCGTTTGCAGGGAAATGACAAACGGTCCTTTTTCTTTTAAGGGCAAGAGTTGACTGGAAACAGAATAAGCTAAACCTTGTTCCTCGCGCACAACTTGAAATAATTGCGAGGCTAAGCCAGATCCACCCAATATTTCATTCCCTAGATAAAACGCAAAAAAGTCTGGATTACCTTTCTCCATAGTGGGTAAGCCGATCAAAATATGTTTTTGGGTAGACGGAAACTGCACATGCTCAACAATGCTGGCCGCAGGCAATTCAACTACAGGCAATGGCGCAGGGATTTCCCCAGGATTAAGGGCGGCATCAAACTGTTCAGCCATTTGTTGTGCTTCTTCTCGTGTGACGTCGCCTACGATGATAAGTTTTGCATTATTTAAATTGTAATAACGGTAATAAAATTCTCGCACTTGGGCTAAATTAATTGCATTCACACTCTCGAGTGTCCCCGTGACCGGTGAGGCATAAGGATGGGCGCCGTAAATTTTTGTGTAAAAAGTTTTTAAAGATTGCGCTTGGGGCGATTGGGCTTTTGCCGCTAATTGGGTGAGCAATTGTTGTTTTTCTAGGGAGAAGGTGGTTTCACTGAAAGCAATATCGCGCAGCACTTCACTGAGTAATGCGATGGATTGGCTGCGCTCATCATCAAAACTTAAAGTACGTAGACTCATGCCCGCTGCATCCCGAGTCACACTACTGCCCAGTTGTGCGCCTAGCGATTCAAAGCGCTCGGTGATTGCATCAGTAGTTAATTGCGAGGTGTTTTTTGCAATGATTTGATTGGTGAGTTGCGCCACCCCAGGGTTTGCACCATCATAAACACTACCGGCACTGAACACGAGCTGAATATCAACAATAGGCAGGGTTTCAATGGGAAGATAAAAAGTATCCAAACCCCGCGTAGTTTTCCAGGTTTGAATATCCAGCACAGGTCCCACAGGCGAAGCCGGAGTAGATGTTTCATGTGAGGGCGTTTGCGCGGTTTTCTCAGGCATGCGCTTCATAAAGTAATAATTGGAAGTCACGCCGAGTACAATCACTATGGCGAGCAACCACCAAATATTCCGGGAAATGGGATTACGACGTTTAATCATGGTTTATCCTATGGGGCTAAGGGTGTAGGCTGAGCTGCGTGGGTCTCTGGATTATTAGTAGGCAGGGCCTTATTTTCAATAACCGTCGGTGCAGTCGGTTCAGCATTGTTTTGTTCCGGGTATAACGCGAGGGGTTCTAAAATGGCCACGGTCATCAATTCAGGTAACAAGTATTTCTTGGCCACTTGTTGCACCTGCTCGGGTGTTACTAGCAAAATTTCTTGTAAAAATTCATTACTGACTTCCCAGGACAACCCCACACTCTCTAGACTGCCAATTTCATAGGCTTGGGCATCGATAGAATCGAGTTTATAAATTTCACTGGCCATAAATTGTTTGCGTGCGCGCTCCAATTCTTCGGGTGTGATAAGTTCCGTTTTAAGCAAGTCGATTTGTGCCAGCAGCGCAGCTTCAAATCGTTCCATGCTGACTCCCTCTGCGGGTACGCCGCTTAAAGTCAGTAAATTTTGATCGCGAAAATAGGGATCATAATCTACTGACGCGACATTAGCGATGCGACTACCGCGGATTAAATTTTTAGAAAGACGTGCACTTTCACCGCCATCTAAAATGCCGGAGAGTAGTGTCAGTGCAGCAGGCTCCCATAATACTGGGGTATTTTTTAACACGGGGGTATGAAAGCCCATCAATAAATAGGGGAGTGTGGCGGGCACACGAACGGTGACACGCTTTTGTCCTAAAGGTTTGATTTCATGCTGGGGTTTGAGTGTGGGTAGCGATTTTCTGGCAATAGGCTCAAAATAGTGTTTTACTTTTTGCAGCACATCATCAGGTTGCACATCACCAATGATGATGACGGTCGCATTGTTAGGCGCATACCAGGTGTCATACCAATATTTGATATCGTGAAGTGTTGTAGCGGCAATGTCATCATGCCAGCCTATGGGTAAGACGCGGTAAGGACTAGAATTAAATGCGGTGGCTAAATAGCGCTCGTAAAGCAAGCTGATGGGTTGATCCGTGATGCGCATGCGTCGCTCTTCTAATACCACTTGCTTTTCTTTTTCAAAAATATCCGGATCGGTCATAATCAAATTTTGCATGCGATCGGCTTCTAATGCCAGTGCGGTATCTAGGTATTCGGTGGGTAGGATTTCATAGTAACCGGTGTAGTCAAAGGCGGCAAACGCATTTAAATCTCCTCCGATGGCGTAAATGGTGTCGGTAAACGTGGTGCCTGGATGATCCGGCGTGCCCTTAAACATCATGTGTTCAAGAAAATGGGATAGGCCGGTATTGCCATTGGTTTCATAAGAGGACCCTACTTTATACCACACTTGTACCGTTGCAATCGGCGCACGGTGATCCGGGCGCACGATCAAGGTTAAGTCGTTTTCCAGTTTATATTCATGGGTTTGAATGGCGTTACCGAAGCTCATCAAAGGTTGTGTCAGTAACAAGAGACCTAGAAGTATGCGCATAAAGTAAACCTTAGATAATCGTGATGCTCGCTATATTAGCTTTCAGCATGTTAGAATGCAAGGTGGGATAAAAGTGAGGTAAGAATATGTTTGGCTTTATGCGAAAAAAAGAAGAAGCGGTCAGTGAAGAACAAAAGCCTGGTTTGTTTTCACGCTTAAAACAGTCGTTAACTAAAACACGGCAGCAATTTACAATCGCCCTTTCACAGTCGCTTTTGGGCTCTCAAGTCAGTGATGCAGAATTCTTAGAAACCATAGAAACCCAACTCCTTATGGCCGATGTCGGCGTGGCTGCGAGTGAAAAAATTGTTGCGCATTTAATCAGCGCACGTGCAAAGCAAACGACGCAGGACGCTCCCCACTTACAAGAAGTGTTAAACACCGCATTAGTTGACATACTAAAACCATGTGAGCAAGCGCTCAAGATTAGCGCCCATAAACCTTATGTCATATTAATGGTCGGTATTAACGGTGCGGGTAAAACCACCACCATAGGCAAACTCGCAAAGCACCTGCAAGCCGAAGGTAAGAAAGTCATGCTGGCTGCTGGCGATACGTTTCGAGCCGCTGCCATTGAACAGCTGAGTGTCTGGGGCGAGCGCAATCAAATTCCAGTGATCTCAGGTGTTCAAGGGGGCGACAGTGCGGCAATTATTTTTGATGCGCTGCAAGCTGCAAAAGCGCGCGACATGGATGTGGTGATCGCCGATACCGCGGGACGCCTCCATACGCAGCAACATTTAATGGCAGAATTAGCTAAAATAAAACGGGTGATCGGTAAATTTGATAGTCATGCACCTCATGAAGTGCTGTTGGTGCTGGATGCGGGCAGTGGCCAAAATGCAATGCAGCAGGCGAAACAATTTCAAGCGGCGACTGATGTGAGCGGAATCGTGCTCACTAAATTAGACGGTACTGCAAAAGGCGGGATCGTATTTGCCCTGGCTGAAGAATTAAAACTACCCATCCGTTTTTTAGGGGTAGGTGAAGCCATTGATGATTTAAGGGCGTTTAATGCCGAAGATTTCGTCGCGGCATTATTTGAAGATAAGTGATAAAGGAAAGTCAGTATGATCGTGTGCCGGCATGTCAATAAATCATATCCGGGTGGCTACACGGCGTTGCACGATATTCATTTTGAATTGCCGCAAGGCAAAATGGCCTTTTTAACCGGACACAGTGGCGCGGGTAAAAGTACCTTATTAAAATTGCTGGCGCTTATAGAGCGTTCTACCCGTGGCCAAATTATCGTTAATGGTTGTGATTTAGCAAAACTTTCTGACCATC
>JABCZS010000028.1 GCA_013289605.1 Gammaproteobacteria bacterium
CACGCCCGCTTGTTTTAATTGATTGGAAATCTCAACGCGTCCTTCTCCGGTGCGTGAAGTGACGACTACGATCAAACCCGCTTGCCGCGCAGCAAGCACGGCTTCTGTTACCGCAAGAGGCATATTACCCCGGCCAAAAGCTTCAATCACCAGTCCTGCGGTTTGGGTTTTAATCGCATGATGAATAAATTTACCGTTATCACCTACAGCAAGTTTGATTAAATCTACGTTGGGCTCTATCGCTTGAGTAGGGATAGTCAAACGATTAAGTGGTGCATTATAAAAAATCACCGTGCCATTATCGATAGTGCCGATCATCCCTTTTTTGCCT
This sequence comes from Gammaproteobacteria bacterium, assembly GCA_013289605.1. Classification (GTDB taxonomy): domain Bacteria; phylum Pseudomonadota; class Gammaproteobacteria; order JABCZS01; family JABCZS01; genus JABCZS01. Next base: position 332 of record JABCZS010000028.1, read on the forward strand.
GACTTGAAAGCCTCAATAGCACTGGTGTGCGTTTTTTTCACAAATCGTGCGGAATGGATGTCTTCATTCAAAACCACCATCACTCCTTTATCCTGCGCTGTTTTAGACCCTACCGTGCGAAAAGCATATTCCAAATTACGCGGACCGTCTGAGTCTGGCGTATCTGGGGTGCGTTGCGCAGCCGTAAACACTATGGGACGGGGATCGTCCATCAATAGATCTAACATAAACGCCGTTTCTTCCAGCGAATCCGTACCGTGCGTGATGACTATGCCGGCAAGATCTGAACGCGTGGATAACAGCGTATTAATGTGTTGTGCTAATTTAAATTGAATTTCAGGGGTCATCGCAGCGCTGTAGGTTTGAATAAAATCATCTACTTCAATTTGAGCGATATCTTTAAGCGCAGGGATCTGCGCAATTAAATCGGTTGCATTGAGTGTGCCTGATTTTCCCTGCGCAATGGTGCCGCCCGTTGTGATAAGTAGCACACGCAAAAGCGGTGTTGTGTGTTCAAAATTATTTGTTGTCATCGTATTAACTTCCAGCGCAAAGGCATGATAAGGCAGTCCAAATACAAATAAATTCAAAAAAATAATAAAAAATGGTTTATATTTTCTCATTGATCCTCAATACCTTGTATAATGATTGAATTCAATAGCCTATGGAGAAATTCATGTTAGATCATATCACGATTAGTGTGCAGGATTATGAGAAAAGTAAAGCCTTTTATACCCTAGCATTACAACCTTTAGGCTATCGCTTATTAATAGAAGTAGAAGGTTATGCCGGGTTTGGTGAGACTACTGATTTTAAAGGTTTTGGCAGCGCAGAGAATGAAGGTCCGATTGCGACATTTTGGCTGTACCAAGGCAAAAATCCAACCTCGCACACGCATATTGCTTTTAGAGCAAAAAAACGCAATAACGTCGATGATTTCCACACACAAGCACTGCGTGCAGGCGGTATCGATAATGGCGCACCTGGCCTGCGCGCCCATTATCATCCTAATTATTACGGTGCGTTTGTATTGGACCCTGATGGTAATAATATCGAAACCGTCTGTCATGAAAGATAAGGCACAAGACACCCACATTCACCTCAAGTCAATTTTATGGATGTCTTTTTTTTCTGATATGTATGCTAACTTGTCACAGCTAACATGTCCGCATGCCTATGGATCAACTTCCACTCGTTGTCTTCGCGTCGGAATATTTCTGTAATTCGTAAATTCATCGGATGGATTTCTTTACTTCCCTGCATTTGCACCAATGCGCCTTCGGGTTCTTTAGGGATTTTAAATCCTGCCTTTTTAAATGCTTCAGAGGCAACAGCCAAATTTTTCTTGTACTCGTTTTATTCCCATGGATGTACAAGAGCGTACACTAAAAAAAGAAAAATTCCTGGCTTATCTTGCAACCGAAATGAAAGAGCCACTCAAAACAGTGAGCGCCCAGATCTGATTTTTATTTCCTTTACTGTAAATACTGCCACGCAGGAAGCGCCTGGCCTTCAAATAGCTTTTCTGCTAATGCCACTACGGCATCAGACTGGTACGCCTTGACCAAAGCCTGCACTTTGGGATCATTTTCATGACCTTTTTTTACCGCGATGATATTCGCGTACTGTGGGTTCACTTGCTCCACAAAAATAGCATCACGACTAGGCAATAATCCTGCCGGCAAAGCAAAATTAGTATTGATCACTGCAGCATCGACATCGCCTAACATCCGTGGTAATTGTGCCGCATCTATTGCCACAAATTGTAGCTGCAAAGGATTGTCTTTAATATCAGTTGTCGCAAAATCTGTGCCGACGGGCGTATCGTTCAAGGTGATTAATCCCGCTTGGGCTAAGACTAATAAACTTCGGGGTTCATTGCTGGCATCATTAGGGATAGCAATGCGCGCACCTTGCGGCAATGCTTGTATCGATTGATATTGAGCAGAATAAATACCGACCGGATAAATAAAAGTGTAGCCTGCGCGCACTAAGGGATAACCGGTTGCAATTAACATGGCGTCAAAATAATGCTCAGTTTGCATGGCATTGGCATCGATTAAGCCATCGGCTAATGCCGTATTAGGTAAGACATAATCTTCAAAGGTCACGATCTCAATGTTAACGCCTGATTCTTGCAATGCGACATCGCGTGCCATTTCCATCAGTTGTGTTTCAGGTCCTGCAATGGTTCCCACTTTTAATACCTGTTTTTCTTGTTCAGACTGCCCGCAAGCATATAACCCTAAACTCAGAGCAATCCATGCACAACTTTTAATCAATTTCATTACTGTTCCTCTTTACTTATGACCGAATACTTTCACCGCTAAAAAATCGCCCATCCATTGGATGAGTTGGACTAAAACAATTAACTCTACCACGGTGATCACCATCACCTGAGTATCAAAACGTTGATACCCATATTGATAAGCAAGACTGCCCAATCCGCCACCCCCGATAACGCCGGCCATGGCCGAATAACCGACTAAAACGATCAAGGTAATCGTCATGCCGCGCACTAAACCGGGCATGGCTTCAGGCAATAAGACACGAAAAATGATTTGCATCCGCGTTGCGCCCATGGCGATGGCAGCTTCCATTAGGCCGCGCGGGACTTCATTTAAGGCGCTTTCATGCACCCGTGCTAAGAACGCTCCTGCGGCCAAGGCTAAAGGAACAATCGTTGCCGTAGTCCCTATGGGTGTGCCCACTATCAAGCGTGTTAATGGAATTAAAGCGATCATGAAAATAATAAAAGGAATAGATCGCACCGCGTTAATAAATAAACCGAATGCATGATTAAACACACCCTGTTGCGCAAAATGGCCACGCGCAGTCATATAGAGTAATACAGCACAAGGTAATCCTAAGAGTAAGCCGATTAATCCTGAGGCAAAAACCATATACAGGGTTTCTACTGTGGCATTAATGAACTGGGTTAACATAACCTAATACCTCCACACGCACACCGAGTGAGCGTAAAAATTCAATCGCATTTTGTTCTGCCTCTGGATTTTGTAACATCAAAATAGTGACCCCTACAATTTCTTGTTGTATTGCTTGCATATTGGCTAATAATATATTGACGCCCGTGCCACAATGCGCCATTAATTCAGCAATGAGTGGTCTTAATGCGCTCTCACCGCGAAAAGCTAATTTTAATAAAGGCAAAGTCTTTTCACTGCGGGTTTGCAATATGCGTTGTTTTAAATCTTCCGGGAGTTGCAGCCCCATATAATTTTCCACAAATCGCTGCGTGACATGATGTTGCGGGTGGATAAATAATTCCACCACATTGCCTTGCTCCACAATATGCCCATGATCTAATACCGCAACCCGATGACATATCGTTTTAATCACATCCATTTCATGGGTAATTAATAATATGGTTAAATTTAATTTTTGATTAATTTCTTGCAATAATTGTAAAATATTATGCGTAGTGTGCGGGTCTAGCGCACTCGTTGCTTCATCACATAATAAAATTTTAGGGTGTAAGGCCAGCGCGCGCGCAATAGCGACCCGTTGTTTTTGGCCACCACTTAATTGGCTCGGATACGCATTGCGTTTTTCAGTTAAACCAATTAATGCCAATAATTCTTCGACACGGGTCTTAATGCGAGAACAAGACCAACCCGCGAATTTTAAAGGTAGCGCAATATTATCAAACACCGTTTGCGAATGAAGTAAATTAAAATGTTGAAATATCATGCCTATCTGCTGACGGACGCCACGCAATAGCCCACCTTGGTCTGCGTGCAACAGTTGGCCATCAATCGTGACCTTGCCCGCACTGGGGTGCTCTAGCAAATTCACCATACGCAGCAAGGTACTCTTGCCCGCACCACTTAAACCAATAATGCCGAAAATTTCCCCGGCTTGCACGCTTAGGTCTATGCCCTGCAGCGCATGGAACGCTTTTTTATGCTGCAAGTAAGTTTTACTAATGCCTTGCAAGCTAATCATCAAAGCACCATTACTCAAATCACACACTCCTTTTAGGATAGGAATCTAAATAGGACTATTATACCTTATCCTCTATACAGGCAGCCAACCTAAAGTCGCTCCCAATTGAACAATAATCACGAGTATCGAAAATGCCAAGATCACCCCCAGGATCACTTTCCCGCCAAATACCCTAATCGGACCAGTGATTTTTTCCACATAACGCGCCTTCCAAACGATTAATACCGGTAAAATACCGTATAAAATCGCCACAAATACCCCAGCATAACCCAATGCGATTAAAAAGCCCTTAGGAAAAAATAGAGCGAACAATAACGGGGGTAACATGGCAATGAGCGCTAAATAAACTCGGCCAGCCACCGTTTTTTTAACTTTCAGTCCATCGGCAAGAAAATCGACTAAACTCACACTCACCGCTAAAAATGAGGTCACCAGCGCACAAAATGAAAACACCGCCACGGCTACCGTGATCCCTTGCACACTTAAATAGGTGGCTAAGGTTTGTGTGAGCGCATTGACCGGATGCGGGCTGTGTTCTATCGTAATTAGCCCCTGCTCACCCTGCATAGGCAGCACGCCCATAATCAGTATTTCCCATAAGATATAAAAAATAAGCGGAATAAGATTACCTATCCATAATACTCTCGAGATGACTTTAACATCATTATGCAAATAGGTTTTTAAACTGGGAATAATAATAGTGGAAGTAAATGACAAAATAACCACTGGAATAACCGCCCAGATATAACCAAATTCCCCTACCACAAAATGCTGAACGTTTATTTGTGGAGTGATAGTGACGATAAGATAAATAAACGCACAGCCTAAGCCCAATAATAAAGTCCTATTGAGTCTATCTACAGCATGCAAACCAAACACCACAATAAAGCCAAAACCGACCATAAAGACCCACATTCCGACCCAAAGCGGTAAGTCGGCAACAAGATAGTGCTGTAACACTTCCCCCATTAGCGCGCCCCCTGCGGAAATATATGCCGCAGCCACCGCGTAGAGTAATAATAAAAAGAACACCCAAGCGCAGCCTTGGCCGATAACACCTAAACGTTCACGTGCCATGCTGATGATATGGGCATCTTTGATTGCACTGTAAAAATTGGCTTCTAAAAAGAGATAGGAGCAGAGCAACATCACGAGATACCCGGCAATAAAGAGGGCAATCGCATAATAAAAGCCAATTTCACTCGTCACCATAGGCAAGGCTAACATGCCCGCACCGATGGCGGTCCCCACAACCATGAAAATGCCGCCCCACATTTTTTGCTTAGGCATCGCACGACCTCAATAATTTATACGCATAGAAGTAAAGTCTAGGCTGGCGTTGCGAGTCAGCAAGAAAATAATTGAAATCCACCAAAAAGAAAGCTTTATAACTATCTCAATTGACGATCATTTCAATCTCGGTTAGTATGTAGAATCAATAAAATCTGGAGAATAATATGTTACTTAACTTTAAGTCTATATTTGCACTAGTGGCGTTATCATTAAGTGGCGCAGCCTATGCCCAATCTATAGCCATTACCCATTGCTTCAATATTAATAATCAAGACACACACAGTCTAGAAAGCATCACAAAAAATATGAAGGGAATTTATCATTTAGCCCATGATATCCATTGTAATGCTTCTCAAGGTAGCGTATTCGTCCCTATCGGTAATAAATCCACTAGTTTTTCAGGCACACTTAATGGCAATGGGTATACCGTTGCTGATTTACATATTGAGTACCCCGCTAAGCAGCGAGACAATCCAGCAGGATTATTCAGCGACTTACAAGGGGCGACTATCACAAATATTCGTTTTGAGAACGTAGAGGTTTACTCTCGTCCAGATTATGACGTCGGCTTAATTGCGGGTGTAGCGAATAATGCCAAAATTTCCAATATCACTGCGCAGTGGCTTAGGCTTGCACCGATTGAAGGCGCAGGAAAATATGCAACAAACTCTTCAGGCGGACTATTAGGCTACTCCTACGGCAATACCACGCTCTACAATGTCCAAATACAGGATATGAGTATTATGCGCAATAAAATTGCAGGCGGTCTTATCGGTAGAGCGGCTGATACAACTATCGCTTATGCGAATGTATCTAATCTCGTATCAGAACGTATCGGTTGTGGCATAGCGGCGGATCAGATGTGTGCCATCGGTGGACTGATAGGCCGCGTCAATGGACCTGTGCATATCAGCACGTCATCAGTTAATGGCGGCAAAATTCATGCGGTGAGAAATGCCGGAGGATTAATTGGCTACATTAATCCTGAAGCCCCTATCACTATTGAAAATAGTTATAGCAATACCGTGATAGAGATTAATGACTACTTTGGGGGCGGGCTTATCGGGCAAGGTTATATTGAGAAAAACGCTGCGAATATCACGCTTAATAATGTTTTTGTGATCGGTAAAGTGATAGGACCGAATAAATTTACTGGCACGATTATCGGACGCTCTGGATATGATCCTATCAACACACGTGTAAAAGGTCGGAACAGTTATTTTGATACCTCGGTATACGCGCTGCATGAAATATCAGGTGATAATGGCCTATCTAAAGGACTGACCACTGCACAAATGCAAGGGCCTAATGATCCCAATTATTTTGGCCAAGTCGATGCAAATGGTCATTACCTTTGGGATAGAGGAATTTGGACGATGGAAAATGGGCAATATCCTACTTTAAATCCAGCGCCCTTGAGTCATTAACCGATCATTTTGCCCCCTAACGGGGGCAATCGATTGCAACAGGTGAGACTATGCCCCCTAAAAAAAAATCTGTATTTGATTTTGAGCAATCCCTAGCCCAATTAGAATCCATAGTTAAACGTATGGAAGCAGGTGAATTAACTCTGGAGCAATCCTTGCAACAATTTGAGGAGGGCATGAAACTCTCTACCCTCTGCCAAGCCGCGTTAACAGATGCCGAACAAAAAGTAGAACTACTGATTGAAAATGCGAAAGGGCAGCTGGAATCCGCGCCTTTTTATGAAGAAGATGATGATGACTAAATCGTTATCACCGCAGTTGCACAACTTTCAGCAGCGTATCAATCAGCAACTCCAAGATTTATTTTTACATCTGTCCGCACCCAGCCTTCGCTTGCGCGATGCCATGCAATACAGCAGTCTTGCCGGTGGCAAACGCATCCGCGCGCTCTTAATTTATGCCACAGGCCATGCCTTTAATATCCCAGTCCATCATCTGGATCCCTGTGCCGTCGCTGTTGAACTCATCCACACCTATTCACTGATTCATGATGATTTACCTGCGATGGATAATGATGATTTGCGCCGTGGCAAACCCACCTGCCATAAAGCATTTGATACAGCGACGGCTATTTTAGCGGGCGATGCGCTGCAAACCTTAGCCTTTGAGCTACTCTCACAAGAAACGAGCCCACTTCACCCGACCCAACAATTACGCATGATCTCACTTTTAGCAAAAGCCTGCGGCTTACAAGGGATGGCAGGGGGTCAAGCGTTGGATTTAGCCAGCGTGGGTGAAACAATATCTTTGGAAGCGTTACAAACTATCCATCAACTTAAAACTGGGGCACTCATCACAGCGTGCATAACCATGGCCATGAGTGCGAGCCCCTCGATTAGCGCTGCACAGATCACACACATGCATCATTTTGCTGCAAATATTGGACTTGCTTTTCAAATTCAAGATGATCTGCTCGATGTGGTAGGCGATAAACACATCCTCGGTAAACAAACACAACAAGATGCTGCGCGGGATAAATCCGGTTACCCTGCATTAATCGGAATAGAAGCGAGCAGAGCGTTACTGAATACATTAATGAATAACGCCATAGCCGCGTTAAATCTTGCGACCCCGTCAGGTGAATATTTGCAAGAACTCACCGCACTCATCGTACAGCGTCAGACATAACGCCATCATGATTTATTTTCTGCATCGACGATACACGTCACACAAGCATCCGACCAGACATTAATCGACGTTTCCAACATGTCTATAAATGCATAAAAAGGCAGGATCACAAACATTAAGGTGAGCGGCACATTCATGGTGCTCAGAAGCGCAAGGGATAAGAAATAACAACCCATGGGCACGCCGGCATTCCCTATGGCCGCAAGGGTGGCAATAAATATCCATGCTAACATTTCAAGTAAAGAAAAATCAAAACCGTTACTCATCGCGACAAACATTACGGTAATAATAATAAATCCTGCGCAACCATTCATGTTAATGGCAGTACATAGGGGTAAGGAAAATCCTGCTATTTTTTCTTTTACACCTAAACGCTCCTTCGCGCATTGTAACGTCACGGGCAAGGTTGCAGCAGACGATTTAGACCAAAATGCCACATTAAGCGCAGGCGCCATACCGCGAAATACCGTAACCGGACTTAAGCCTTTATATTTTAATAATCCAGGCAATACAATCAGGGCTTGTATCAGATTGGCTAATACTACGCAGAGTAAATAAATACCCAAGGTCGCCAGTGACTCCATGGTTTCAAGATCAGCCACAAATTCAGTGACGAACGCCCAAATCGCAATTGGGATAAACCGAACGATGGTTTTCGCTATCTCTAATAACGCAGCAAACAAACTGCCAAATAGATCACTCAACAGATTTTTTTTGCGCAGGGGCTAACACCAAAATCGCAAAACTCATCATCAGGGCCAATAATAATACCGCAATGACATTGCCTTCACTAAATGGCGTAATTAAATTAGACGGGATATTTTCCAATAAATAATCCCAATAGGAGCCTTGCGGCAAAGTTGCAGATTCCACACTGGTTAATAGCGCGCTCATGTTTTGTTGCGCAGGATTGAGCACTAAAAATAAAATCAATCCTATGGTCGCTGCGATTATCGTGGTAAGTAATGTATATTTAAAGACTTGGCCGCCTATTTGACGAAACTCTTGCATGCTCTCCATGCGCGTAATCGTTGAGACTATCGCTAAAAAGATAAGCGGAATACTAATGAGTTTTAATAAACTCACAAATATAGTCGTAAGCACCGTTGCGGTCGATAACAATACAGTCCATTTTAGCAGGCCTGCAACTATGCCGAGCCCCAAAGCTAAAAGAATCATTAACGCACGATTTTTAAATAAAGCCATCATGTCCGTTTTCCTTTTTTACAGTATATTCGCAATGTCCATTTAAGCGATACGATTATTTCACAAATTTCCTTTATTTTCATGCTTAATCAACTCTATTTTTCTACTTAGGCCTCCCGCATACCCGCCCAAGGCGCCATTATGATTAATCACGCGATGGCAGGGAATAATAATGGCCAAGGCGTTCGCGCCATTGGCATTAGCCACAGCACGGTAGGCAGACGGCTTGCCCATTAATTGTGCAAGTTGTAAATATGAATATGTTTTGCCGTAAGGAATCTTTTGCAATTGCGCCCAGACCTGTTGTTGAAAAGCAGAACCCACGGGTCGTAAAGGCGTATTAAATGCAGTTAATTGGTCAGCAAAATATAATTGTAATTCATGTTCGATACGGTCTATTGGTTTGCTGCGCCCCAAGTGCAGTGCGGTTTCGACGAATCCCAATCGTTTCATCTGCCGTGGTAAATGACGACGGTCCACAAATTCTAATAAACAAAGCGCCTCATCATCCGCAATGGCAATCATGGGGCCAAGCTTAGTGGTCAGTATCGCTTGATAATAATTTTTTTGCATGGGGTAAGCACCTTACAATCCGATTGAAACAGATCATTATACTGCGAAAATAATAACGCAGTGCAAGGCACGTTATATTTTCTCACATATCTCATATTGATCCCAAAATATAATAATGGTACACTAACGACTTAAAATTATTTTATTTATAAATAAAAATGAGGGATAAATGTCAAGGAATGATATTCATGATAAGACTTTTATTAATTGCATGACCGACAAACAAGTGGCTCAGCAATTTTTTATCCAATATTTACCGAAAAAGATTTTAGAGTTAACTTGCCTAAATGACTTGATGCTACAGAAAAACACCTATATCGACAAAAAACTAAGAAAATCTGTCACCGATATCGTTTATGGTGCACAAATTGCGGGCAAAATAGGCTATTTTTATGTATTGGTCGAGCATAAAAGTGCAGCTGAACAGTTAATGCCGCTGCAAGTCATGCGTTATATGCTGGCGATCATGCATGACCATACTAAACAATATAAAACCAAAGAATTACCTTTGGTTTACCCATTAATCTTTTACCATGGTTTAGAATCTCCCTACCCTTATGCACGCGCTTTAAGCGAGTTATTTCCCAAAGCATACGCAGAAACCGGATTAAGCTTCTTAACACAGCCTATGCAAATAATCGATGTCGGACAAATTCCCGATGAAGCATTTCGAGAATATGCCTGGTCGGGGCTAATGTCCTTTGTGATGAAGCACCGTGCGACACAAGAGCTAGTGAATTATCTAGAAGAGATGCGAGATGCGTTCTATGATATTGCGATTGCAGACGGGTACGATTATTATAAAATATTGTTAGAATATATTTTTCACCTGAGTTCGCCCGATCAATATGATCAAATTTTAAAGGTCTTACATCGTATGGATAAAAAAGTAGGAGAAATTACTATGACTGCATGGGATGTCTTGATGAGTAAAGGAGTCGCCAAAGGTATGGAAGAAGGTATCGAACGGGGTAGGCAAGCAGGCCTAGAGATAGGGATGCAAAAGGGCATGCAAGAAGGCATAGAAAAAGGCAGGCAGGATGGTATAGTAAAAGGCATGCAAGCCTCTAGAGAACAATTAGCTAGACGCATGTTAGAAAAAGGAATTAATCTAGAAACCGTCACGGAAATCACAGGATTATCCGCAGAGGTTTTAAAAACCTTAGATCCCTCACACTGAACATCGTAGGGGCCCAACGGCCCCTACTCAACCTATTCTCAACCCGGGCGAAACGCTGCAGGCTGATCCGTTGCATACAGCAAAATCTGCGCAATATTGACATGTGGCGGACGAGTCATCGCATAGACTACTGCATCAGCAACATCCCTAGGCGTCAGTGCGGTGATATTTTCATACACTTTTTGCGCACGGGTTTGATCACCTTTAAAACGGATTAAACTAAACTCGGTTTCAACCATGCCCGGCGCAATTTCTGTCACACGTAATTTTGTGCCGGCCACTTCTTGGCTCAATGTTCTCGTCAACGCAGCTACGGCATATTTGGTGGCGCAATACACACTGCCACCGGGATACGTTTGATGGCCTGCGGTTGAGCCGATATTAATGACATGTCCTACACCGCGCGCTAACATTTTAGGGAGTACGTATTCGGTCATATGCAATACCCCTTTGATATTAGTCTCAATCATTTGATCCCAATCACTGCTTAGTGCGGCATGCATTTTATCTAAACCTAGCGCAAGTCCCGCATTATTAATTAACACATCGACCGTTTGAAACGCCTCAGGCAATTGCATTAGGGCGTGTTGCACGGCTTTTCGGTCCCGAACATCACAACTTATAGTATGCACTGCACTTTGATAAGTCTTTTGCAAATCCAACGCCAGCGCCTGTAATTTTTCAGAGCGACGTGCAGATAAAATAAGCCTTGCTCCTTCTTTGGCCAATTCGCTGGCGCACGCTAGACCTATCCCACTGGATGCCCCAGTGATCAGTACTGTTTTATTCTCGCAGCGCATCACATACTCCTTCAATAAACCAAAAACATAAATATTACCATTAACCCTAAATAGGCGGTAAAAAACTCACCTTTATGCTACTTATCATTAGTCAGTTGCATAAAAACCACCTTTCTATTGAGAATACCCCATTCTTACTCATACAAGGAGTGCGGGTGTGAGCCTACAATCTTCTATCGTTGCTGAATTTGCCATAACCTATATGCGTTTTTTAGATGCGGACGGCCAATTAACGCAAGACTTACCCGAATCACTCAACAATCCAGAATTATTACGCAAACTTTACGAATATATGGTGCTGAATCGCACCTTTGATGCAAAAGCAGTGGCGCTGCAACGCACCGGTAAAATGGGCACTTACCCCTCTTCCGGAGGCCAAGAAGCCATAGGTGTGGGCGTCGGGGCGGCCATGCAACAAGGCGATGTATTAGTCCCTTATTATCGCGATCATGGTGCACACTTGGTACGCGGCGGCAAAATTGAAGAAATTTATTTACTTTGGGGTGGGGATGAGCGCGGCAGTGACTTTGCCACCTTAAAACAAGATTTTCCAGTCGCAGTTCCCATCGCAAGCCAATGTTTACATGCCGTAGGGGTGGCAAAAGCCATCCAATACCGCAAACAAACGCGCGCAGTGGTGACTTTTATTGGGGATGGCGGCACCTCAAAAGGCGATTTTTATGAAGCGATTAATTTAGCGGGGGTCTGTAAATTACCCGTATTATTTGTGATTAATAATAATCAATGGGCGATTTCCGTACCGCTATCCGAACAAACGTTGTGCAAAACCTTAGCCCAAAAAGGAATTGCTGCGGGTGTTCCAGGTGAGCAAGTGGATGGCAATGATGTGTTGGCCGTATATGAAGCCACCCGCAATGCGCTGAAAAAAATTCGTGCGGGTGAAGGCCCCTATATTATTGAAGCACTGACGTACCGCATGTGCGATCATACCACAGCGGATGATGCCAAACGCTACCAACCCCCCGAAGACGTAGAAACGTATAAAAAAGAAGATCCTATTTTGCGTTTACGCACTTATTTGGCCTCTCAAAAATTATGGGATGAAGAACAAGAAAAAGCGTTATACGCGCAAGTCAAGCACACCGTAGCACAGGCTGTGCATGCGTATGAATCTATTCCTGCCCAACCGCCTACTGCAATATTTGATTATTTGTACGCCACATTACCGCACGATTTAATTGAACAACGGGATGTGTTATTAGCGAGTTTAGGAGAGAATCACCATGAGTGAAATTACTTTAGTTGAAGCCGTGACCCAGGCCCTCGCGTATGAATTGGCGCACGATCAAGATGTGTTGGTATTTGGCGAAGATGTCGGCGCTAATGGCGGGGTTTTTCGTGCCACCGAAGGTCTGCAAAAACGCTTTGGCAGCGATCGCGTATTTGATACCCCGCTTGCAGAATCCATGATTGCCGGTATGGCCGTCGGGATGGCTGCCGAAGGATTAAAACCTGTGGCCGAAATTCAATTTTTAGGTTTTATTTACTCTGCCTTTGATCACATTGTGAGTCACGCCGCGCGTTTGCGTAACCGTACTCGCGGTCGTTTAAGTTGTCCCATGGTGATCCGCGCGCCTTATGGCTGTGGGATCCATGCCCCTGAACACCATTCAGAAAGTACTGAAGCCTTATTTGCCCATATTCCTGGCCTGCGTGTGGTGATGCCTTCATCACCCACCCGGGCTTATGGTTTATTGCTGGCGGCAATACGCGATCCTGATCCCGTGATTTTTTTAGAACCCACGCGTATTTATCGCAAAATTAAACAAAATGTACCCGATGATGGCCAAGCCTTACCGCTTGATCGTTGCTTTTTATTACGTGAAGGCTCAGATGTGACCCTCGTCAGCTGGGGCGCGATGCTGACTGAAACCATGGCCGCTGCGCACACGCTAGAAACGCAGGGCATCAGTGCAGAAGTCATCGATGTCGCCACTTTAAAACCTTTGGATATGGACAGTATTATTCAATCGGTCGAAAAAACCGGTCGCTGTGTCATTATCCATGAAGCTGCCAGAACCTGCGGGATCGGCGCCGAAATTGCTGCACAATTAGCCGAAAAAGCGCTAACTTCGCTCATCGCACCTATTCAGCGGGTCACGGGTTTTGACACCATCGTACCTTTATATAAGATGGAACATTTATACCTACCTAGTGAGGCGCGGATTTTAACGGCAGTGCACGAAGTGATGGCATTTGAGTAAAGCTAGCTGAATAATCAGACAAAATCCCCCCGCCCGAGGCGGTCGGCCCCCTTTACAAAGGGGGCAAGTTCCTCGCTATTAACGAGAAGAATTTCGCTTTTGAAAAGAGAGCAAGTCCGGGAATAAAGCAAAGCACATTGCCCCCTTTGTAAAGGGGGCCGACCGCCTCGGGCGGGGGGATTTTGTTGACCTACCTACTTGCTAGGCATATACCCACTCATTGAGTTATAATTCTAATATAATCATAGAGGTGTTTATGCGTACTCGGATTGTAGCCAGCCTATTTTTTATCTTAACTGCCCTGTCCTTAATGGCATTAAGCACTGATCAAACTGCGCCCATCCAACTGGTGAACGAAAGCGGCGCTGCAAATAACCAAGTGTTTTTTATCGCCCAAGGGGTTGATCCTAATACTCATCAAGACTGCTTTTTAAAATTCGATAAAAAAGGCGTAGGCTCCTGTATCCCGGTCACCCTTACGACCCGTCCCTCAGAATTCAGTTATAGTTTTGCCGAGTTTGACGCCATTAATCAGATCTTACACATTCCGCGCATAGACTCCGGTAGACTTTATGTGTCATTAGGTCAAAAAATGGCCCTTTATACGGAAGAAGATACCTATGGCAAAATAAAAATTGTTTCGTTTGAAGGCTTTAATCCCCTACACCCTAGCTTTTATCTTTTACACGATAAAGTTGAATTTAGCTCTGCTCCGAATGGTTTTTTTATTAACCCTACAGCGGTAGATTTTTTTGCGCTTCCCCTACAACTGACTAACGAGGATGCCACCGGCAGTCTTAAAGCATCCGGCTTAACAAAAAATGTGATCTGTGGCAAAAATAATAGCTGTGGCGTACGAGACATTCTGAATCAATTTGATGAAACATCCAGTCAGGAATGGCAAAAATTATTCGTTTATTTTGGCCAAAATACAGACTTACCCTTGCGCGTTATGGCTCCCGGTAAAGCCATGTATAGTGATATTAATGGCTTACCCCCCTTTAATCCTTATTATTTAGGCCCTGGTCCTAGTCTAAATCATGGGTTTTATATCGATGAAGTCTGGAAATACTATCAAACTCACACGCTTAGAATCGATGCCAAAGGCATCAACCCAACACCTGGCGTGGGTGATGAAAAATATATGTTTGTTGGAAAAGTTTCGGCTACAAATCCAAATATTTTTGTATTTAAGAGCCCGATTGAAACCGTGAACTTAGAAAAACCGGCTAATTCTGTGCCCTTTTTTGCCGGTGGCGTGGGCACGTTTGATCATGAAAATAATACCGCAAAAGCCATTATTGTGCGCCAACTTACCTCGGCTTTTACCGTAGGCTTACTTCCTGCCCCTGATGATACCCTGCTGGATATGCATTATTTTGAAGAAAATAAACCGCATTACTATCAAGATAACGCGATTCTAACTGAACAAGGTCTAGCGAGCGGCGGTCCCTGGTATGATCTTTACGCCTATGCCTTGCATTCATTCGGTGAACCCATATACGCGTTTGCCTACGACGATGCCCTCGGACAAGACGGCACGATGCATGTTTCCGTGCATGAAGGCATTACAACCCCTACGCGCATTACCCTAGGCGATATGCGTAATCAAGACGGCAGTGTGGCTATTCCTAATCCTTATACCCATAAAACCTACAAAAAGATCATGTTAGATATCCCGGCCAGCATTACGGTGGAATATCAAGGCAAGAAATTATCAGGCAATGCTTATTTTTATGAGAATGTCGAAACACCCCTAGAAGTTTACATCAACGGGGATCCGACCTTGTTAAAAATTTATCTCGAATATCCCACCATCGCGATGGAACCTTATTCAAAATCTGCCTATGGGATTTTGGTTAATCCTAAAGACTGGCCTAACCCTATTCCCGAAAATGAGGCCGTGATTAAGTTTCCCGGTGCTTGGGACTGCCCCATAGGCTGTACAATCCCTTAAGCTTCCCAAGCCTAGACCTAGATGTTAAACTCTTTCCTTTATTTTACGCCCGACGTAAAGTCATTTCGCGCATACAAGGAAAGCACATGAACACATTTAAACTCCCCGACTTAGGTGAAGGCCTGCCCGATGCACAAATTCGGCAATGGCATATTAAAGCGGGCGATCAAGTGGAAATTGATCAACCCTTGGTTTCCATGGAAACGGCAAAAGCCGTGGTTGAAGTGCCCTCGCCTTGGGCCGGAGTGATTGGTGAATTACACGGCAAAGAAGAGGATATTATAGAAACCGGTGCCCCACTGATTTCTTTTAGTAGCATCACCAGCACCCATGCCGAGAAAAAAGATACCGGCACGGTCGTCGGACATCTTGAACGTAGCAATGCTGTAGTGCCTGAAACCGCGCAAGTCATGGAACGCAGCGTGAATCAAATTAAAGCCACGCCCGCTGTTAAGCAACTTGCGAAACAATTACACGTGGATTTAACGCATATTAAAGGCAGTGGCCCAGGTGATACCATTACGGCATTGGATGTAAAAAATGCGGCCGCAACAACACACTCCGCTAGCACACTCAGTGATTTAGAACCCTTAAAAGGCGTGCGCCGCAGCATGATGCTCGCCATGGTCAAATCCCATCAAGAAGTGGTCCCGGCATCGATAGTAGATGATGCCGATATTCATGCCTGGGAAGGCGAGCAAGACATTACGTTGCGTATTATTCGCGCCATTTGCCATGCCTGCAAATTTGAACCGAGTTTAAATGCCTGGTATGACGGCAAAGCGATGGGCAGAAAATTATTCACCGATGTGCATTTAGGTTTAGCCATAGATAGCGATGAAGGTTTATTTGTGCCCGTAATTGAAAACGCACAAAATAATCCCGAGTTACGCAACATTATCAATACCTATAAAAAACAAGTTAAAGATCGCACGATTCCCACAGAAAAATTCCATGGCGCTACCATTACTTTATCTAATTTTGGCGTCTTTGCCGGCCTTTATGCCACACCGGTAGTTGTGCCGCCGCAAGTCGCTATTGTCGGCGTGGGGAAAATTAAAGAAGTCGCGGCGGTGCATAACGGCCAAGTCGTTGTTTGCCGACATATTCCCTTATCTTTAACCTTTGATCACCGCGCAGTCACCGGCGGTGAAGCCAGTCGATTTTTATATGCGCTGATCCAAGATTTAAAAGAGGCCAATTAAATGAACGAACTCATCACGAAAAAATGCACGGCTTGTTCGAGTGATACGCCGATTTTAGATGAAGCCAGCATCAAGCGTTATTTAGCGACAGTAAATTCTGATTGGCAGCTCAATGCTGATCACACTGAAATCAAGCGTATTTTTCAATTTAAAAACTACGGCCAAGTGATGGCATTTACCAATAGCATCGCCTGGCTTGCGTTTAAAGAAGGCCATCATCCCGATATGGAAGTCAGTTACAACCGCTGTGTTGTACGTTATACCACCCACGCCATCAATGCACTGTCAGAAAATGACTTTATTTGCGCCGCAAAAGCAGATGGATTGTTTGAGATTTAAATCAAAAAGCTTAACCCGAACTCCCACCTGCACCCAAAAAGTAACCCGTACTGGGTAATGCAGGTGTGACTGTAGGTGTGCTCCAAGCACCCTCTGCTAGGATATCAGTATTCACAAATAATGCGGGAGCACCCCCAGCAGATCCTGCTGCAATGCATACGACTTTTCCATCTTGCTGCGTACTGCAAGCCGTCCCTCTAAAATCACTATTTGCAGGCAAAGCCGTGAATGCAGCAGCAGACCACGTAGTGCTGCCTAACATATCAGTATTGACATAAATAGGTGCAGAAGTTCCTGTGCCTGCAGCAATACAAACCGCAGTAGCCTCTACAGAGGTACACGCAGTCACATTATAATCATTTCCACTTGAGACCGTATTGGTGTTCCAACTGGATAGATTAGCCGCATCCGCAGTAAACAGAATAGTTGCATTGTCACCCACAGCGGTGCAAGCCGCCTGTCCATTACTGAGTGTTGTGCAAGCGGTGCCATTTAACACATGGGGAATCGTAATACTAGGCGCACTCCATGTGCTCGAACTCCTAGCATTGTTATTGACCGCTAATGCAAAAGCAGTATCATTCTGAGTAGTTAATAATGCAGTGCATACTACATTTCCACTGGGCTCAGTCGGTGTGCATGCCACACCTCTTTCTGTTATTGCATTCATGCCTGCGGGTAAGACAGTGGCTGCAGTGAAACCGCTTTCAGTGATTATGCCTAATAAAGGCATATATATGCTGTTTTCGTCTTGACTCCCTCCTATCGCACAAGTATGGTTACTCGCACTATTCTTAATACAAGAGACGGCTTGTAAATTACCCATAGTCAAACTAATCGGTATAGATACCGTGCTCCAACTTCCCCCGCCATTTGTACTCCGGAAAACCATAGGCAGGAAAGCTACGTTATCCGCCCCCACGGCGTAACATACCGCAGTATTGTCACTTCCCGTGCAAGAAACCGCTTCGAATTCACCTTTAGCAGGCGGCGGTGTACCGACATAGTCAGCAGCCCCCCATGTCACCCCACCGTCCTGACTCACATAGAGTAAGGGTGTAATATTAGCCGCACCAATATAGCCCGCAGCCACACAAATACCACTCGTACCACTGCCAGTACAACTGACATCATTGAAAACGCCATCTGCAATATTAGGAGAAACATTTTTCCAATTACCCGTAGCATCATGGACTGCAAGTAAAGTTGGTAAGCCTGCAGTAATCTCATCATGTCCTGCTGCCGCCGCTATAAAATTACCCGTAGGAGGGGTCACATCTATCACTTGCAAGCCTATGGGCGAGGTCAAAGCAGTGGTTGAACAATCTAGGTCAACCACTAATTCGCGATTAATGGTTTCTGGGAAACTGCCCGATGAACATGCGGTTGCATCAATTGTCACTTCTATATCGCAAGAAGTATGAGCAGGCACAGTGCTATCGCAACCATCATTAGTGATAGCCACGGTAGAAGCCGAATCATCACCCATTAAGGTGGCTATAGCATTTGCAACGCCAATTGCAGCGGAAGAATTATTTTGCAAAGTGTAGACTAATACTTGCTCATCACCGCAATCCATGGGATTTTGTATGGAGGGTTGTGGGCTTGATAACTCCAATGAACAGGCAGGTGGGGGAGGCGTGACTACTTGCACTGTGATCACCGCAGTTAAATTAGCTTGGTTACCCGATGGATCTACCACTAATTCTCGCGCTATGGTTTCTGGAAATTTGGCCGCACTCAAAACTGGGCAAGAAGCAGCTGTAATCGTCACGACTATCGTGCAAGATTTTTTTGCAGGCACACTGCTGCCGCAACTGCCACCGGTAATATTCACTGTAGAATGGGGAGAGGTATCACCCGCTAATGTTTGAATCACATCTGTGATCCCAATAGGAGCCGATGCATTATTTTTCAAAGTGTAGGTGAGCACTTGCGTATCGCCACAATTCATTGGGCTGACAATGGATGGCTGCGGGCCTGATAACTCCAGCGGGCAAAGGGCTGAACCTTTGCAAGCGATTTGCGCCTGTGCGTTGAGCGCAGTCAATAATAAGCCCATCACTATAAAAATTTGTTTAAACATGTTGTCTCATCCTTGTGTTATAACGCAAAACGCACACCAAACAATACGGCTTGGGTATTCATATCAAAATCAGCACTTTGCAGATCAAAACCGATATCATCTTCATTACCGATGCCGACATCATTTAATCCTGTATAGAGGTATTCTAAGGAAAGCGCGATATCATCTGCCATCGCATAAGTTAACCCTGCGCCAAACTCATAAGCAAAACTAGTGCTGCTTGCCGATTCAATATTAAAACCATTGGCGCCACAAGCTAAGCCATTTAAATTGGGGGTCGCTTGAAAATCAATGGTATTCCACGCAATGCCTGCGCCCGCTAAGGCATATACAGAAAATTGTTCTATCGCTGCGAGGGTGACATTTAAATCAAACATGACACGCGTGCTGTTAAAATCCGCGGTGTAATCTAAATTATTCAGTGCAGCACTTTCATATTGATACATGTCCCCTTTAATTTCCCCGTTACCCAGGACGTAAAGATTCAGTTGCGGGGTAATCAGAGGAAACCATTGCACTTCGCCGCTTGCCCATTCATCTGTCAGTTGAAAAACATATCCTAATCCTAATTGTCCTATCCAAGAGTTCCAATCATTTTCATTGGTTTGGACGAGTTTATCGGTTTCACTTGCAGTCATGTCTATCGTGCTATCGCCGGCATGTAGGCTGGCAATACCGCCCATGATCACGGCTTCAAAAAACGGCTCAAACTCACCCTCATTGGCGTAGGCAAGAGAAGTGCTGGCTGCAAACATTATGAGTGCAGGAAATAAGTAATGGGATGATTTCATTTCATGGTCCTTCATGCAGCAAGAAATTAAAAAAGCATTGTATCCGATATTTTTTGATAAAGGTATAGCGGGCAGATCATTGAGTAGGTAACCATTACAAGAACAATCCTTACACCCGCTCTAACACCACAAAGGTATAGTCATAAGGATTATCCGCGTCTTTTAGATACGCCTTTCGCGAGATTTCTTGCCATTCGTCTTTATG
>JABCZS010000029.1 GCA_013289605.1 Gammaproteobacteria bacterium
TTCGTCGGGGGGATTTCTTAAGGAAAAGGTGGCACTGTGGGCTCGACGCCTTCAATTTCCACTTCCGGATGATGGGTTTTGATTAATTTTTTAATTTCTTCTAAGCGATCATACGGCACATCCACTAACATCAGCACATGTCCTTGTTCTATGGATTGCATAAATGGTTTTAATCGGCTATTGGGCACATCCACAGCGATTAATGTGCCTGCAAGCGCACCGATACCCGCCCCTGCCACGGTGCTACCGGCTAATACGGCCCAACCGGCAAAGACTGCACCCGTGCCGGGGATCAGCACAGCAATTAAACCGGCGAGTAAGCCGGTTGCGCCGCCCAATAATGCACTGCGCTCTAGCGCCGGAATAAAATCGCTGCGCTGCAGCAAAGAGGCTGGCGGTAAATCTTCTAATTCCACACCTTCTTTGGCAATTAAAGCAATATGATTCACATCAATACGGGCTAATAATAATTCATTGACTATGCGACGCGCATGGTGGATATCAGGCAGTAAAAAATAGATACGACGTTTCATGAGTGCTCACTCCGTACTTAAAATCCAAATCCATGGTAACCCAAATAAAGGCCTAATACTACACACACGCCACCATTAATACGATAGGCAGTATTGTGATTAATATGTTTTCTCACAAATTCCCGCGTGCGTGAACAATATAAATAAACCATGCCCTTAATAAACGTGAGCCAACACAATACCGTCACTAATACACGCCAATCTTGGGTCCAAATATTGTGCAATAGGATTAAAAAAATCCCTAATATTAACGAGAAGATACTGGCAAGAAACATCGCGCCCGCATTATCAAACAACGCATTGCCGCGCTCACGAAATGAATCTGTCGCAAATAACAAGGGTAGGCTTATCACCAAAAAATAAATTGCAAAAAATTTTGCCAGTAATAAAGAAATATGCATTTACGCGGCTCCTTGATGAAGGTGAAATGCCTATATTATAGCTTAGTAATCACATCACCATTAGGCGCTTCGCGCATGTCTTGATTTAAACTTAAGATTTGATTCTTATCAATATGCAGCTCGCTTAATATTTTCGCAGGAATGCGTGCGACTAATGGCGTGCCTGCAGGCCAAATATTAGCGCTCGTGCCTTGTTGCGCACGCTCGATGATTAAAATATTTTGCGTCACGGCCAAGAGTCTGACAATCTCAACGTCAAAACCGGCTTGTAAGGTCAAGAAATAGCATTGATCTTGATGCAGCGTACCTGCTAACAGCGCTGCTTTTGCAGGACTTACGGGAACGCCACTTGAATTAGTATTCAATGTTGCATGGATATTCGCTTGCCAGCCCTGTTCGGATTGCCACATAGCACACCTTTTTTTATTATTATGTTACCTGCATAAGTGTATCGACGGTATCAGGTGCAGATATAGCACGCAGGCGATGCTTGGCGGGGTATCAAACTTTAGGATAGGTAGGTCAGAAGGACTTTAAAATCTTGCCCTCTTGATGAAGAGGGCAAGGAATACAGGTGTTTAATTATGGGTTGTGGATAGCCCCGGACCACCGGGTCCGAATGGCACATAGGGCGGAGGCGTGAAAACAGCAGCTGGACCTGGATTATTACTATTGATTGAGTGATTACCGCGTTCTAGATCAGTCGTTTGATTAGTATTAACTGTTGAATATGAATTACAACAGTAATTTTTTAAAGTACCGCCCACTTTGAGCGCACCTTCCACAGCGACATAAGCAAAAAACGATGCCAAGGGAAAAGCCATGAGATAATAATAATAACTGCAATCCTCTTCGATTTTGTTACCGTCCGGATCACGGGTCGGATCACCCGTGTTCTCATCATAGACCGTACACATGAAAGGACTCGTTGCTTCCCAAGACGTTTTCAGTTGATAGCCAATATAGAGCGTTAATGCCGTCTTAACTGCTACGGAAGAGGCATTGGCAATCGTCCAATGGTCAGGAAGTTTAGGTAAGCAGGGTAATACACAATCAGGTATCCATGTTTTAGGGACTTGTGGCACACAGACTCCTCTTAAAGTCGTCAGCAGTGGACACCCGACAAGAAGAATAAATCCTACAACGCAACAACCCATGGGGTCACCCCCGCAATTGCAATCGCCACTGCCACCTCCGCCACAGTTGCAGTTCCCACCGCCGCCACCTGAACGATTATTTCTAGCATTGTTTTGGTTAGCGTTTTGAAGAAGTTGCTGTTGCATAAGTGTCCACCCTTAAAAAGTAATTTTAATAACTCGAATACTTCCATAGTTAGGGCAAGAAGTAAAGTGTTTGCGAGTAGAAGCGACCTGGTTTATTTTCTTGTGTTAACTTGCTAGAATAGCTAGGTTTTCCCCTCAAAGCCGAGGTGGTGAAATGGTAGACACGCAAGTTTCAGGTACTTGTGGGGGCAACCCCGTGGAGGTTCAAGTCCTCTTCTCGGCATTTTTGCTTTATTCAGCCAATATCCAGCTAACGAAAAGGCCCCTGGACGATAATGGTCTGATGCCGCTCTGGGCCTGTAGATAACACATATAAAGGAATGCCCAAAAACGTGGTGATGCGCGTTAAATAATCACGTGCATTTTGCGGCAAAGCTTCCCATGAGGTTAAGCCATAAGTCTTAGCTTGCCAGCCCGGCAGTGTTTCATAGATAGGGGTACATAGAGCGAGTTGCTGCGCTTGGGGCATAAACGTGTCGATGCGCTGCCCATTTAGCTCATAGGCAACGGCCATTTTTATTTCTGATAATTCATCTAAAATATCAAGCTTAGTAATGCATAAACCGGTAATACTATTAATCTGGATCGCATGTTTTAAGGCGACTAAATCCAGCCAACCGCAGCGACGCGGGCGCCCGGTGACGGTGCCAAACTCACGCCCCACTTTTGCAATATGTGCGCCTATGTCGTCATGTAATTCAGTAGGCATAGGCCCGCCGCCGACGCGTGTGGTGTAGGCTTTAGTGACACCTAATACTTCATCGATGTAACACGGACCAAATCCTGCACCCGATGAGACTGCACCCGATACGGTATTAGAGCTCGTCACAAAAGGATAGGTGCCTTGATCAATGTCTAATAATGTCCCTTGCGCCCCTTCAAATAAGATGGATTTTTTCTGCATGCGCAATGTAGCCAGTTGTTGCACCACGTCGCTAAGATAAGGCGCAAGTGCCTCATAATGCGCTAAAGTCGCGGCCAGACTATCTTCTAAGGTGACTGGGGTTTGTTTGTAATAATGCTCTAATACAAAATTATGAAATTCTAATAAGGTGCGCAATTGTTCAATAAATTGATCAGGCGTTTGCATATCACCTAGACGCAAGCCACGCCGACTCACATGATCCGCATAAGCAGGTCCAATACCACGACCAGTCGTACCGATTGCAGCTTTTCCTAAGGCGCGCTCGCGCGCTAAATCCAGGGCCACGTGACTCGGTAAAATAATCGGACAGGCAATACTGACATGCAAACGGCCGCTGACTTCCACGCCTTTTTTTGCCAGCATGGCCATTTCATCAAGCAATACCCGAGGAGCCACCACCACACCATTGCCGATATAGCAATGCACATGGGGATGTAAAATGCCTGAGGGAATAAGACTTAATGCCGTAGTTTGGCCGTCGATCACTAGGGTATGACCGGCATTATGCCCGCCTTGATAACGCACGACTGCAGAGGCTTGCTCCGTCAGCATATCAACAATTTTACCTTTGCCTTCATCGCCCCATTGGCTACCCAACACAACTACATTTTTACTCACGTTTATGCCTTCATTCAATTATCATTTTGTGGAATTAAAATATTTAAAGAAATCACTCTCAGGAGATAAAACGAAAATATCATTTTTATCCACAAACGCCTGATCATAGGCATCTAAACTGCGATAAAACGCATAAAATGCGGGATCTTGGCTATAGGCTTGTCCATAAATTTTTGCAACATTGGCATCGGCATTACCGCGGATGATCCGCGATTCATTGGCAGCCGTGGCAAGTAAAATCTGCGCTTGCTCATCGGCTTGAGCCCGTATGGTTTCAGACACTTTTTCACCGTCAGCACGGTGCTCTGCAGCCACTTGTTGCCGCTCTGCACGCATACGCTCAAACACGGACACACTGACTTCATCGGGTAAATCTATGCGTTTGATCCGCACATCGATGACTTCAATTCCGAGGGATTGGGCGCTTTCATTAATTTCACTGCTGAGGCTACGCATAATCGCATCACGATTTTCTGAAACGACTTGGCTAATCGTACTGCGACCAAATTGCGCCCGTAAACCATCATTTACTTTTTGTTCCAATAAATTATCTGCACGCGCAAAAATACCGCTGGTTGCTTTATAAAAATGCGCAAAATCTTGGATCCGCCATTTTATAAATGAACTCACGATCACGTCTTTTTTCTCACTGGTCACGATCCGTGAATCTTCAATATCTAAAGTTTGAATCCGGCTATCAAATTTAACCACGTTGCTGATAAACGGCCATTTCATGTGCAAACCGGGTTGCTCCACTTTAGCGACACCGTTATCTTGAACGATACGCCCCAAAGTCAGCACCAAACCGCGCTCGGTCTCTTTAATCGTATAAAAAGTAAAAAAGGATAGGAATAAGAGTATTGCTACGATTATCCACACAGTAGGTTTAAATATCATCATCATCTCCTTAACGTCGCTCGCGTACGCGCGCTGCGGCTTCATTATTTTGCTGACTGCTCGCAGGCGCCGCAGTAGGGGGTTGTTCTACAGTGACTTGTACTTCAGGCAATGCCGCTTGTTTTTTAAGTAATTGATCCAGCGGTAAATACATCACTTGTTGGCCATTTGAACTGTCCACGACGATTTTACTGACACGTCCTAAAATACTGGCCATACGATCAAGGTATAAGCGCTCACGCGTCACTTCCGGTGCTTTTTGATATTCAGGGAGCAATTGGTTAAAGCGTTCAATGTCCGCATTTGCGCGTAATTTCACTTCTGCCTCATACGCCCGCGCATCGGCTAATATCCGTTGCACTTGACCTTCAGCTGTGGGGATCACACGTCTGCGGTAAGCATTGGCTAAATTAATTAACCGTTCTTCGTCTTCTTGGGCTTTGATGGCATCATCAAATGCTTCTTTCACTTCTTCGGGGGGACGCGCCGGTTGCAAATTCACATCGGTAATGAGTAATCCTGATTGATAAACCGCCAGGGTTTCTTCAATCTGTTTACGAATTTCATCGCGAATTTGTGAACGTTGTTCGGTTAACACGTCATCGAGTGTCGATTGTCCGACCACTTGACGTATCGCGCTATCGGTGGCTTCTTTTAAGCTGCGGGTCGGATCAATCACATTAAATAGGTAATTGGGTAAATTATCGACTTTATACTGCACCGCGAGTTGCACCACGATAATATTTTCATCACTGGTTAACATGCGGCTACTGTGGGTTGAATCCATAATAAGCTCGACATTAACGACTTCTTTCGAGCGGATAAATACGGGCAACCAATGCGGACCGGGGCCTACTTCTTTCACAAAACGGCCAAATTGAAACACGACTGCGCGCTCCGCAGGTTTTACAATATAAATACCACTGAGCAAATAAATAATAGCGAGGACGGCAATAATAAGACCGACGCCAAAGCGCGACACAGACGGAGGTTTAGCACTGATATATTCGACATTGCCATTTGAGCCTTTTGAGGGGCCGCCACCGAATAAACCTTGTAATTTTTGTTGCAATTTACGCAACACCTCGTCCAGATCAGGGGGTTGAGGCTCGCCTCGATTCCCACCACCGCTCGTCCAAGGATCTTTATTCTTATCGTTCCCGGGCTCATTCCAAGCCATATCCCACCTCAATATACTAAAAGAACGTATTCTACCTGATTAAATAGGACTTACGCAAAACTGATTGCTGTAGCTAGGCCCTCCCACGATAAGTTATTGCCCTCACCCTGTCCCCTAACGAATCCCCACGAATTTAGTTTGAAGGCCGTAGGCCCACTGCGTCATCCCGTGCGTAAGCCGCCATCAGAAGTGATAGAAGAGCAGGACTTGCGCGGCTGAAGACACGGGATCCAGGCGGAAATATTGCTTATGAAGTTAATCTATGCTGAGCACGTAAGAATATCTCTAACCTTTATCCCGTGTCTACAGCCGCGAGAGATAAGTGCTTCTATCACCCCTGATGGCGGCTTACGCACGGGATGACGCAGTGGGTTATCAAGAGATAGATTAAACTTTAATATTTTTCTTGCGCGCTTACAGCGCTTGTTCTCTTTTTTCTCCTACCCAGGGTTACGGCGCGAAGACGCGCCTACACCCTGGGCTAGATACGGTCAGGCCTTCGGCCTTAAATACTAAAATAATTTATAATAAATTGTGTTTAAATAAAAATTAGTGGAGATCACTTAGGAGACAGGGTGAGGGCAATAACTCGTCGTAGTAAGGCCTCCGCTTTATAAAGTAGGCGCTAAAACTGCTTCCATTTCCACACCTGCCTTCGCTAAAATTTGGCGCAATAACTCACGCCGCAGCTGCACCGTTAGAGTAACGCTGCCGTCCTCATTCATTACTTCCTGCACAATCGCCCCTTGTTGATACAGTTGGGCTCTAATATTGCCTTTATCAGGAGGCAATAATAACTGACATTTAATTAATTCCGCGGAAAGTGCATGCGCAATGGCTTGCTCTAACGCGTCCATCCCTACCCCTGTTTGTGCAGAAATCGCCACCCGAGGCACTAAAGGCGGTGAATTTTCAGAGGAAGTAAAGTCTGGCGGCGTTGTCAGCTCATCAATTTTATTAAATACCTCAATCTGAGGCACCGCTTGCGCTTTGATTTGCTCTAAGACTTCATTCACCTGCGCAATTTTTTCGATGCGCTGCGGATCGTTTGCGTCGATCACGTGTAATAATAAATCCGCATCGCGTGTTTCTTCTAAGGTTGCAGAAAATGCTTTAATCAATTGGTGCGGTAAATGCTGCACAAATCCTACGGTATCCACCAAAATGACATCCCCCACACCCTTGCAGGGAATACGCCGTAACGTCGGATCTAAGGTCGCAAACAATTGATTCGCTACATAAACCGTATCAAGGGCTAGGCGATTAAATAAGGTGGATTTCCCCGCATTGGTGTAGCCCACTAACGCTATCGTCGGCATGGCACTCTTATTGCGTGCTTTGCGACTGGCATCGCGCTGGGCTTTGACTTTCTCTAAACGCGCTTGCAAGGCTTTAATCCGTTGACGAATTAAACGACGATCGGTTTCTAATTGCGCTTCCCCAGGGCCGCGTAAGCCGATACCGCCTTTTTGCCGCTCTAAGTGGGTCCAAGTGCGAACCAAACGCGTCGCTAAATGATTGAGTTGCGCCAGTTCCACCTGCAATTTACCCTCAAAACTCTGCGCGCGTTGCGCAAAAATATCAAGAATTAAGCCTGTTCTATCGATGACGCGACATTTAAATTTGCGCTCAAGATTACGCTCTTGTGTCGGCGAAACGGCATAGTTAATAATGACGACATCTAAGGGGTGCGCTTCAATAAACGCGGTGATTTCTTCGACTTTACCTTGACCTATCAGATAACGCGCATCAATTTTTTCGCGTTTAATCGTCATGAGTTCAACAATGTGTGCGCCACTGGCTTGTGCAAGCGCCTGGAATTCTAATAAATCTTCGTGTTCGCTGGCGTGAGTGAAATCAACATGCAGCAATAAGACGCGCTCGCCTGATGCATGCGGTTCATTTAATGAGGTCACTAGAAATTCCCAGGTGTAGGAGGCTCTTCTTCTTGAATTAACCCAGGTGGCATTTTTACATTGCGCGCAGGCACAATGGTCGAGATGGCATGTTTATAAACCATTTGGCTGACCGTATTTTTTAACAAAATAACAAATTGATCAAACGATTCCACCTGCCCTTGCAATTTAATACCATTGACCAAATAAATCGCCACGGGTACGCGTTCCTTGCGTAGCGCATTTAAAAAGGGATCTTGTAACATTTGGCTTTTTGACATTTTTATTTTCCTTATCAAGAGAGGTGCATCTTATAATTGTTTACGTCGGATTGCAATTGGTAACAATTACTCCTGCCTCCTTTTCTGCACATACGCTAAAATCGATGCGCTTGAAAAGGGTACAAACCAGGTCAAATCTGCCCAGGAGCGTAGCCATGTCACCTGACGTTTGGCCAATTGACGGGTCGCAGCTAATATATGATCCCGCATTAAGGTAAAGTCTCCCTCGCCCGCCAAATACCGCCAGGCTTGCCGGTAACCTACAGAGCGGATAGCGGGCAAGTCTTCTGATAAATCACCCCTATGGTATAAGGCTTCCACCTCGGCCATAAATCCTTGCGCCAGCATGGCATCAAAACGTTGGTTGATTTGCGTGTGAAGTATTTGCCTGTTGTTCGGCATAATGGCAATCGGACAAATCCGATAAGCAGACTGTTTTTCCTGTTGTAATTGCAGGCTCATGGGCAGGCCTGTTAATGCATGGACTTCTAGCGCGCGCGCAATGCGTTGGGCATCATGGGCATGGATCACGCGTGCAGAATCGGGATCCAGTTTTGCCAGTTGCTGATGCATGAGGGGCCAGCCTTCTTCCGCAGCTTGTTTAGCAATACGCACGCGGACTTTGGGATCACTAGACGGTAATTGTGATAAGGGCTGTTTTAATGCATTAAAATACATCATGGTTCCGCCCACTAACAAGGGCAGCTTGCCCCGGCTTTGAATATCTGCAATGGCTTTTTGGGCATCCGTGCAAAAATCTGCAACGCTGTAGGGCTGTGCGGGATCGCAAATATCAATTAAATGGTGGGGGATTTGCGCAAGCAAGGCAGGCGAGGGTTTTGCAGTGCCGATATTCATGCCTTGATAAACGAGTGCCGAATCCACACTGATGATTTCTGCATTCAAGTGTTCGGCCAATTCTATGGCTATATTGGTTTTCCCACAAGCGGTGGGACCCATTAAAAAAACGATGAATGGTGCTTGCATACCAGAGCCTCCCGTAATGCTTCGAGCGACCATAATTGCCACACTTTTAAGCCGTGTGGGCAACGCGCATGGCCATCGAGTGCCTCGACATTATCGAGGATCTGCTCAATTTCCGTGCCCGTCAAACTTAAACCCGTTGCGGGTGTTGCGCAGCAGGCCAACGCTGCAATGCGATCTTCGCGCGTACGATCTTGGGGCAATACACTTAATAATGTTTGTACCAACGCATCACACTCTGCATGCGCCAATACCGCCGGGATTTCTCGCATTGCCCAAAATGCCTCACCGATTTGATCAATCATAAAACCTAAGGCCATTAATTCAGCATGTTGTTCGAGTAATAAATGATCTTGTGCTGCAGATACTTTAAAGCTGTGTGGAGTCAAGTACGTCTGCATGCATACCTTTTCGGTATTGTTAATCATAAGCTGATACGCCTGATAAGCATAATACGCATGTAAATCCACCAGGCCTAAACCCTGGGAAGTTTCACTAATGATGATTTGTTGATTTAATACGGTTAAATAATGGCCTAATTTTCTTGTTAACGCCCTATCTGTATGCGCGCAGACAGGCGATGAATAAAATGTCGAAGGGACATAAGGATTTGCAAATGCATGATCTTTTGATGGAAGCGAAGCACTATGGAGAACTTCTGAAGTCTGTAATACATCTTGCACACTGCTCACGATAAAATCATGCACCAAACGTGCGTGCTGAAAGCGCACTTCATGTTTAGTCGGGTGCACGTTCACATCCACCATTTGTGGTGAGACCGTTAAATATAAGACATAAGCCGGGTAACGCCCCGGGTGTAAACTGTTTGCAAACGCCAATCGCAAGGCATGTTGCAATAATTTATCTTTCACCATACGGCCATTCACGTAAAAATATTGCCAATCATAACTGCTGCGGGTGAAACTACTGGGCGCGACAAAACCCGTCAGCTGTAAATCAGTAGCACTTGCCTCAACATACTGCGCAGTCGCGATAAATGCGCCACTAAGTACTTTGGTGATTCTTGCAGCAAAATCATTATTTTTTACCGCAGGATAGTGTGTTTTTTTTCCTTGATGAAGGAGTGTAAAACTTACATCAAAGCGGCTAAGTAAAATGCGTTTAATGACTTCTTCTGTGTATTGCCACTCGCTGCGCGCACTGCGTAAAAATTTGCGCCGCGCTGGCGTATTATAAAATAAATCGCATACTTCGACACTGCATCCCACAGGATGCGCAGCAGGCATAAGCTCAAGTCCTTTTTTATTTTCATCACACTGGATTTTAAACGCATGCACACTGTTTTGTTGTGCCGAAGTTAAGGTTAAACGGCTCACGGCGCTGATACTCGCGAGTGCCTCGCCGCGAAAACCTAAACTCATGATCTGGATTAAATCTTCGCTGCAGGTAATTTTACTCGTCGCATGGGGACTTAACGCTAATACCATATCGTCTGGATGGATACCACAGCCATTATCTTGGACACAGATACGCTCCAAGCCCCCTTGGGTCACCGTGATAATAATG
Organism: Gammaproteobacteria bacterium; assembly: GCA_013289605.1. Classification (GTDB taxonomy): domain Bacteria; phylum Pseudomonadota; class Gammaproteobacteria; order JABCZS01; family JABCZS01; genus JABCZS01. The sequence continues at coordinate 10,525 of JABCZS010000029.1, forward strand.
TCACTCGCCCCGGCATCAAGACTATTTTCTAGTAGTTCTTTGATGACGGAAGCCGGACGCTCAACCACTTCACCGGCTGCAATTTGATTGGCAAGCTGGGGGGGAAGGATATGGATACGGGGGGTAAAATTTGACATGATAGCTATTTTATAGATTTCTGGGTGAATTTGATATATCTGTCCTTAGGGGGTAGCAGTCCTTTAACCCAGTTAAATACCTTATCTTATAACTTGGCGGATTGATACAATATGATTCGACACAAAGTCTTGATCTAAAATAGGTAGCTATTGGGATAAAAAGGGCGGAAATGAAATTGATATCGTTGCCATTAACGATGTGAAAAAAGAAATATTATGTTGTGAAGTAAAATGGAATCCTAGAAAAATCGATTTAGCAATTTCTGAATAAAAAAATGTCTCATCTACAGTCCTTTTATCCTGAATATACATTCAAGGCACAAGGGTTGAGTCTGCAAGATGCCAGCAGTTATTTAAAAAACCCTTTGCTTAACTGCCCCCCTAACTAAGAAGTCGGGATCTGCAACACCTGTCCTATCCGCACTTGATCGCTGGATAATTTATTGGTGTTACGCAGCGTGCTGACGCTTACCTTATAACGCTCTGCAATTTCAGATAACGTTTCGCCGCGCTGGATGGTATGCGCATTCGCGGCGGAGGCCATTTGGATAGGAGGCAAATCATTGTATTGATTGCTGCTGCGCATGTATTCTTTTATCCCATTAAAAATTGCGCGGGCGATTTTTTCTTGATAAGTGCCCTGGCGTAAACTTTTTTCATTTTCTGGATTAGAAATAAAACCGGTTTCTACTAAAATGGAAGGAATATCCGGTGACTTTAATACTGCAAATCCCGCATTTTGGACGCGTTTTGCATGCAAGCGCGTGATGCCGCCTAATTGTTTTAATACGGTACTGCCCATGGTTAAACTCGCTTGAGTGCTGGCGGTTTGTGATAAATCTAATAACACGGAAGCCAGCATATCGTCTTTATCATCTAAACTGACACCCCCAATGAGATCAGAACGATTTTCCTGCTCAGCGAGCCAGCGTGCGGCTTCACTGCTCGCGCCACTTTGTGACAGGGTGTAAACCGAAGCGCCGTTGGCTTGTGGGGAATGAAAGGCATCGGCATGGATAGACACAAATAAATCTGCCTGACGTTCACGCGCAATGGCAATACGTTGACGCAAACCGACATAATAATCCCCGGTGCGGATCATGACGGGCTCCATCCCGGGCTCATCTTCCACCAATTCAGCTAATTTTTGGGCAATAGAGAGCACAATTTTTTTCTCTTGGGTGCCGCGTGGCCCTATCGCGCCCGGATCTTCACCCCCGTGACCGGCATCTATCGCCACAATAAATGCTTTTTTTGCGGGCCGCTCTGGGATCCGTGGGGTAGTCGTTGCGACGACCTGCGCCGCTGGACTGCTGGGAGCGGCAGCTAAGACCGGTTGGCTTTTTTGCGCAGGCTCAGGAACCAGGGTTTTATAAAGATCGATCACTAAGCGATCCCCATACGGACCACTTGCTGCTAAGGTAAAAATTTTGGGCTTAATTTTATTTTTTAAATCAAATACCAAACGCATCGTGCTGGCATCGTATTGTGCATAACGCATGGTGGCGACTGGAGTCGGCCATTGCAAAGTATTCAGATCGGCGGAAAATTTATCAGCGGACATATCCACAACTAAACGATCCGGATTTTCTAACATAAAACTACGAAATTCTATAGGCCCACTTAAATCCAGCACGATGCGAATTTTTGCAGGTTCTGGCCAAATACGCACGGTTTTAACTTCTGCGGCTTCACTTAAAAACGGGAAGAGCATCAGTAACATCACAACCAGTTTTTTAATAATTGTCAATCTTCCACAAATCCTATCCATGGTATTACTACTGTCCTTAATCAGATATTCTGCCTAAGCTGACCACGCATTGTTTTCCCGCTTCGGAATGTGCAGTAATGGTTATGTTTCGCTTAAGGCCTACGACCTCCAGCAAACAAATTAAATCAGGCGGAGGTAATTGCGGCGCACGCTCTGGCCACTCTATTAAGCATAGCGTATCTGGGGCAAAATAATCGCGAAATCCCATCTCCTCTAACTCGTGCGCCGCACCGATACGGTATAAATCAAAGTGATGCACGGTGATAGCTGCAAGGGGATAAGTCTCGACCAATGTATACGTCGGACTTTTAACCGCAGCCGCATAACCCATGCCGTGTAAAAATCCACGCGTAAACGTCGTTTTTCCGGCGCCTAACACACCCTCTAAATAAATGACATGGATATTGCCTAGCGATGCGGCCAATTGTTTACCTAATTCTAAGGTAGCGTGTTCGTTTTCAAGTAGCTGGGTGTAATTCATCATAAGCCTAAGGATTCACCCCTTGACGAATAAAAGGCAATAAATCTGTAGGTATCATTCCGCGGGCGCCTTGTTTTGCGGCTTCATCGCCGGCATGCGCATGAACGCTCACTCCTAATTGAGCACTGGCAAGCAGTGATAAACCCTGAGCCATCAATGCGACTATTACCCCAGTCAACAGATCGCCCATCCCCGCCGTGGCCATACCGGGATTACCCGCCTCACAAGTCCATAATCCACTCTCATCGTGAATTAAAGTATGCGCCCCTTTTAACACGATGCAGCCGCCGTATTTTTTTTGCAGCGCACGCGCAGCGTATTCACGATCATTTTTAACCTCAAGCGGGCTGCACCCAAGTAAGCGCGCGGCTTCTCCAAGATGAGGGGTGAGTACCCAATCCCTACGTTTTTGCGGTTGCAGTGCCAAAAGATTAAGCGCATCCGCATCTAAAACTAATGGCAAGTGTGTTTGCAGTACGCTATTAAGTAAATGTTGTGACCAGGCAAATTGTCCTAAACCTGGACCGATAGCTACGTGAGTCGCACCATTGAGCAAAGGCTGGATCTGAGAAGCCTCATTTATCCCATACGCCATGAGACTCGGCCAATTGTGAGTCAAATTGGCCGCATGCGAAGGATCTGTCGCAATCATGACTTTACCTGCGCCAGTACGCTGTGCCGCCATCCCCGTCATCAGGACAGCGCCGCTCATGCCCAAACCTCCGCCTACAACCAACACGGTACCAAAGTCCCCTTTGTACGCATCACTTGCTCGCGTAGGAAGTAACTGTTGTAATGCCGTAAGTGCAGGTAATGGGTTCATGATTTTAACAGCTCGCGGCGATAATGCTTTAATTCCTCGATAGATTCTCTAATATCATCCAAAGCACGGTGAGTGCTGTTTTTTTTCTCCACAGCCATCGATTTCGCCCAGCGTTTCGCCAGTTCCTTTAATGTACTGACATCAATATGACGGTAATGAAAGAATTGATCTAATTGCGGCATGTATTTTTTTATAAATTGTCGATCGGTGCAAATACTATTGCCACACATCGGTGATTTTTGAGGGTTGACGTGTTGTTTTAAGAACGAGAGCGTAGCGAGTTCCGCATCCGCTTCAGTCACGGTACTTTTTTTGACCGCATCGACTAAACCTGTTTTAGTGTGTTGCTGGGTACACCATTGACTCATGCCGGCAAGCAATTCATTACTTTGATTGATAATTAAATTGGGACCTTCGGCGATAATATTCAGTTCACTATCGGTCACGATCGTCGCTATTTCTATGATGCGCTCTTTGGACAAATCTAGCCCAGTCATTTCTAAATCTACCCAAATTAAATTCCAATCTTTATCTGCCATGTTATCTCGCCTTAAAGTAACAAACTATTTATTAGAGGTATAGCATAAATTTATGCATCATTAATGATTTAAAACTAAACATACTTGGAAATGTGGTAAACTCTCATCGGCTTACGCAAAATGCTTAAGCTTACCACAGCCTATCACCCAGGAGATGAAAACCAGTCAAATTCAGCTGGAAATTCAAATATGAAACTTACTACCCGCATACAATATATTTTACCGCAACATGCACTGTCTCGTTTATTCGGTAAACTGCTGCAATCTCAGCATAAAAGTGTTAAAAACACCTTAATTAAGATGTTTATTGCTTATTTTAACGTCAATATGGATGAAGTGGCCGATCCCCATTTGGATGATTATGCCTGCTTTAATGATTTTTTTACCCGCACCCTAAAAAAAGACGCAAGACCGATTGCCAATAACCCGAACGCCATTGCCTCTCCTGTCGATGGCACGATTGCACAAATGGGTATTGCACAGCAGGAGAGGCTGATCCAAGCAAAAAATCACCATTTTTCGCTGACTGATTTATTGGGCGGTGATAAAGTGATGGCAGAAGATTTCTTAAATGGACCGTACACGACCATTTATCTCGGCCCGCGGGATTATCATCGCGTGCATATGCCTGTTAATGGCACACTTAAAAAAATGATTTTTGTGCCCGGGAAATTATTTTCTGTGAATCGCTCGACGGTTGATGATGTCAGTAATTTGTTTGCACGTAATGAGCGTGTAATTTGTTTATTTGAAACGGATGCAGGCCCTATGGCGCTTATTATGGTGGGCGCGATTTTTGTGGGCAGTATGGCGGTGGCCTGGCAAGGCGTGATCACGCCGGAGAGGTATAATGAGCAAACCGTCTGGACTTATGAGGATCGTGCGATAACATTAAAACGCGGTGATGAATTAGGGTATTTTGTGACAGGTTCGACGGTGATTTGTTTGTTTGCGCAAAATGCCCTCGCTTGGGAAGACACTTTGCAGCAGCATACATTGGTTAAGATGGGGCAAGAGATAGGACAGAGGAAGCACTAGGGGGTTCAGAACAGCTACTCTGCAAAAGCCACCACTTCCTTAATGTGTTTAGCTTGCAAAGCGAGCATCATTAAGCGATCTAAACCTAAGGCCACACCCGCGCATTCTGGGATCCCATGACGCTGGGCTGCAATTAAACGGTGATCGATCGGGCGCTCAGGTAATTGTCGTGTTTTCCGTAACACATTGTCCGCATTAAAACGTCGCTCTAACTCATCGGCATCTAATAATTCATGATAACCATTGGCTAGTTCCATGCCTTGGTAATACACTTCAAACCGTCCAGAAGTCAGCCCATCGGGATTAATTTTCGCAAGCGCGGCTTGTGACGAAGGATAATCGTAAATAAAAATGGGTTTAGCTTGGCCTACTTGCGGCTCGATCACATAAGACATTAAAATATCCAGCCAAAGATTTTTATCTGCCGTATCAAACCCTGCACTGAGTTGGATCTGATGGGCACTTGCGATTTCTTTTAATTCAGGTAGGGAAGCGGTGAGCGGATCCACCTGCAGAATATTTAAGAATAATTGTCGATAACTGATAAGATCCGGCCGTTCACACTTTAATATCACTTGCAATAAATCCGCTGTTTCATCCATTAAATCCTGCAAATCAAAACCGATACGGTACCATTCTAGCATAGTAAACTCAGGGATGTGGATCCGCCCCATCTCATCGCCGCGAAACGCCTTGCAAATTTGGTAAATATCGGGGCTGCCGGCAGCCAGCAAACGTTTCATCGCATATTCAGGCGAAGTTTGTAAAAAGCGATCACCGAGTTGAAAAGCCACTTGCACGGGATCGGTCACGGTTGAGGCATAAAAAAGTGGCGTATCCACTTCTAGCACCTGACGCTGCGCAAAAAATTCACGCACGCTTTGTAACACGTGTGCACGTTTTTTAAGATTATTAATCGAGGCGCTGGGTTGCCAATTGTACATGGTTACACCTATATTACTTTCTATATCTTAAGGAAATAAAATGTCCACTTATGTCATTGGGGATGTCCAAGGGTGTTATGTGCAATTAATGGCACTGCTTGAACACTTACATTTTAATGAACGTGCAGATACTTTATGGTTTTGCGGCGATTTAGTCAATCGGGGCAAAGACTCTCTTTCAACCTTACGGTTTATTAAAAATTTACCCCATAAAGTGACGGTACTCGGAAATCATGATCTCCATTTATTAGCCTACGCCCAGCATATCCGCCCTAAACATCCTGATGATACCTTGGATGATATTCTGGCCGCCGCCGATAAAGAGGAATTATTAACTTTTTTACAACACCAACCTTTACTGCATCATGATGCAGCGCTCAATATGACCTTAGTGCATGCCGGTATTTATCCGCTGTGGGATCTCGCAATAGCGCAACGCCTAAGCAAAGAAGTCGAGGTGCAATTAAAAGGTCCACTGTGTGGTGCCTTACTCAAAGACATGTATGGCGAGCAGCCGCAACTCTGGGATGAAAAATTAACGGGCATCGATCGTTATCGATTTATTATTAACGCTTTTACACGCATGCGCTTTGTCAATGCGCAGGGGGAATTAATGCTGTTTGCCGACGGTGCACCAGCAAGTCACCCCGATTTAATCCCCTGGTTTGATTTTTCGCAGCGCTTACCTACGGGTCCTATCGTATTCGGTCACTGGTCGCGCTTAGGATTGTTTAATAAAGATAATCAGATTTTTTGTTTAGATACCGGTTGCGTATGGGGCGGCAAATTAACCGCATTGCGTCTGACACCGAAGCTAGGTTTTGTAGAATAAATGGTGGCATACACAAGATGAATGTGTCAGGACTGACGAAAAATGCGACTGTTAGGGTATTTTTTTGCTCATGGCTGTCGCAAAATCGCTAAAAAATACCCTAACAGTCGCATTTTTCGTCAGTCCCATAGGTGACATTCGCTTGTTTTTCCCCCTTGTTCCTGCGAAAATGTCGCAGTCATATACACTGAAATAAGTCAGTTGCCCTTATGGAGATTTAGGCATGTTGGGGTTTAAAAAATTATCTTTATTACTTACTGCAGGACTGATGAATTTCAGTGCTACTGCGTTTGCCGCCTATGGTTTGAATATGCCAGTCGGGGTGAGTCCCTTAAGTGCCTCTATGCACCATCTCCACATGACGATGCTCTGGGTCTGTATCGGAATAGGTATCATCGTGTTTGGGATCATGACTTATGCCATTATTAAGCACCGCAAATCTAAAGGCCATCAAGCCGCCAATTTTCATGAAAATACCCATGTAGAAATTATTTGGACCGTGATCCCGTTTATCATTTTGATCGTGATGGCTATTCCGGCAACTAAAACGCTGATCGAGATGAATGATACGAAAGCGGCCGATCTCACCATCAAGGTCACCGGTTACCGTTGGTACTGGCATTATGACTACTTAGATGAAGCCCTAGATTTCTTTAGTCACCCCAGCACCACGCAAGAAGAAATTAATAACCTGGTCGCCAAAGATGAGCATTACAATCTTGCCGTGGATCAACACTTAGTGGTGCCTATTAACAAAAAAATTCGTTTTGCTTTCACTTCAAATGATGTGATCCACGCCTGGTGGGTCCCTCAATTAGGTGTAAAGAAAGATGCGGTGCCCGGATTTATCACTGAATCCTGGACCATTATAAAAGAGCCGGGTATTTATCGTGGTCAATGTGCAGAACTCTGTGGCGCAGGGCATGCGTATATGCCTATCGTCGTTGAAGCAAAAACACAAGCCGACTATGAGACTTGGCTAGTAGAACAGAAAACCCCAAAAAATCCCTCTTAAGTAAAGGTTGATACCCATGACATCACATGATATGACTGCGGATGATGCCCATCATCACGGCCCTAGTAAAAAAGGCATACTACGCTGGGTAACCACCACCAATCATAAAGACATCGGCACCATGTATTTGGTGTTTAGTTTCATTATGTTTTTTGTTGGAGGCAGTATGGCCATGGTGATCCGCGCGGAATTGTTTCAACCCGGCATGCAAATCGTGCCTGCAGAAACCTTCAATATGCTCACCACTATGCATGGCTTAATTATGGTGTTCGGTTTTATTATGCCGGTGTTTGTCGGGCTTGCAAACTGGATGATTCCGCTGATGATCGGCGCACCTGATATGGCACTGCCACGGATGAATAACTGGAGCTTTTGGATATTACCCGTCGCAGGCACCATACTGATCAGCACCATGTTTATGCAAGGCGGCGGCCCGAATTTTGGTTGGACGTTTTATGCGCCCCTCTCGACTACCTTTGCACCTAAATCCACTGATTATTTTATTTTTGCCATACACTTATTGGGGATGTCCTCGATCATGGGCTCCATTAATGTGATCGTCACCATTTTTAATATGCGTGCACCAAAAATGCGTTTAATTGATATGCCTATATTCGTCTGGACCTGGCTTATCACCGCATTTTTAATTATTGCAGTCATGCCTGTACTGGCCGGCACCGTGACTATGATGTTAATGGATAGGAATTTTGGTACCAGCTTTTTTAATGCAGCAGGCGGCGGTGACCCGGTACTCTTCCAACATTTATTTTGGTTTTTTGGTCATCCTGAAGTCTATATCATCATCTTACCGGCATTTGGTATCGTCTCAGAAATCATCCCCACGTTTGCACGCAAAAAGCTCTTTGGTCGCATGTCTATGATTTATGCGCTCACAGCGATTGCCTTTTTATCGTTTATTGTGTGGGCGCACCATATGTTTATGACAGGATTGCCCTTAGCGGCCAGCATGTTCTTTATGTATGCCACCATGTTGATTGCCGTGCCAACTGGGGTAAAAGTATTTAACTGGGTCGCGACTATATATCGTGGTTGTTTAACCTTTGAAACGCCGATGTTATTTTCACTCGCCTTTGTCGTGTTATTTACTATCGGTGGTTTTACCGGATTAATGCTTTCGCTCATCCCCTCCGATGTGCAATACCATGATACTTATTTTGTCGTGGGACATTTTCATTATGTATTAGTCCCGGGTTCCCTCTTTTCTGTATTTGCCGCCATTTATTATTGGCTGCCCAAATGGACAGGGCATATGTATAACGAAACCTTAGCCAAATTCCATTTTTGGATTTCTGTGATTTCAGTTAACCTTACATTTTTCCCCATGCACTTTTTAGGGTTAGCGGGCATGCCACGCCGTATTCCAGATTATGCGTTACAATTTACCGATTTTAACCAAATAGTCAGTATCGGCGCCTTTATCTTTGGTGCCGCACAACTAATATTTGTCTATATTGTGATTCAAGCGATGCGCGGTAAAGGCCCAAAAGCCACGGCGCATGTTTGGGAAGGTTCTCACGGTTTGGAATGGACGGTGCCATCGCCTGCACCCTACCATACGTTTAGTGAACCCCCCACGCAAATTGAGCGTCATTAGAGTTTACTGTGACAATTATTCGTAAGGGTCATGGCCGTTTAATCGCAATATTAGCTGCAGTCACCTTGGGTATGCTGTTATTTGCGTTTGCGATGGTGCCGCTTTACGATGCGTTTTGTGAAATGACGGGCATAAATAATAAAGGCGGGCGTGTACGCGTAGAGGCCCCTACTGAAGTAGATACCTCACGCATTATCAAAGTGAAATTTATCACCCATGTGCACGGCGAGACTCCTTTAGAATTTTATACGCTAGAAAATACCCTGGACGCGCATCCCGGGCAAGTTTATAAGCAACTGTTTTATACCCAAAACAGTACTTCTGAAGATAAAGTGGGCCAGTTTATTGCGACGAATTCACCGGGTTTAGCTGATCGTTATGTAAAAAAAGCGGAATGTTTTAGCTATAATCAGCAGTTTGTCGATGCTGGAGAAGAAAAAGAGATGGCGGTGATATTTTTTATTGATAAAGATATCCCAGAAGAGATGGAAGAACTGATTATGTTTTATACTTTGTTTGATAATACGTCTGGAGCACCCAAATGACACAACCTACTTCATCTACGTCGACCCATGCACATTATTATGTGCCTGATCACAGTTATTGGCCGATTGTGGGCTCCATTGGTCTTGGGATCCTCGTGTGGGGATTGGTAGGCGTCATTCATGATGCCAAAGTACACCATATCCTGACCTTTGGTTTAGGTGTTTCCATTATGCTCTTTATGCTGGGCGGTTGGTTTCATCACGTCATCAAAGAAAGCATGGGCGGCTTATACAGCCCGCAAATGGACAGAACCTTTCGCATTGCGATGATCTGGTTTATCTTCTCTGAAGTCATGTTTTTCTTAGCCTTTTTTGGCGCTTTATTTTTTGTGCGAGAATGGGCTTTGCCGTGGTTAAGTGGGGCCGGGCATTACGAACTCACTGGCAAATTA
>JABCZS010000030.1 GCA_013289605.1 Gammaproteobacteria bacterium
TCACTAGGCAGCGAATAATAATCCGCTCCAAGCTTAACCTTGTCACGTCCATTCTGTACGCGCCAGTTATTGGTATCCCTCAAAGAATAAGCACAGCCACAATATTGCTGCGCATAAAAATTTTCCCGCTTGGAAATTTGCAGCATACGTTGTGAGCCGCCGTCTTTACGCCAATTAAATGTCCAATACAACATATTGTCATAAGGCGCTGCGGCGCGCTCGCCACTCTCATTAATTTGTTCAAAATTCTTCCAGCGCGAGATCCCTAAAGTACTAGAAATCACGGGAAAGCCATGTTCATGCGCATATAAAGCAGTGCGGGCAAAGCGCATATCAAAACACATGGTGCAGCGGATCCCACGTTCAGGCTCCTGCTCCATCCCTTTAGCCCGCTTAAACCATTCATCACGATCATAATCGGCATCAATAAACGGGATATTATATTTCTCCGCAAACCGGATATTTTCTTCCTTGCGGATCTCATATTCTTTTTTAGGATGAATATTAGGGTTATAGAAAAAAATGCTGTATTCAATATTCGAAACCAACAAGGCTTCCATAATTTCACCGGCACACGGTGCGCAGCAGGAATGTAATAACAGTTTATCCGCATCATTAGGGAGCGTTAAAACTTCGCGGTTTTCTAGGGTATTCATCAGTGTTCAATCCTTGGCGGTATATTCAGCGCTATGATGCCAGTTGCAAGCGCTGATCACAAGTCTGCACGATCCTCATTAATTTCTTCTTAACACTTTAGAAAAAAAAATTGTAGTCGATATCTATCGTAATCAAAACACACACTTATTAGTCAATTAACAAGCTACTTAAAGAGTGTAGACGTTCCGAAATCTTGCCAAGTCCTATAGGAGTAAAAAATGGGGTTTGACTACCAACAGTTAATTAGTCTTGCGGCTAAACAGCAAGAATATCAAGACAAACATCCCACTGATGTATACCTTACTCGGCAACGTAGCCGAACTCAGCTACTCGTTAATCGTGAAGACAACATGAGTGGGGGCGGAGATGATGGAAAATATGAGAAAGTTGTTGCGCAACAGAAATATATTTTACCTGTAGGACAAATCTCAAGTCCAGAAAAAAACAAAGTAATTAAGCCTGATATACCCGTGCAAAATAATCAAATCCCCAACTCGTCCTTCGCGCAAATCCAAGGCCATAGTCGGGGTATGCAAGAAGACACGCAGTTGGCAGTGCGTTTGGCTACCGATCCTAATATCCCGGCAGCAGGGGATGCGCGCGATACCTTTTTTCGTGAGCTAATGAAGATAAGCTTAGCGCGATTAAATAGCGAAGCCGCACCGCACATCAGCATGAACTCAGGTGCAACTACGGTGGTGTGCCTACGTTTTGGAAAGACTTTATACGTGGAGAGTTTAGGCCAATGCCGCGGTTATTTATTAAATCAAAACGGGATTAAGCAAGTCAGCATTACGCACCAGTCTATTGAAGGCGTTAACCCTTTTGAGGCTAAACGTTATTTCACTCAAGAGCGTTATACCCGCAGTTTAGGAAACGAGCAGTGGACAGCGCGTTCACCGAGTACTTCAGGATTGATACATGAATCAGAAAGTACAAAATACGCACTTAACGGCAATGAAACGCTGGTGCTCGCCACTGATGGCGCTGCAGAGCCTTTGATGAGTCGGGAAATCCATCAAAAGTGCTATCCGAATCATGGACACTCACTCACTGCACAGCAGATGACGCAGGCTGTGATCAATGAAGTGAATACACATGTGTTGCAAGATGATGCCACCATACAAGTCTCGGCATTAAATACTGATGAAGTGATAGATGCCTACGCTATTTTTGATGGTTCAGGCCCGCATGGACAAGATTTTTCCCGCAATGCCAGCGAGAAGCTCATCCCCATATTAATGGAAGTCAAAGCTTCGCTTAATCAGCGCGAGCATTTGCAGAAAAAATGGCAGGCTTTAGCGCAAGATAACGCTAAAAAACACCGCGCTGCAGAAGCACTCCTTCTATTAGCAAAAATAGATATGACACGAACCGCCGATGCGCTGCAATTGATGGCGGCACTGGATAAGTTTGTAGAGGATGAGACACAACTCTTAGCGTTTTATCAAGCGTATGGTTTAAGCGCCATTAGCAATGTGGACATTGCGCGGGCTATGCTCATTCAGGATCTGGAAGCGTTTAACTGGACGTTGACAAAATCTTCGTTAGATACCCTGATGCGCACATTTATCACAAGAATGAAAACAGGATTAGCGGAAGAGAAAGAACTAGAGCCTATCCAACACGCCGAAATATTCTGGGGTGAAATCAAAAAATTGCATGGAGATTATAGCAATGTCAATAAATTCTATTCAGCACATGGCCTAAGCTTTAGATCAAAAGAACATAAAATGTTTGCAGCAAAAATGTTCTTGTTATTACTGTGTTGTGGTGCAATATTATTTGCCCCTTATTCATTGGTTGCTTTAGGCGCCATCGCTGGGGTGGTCGCACTAGTCGCAGGCGCAGTACTATCAGAATGGCATTACAACAAAATGTATTCACCGTTGTGGCATGCAAAGCAATGTCTACTTGCTGCAAATAACGCACCGCGTTATGACAGTTTGATTCAAGGCGCAACGTCAGCGCTCGAGTCCGAAAACAAGCATAGAAAAGAGTATCGAATCCCCTTATTAACTTGAACAGAAACTTACAAGCGTAGCTTTAACCTTTAAAAAACATCAATATTTACTATAGTGTTGATGAGGGATATTTTTTAAGGGATGGCAATGTGGATTGTTCGTCTGGCACTATTGCGGCCTTATACGTTTATTGTCATGGCATTACTGCTCTTGATTCTAGGTGTGCTGGCCATATTTCGTACACCAACGGATATTTTACCTAACATTAATATTCCAGTCGTCAGTGTGGTATGGCAATACATAGGCCTGCCCCCTGAGGAAATGGCAGATAGAATAACCAGTATTTTTGAACGAGCCGTGACCACGACCGTTGATAATATCGAACACATGGAATCGCAGTCCCTTAATGGCGTTTCAGTCGTCAAAATATTTTTTCAACCTAAAGTAAGCGTCGATTTAGCCGTGGCCCAAGTCACAGCCATTTCTCAGACCATGTTAAAAGCCCTGCCTCCAGGAATAACGCCCCCATTAATACTCAGTTATAGCGCTTCATCTGTACCGATTATGCAGCTGGTTTTATCCAGTTTAGAACTCTCTGAACAAGCATTAAATGATTTAGGCAATAATTTTATTCGCACTCAATTGGCAACAGTGGAAGGCGCAGCCCTGCCCTATCCTTATGGGGGCAAGGTGCGGCAAGTTCAGGTTGACTTGGATCACGCGCAAATGCAAACCTATGGCGTTACGCCAGAAGATGTGAATAATGCGATTGATATGCAAAATCTTATTTTCCCTGCAGGGACCCAAAAAATAGGGATGTATGAATATTTTGTTAGGTTAAATGGCAGCCCTAGAGTATTAGATGAATTAAATGATTTACCTGTTCGAGCTAAAAATGGCGCCATTTATTATATTCGTGATGTGGCACACGTGCGCGATGGATTTACCCCGCAAACCAATATTGTCCGTGTGGATGGCACGCGTGCCGTATTAATGACCGTGCAAAAAACTGGGAATGCCTCAACACTGGACATTATTAAGCAAGTGAAAAATTTAATGCCTAAGATAAAAGAGAGTATGCCCAGCAGTCTGAATTTATCGATAGTCGGCGATCAATCCTTATTTGTAAAAGCTGCGATCACGGGTGTAGTGCGCGAGGCCGTGATCGCAGCCTGTTTAACTGGATTAATGATTTTATTATTTTTGGGCAGTTGGCGCAGTACTTTAATCATTACTATTTCCATTCCCCTGTCCATTTTAGCTTCTATCGCTGCACTTTCGGCTTTAGGTCAAACGTTTAACATGATGACCTTAGGCGGGCTCGCTCTTGCAGTCGGTATTTTAGTTGATGATGCGACGGTCACCATAGAAAATATTAATTGGAATTTGGAACAAGGTAAGGAGATTGAAACAGCTATTTTGGATGGCGCGGAACAAATTGCCATCCCTGCGTTGGTCTCGACATTATGTATTTGTATCGTTTTTATCCCTATGTTTTTCTTAAGCGATATTGCTCATTTTTTATTTGTGCCGCTGGCTGAAGCCGTTGTTTTTGCTGTATTGGCTTCGTATATCTTATCGCGTACCTTAGTGCCGACTTTGGCTAAATATTTATTACACAAAAAATCAAATGATCCCGTAGAGGTGCACTCAAAACATCGTTTACAGCAGCTGCAAGAAAAATTTACGACTCATTTTGACGCATTGCATCAGCGTTATCATCAGAGTTTACAACAGGTGATGAAAAATCGGCGACCCTTTGTGTTGGTTTTTTTAGGATTTTTTATAGTTTCTCTAATCATTATTACGCCGTGGGTGGGAACAGATTTTTTCCCCACAGTGGATGCAGGAAAAATAAAATTACATGTGAGTGCACCTACGGGCACACGGGTGGAAGAGACTGCGAAATTATGTGATGAAATAGACAAGGCCATACGGTTGATTATTTCAAATAATGAAATTGACAGTATTGTCGATAATATAGGCTTGCCGGTGAGCGGCATTAATTTATCCTACAGTAATTCTGCAACCGTAGGCCCAGAAGATGCCGATATCCTTATTTCACTTAAACCCGGTCATCGTCCTGTTGCAGACTATATGCGCACGTTAAGAATTGAGCTTCCTAAGCAATTTCCCGGAGTGACTTTTTCATTCTTGCCCGCAGATATCGTCAATCAAATTTTAAATTTTGGTTTACCTGCGCCCATTAATATTCAAGTTATGGGTTTAAAATTTGATGAAAACCGAGCCTATGCGGCACAATTACTCGATAAAATTAAGCAAGTGCCAGGCATCGTGGATGCACATATCCATCAAGCCTATGACTATCCGCAATTAAACGTGGACGTTGATCGCAGTTTTGCCAAAGAGCTTGGGCTCACGCAATATGATGTGGGCGCCAATATGCTGATTTCACTTTCCGGCAGTTTTCAAGTCGCGCCTACATTTTGGTTGGATTATAACAATGGCGTATCCTATCCCTTAGTGATCCAAACCCCGCAATACAAGATGACGGATTTACAAGATTTAGAAAATATTCCTATGAGTAGTTTAAATGAGCGTGGCCAAATTTTAGGGGCACTCGCGGACATTAGTCGCAGTGTGACCTCTGCAGTCGAATCTCATTACAATGTTCAACCGGTCATTGATATTTTTGCCAATATAGAAGACAGGGATTTAGGCGCCATCACCCGTGATGTGAATAAAATAATCAAACAAACCCAGCAAGAGGTG
Source organism: Gammaproteobacteria bacterium (assembly GCA_013289605.1). Classification (GTDB taxonomy): domain Bacteria; phylum Pseudomonadota; class Gammaproteobacteria; order JABCZS01; family JABCZS01; genus JABCZS01. The sequence goes on from JABCZS010000030.1 coordinate 5,355, forward strand.
CCTAAAGGCTCTAGTGTTACCGCAAGAGGACAAATTCTGACTAAAGAAAATTCATTTAAAAGTTTATATACAGGCTTAGTGTTTTCTATTCTTTTGGTTTATTTATTAATGGTGGTTAATTTTCAATCTTGGGTCGATCCCTTCATTATTATTACGGCATTGCCGGCTGCGATGGCAGGTATCGTCTGGATGTTATTTTTAACCGGAACAACCTTTAGCGTCCCCGCGCTCACCGGTGCTATTATGTGTATGGGTGTTGCGACGGCCAATAGTATTTTGGTGGTCAGTTTCGCGCGCGCACAAATGACATTAGGTGATAATCCGCTAGATGCGGCAGTCAATGGCGCAGTGACCCGCTTACGCCCCGTACTCATGACCGCATTAGCGATGATTATTGGCATGTTACCCATGGCATTGTCGCTGGGGGAAGGCGGGGAGCAAAATGCGCCCTTGGGACGCGCGGTCATCGGCGGGTTATTATTTGCAACGGTTGCGACATTATTTTTTGTGCCCGTTGTGTTTTCTATGATTCATGAAAAGAAAGAGCACCGCATATGAAACAAATGTCCACTCGATTCCACTCTTTTTGGAAGAATAGTTCAAAAAATCAACGGCGTGTGATTTATGTGTGCATTGCATTTATTGTTTTGGCGCTGATAGGCATTAGCGATCGCCTCTACAAAGAACACTTATTACGTAAACATACCGAGCAAAATGCAGTGTTAAATGTCGCGACTATTGCGCCTCTTATTGATACTAAACATGAAGAAATTTTACTGCCAGGGAATGTGCTTGCTTGGCATGAGGCGACTATTTATGCGCGTACCAATGGTTACATTAAAGAATGGTATACCGATATAGGCGCAAGGGTTAAAGAAGGGGATATCTTAGCAGTGATTCAAGCGCCTGAAGTTGATGCGAAGCTTGTGCAAGCCCAAGCGGATCTGAAAATGGTGCAAGCCGAATTAGAAATTGCCAAAATAACAGATGTTCGCTGGAAGAATTTATTGAAAACCGAATCGGTATCACAGCAAGAGGCTGATGAGAAAGCCAGTGCTGCCAAGGCCAGTGATGCGCAAGTGGCTGCAGCAAAAGCCAATGTTGATTATTTGCAATCCTTGGTCAATTTTCAGAAAATTATTGCGCCATTTGATGGTGTCATCACTTTACGCAATATTGATATTGGCTCTTTAATTAATGCCGGCAGTAATTCCACTGAAATGCCACTTTTTAACATCGTTCAATCAGATCGTTTACGCCTTTATGTGGATATTCCGCAAAGATATACCGCACGCTTAACCGAAAATATGCAAGTTAAATTATATTTTAATGAATATCCGAGTAAAACCTATGATGCTGTATTAATGAGCACGGCCTCAGGCATCGATCAAGACACTCGGACTTTACTGGCTGAATTTATGGTGGATAATAGTCAGTATGAATTATTGCCGGGCAGTTACACGCAGGTCCATTTATTTTTACCTGTCCCGAATACCGTGGTGCGTATTCCTGTCAACACTTTATTATTCCGAGCTCAAGGTTTGCAAGTGGGTGTAGTGAATGAGCAGGGGATCGTGACTTTAAAATCCATAGACATAGGTAGAGATTTCGGGACAGAAGTAGAGGTTGTCAGCGGCATTAACGTCGAGGATGCGGTGATTGTTAATCCCTCAGATTCATTGGCCAATGGTCAACAAGTCAATGTGGTTCAACATGCGAAATCTTAGCTTACGCTTAATAGGATGGAGTGCGCTAGTGCTGTTGACCAGTTGTTCATTTGCACCCGACTATGAGCGCCCGTTCATGGAAATCCCGACCCAATATAAAGAAGAAGGGGAATGGGTGTTAGCTGATCCTGAGGCGGCAAGTCTTACACGTGACCCTTGGTGGGAGAAGTATGAGGATCCACAATTAAATGAATTAGTGGAAGCACTCTTGCTTGCCAACCAAGATTTAAAACTGGCGATAGCGCGTTATGATCAAGCCAAAGCACTCGCCGATATTCAGCGCTCATTTTTATTTCCAACCATTACCGCATTAGCCGTACCCTCACGGCAAAATATTTCGCAAAATATCGCCAATCCAGCACGGAACTCGCCCTATAATGACCTATTTTTAGGGTTTGATTTATCTTATGAGCTGGATGTGTGGGGACAAGTTCGAAACACTGTATTGGCGGCAGATAATGAAGCAAAAGCAAGCGAGGTGGATATAGCGGCTATTGAACTTAGTTTGCAAGCCCTGCTTACGAGTTATTATTTTTCTTTGCGTGGCGCTGATTTAGCTCAAATCACTTTAGAGGGCGTTGTTAAAGCCTATGAGGAGGCATTGTATCTTTATCGCAAGCGCTATGAAGGAGGCGCTGCACCGCTACAAGCCATTTTTGATACGCAAGTACAAGTGGAGTCTGCTAAAACTTATGCGACGGATATGCAATTAATCCGTGCGCAATATGAGCATGCCATAGCGGTATTAATAGGCAAAACTCCCGCGGAGCTTGATATTCCGGTGATTGCTGATGCGACGCAAAAGGTAGTGATGGTTGCCCCCGAATTGCCTTCAACCTTACTTGAGCGTAGGCCTGATATTGCTGCGGCGGAATTACGAGTACAAGAGGCCAATGCCACCATTGGTGTTGCGCGTGCGGCTTATTTTCCCACGTTTAATTTATTTGGTAGTTTTGGTGTGGAGAGTACTAAATTGAGTAATCTCTTTAATGTAGACTCTCTGGTATGGTCGCTAGGCCCTGGCGCCGGCGCAGCTTCACTCGGTACGGTGATAGACGGCCCGCCTATCATAGAGATCATTACCGATGGGGGAGAAATTGCCGCGCTCAATCGAAATGCTTGGGCGATTTATCACGAAGCTGTGGCCACTTATCGGCAAACGGTGTTAAAGGCTTTTCAAGAAGTCGAAGACAGTTTAGTTAGTATGCGTAAGCTTGCTGAAGAAGACTTAAGCCAAACTGCGGCGACGAAAGCTGCGATAGGTTCGGTTGATCAAGCACTGCATCGTTACCAAGGCGGTTTGACCACGTATTTAGATGTGGTGATTGTGGAGGATATTGCTTTGCAAAATCAATTACGCATGATTGATATCCGCACCCGCCACCAAATTGCAAGTGTACAACTCATTAAAGCCTTAGGTGGCGGTTGGTCAGAACTGGAGTAAACCCCTATAACCATTGCATCTGCGCCTGCTGTTCAGCCGCTTTACTCAAGAGATGCTCAATTTCTATTAATCGCGCTTGTTCTTGCGCTAAAATATCGGGCTTAATATTCGCACAATACTGCGGATTATTTAATTTTTGTGCCAGTTTCTCTTGTTCTTTTTTCGTTTTTAACACTAATTTTTCTAAGCGATTAAGTTCAGCTTGTGGGTCGATTAATCCTGCCAAGGGCACCAGAATTTCCATGTGTCCGACTACCACGCTGGCACAAGGAGGTAGCTTTGCATCATTATCCAGCCATTTGACGTCTTCGATAAAAGCAAGCTCAAGTAATAAAGCATCCAGTGTTTGCCAATTTTGTTTATCTTCAGCACTTGCGTTTTTAATCCATACCGAAATGGGTTTGCGCGGCGGCACATTCATTTCACCGCGCATATTGCGCAGCGGCGTGATAATATTTTTCAGCCAATTCATTTCTATGATGCTGGCTTCATCTAGCGGATAATCCTTTGCTTGGGGGTAGGCTGCGATCATAATCGAGGGTGTGGCTATCCCCAGTAACGGTTTAACCCGTTGCCAAATTTCTTCCGTAATATAAGGAATAAACGGATGCAGTAAACGTAAAATCGCTTCTAAGACTTCAAGCAAAGTGTAGCGGGTGGCTAATTGGATTTGGGGGTCTTCATTTTTAAGTAAAGGCCGCGAGAGTTCTAGATACCAATCGCAATATTCATGCCACACAAATTCATAACACGCTTGGGCTGCGAGATCAAAACGGTACTGATTTAAATGCTGCGCGACATCTAATGACACCTGGTGAAGTTTAGTGAGTATATAGCGGTCGGCAAGACTCGTGGGTAAGCCACTGGGTTTGACTTCCGGGATCAACGTTTCAATATTCATTAATACAAAACGCGTGGCATTCCATAATTTATTACAAAAATTACGGTAGCCTTCTACGCGATTTAAATCAAATTGTATGTACCGTCCGGTAGAGGCCTGCGCGCAAAAGGTAAAGCGTACCGCATCGGTGCCAAAAGCGGGGATCCCGTCTGGAAATTGTTGCCGTGTTTGCTTTTCTATTTTTTGCGCTTGTTTAGAGAGCAATAGGTTTTGGGTACGTTTTCTAATTAACCCCTCTAAGTCGATGCCGTCGATGAGATCAATCGGGTCGATCACATTGCCTTTAGATTTGGACATTTTCTGCCCTTCACCGTCCGTCACCAAACCATGGATATAGACTTCTTTAAACGGGACTTGGCCGGTGAATTTAAGCGCCATCATGATCATGCGCGCGACCCAAAAGAAAATAATATCAAAACCGGTGATGAGTACATTAGTAGGATAAAAGGTCGATAATTCAGGTGTTTTTTCTGGCCAACCCAGGGTGGAAAAAGGCCAGAGCGCAGAAGAAAACCACGTATCTAACACGTCTTCATCTTGGGTGAGCAGTAGCAAGTGAGGCAGTTGATATTTTTTACGCACCGTTACTTCATCTTCAGCCACATACACATTGCCTTCCTCATCATACCAGGCCGGTATGCGATGTCCCCACCACAGCTGACGACTAATGCACCAGTCTTGAATATTATCCATCCAGGCAAAAAAAGTATTTTCCCAATTTTTGGGCGTAAATTGCACTTCGCCTTGTTGTACCGCTTTTACTGCGTCCTCGGCCAGTGGCTTAATCGCGACATACCATTGATCCGTGAGCATGGGTTCTATTACGCTACTTGATCTATCGCCGCGTGCAATGAGTCCTTTGTGCGGTTCAATTTTTTCTACTAAGCCCAGCGCCTCTAAGTCAGCTACGACTTGCTTGCGCGCAGCAAACCGCTCTAAGCCTTGATAAGGCGCCGGTACATTTTGATTTAAATGGGCATCTAACGTAAAAATATTAAGCGGAGTCAGTTCATGCCGCTCGCCTCTCGCATAATCATTAAAATCATGGGCAGGCGTGATTTTCACCGCGCCACTGCCAAATTCTGGCAGGATGGTGTCATCGGCAATGATCGGAATCGAGCGATCGGTGAGTGGCAGTTTGACATATTGGCCAATTAAGTGTTGGTAGCGTTCATCATCAGGATGTACCGCTACGGCTTGATCGCCAAATAAAGTCTCAGGCCGTGTGGTCGCAACCACAATGTATAGATTGGGATCTTCGAGTAACGGATAACGCAAATGCCATAAAAATCCATCTTCCTCTTCACTGATGACTTCCAGATCGGAAATCGCCGTTTTAAAATGCGGATCCCAATTCACCAGCCGTTTTTTCCGATAAATTAAACCTTCATCATGCAAGCGGATAAAAACTTCACGCACGGCGAGCGAGAGCCCGGGATCCATAGTAAACCGCTCGCGTGTCCAGTCGGTGGATGCGCCCATGCGTCGCAATTGTTGCGTGATGGTATTGCCCGATTGTTTTTTCCATTCCCAAATACGATCTTCAAACGCGGCTCGACCGAGTTCGTGGCGTGAGCGATTCTCTAGCGTGAGTTCCCGCTCCACCACCATTTGCGTCGCGATCCCCGCATGATCCGTGCCTACTTGCCAATGGGTATGTTCACCGCACATGCGATGATAACGCACCAGGCAATCCATCAGGCTTGCTTCTAACGCATGGCCCATATGCAGACTGCCGGTGACATTAGGCGGCGGGATCATTAAACAAAACGGTTTGCCATGGCCGCTGGCTTGAAAAAATCCCGCCTCTTCCCAGGTGGCATACCATTTTGTTTCTATGGTTTTAGGATCATATGTTTTATCCATGTTTATTTAGCTCTATCGAGTAAAAATTGACACAATAAAGGGATCGGTCTGCCGGTGGCATAGGCTTTTTTCTGTCTTACGTGTGCAGTTCCCGCCACATCCAGATGCGCCCATGGATATTTTTCTGTGAAACGCGCCATATAACACGCAGCGGTGATGGCCCCGGCATCTCCTGTGCCGACATTATTCATGTCTGCAAATTGACTATCGAGTGCATCTTGGTATTCAGGCCATAAGGGCAGCTGCCAGGCTCTATCATAAATATCTTGGCCTGCTTTAAGCAACTCATCAGCGAGTGCTTGATTATTACTTAATAGGCCGCTTGCTTGTGATCCTAAGGCGACAATGCATGCGCCGGTGAGGGTGGCCACATCTATCACGACTTCAGGTTTAAAACGCTCGCAATAGGTGAGCGCATCACATAAAACGAGGCGTCCTTCCGCATCGGTATTACCAATTTCAACCGTTTGCCCAGACATCGTGGTGATAATATCATCGGGCCTTGTCGCATCGCCATCAGGCATATTTTCAGCACTGGCAATTACCATGATGATATTTAACGGCAACGCCAATTCGACGGCCGCTTGCAGTGCCCCAAATACACTGGCGGCGCCACACATATCGTATTTCATGCCATTGATCGCCGTGCTGGGCTTTAATGAAATGCCGCCGGTATCAAAGGTTATGCCTTTACCCACTAATACGATAGGTTTTTGTGATTTTTTTCCACCGGCATATTCTAAAATAATGAGTTGCGATTCATTGGCACTGCCGCGTCCGACGGCAAGTAAGGCACCCATGCCGAGTTTTTCCATGGCTTTTTCACCGAGCACGGTGCATTTTACTTTTTTATGTGATTTCGCCCATTTTGTAGCTGCATTGGCGATGTATTTAGGATTGCAAATATTGGCGGGCATGTTTTCTAAATGCTTAGCATTATCCATGGCATGACTAATGGCACTGCCTTCTTTTACGGCATGCTTGCTTGCAGCGAGATCTTGTTTGTCTACTAAAAATGTGAGATGAGTGATCGATTTTTCCGCTTGATTTTTTTTGCTGCGAAAATCGTTAAATTGATACAGCGTGGTAGCCGCGCAAATAATGGCTTGACGGATGTTCCATACCGGTGTGCGGTTTTTGTAGTCTAATTCAGGCAATAGGCAACACACCTCTTTGGCGGCAGTTTGTTTCAAAGTATTAATGCTCAAGGCCACCAATTCTTGGTATTTCGCTTCGGTCAGTTCATTTTCTTTGCCACAGCCTATTAATAAGACCCGTTTGGCTTTAATGCCGGGCACATCATGCAGTAATAAAGATTGTTTAAATTTGCCGGTGATATCGCCTGTTTTAATTATCTTGCTTAAATGATGTTGACTGATTTTATCCACTTGCTCGCCGCTGGCGGTCAATGTGCCGTCATGTAATACGGGGAGAATTAAGGCATCAGTGCGTTCATTTTCTATGAGGCCTATTTTTACGAGATAATCCATGGTGTTGTTCCTTAACTGGGTAAATGGAATGAGGGTAGAAACCTGTGCATTCTACCGCTAAAGTGCTTATAATGGCTATACTCATGGCATTGAATTTTTAGACAGGACTTACGAAAAATGTGGCTGTTAGGGTATTTTTTAGCGATTTTGTGACAGCCATGAGCAAAAAAATACCCTAACAGCCACATTTTTCATAAGTCCTCAGCGTCATGCCAGGTGATGAGTCCATCAGATTAGGAACCTTTTGTGCGTTATTTAATTATTTCCCGTTATGTCACCCTAGAGGTCATGTTGACCATGCTTGCGGTGCTGCTCGTCTTATTGCTCATCAGCTTAGCCAATGCCTTTGTGGGTTATTTAGGCGATGCTGCGCAAGGGGTGTTGCCTTTGCGATTAGTCTTGTATGTGCTAGTCCTTAATATTCCTTATCTTTGCAGCTTTTTACTGCCTTTAGCGTTTTTCTTTGGGATTTTGCTGGGTTTAGGACGGCTGTATGCGGATTCAGAAATGACTGCGTTATTAGCCGCAGGTTTTGGCCCCACGCAATTGCTACGTAGTTTATTGCCGCTCATCACCCTAGTGGTGGTATTAACCGGCGCATTGAATTTTTATTGGGCCCCGCAGACTATGCATGAATTGATTCGTACGCTCGCTAAGGCCGAGCAAGATTTATTATCACGCCTAGTGTTACCCGGTCGCTTTCAAGCCACAGAAGGGGGCCAATACGTGATTTATGTGCAAGCATTTGACCAGGAAAAGAAACAAGCTCATGGGATTTTTATTGCGCAGCAAAAAGAAAACCTGGAAGGGGCGAATGTAGTCACGAGTCAAACGGGTTATCAGTGGACGGATGAGACTACGAATACGCGTTACATTATCTTAGAGGAGGGTGAGCGCTATTTTGGAACGCCGGGGCAGGCGAATTATCAACAAATGAGTTTTGATCGCTACGGGGTGCAGATAGGGCAAAGTAAAGAACAGTTTAAAGTGCGCGAGCGGGCGCAAAGTACCTGGGAATTATCACAAAGCAAGACACCCAAAGCGAAGTCGGAATTACAATGGCGCACCTCGTTAAGCCTCTCGGTGTTGGTCTTAGCCCTTTGGGCAATTTTATTGGCTCAAATCAAACCGCGGCAAGGTAAATATGCCAAGGCTTTACCCGCTATTTTAGTGATGATCCTCTACATTAATGTACTGATCTTAGCCAAAGGCTGGGTTTCCGATGGTGTTTTTATGGGAGCGATGTACTTAGTCGTAGTACTTGGTTTAATCGTGGGCGTGATAGGGTTTGCGCGCAGGGTCCATTACTGGCCTTGGAATAATTAATATGATGATACAACTGCAAACCTATATCAGTAAAACCTTGTTTTGGACGACGATACCCATTATTTTGCTGATTTTAGGCGTAGATTTCTTATTTGGCTTAGTGCATGAATTAGGCGGCGTTGGGCGTGATGGTTATACGAGCTTGAATGCCATAGTCTATGTCGCGATGACCTTGCCGCGCCGCTTATATGAACTATTTCCCATGACAAGTTTAGTCGGAGTGTTAATGGGTTTAGGATTATTAGCGAGTCACAGCGAGCTGATTGTGATGCGTGCCAGCGGCGTCTCAGTGTTGCGCATCACGCGTTTTGTGTTTCAATTTGCGTTGGTGTTAGCCCTATTTATGGCCTTTATCGGTGAATATGTCGCGCCTCGAGCCGAGTACTGGGCGGAAAACTATAAAGTACAGGCACGCAGTCAAGGACAAGCCATGCTGACTGTACAAGGCATGTGGGTGCGCGATGGCAATCATTTTATCCATATTGCCAAACTGCAACCCGATGCCCATTTAATCGGCGTGACGGATTATGCGTTTGATGATCACTTTAAGCTCAAAAGCATTACTTCTATGCAGGAAGCAGCCATGAGAGGTGAAGAATGGTCATTAAACGAAGTGCGGCGCAGTTATTTTGGCCTAGATAAAGTAAGCACGGAATATGCGCCCCATGCGAGCCAAACGCATTTACTGGATCCTGAGATTTTAGCGGTGGCCTTCCTTCCCCCCGATGATTTATCCCTCAAGGGCCTCTATCAATATGCTCAATATTTGCAAGACAACGGTCTAGATAATAAACTGTATTTATTGAACTTTTGGAAAAAAGCCTTGCAACCGTTGGCACTTATTGTCATGATGCTATTGTCTGTCCCCTTTATCTTTGGCCCACTGCGCCAAGCGTCTATGGGGTTACGCTTATTGGCAGGTATCCTAACCGGTTTTAGCTTTTACGTATTATCAGAAATATTTGGACCCCTCGCCATGGTTTACCACTTACCGCCTTTTATAGCAGCCCTAGCACCCATCATTATTTTTGGTCTGCTGGGTTTAATTTTAGGCACACGAAAAAATTATTAAGAGTCATTATGAGCCACTATCGATTTCCCGAAGATCCGTTTGCAGAACGTGAAGCTGAAAAATACGCCACACCTCTGCCTAGCCGCGAATATATTTTACAAGTCCTCGAAGAAGAAGACACTCCTTTAACCTTGGATCAACTGCTGTATGTGTTTGATCTGAGCGATGAGGAAGTGCCCGCGTTTGAATACCGCTTAAGAGCGATGGAGCGTGATGCCCAAGTGGTGCGTAATCGCCGTGGCGGTTATGGTTTACTCGATAAAATGTCTTTGGTCGCAGGCAGAGTCGTCGCGCATCGCGATGGTTATGGATTTTTAATTCCAGATGATGGCAGTCCAGATTTTTATTTATCGCATTATGAAATGCGCCAAGTGTTTCATAATGATCGCGTTTTGGTGCGTGAATTAGAAAACCCGTCACGTTCGGGCCGCGAGGGCAGTATTGTGCGCGTGTTGGAGCGGAATACGGAAGAAGTGGTCGGGCGTTATTTTGAAGAGCACGGCATGCCGCTTATCTCTCCAGAAAATAAAAACATTACCCAAGATGTGTTTATCAGCAAGGATGACAGCATCAAAGTGCAACCCGGACAAATGGTGATTGCCCAACTCGTACACTATCCTACTAAAAAACACCGTGCGATTGCGCGCATTACCGAAGTATTGGGCGAGCATATGGCTCCGGGCATGGAAATTGATGTGGCCATACGCGCGTATCAACTCCCCCATGTTTGGGCCACTCCTGTATTAGACGAAGTTAAAAACTTAAGCAATGAAGTGTCTGAACAAGATAAGCAAGGGCGTGAAGATTTACGTTTATTGCCTTTAGTGACCATAGACGGTGCGACCGCACGTGATTTTGATGATGCCGTTTATTGTGAAAAACAAAAAAATGGTGACTTTAAACTCTGGGTCGCAATTGCCGATGTCAGCCATTATGTTAAAACCGGTAGTGCTTTGGATGCCGCGGCGTTTGAGCGGGGAAATTCTGTTTATTTTCCTGATAAAGTGATCCCCATGTTGCCAACCATTTTATCGAATGAATTGTGTTCACTCAATCCTAATGTGGATCGTTTATGTATGGTGTGTGAAGCCGTTATTACTAAATCTGGCGAAATTAAAAAGACGCGGTTTTTTCAAGGCGTCATGCGATCCCATGCGCGCTTAACGTATAAAAAAGTCGCCGATTATTTAGAGGGCCAAGACAGCAGCATCGATGAGCGCTTACTGCCACATTTAGATAGCTTGTATGAACTATTTAAAGTGCTGTTAAAAGAACGGCAGGAGCGGGGTGCGATTAATTTTGAAACCCAAGAAACAGAAATTGTGTTTGATAAAAATAGAAAAATTAAAAATATTGTACCGGTTTCAAGAAATGTAGCGCATCAAATTATTGAAGAATGCATGTTGGTCGCCAATGTTGCGGCGGCCAAGTTTTTAGCTGAGCAAAAAATGCCTTTATTATACCGTATCCACGATGTGCCCACGCCAGAAAAATTATTGCAATTACGCACGTTTCTCCAGCAAGTGGGTTTAACCTTAGACGGTGGGGAAAAGCCTAAGCCGAAAGATTATTCTAAATTATTAGCGTTAACACGCACACGAGCCGATGCGCATTTATTGCAAACTGTGTTGTTGCGATCTATGGCTCAAGCGCAGTATTCACCGGATAATATTGGCCATTTTGGTTTAGCTTATGAGGCCTACACGCATTTTACTTCACCTATTCGTCGTTATCCCGATTTGCTGGTGCATCGTGCGCTACGTGCCGTAATCGAAAATAAAAAACGTGAAATTAAAGACATGGAAAGCAAAATGCAGCTGTCTGCTGAGCATTGCTCGATGAGCGAGCGTAGAGCCGATGAAGCGACACGCGATGTGACACTCTGGCTTAAATGTGAATACATGCTGGATAAAGTGGGCAGCACCTTCCCGGGGATTATTTCTGGCGTCACAGGCTTTGGTTTTTTTGTGGAGCTCAAAGATATTTATGTTGAAGGTTTGGTGCATGTCTCCACACTTAAGAATGATTATTATCATTATGATGAGAAAACACATAGTTTAAGTGCAAAGCATGGCAATGTTAACTATGCCCTAGGTGATGCGGTGAATGTACGCGTGGCTAGAGTCGATTTAGACGAGCGTAAAATTGATTTTGAAGCGATTGAGGCCGAAGGCGTAAGCAAGAAATCTGCGCGCGGCAAGGATCAGGGCCCCGATAAAAAGAAACCGCGCCGTAAAAGAACGCCTGCTAAACGAGGCCGTCGTAAGGGTGATGATGGCAAGCACGCATAAGCTATACCTGTACGGCATTAATACGGTCAGTGCTTTTTTGCGCAATAAACCGGAGCTAGCCGTGAGCTTATTGCTGGCCACCGATCGTCAAGATGATCGCGTTGCGCCTTTGAGTGCTAAGGCAAAAGCCTTGGGACTGCCTATCGAGCGCATGGCGCCAGCAAAACTTTCGCAATTGACCCAAGACGGTGTGCATCAAGGTGTGGTGTTATTGGCCAAAGTAATCGATTACTTCGAGAGTGATCTCGCGCAACTACTGACAGAATTAACGCCCGATCCTTTAATTTTAGTTTTAGATTCCGTACAAGATCCCCATAATTTAGGTGCGTGTTTGCGCACCGCGGAGGCTGCGGGCGTATCGCTCGTCATGATCCCCAAAGATCGCAGCGCCACACTGACGCCATTGGTTCGAAAAATAGCAAGTGGCGCGGCAGAGCTATTGCCCGTGGTGCAAGTCACCAATTTACGTCGCGCATTACAGATTGCACAAAAACAAGGCATTTGGTTTGTGGGTTTAACCGCAAGCGTAGAGGCGCACTCCCTATATCAAGCAAAATTAACCGGTCCCTTAGGACTAGTCATGGGGAGCGAAGGGCTAGGCCTGCGTACATTAACGCAGCAACAATGCGACAGTCTAGCCTATATTCCTATGCAAGGTGCAATCGAGAGTTTAAATGTATCCGTTGCAACGGGTATTGCTTTGTTTGAAGCCTTGCGGCAGCGGGGCATATCCTAATTCGGTCCGCACAATTATGCGGACCGAAAAGTAAGCAGCGGAATTAAATGACTAATTTGCTTGGGGTAGCTACCTTAGGGGTAGTCACGGTTTCTGTGGCTGAGACGACGCTGTTAGTACTCGTATGACTGCTAGGTACAGGACTGCCTGGGCCGTGTAGAACAATGGCGCTAAAATTAGCTTTTTTGATCTCATCTTGAGCTTGAGGAGGAATAACCAGGCCCAAATGCTCATTGAGTTGTTGCTCAAACCCTGCGGCAAGTTCTGGTGCATTGAGCGCTTCAGTGGATCGCAAACCGGCAATACATAATTTAGTGATCATATCATTGAGTTCAGAAATTTTTTCATCGTGTTTTACAGGGGGAACTGCCATCTTACCTAGCAGAGTGATGACGGACCGAATCTCATAAATTAAATGTACAATCGGACGCGCCCCGTGCGCATGCAATGATCCTTTATCATCAATCATCATCTTTATTTCTACGTGTAAGGAGTTGACTAATAATTGGCAATAATGCCCTATCGTTCCTGACACATCAAAAATATGATCCTGTGCTTTCAAAAGGTCTATAGCATTAAGGATTTCATTGCGTGCTAAGATAAACTGTTTGCGCGTTTGAAACAAGATGGCTTGATTAATCTGGAATTGGGTTTGAAAATCAAGGGTAGCAAAAGCGCCGAGTTCTGCAAACATGAGGGGCTGCACTGCTTTTTGCAGTTCCTCTAGTTTATAATTTAATTGTGACGCAACCATTTTATTATAAAGGGCTTGATAAATAGCCTCGAGCTGACGGTATTGTTCGACACTTGCCTCGGCAGGAAGAACGTCTAACCCCAAATAAACCATCATGTCCGCATCGTTGCATAATTCAATAAATTGATCGACCGCAAGTTTCAGATCCGTTTCCGTAAACTGATTGCGTGCTAAAGCAGTGAGCGTGGTCTGCATGTAGGAAATCTGTAGTGCAGGAGAGGCTTTATCAAAAGTCGTTTTGTGCTTTTTAAAAGACGTGACGTTTGTGATACTCTCTAAGGTATTGTTGACTAATAATGTTTTAGAGGTTAATTGATTATCTATAGGCGCCATAACTTGAGGAAGAGGTGTTTCGGGTATCATGTCATCGTAGGATCTCTTTTTGGGAGAGCCCTTCACTGAAGGCATGTGAGGCGTGCTATTTTCATCAAATTGTGAATCAGGTCTATTTTGAGGGGGCATTTGTCAAACTCCATTTTTTTATAATATAAAGATTTATACACTAGTTTAGTATAAAATCAATAAAATCATATGGTTATGTATATATTAGTAAGCGTGTGAGCTTTTAATACTCGCTTCATTTACGAGTGATG
>JABCZS010000031.1 GCA_013289605.1 Gammaproteobacteria bacterium
TCATTTCAAATCTGTTAATCTTTAAACCTCACTGTGTTATCGATAGCTATTGGCTTAATTTCATGGTTTTTCATTAAAACACCCCTATTAAATTAACATTTATCAAAAATTAAGCTGGTATTTAATATTTCTAGTCTTATATTTAAAAAATTTAATATGTAAACAGTTAAAATATGGGTGTCTTATATTTTTCTTTAGAACGTGGATGTCTTATATTTCCTATTTTGAGGAATTAGTTAATGAAGCCCGTATCCAAGGAATAAAAATAACCACGGCTAGAATGATAGATAAATAGCCTATCGCATTAGTTGTAGTTTTCATAACAGATTTTTCTAATAAAAAGGTAACAAAAGGCGTGATGGCGATTAATACTGAATGCAAATTAGCTCCAATTTTTTCAATTGATTTTTGGCAGCAATAAATTGGGAAAATCAGAGTGAAACACGATAATAATAAAGTTTCCCCTAAAATTCGCCAGTTAATCAAGAGATAGCTTTGATCTTCTATTACCAGCATCAAGGGTACAAGCAGCAGCAACCAGAAGCGGATAGCAAGAATTTCGGTTGATGTAAATTGAAATTCAAGTAATTTTTGAGATTGCCAAAAATAAACATAAGCGGCAGTGCCCGTAAGCAGGGTTCCAAAAAGCATAATTAAAAATGATTTTAAAGGGTAGACTTGATAATATATTATATAAAAAACACATAAAATAAATGAACATAAGATAAAAATGATAAGATCCGTAGTTCGGTGAGTATGCCGATAGGTAAAAAAAGCACCCCATACGCAAATACTCAGCATAAATGTAAATACTTGAATTGCGGGCGAGTAGTAAATAGGAATAAGATAAGATCCGCCCCACATAAACAATACCGAAATCAAAATGACCGCATAATCCTTCTTAATACGAAAAGCTTTTCGGTAGGCCCCTGCAATCGTCTTGTAATTAATCACATGAAAGAAAAAAATGGCATAAGCCGTTGATAATAATACCATCAACATCTTTGGGAGCCCTACGCCTAATTGATGAATGAGTACAAATGAGACTGCGGTAAGTAAAATATAGGCTAGCGTATAAATCATAATAATTGGTGACTGCTTTCCAGCTCAAATAATTTATGGGTGTCATGTTCAATGACGCTCAGATCGCGATGCGCTAACATGACCAGTAAATCTGTCGTAGCTAGGTTTTTCGGCTCATCATTGGGAAGCGTGCCCACTGGTTTTAATAAATTATAAAATTTCACAGAGGCAAGGTGAGTTAATTTTTTTCCGGGATCTTGCAAGGCTTTTTCTGAAAAATTATATAAACATAAAAAGCGTCCATACTCCTTTTTCTGATCAAATGTTGATTCTTGTGGCGCAGCGCTTAAACACTGTGCCAATAATTCAGGTTGCGTATTTAAACTTAGTAAATGTGCTAATTTATTGTAATACCCTTTAATGCCGCTAATGCGAGGATTAACTTCAATAAGACGATAGGAGCCATCACTCAAAGCGAATATTTCAGTATGACAAAAACCATTATGCAAACCTGTCGCATCCAAACATTGTTTCACAAAATACGCACAAGCCTCCCATGCGGCTTTATCATCCACCACTTCGCAATAACCATAGGTCGGCGTATTACCAACTAAACGTTTTTGATATTTTTGGATAGAACTAATATAGTGTTTGCCCTGATATGAAAAAGTATCTACCACATATTCATCTGCATGGATAAATTCTTGAATCAAATAATCGGGTTGATTGACTTTGGCATGCGTAACGTATTTTTGCATCTGTGTCGTAAATTCATGGGCATTCTCTGCTTTGAAGCCACCCACGGTACAAATTCCATGCACAGGCTTACAAAAACAAGGAAAACGAATAGTCGTCAGATCCAATGATGAAATATCTTTACGCGCAATTCTCACTTGTTGAATATAGGGTAAGCCCTGCGCCTTCAAGGCTGTTTGCATATTAAATTTATTGCAACGTGCAACCGCAGTTTTAGGATCATTTGCGAAGCCAGGTAACAAAGCCGTATTTATCCTGTCTGTGATGGGCGCGGAATCATCTGAACCATTCAGAATAAAAATGGGGTCTAGGGCTTGGGCAGCAGCAATACACTTTTCCGCGGAAGCGTTGTCCACAAAAATTTGTTGATCAAATACATCGGTTGCAACACGAAAATACTCATCGCGGGATTCCATTGGTGCCGTAAATATAGCAATAGAGTTTAAGCCCAGCTGCTTTAAGGATTCAGCTAAATAGGCAGCAGAAGGTCCTGGATCAACAATAATAATGTTCTTGTGCATAAGATTAAGTGATTAACTTTAGTTAAGAGTAATCATTATATCGAGGGGATAGAATAATAGACACCCATTTTTTTTCATTTAATAGATGGGTGTCTTATATGTTTTCTATTTTAAGCGCGGATAATCCGTATCTGTAAGTGTCCAAACCGTTTCATCCCAGCCTGCGTTTCTAAAGGTTTGCGCAAACTTCATTTTATCTGTCGTTAAATCTAAAGAAATATACACTTTATTATCACGCGGATCGGTGTATTTATCTCCGGGATACTTTCTATCTGTTGCATCTTGATCAAAAAAACTACGGACAGATTTAACGCGAGTAGAAGATTTATCCCCATTCCCAACAATCCCACGCGCATGCTCAAAGGAGCCGACTTTACCTGCCGCATAAACATTCACTAGTTGAATATTGCCTTTAGTGAAGTTACTACTTTCTTTCGCTTGTCCGATAAGCCCGCCTGCATAACGGCCATAGACATTGGCCTTTTCAAGTTCAACAATCGCGTAGCTATTGTCTATGTCCACAAAAGTATTAGGCTCTATCAAGCCTATCAATCCCCCGGCATTTTTGTTGGCTTTGATTTTACCCAAAGCAAATGAGCGACTGATAATTATTTTGTGAGCATCCAAAAGCGTATCCATAACTGCGCCTACCAAACCACCAAATGCGCAAGTATTCACCCCACAGATGATACTGCCCGGTTTTAGATCTGAAGCACTCGAGTCATAAATACGCGTACCTTTATTGGCAACACCAATTAAACCGCCTGCAGGAGAGGTACTGCTGATGCTAATCATGTTATTTTCACCCGGAGCATACAGGCGCACATGAGACACTCGCGTCTTTTCAGCATAACCCACTATGCCACCCACAGCATGGCTATCACCCGTGCCTTGAGAAAAAACATTGAGTCCGTTAACGCTAATATTGTCCAGTTCGACCCCATGGGTATACCCAGCAATGAGGCCACTATTTTGATTATGTGCACCCAACACCCTCGCCTGCTCAAAATGAATATTTGCCACTTGAGCGGTAGTGTTTCCATCCCCTATCCCCACAAATAAACCGGTAGGTAGATTTGCAATCGGCTGAATACTGAGATTGTGTACGATATAAGCCTCACCGGTAGCAAGATTTTGGCCATTTAAGGTGCCGGTAAAGACATCAGTTTGTGCATTTTGAATAGGATAAAACGCAACATTAGTGCAATCGATATCCTGGGTTAAAACATAGTCGCCCGCCATATTCTGCGCAATATTTTGCAGATCAGTGCAACTGGTAATGGGGGTAGGGGTTGAAGCATAAACCGAACAACTCAATAAAGAAGAGAGCAAGAGGCTAGGGTAAAAATAGTTCAGTGACATTATGTATCTCCTAGTATAAGTAAATCGTCAATTCTAGCATAAAAATAACTTAAAATAATTCCCCTACTAGGCTTATTTCCCTCATTTGGGTTTTAGTAGTGGGTGTCTTTTTTCTAATCTAAATAAACATAAGATACATGTTAGTAATCTGGCTGTCAATCTAATTTGAACCGGATGTCGCAGTAAAAAGGGATGTCGTCTCGAGTTTCCAATTGATGGCTGTCTTGTATTTTTTTGCCCCGAGTGAGAAAACAGATAAAAATTTTTCGTCACTGAATTGATGATCTATCGGGTGCAAACCTGCCCTGTTTCATTCACGAATTAACTCAATGTGTACATTACCCCAAAAATCATCATCTTCATAATGTCCCGCATGCAAAGTTTTGTATTTTAATTGCGGGTTGACAGTGATGGTAATATTTTCAGGAATGAGTTTATTTTCAAGAACAATTTTCTTAATTAATTTTTCGAAAAATTTATAGATAATAGGAATTTGATCTTCTGCAACATCATGCATGGAAAGCTCTGGTTGTCCAAATTTAATTAAACCTTGAGTCCGTATCCATATTAAGCCATTATCATCATGGATTGCTAATGTTGCTATTTGCATCGTTAAGTCGGGGCTTGGAGTTAACAAAGGTGCGTAGACCATTTCCTCCCATGTGTGCGCTCTGATGATCTGGCCTGTGAGTGGATCGACAACTGCAACAGCACCTTCGCAGGATGCAAGACAATCGACATATTGCATGATATCTAAGTAATTTTGGAAGGCATTTTCAGCGCCCACAGACTGTCCGACTATGCTTAGCGCATTTCTTGCCTGATTTGATTCTATCACAGCAAGGGGGTTAAGTTTATTAAGCTCATCTGACAGGGGGGGCTGAATTAAAGGCCATCTCATGCGTTCATTCGCGTCTTCAAAATTGACAAAATACCATCTATTTTGTGCTAAATCCCTCATGATTTCTATATTCTTGTCACTAAAATTGCCATAAACAAAAAAGAATATATTTTGCTGGAGTGTGTCTTTTGTAAACAAAGCTATGTCTGTTCCTAAAATTATATAATCAATACAGTACTGTGCTGCATAATAGGTTTTATCGAATTGTATATTAAAAAATTCAAATACTCTAATAAATCGATGTGACCATGGGTGGTGATATGGCGGTTACACTAATTTTTATTAACTTTTCAATTTCCTGGTTGTTTAATATGCTCACTTCTTTTTCTTAGTTATTTTTGATATTTCAGTATTTAGCCTCGTTTGCTTAATTCCCTGAATGTTGCGGCGGGCGGATTAAATTTAGTTGTTCGACTATGATCTCATAAATTATCCTATCTATGAAGATTGAACCTCAAATGAATGGGTATTTACGCAAGGCTCACCCACAGTTAGTACATTAGCATATAAATCTGCTAAAAATAATGATATATTAGCCTCTAAACTTTTATCTCAATAAGGACCCATTATGCAATTTCCCTATCCATTCTTATTAGTCGGTGTATTTTTTGCTACCCATATGATGACCGTCATAGCTAGCGAAAACTTTACGCCTATCGCAAGCTGTGATGACTTGCAAAATATTACTGATATGACAGGTCAATATTATTTAAGCGCAAATATAGATTGTGAAAATAAACCTTTTACCCCGATAGGTGCAGGGGGTGCGATATTTTCAGGTACACTCGATGGTGGCATTTATGACATTAACGGCGAATACACTGGGGAAAACTACACGATTGCCAACTTGCTAATTGAAGCAGATCCGGATCGTGAGGACGATACCCATCGGGGATTATTTTGGCAGTTAGGATCGCTATACGCTACTTCACAGGCCGTGATCAAAAATATTAATTTTAATCATGCAACCGTTTATTCATTTGATACCCATTATCGCGCTTTGCTTGCTGCAAAAGCCGAATCTGCGAAAATTTCTAATATTCACGTCACTGATCTGAAAGTATGGAGCGCTGGCAATAAAAAAGATTATTATTATGCTGCGGGCCTCATTGCTTACGCAAATCGTGTACACCTTGAAAATGTCCATATTACGAATATTACACTACAAAAGAATCTTATTGCAGGTGGCCTGATCGGTCTGACTATGCCTGGCACGATTATCGAAAAATCTAGTGTGCAGGGTTTGGATTCAGGCGGCGCAGAATGTATTAACTATTATATGGCTCCTTATGCTTGTGCTTTTGGCGGTTTAATTGGTTATATAGCAGATAATAAAAAGCCCCATCCTAGCGATACAGTAAAGATTACTGAATCTTTTGCAGCAGGCAGAATTGATACCAAACATAATATTGGTGGTTTAGTCGGCACGATCGCTCCTTTTGTAGGTGTTACGATCATGAATAGCTATTCGGATGTGCGTTTAGTGCCAAACTGTCAGGGTTATTGTGATTATGCGGGTGGCTTAATTGGACGGGCCTATACAGAGCAAAATGAATACCCAATTATTTTGGAAAAAGTCTATGCAATAGGCAAGGTAGAACCCAGAGCAGAATATCACAGCAGAGCAATTATCGGTCATAAACACCAATCAGGTTCAACTCGAATACAGGGAACTGAAAGTTATTTTGATACCCAAACGGTTCAGAAAAATCACTCTGGCGATAAAATTTCCACAAGCCTGACTACCGCGCAAATGCAAGATGCAGACGGTGAACATTTTATGTATTGGGACAGATCCATTTGGGATTTTGAAGAAAGTCATTATCCGCAACTTTTAATTGACTAGAAACGCCATCAGACACCCATTATTCCTATGAATACATGGGTGTCTTTTATTCACCTACCCTTTTACACACAACTTTACACACAACTCTTGCCGGTACAAACCGGATAGACTGGTAACACTTTAAACCTGAATGATAGGTAACACTTTTTAAAGAAGGAGTTGCCATGAACTGGAGGAGCCAAAGTGACCTATAGGAGAATAATAGACACCCAAGAATTGTAGATAAGTATTATAGATACCCATTTAGTCTTCATTTGCTTAAAAATTTGGATTCACATACTTCAACTCTCTCTTTGTAAAGAGGGCCGGACCGTCCGGGGGGATTTTTACGAGGGTAGATGTAGCATCAGCGGGTGGATGTCTTATGTTTTCGCTTATGTATATGGATTTGGCTTGAATTATTAAAGACGCTACGGGTATTTTTTGGGTGTCTATGTTCTAATCAATAAAAAGAAATTAAAAGGCTAGGGTAAAAATAGTTCAGTGACATCATGTATCTCCTAGTGCTCAGCGATTCTATCATCAAAACAACTTAAAATAATTCCTCAGCTAGACTAACTTACCCTCAATTTGTTTTTTTTGAGTGGGTGTCTATTTTTTATCTATTTTTTATATTTTTTCACCTAACAACATTTGTTGGCATGATAACTGGCTTTATTTAAAAGACCATAAGATACATAAGTAAGTTGGATTTCAACTGGATGAGACCTAACATAGGGATTCGAACTAGAATTGATGGATGTTTTTGTATTTTTTGTGGGTGTCTATTTTTAACTATTTGTGGGTGTCTATTTTTAATCAATAATTGACACCCATCTCGCTAACCCTATTTTGATAACGATCTGACTTTTATCATATTTCAATCTGAACTATTAGCATGAGATTTCGTATGCGTACATCTCAGCCAAACATACCGCATCGTCCCATTCACATTTCATATAATGGTCGTTTTTATCTTTACACCCATCTTCCTCTCCTTCCCATTTACATTCATATATTCTCCAAGTTCCGAATGGATCATAAACACCATAGATATCATCTTGTTTCATCTTGCCAAGACTCTTATTAACAAAGCAAAACTCTGATGCTGTAGTACACCCCTCTTTCCCTTTAGATTTACAACCGTTTGGATCAGCGTATGCAACTGAACTAAGTGTTGCCATTATGGTAAAGGATAGTGATAAAACACCTGATAAATATAAATTTTTCATAACTTCACCTTATATTGATATATTGATAATTGATTTAAGTAAGATAACATAACCAAAAAGCTTTGTCTGTAGGGTCGGTAGGTCAGCACTATAATTTTATTATAAAAATCATAGCCATAATGTTAAAAGGTGATAGGTCTGAGCTCCAAAATGAAGGGGAAAGTGGGTGTCACTTTTTTATCAGAAATTGAGCCCGCAAATGCGAAATTACGCCAAATGCTAGAAATTGTCCAAGCACAACTAGTATCAGAGCGCAGCAAACATGAACACAATGAATCCGAACTGACTGCAAAACTTGCACAAGCGACTCACGATCTTGTTTTATCAAAAGCACAACAATTAGCCGCACAAGAATTAATAGAAAACAGTCAGCACGCCTTAAATGAGCAACGAATCTTGAATGAAACAAGAAATCATGAGATTAAAGCTACAGAAGCGAGTATTCAAACACTAGAACAACGTTTAATCTTAAGTGAAGCGCACGCACAGCAAAAAATAATTGAGCTGAGTCAACTACAACAGCGTATCAACACATTACAGCAAAATCCCGCGTTTGCCAAAGAACTTGCCGAGCTGCAATTGCAAGCACAACAATTACTGGCTGACAAAAAAAATCTCGAGGAAGTAAATCAACAATTATCTACACAATGCACTGCCTTAAAAGCGCGTCTAGAAGTATTAGAAACTGAGCGCATTTCTTTTGCGCAACATCAACAATCCGACGGCTTGGATATGACGCAATTAAAGCAACAATTAGAAACGGCACAAATTTTGTTGAACGCAAAAGAATCCGAATGGAAAAATAAAGTTACCCGAGCTGAAGCCGCAGGTGAGGCCCTTAAAAAGGCAAAAGCCGATGTGGAGCATAAAGCTGAGCTCTTAGAAATTCACTTAAACTTATTTAAAAAACACGGCTTGCCCCCTAAAGAGCGTATCTTCCAAAACTTTCTAGCAGATATAAAACGTTTAATAGGCAGCAGCCTAGATGCACCGATTTGTTATATCAGTTACGCCTGGGAAGATGATAAAACTGATGCAGGCAAAGCGGCCAATCTAGCGCTGCAAGCTTTTTTATTACGTCTAGAGCGAGACTTAAAAACCTTAGGTATAACCGTATTTTTAGATGTGACAAGCATGAATGGTAATATCACTGATTGCATGTCCACCAATATCGCACGCAGCAACTATTTTTTACTTATTGGCACCGAGCGCTTACAACTGCGTGTGCAAGATAGCAATACGAATGTGGGCAAGGAATGGATTGCCATAGCGCAACGCATGCAACACAATCCTGGTGTAGTGATCCCCCTGCTCTATAAAGGTGAATTCGATACTGCATTTCCACCTGCAATTACAAAAAATCTGATTCGAGACTTCAGACAGCAGGATGATTATCACGCCCTGATGGCACAAATGCAGCCTATGGGACTGATCCGCTCGTTACTGGGTATTTGTCTTAATGGTCTAAATCAACACTTGCAAGAATCGTATCTGGCATTCTGGGAAAAATTAGAAGCAAAATTTAGCAATATCGAACTTGAATTGAAAAACGAAACCTTACTTATTACTTCTCCAAATTATTCAGCAACCCCTGGCCATAGCAATGCATCCAGTAGTTCATCCTTTAATAATCCGCCCTCAGGTACTGGGATGCATGGTCAATGGCAAGGCAGAGCCCCCGCAATAAATACTAGTCTTAACCCTAATACTCTCTCTCATACCACCTCACCTGCAATGCTTGCAAAGCGATGATCCTTATATTTCTGTGCTCCCAAACGCAAGAAAATAAATACTCAGTGATGATGAAATTGTTGCCGATTTAAACGAGATCAATTTCAGATCATGCTATTGCTATTTTTTTCTTATCAGCTTTAATGCCAATTCTGTTTTGTAAATAAAAGGAAAGTTTCACATGCAAGGATTCAAACAAACCCTTACGCTGGGTACCATTTTTTTTATCTTGTTACCTGCCGCACATGCTGAAGAAGCTTTTGATCCTTTTTTTGAATTATTAGTCATGGGTGGCATTGCAACCCTCGATGCAAACGATAGCAGCGCGCAAATGACGCCTATTCAAATCGATAAATTAGTGCAAACAAATGATAATGACTGGAACGCCGGGACAGGGCAAATCGGTATTGGTTATGTCTGGGGCTTAACTGATGATCTGCAGCTTGCCGATACATTTTGGTTTACCCGGCTTAATCCACAACTTAATCTTTATTATTTAGGCGGTGATATTGATGGTGATGTCTGGCGCTTTCAAAATCCTAATTATAACCAAGCCCATTATGAAAGTGATTTTAATAGCACACGCTTAATGTTTGATCTAGCGCTCAGTGTGTTTGAACTTGAGGCTTTTTCCGTGTATGCCTTAGGCGGCTTAGGGATTGCCTGGAATGAAATTAATTACCATGCACAAATGAATCCATCCTGCAACTGCGAAATTATGGATATCAATCTTGATTCACACCATAATAATGGTTTTGCTTATGAATTTGGCGCGGGCATCACTTACGCGGTAATGGACGATATGGCTATTTCTTTAGAATACCTCTATACCGGCTTAAACGAAATACAACTAGGCAATTTAACAGATGAGGCCAACGGGCTCACTATTCATGGTAACAATTTTGATATCAATACCCAGTCGGTATTATTAGGCTTAAGATTTGCTTTATAATTTAAAAGTAAGGATACATAGAATGAAGTATAATTTATGGGTTTTGGCAGGACTTTGCGCATGGACTACGGCCTATGCAAATACCCCTAATCCCTGTGGCCCAAACAATCCCCAGTGCGATTTACAGTTTATTGAAATTCCAGAAATCCCCGTATTGAGCGTCGGCGACTGCTTAACCCAGACTATCACTGAAGAAACCTACGTCATTAGAAACAATACGCCTATCATTAACGCAATTACTCAACTTGAGATTAAAAATAACGATGGCTTGGCCGATGATCTTGTCAGTCTGAATGAAGATGCGCCCAACGCTTGTACTTTGGATGGAACCCTACCGCCTCATTACACCTGCAGCGTGACCTTATCTTTTAATCCTTGTGTCGCAGGCAATCTGGATCGCACTCTAGAAATCAAAGGAGAAACGACTCAAGGAACTATTTCTTCAGACATACAAACCGATATCACCCCTGCTTGTGTAACTATAGGGGTGGCTGACATTTTGGCACCTGAAGAAAATGACACTTTGCCTTTTAGCAACACTACTTTTGATTTTGGCCGCACCTGGCAAAATCCAACTTTTTCACCCGCGAAAAATGATTATTACAATATGGATGGGATTTCTTGTGTCAACACCGGGGTTTGTGTCGCTGTGGGCAACAGTAATACTGACGTTGCGAGCTTTACGAGTCTAGACTGGGGGAGCAGCTGGTTACCGCTGACTCCAACTAGCCAACCTGTCATGGGCTCTGTTTTAAACGATGTTTCTTGCGTCATTACAGGTGAATGTGTGGCGGTAGGGAACTACTATAAGAATCTTACTTCTAATGTACTCTATACCTCTGATGATTTCGGCCGAACCTGGGAGCCTGCTAATTATCTTTTTGCTGATGATTTTCTCTACAGCGAATTAACCGGTGTTTCATGCTTGCCTAACGGATTTTGTATGACAGTAGGACTCGCGCAAAATTTAGATATCGTTCCTGTAGCTCAAAGCTATACCAGCACAGATTTTGGACACACCTGGACTAACACTACCCCTACCCACATCACAAATCTGAGTGAGCTTATAGATATTTCATGTACCCCTAATGGTCATTGCGTCGCAGTAGGGGAAACTTATTCCGAAGATGAAGAAGAGACTGGCTTTATCGTCAGCCTCGCTACGACAGATTTCGGCCAAAACTGGAGCTCTGCGACGGTGATAGCCCCCACCACAAGTGATTATGATGTTATTACCCGGTCTCTTGGAAATATTAGCTGCGTTGATAATGGTCATTGCTTGGCCGTAGGTACACTATTGACGCTGGATTGTCCCGACAGAATATGTAACTTCAGCGAAGTACCACTGAGTTATACCAGTGCTAACTTTGGTAAGACTTGGAAGGAAGTATCCCCTCCTCCCCCTGCTGATGTTACGGTTGCTGTAATTGTAAGCAGTGACTGCGTCAATGACGGCCACTGTGTAGCCATAGGGGCATTTGGACCCGACTCTAACGTCTATCCATTGAGTTATACGACTCTAGATTTTGGCAATACTTGGGAAATGATCACCGATACCAGTTTACCTCCATCCCTCAATACAGATCTCACGGCAGTAAATGATATTTCATGCGGAAGATAAGTGACACCCCTCTTTTTTCGCGTTTATGTTGTGAAGGAAAAAAGTGGGTGTCTTATATTTACTATGTAGGACGCCTTAAACCCAATCTTTCCCGCACATCCACGTCCTCTGTATTGCGAAACAAACGATTGGTGCAAAAGAGTCCCACTGCAAATAACGAATGGGCCATGGGATTAGGTAAAGCGAACGTAGCAATACCGATGCTAGCAATAAGCAGTGCGGGTTGAACATAGTTATCAAGAACACCGGACCAATTTTTTAAACTCTCCAATCTTTGCTCATATGCAGAAATATAGGTATCTATACCTTGCAAATACTCTGGATAAGTCATTTTTTTTGGGTTAGGTTGCCTTGTAAAGTCCTCACTATCAAAAACCTTAACATTTTCAATCGCTTTAATTTTATTCAATAAAGGCGGATAAGACAGAGCAATAGCCAGCATGACATTCGTTGCACATAAAGGACCTATTGCATAGGCCGCTAACAATATCGTATGCGAGCCACTCAATGCCAAACCTATAGTGCTCTTGTTGATACGCTTCATTTCTTTTTGTACCGCTGCCAGACGAGGTCTCAGCTCTTGCGCAGTTAAAGTTGGCATTTTCTTCCCCTGTTAAATAATTTAATAAAGCCAGAATTCTATCATTAAGAATCCAATAGATAAACCGAGATACTAGACACCCACTTATTCTGACTCATAAACTGCGGATCTTTATTGACTCAGTAAAATAGCTATGTTAATTTCATTAAAATTTATTATATTACCTGTCTTTGCATTCAAGACTAAATTTTGGTAAGTTCAATAAACCGTTTAAAATCAAATAAGCCATGGGGAAAAACAATGTTTTCAATGAAAAAACTCTCGCTCATTACCGCAATATTATGCACTGTTTCTTATTTTGCGCAGGCAGATACCCAGACTGGAATAGCTATCAAAGACTGTCAGGGTTTATCCAACATCAGCTCAAACATGTCGGCCGATTATTACCTCACCGGCAATATTGACTGCTCTGGGAAATATCACTACCCCATAGAAGGGACCTTCACCGGCACCCTGGACGGCCAAAACTGGTCTATCTTCCGCCTGGAAATTAAAAACAAAGACGGCCAAAAAACCCAAAGCACCGGTTTATTTAGAGAGCTAGGCCCAAACAGCCTAATCACCCGTCTTAATATTTATAACCCACTCATCAAAGCCCATGACGAAGCCCACCGCGGCGTCATTGCCGGTGAAGCCTATGGCGGCGCTGAAATCTCTCACGTCAATGTCACGTATTTACAAATACACCGCACAGGCGATGGCAAAGATCACGGCGTCACGGGCGGCATGGTGGGTCTTGCAACAGGCGATATTATTATTAGCAACGTGCATATCGGCAGAATAGACAATGGCTATGCCTTAATTGCACAAAATGCTTATACCGGGGGGCTCATAGGAGCAGCAGAAGGCAATGTATTGATTGAAAAATCAAGCGTCACTCAACTCTTTAATCAAAATGGCAAAACCTGTAAGAATGGTGAAGGCGAATGTGGATTTGGAGGATTTATCGGCTTAGTCGGCCAATTTAACCCGATTTCCAAAATCGAAAACAATAGTGATATCAACGTCACAATTAATGAATCTTACGTCGCTGGCGGCACGATTTCGAGTAAAAAAAATACCGGGGGCATGATTGGGCTGATTAAAGCCAATCGTAGCGTTCATATCAAAAACAGTTATACCCGCCTGACGATGCAGTGCAAAGATGATCACTGTAATTATTTCGGCGGCTTATTTGGTTATACAGCAGCCACCGGTGGTCACAATGACAAAGACATTATTTTAGAAAATGTCTATAGTGCTGCGACCATAAAAAATTATTATACAGATACACGCGTACGTTACGAGGGCGGCATCACAGGGCATGAAGAAGGACAACTCTCCACACGCATACGCAATGAAGGCGTATCACAAAGTTATTTTAACCACACCCAAATGCATAACATCGCAGGTGATAACGTGTCTATCGGTTTAGACACCGGACAAATGAAACCCGCCGCTCCCGGAGAGAATGCAGATCAACTGTTTTATTTATGGGATGAAACTATTTGGCGATTTAGCCAAGGCGAGTATCCGAAGCTAAATATATAGATCCCTCCCCCAAGTCGTCATTTTCCTATCCTCATCCCCGCAACCGCGGGGATGAGGATCCAGGAAACAAGACATCCATTAATTATCTGCTCGTTAAAAGCTACTTTTTTATTGACTCAGTAGAATAGCTATGTTAATTTCGTTGAAGATATTGAATTTGCAACTAAATTAAGAGGTTATTAAGAATGGCAAGCTGGGACCAAATAAAATCACAATTTGCGAACGCTTGGAAAGACTTAAAGGACTTCGGGAAAGCGCTACAACACGCTATTATACGGGGCAGTTTTTTTTCTGATGTGATGCCACCCCAGTTAAATGCCAGACAAAGAAGAATTATGGCTGCGTTCTTTTTCCTCATGAGCATTCCTCTCTTTTTTGCTGCTATTCCAGCTTATGTTTTCAAAAAGTTGGTCTATGAGACTTTTTTAAAAGACCTCATACAGAAACACCCTATCATATCTTTAATGGTGCTCATGATTCCTGCATTGATTACATTAGTTTTTTATGTGATCCCAGTAATGATATATATGATGGCTACTGCAGCAGTTGGAGGCCTTCTTTCTTTTACTGCCGTCCCAGTGATTAGCTGGATTTGTGATAAGGCTGCGCCTAAGAGTGTAGCGGTTGCAACCATTGATCAATTTACAAATAGTCGTCACCATCAAGATGTCACTTTTGCTTATAAAACCAGCCATCGCGCCACTAATACTTATACAAGCACCGTTTCTAACATTGAGTTATTCTATGTTTGCATGGCGCTGATTCAAGAACATGATTTTGATGGCAATCTAGTGGATGGTGCAGTATTGGAGTTGCTGCAAGAAGCTCTGGAATATATTACTACCAGAGAATATAGTACTGAAAAGAATGCCCAAGGTCAGTATACTAAAAGAGAGAAGCATATTATTAATGGTGGTGTTACAGCAAAAGTGGAAGTAAATACTTCTGCAACCAACAACTCCAGCATATCCATCAAAATAACCAATAAAGATAATGACAATAAAGATAATGAAGAGATACCGCTAACACGCTTAACGACTATTCAGTATGATCAATTACAAAATAAGCAAAAATATATAGATGCCGCTAAAGCAATACTGGCTCCAAAACCTATCCAGGAAAAAGAGAGGGTTGCTTTGCTGCAATAACACAATAAAGACATCCCCTTATTTCTACTCAAGGGGTGTCTGATTTTTTCTCTACCTAGTTCCCACCTAGTCACAATACTAAAAATAATGCTAAAATCGAGATCAACGCTAAGAGGACCAGTCATGTCACTATCCCCTGAAAAATTAAAACTGCTTAAAAAACAATCCCATAGCCTTAATCCTGTCGTGTTATTAGGGGCAAAGGGGTTAACTGAAGCGGTCCAGCAAGAAATTAATGTGGCTTTAGGTGTGCATGAACTCATTAAAATTAGGGTCAATGCTCTTGATCGGGCTGAACGTACGGAAATCATTACGCAGATTTGCACAGCGCAGCAGGCAGAACTCGTGCAGCAAATTGGCCATTTAGCCGTAATTTACCGCAAAAGGCCAGACAAGGATAAAGCAAAATGAAAATCTTATGCGTGATCCCTGCGCGTATTGGATCCACACGCTTAAAGCGCAAACCATTGGCACTTTTAGCGGGCAAACCCATGGTGCAGCGCACCTATGAAGCGGCGCTCACCTGCCCTGCTTTTGCCGAGGTCATCGTGGCCACTGATAATGAAGAAATTGCCGAGGTCATTAACGCGTGCAACGGCCAAGTCATGATGACAGATCCTGCCATTGAAACCGGCAGTGATCGTGCGGCTTTTGTGGCTGAGCATTACCCGCACATGGATGTGATCGTCAATTTACAAGGCGATGAACCGTTTGTGCGTGAAGAAATGCTAAATGCATTAATAGCACCTTATCTTCAGGGCGAGACGCCGGACATGACGACACTCGCCAATCCGCTGGATTTTGATAAACAATACCACAGCTCAGATATGGTCAAAGTCATCGTCTCTCAGCAGCACTATGCACTCTATTTCTCCCGCGCGCCTATCCCCTATCAACGTGAAGTGATAAACAATATTCCCGTTTACCATCATCAAGGCATGTACGCATTTAAGCGCGATTTTTTACTTAAATTTACGCAATTGCCGCAAACCCCACTGGAACTGAGTGAAAAACTTGAACAACTGCGGGCACTCGAGCATGGTTATAAAATTAAAGTCTGCATCAGTCCTTATAAGACCTTAGAGATTAATACCGAAGAGGAGTTAGCGCAAGCTCAAGCGCTGGCGCAAAGCTACTGGTCATAACTCAGGATCTCGCACGGCAATTAGGCGGCAAAAATTTTGCATCAATAGTAGGACTGCTGCATTGCCACTGGATTGATCCCTTACTCGCTTGCGCTAGCAAAATAAGCGTCTTATCCGCTAAACCTTCCCCGGCATCGGCTTTAAATAACACCTGGATTTCATTCTCGATTAAAGAGATACTGGCCACATACACGCCACTCAAATCCGCCGCCGCAGCAAGGCCCGCAGCGGCATTATCCGGTGGCCAACCACCCTCGACTAAATAATACTCAGCCAAAGCAAGCTGCGCCGTGCTCGCGAGTGTGATCCCTTCGCTGATCTTACTGCGCACAGTAAAGTCGTTATATGCCGGAATCGCAATGGCCGCCAAAATGGCAATAATGGCGACGATGAGCATCAGCTCAATTAAAGTAAAACCCGCGTGTCTATGCAACTTCCACCCCACATTAAATCATTTAAGAATTATTTGCATATTATTAAACATTAATGATACAGTCAAGTACATATGAATATTTACACCACGAAAGAGCAGCAGACGCGTGTCAGGACTTATGGTAAAATCCGCGCCATGCACAAAAAACTCTATATCAAAACCTACGGCTGCCAGATGAATGAGTACGACTCGGCGAAAATGGCTGAAGTCCTGGCTGCCAATTATGTTATTGAAAAAACTAACGTCATTGAAGATGCAGATATTTTAATTCTCAATACTTGCTCCATCCGCGAAAAAGCGCAGGAAAAAGTGTTCTCTGAACTCGGTCGTTTTAAACCGTTAAAAGATAAAAAACCGGGGCTTATTATAGGCGTGGGCGGCTGTGTCGCGAGCCAAGAAGGCGCGGCAATTTTAAAACGTGCGCCTTATGTTGATCTGGTTTTTGGGCCACAAACCCTGCATCGTTTGCCCAGTATGATTCAAGAAGTGGAAACTAAACACCGCTCCGTGGTCGATATTTCCTTCCCGGAAATTGAAAAATTTGATCATTTGCCTGAACCCAAAGCCGATGGTGTCACCGCGTTTGTCTCGATTATGGAAGGCTGCAGTAAATATTGCAGCTTTTGTGTCGTGCCTTATACCCGGGGTGAAGAAGTCAGCCGCCCGTTTGATGATGTGATCACCGAAATTGCCATCCTTAGCCAGCAAGGCGTGTGTGAAGTGAATTTATTAGGACAAAATGTGAATGCGTATCGCGGGCTGACCCATGATGGGCAAATGGCTGATCTGGCTTATTTAATTCAACATGTCGCCGCCATAGAAGGCATTAAGCGGATCCGCTACACCACGTCTCATCCTGTGGAATTTTCAGAAAACCTCATTGCGACTTATGCCAGCGTGCCCCAATTGGTGAATCATCTACACTTACCGGTACAAAGCGGTTGTGATCGGATTTTAGGGCTCATGAAGCGTGGACATACTATACTCGAATACAAGAGCAAAATACGTAAGTTAAGACAGTTGCGCCCCGATATCAGTCTTTCATCAGATTTTATTGTGGGATTTCCTGGGGAAACCGATGAAGATTTTGAGACCACTATGAACTTTATTGCCGAAATTGGTTTTGATCATAGCTTTAGCTTTATTTACAGCCCGCGTCCGGGCACGCCGGCAGCAAGCTTAGCCGATCCCACCCCGCTCGCTGTGAAAAAACAACGTCTGCAAATTCTTCAAGATCGTATTAATAGCCAATCACAAGCCATCAGTCGGCGCATGCTCGGCCAAGTCGTGACGGTGCTGGTTGAAGGCCCAGGCAATCGGCATGCCGGACAAATTCAAGGCCGCACCGAAAATAATCGCATGGTGAATTTTGATGGCCCACTCGATTTAGTGGGGCAATTAGTCAAGGTCAAAATCACGGAATGTTTAACCAACTGCATGCGAGGCGTTAAGGCATGAAGCACACGCTGACCCTGACGCTTTCCCCTGAAGATAACCCACGGCTTGCTAATTTATGCGGTCAACTCGATGAACATTTACAACTGCTAGAAAAATATTTACCGGTGCGCATTAGTTGCCGTGGGTTTACTTTTCGCATCGAAGGCGATGAGGCCGCAGCACAAAAAACCCAAGCCCTGTTGCAAAAACTGTATCAAATCACTGAACAACAACATTTAACGCCAGAAAAAGTGTTTGCGGTCTTACAAGAACAACTCAACCACGAATCGAATCACGATGGGACCTCAACCAGCATCCATACGCGGCGTGGCCCCATCAAAACACGCGGCCGGAATCAACAACTTTATGTTAACCGTATACAAAAATATGATTTATCGTTTGGGATCGGGCCTGCGGGCACGGGTAAAACTTATTTAGCCGTGGCGTGCGCCGTTGCTGCCTTGGAACAAGATAAAGTGAATCGGATTATTCTGGTGCGCCCTGCGCTAGAAGCCGGCGAGCGTTTAGGATTTTTACCTGGGGATATTTCTGAAAAAATTGATCCGTATCTGCGACCTTTATACGATGCGCTGTATGAAATGCTGGGTGCAGAAAAAGTCATGCAGTGCATTGCACACAACACCATTGAAATTGCACCCTTAGCCTACATGCGCGGCCGCACCTTAAACGATGCGTATATTATTCTCGATGAAAGTCAAAATACCACAATTGAACAAATGAAAATGTTTTTAACCCGCATGGGCTTTAACTCTAAATGTGTGATCACCGGTGATGCCACGCAAATCGATTTACCGAAAGCCAAAGGCTCAGGTTTAGTCCACGCCATGCAAGTGCTAAAAGACATTGAAAATATTAGTTTTACTTTTTTTGAACACGCCGATGTGGTGCGCCATCCTTTAGTGCAACAAATTGTCCAAGCCTATCACCAGTATGAAAACGCCCATGCTTAGCCCCACTGCTGTGCAAATAGACATTGATATTCAGCATCATATTGAACATGCAGAATGTCCCCGCGATGATTTAATAAAAAAATGGGCAGAGCTCGCTTTGAATTTGCGTGCCATCGATACTGAAATCAGTCTTTTAATTGTTGATAATGATGAAATGAGCGCGCTGAATGAACGCTATCGGCATAAGGAAGGCCCCACCAATGTGCTTTCCTTCCCGTTTGAAGGACCCAAGGATTTGGATC
>JABCZS010000032.1 GCA_013289605.1 Gammaproteobacteria bacterium
GTAAGTGATCATCTATAATAAAATTCATTGTGTGCATTAAGATCACTAAAATCCCCCCGTCTTGAGCGGCCGACCCCTTTACAAAGGGGGTAACCTTATCGATCTCTTTGCTTCTGCGGCCAACCTCCTTTATAGACTATGGGTGTATTCAGCTTTATAAAGGGAAATGTTTCTTCCTCGCATGCAGAAATAGTTTCGCAATTAACTATTCATTAATAGCCATTAACTATGCTAAAGTAGCCAAAAATAATAACACCATTCCAATAGCCAAGAAACCAGTCACTCAGGTGGATTGTGATGCGCTATGGCTTTGGAAAAAAGTATTTATTTATTCTTGTTTTACTCATGTTATGGACGGGGTTACAACTACTTTGGCAATTTGAGAACCCATTTCCTGAGGCCCTGGAAGGAAAGACCGTCACTATTCAGGGCGTAGTAAAAACGGATCCTATTATTAAAGACCATAGTCTTTCATTTCAATTTGACAGTCAAGAATTTGGACAACTCCAACTCGATTGGTACCGTTATGCCCCGGAAATTAAAAAAGGTCAAATCTGGCAGCTTAGTGTCCGTTTAAAGCGCCCGCGCAATTATAAGAATCCGGGTGGATTTAATTATGAGCGCTTTTTATTTTTAAAACGTATTCATGCGAAAGGGTATATTGATACGCGTGGTGACAACAAAATAGTATTTTCTCCTAAGGTATCACGTACGATTAGGCAAGACATCGCACAACAAATTGATCACAGTTTAGATGAACGTCCGGCCGCAGCATTGATTAAAGGTTTAGCCGTAGGGATCCGCGATACCATGAGTGATGAAGCGTGGCAGTTATTGCAAAAAACAGGAACCAGTCATTTATTAGCCATCTCAGGATTACATATCGGCCTAGTCAGTGGATTGGTGTTTTTTCTTACGCGTAAACTCTGGGCGCA
Source organism: Gammaproteobacteria bacterium (assembly GCA_013289605.1). Lineage (GTDB taxonomy): Bacteria > Pseudomonadota > Gammaproteobacteria > JABCZS01 > JABCZS01 > JABCZS01. The sequence goes on from JABCZS010000032.1 coordinate 936, forward strand.
AGTCCTGCGCTTGCCGTTAATCGTCCCTGCACCTGTGGTGGCAGCCTGTACTGCGATGATTGCCGCAATCGGCTACGCGGCGCTGGCCGGTTTTGCCATCCCGACGCAACGCGCCGTCATCATGATTATGGTATTGATGTGTTGCAAAATTACCCGCTATCAATTTAAAAGCAGTCATATATTAATTTTTGCAGGGATCATCGTTTTAGTCTGGGACCCTTACGCCATATTTAGTGCAAGCTTTTGGTTGTCTTTTCTTGCTGTGGGTTTATTGATTTTTTTGGGCCAACAACAAGCACCGAAATGGTGCAAAACGCTAACGATTCAAGGCTATATGTCATTAGGACTTATGCCACTCGTACTATTTTATTTTCAGCAAATCTCTTGGGTTTCTCCTTTAGCGAATTTAATAGCCATTCCTTGGGCCAGTTTTTTTGTTGTCCCTTTTACATTGTTAGGTGTAATCGCAAGTTTTATAGATATAAGATTAGCTACTTTATTTTGGTTACTGGCTGAAAGCGCGCTTAACTATTTAGAATGGTTTTTAACAGGGCTTGCAAGCTGGCCGTGGAGTGCACAATTTTATACCATCAGCTCTTTTCGGGTCGCTAGCGTGATCGTTTTAGGCTGTATAATAGTACTATTACCTCGTTTTGTGCCTGGAAAAATTCTAGGTGTGTTGTTATTGAGTACTTTACTTTTGGTGCGAGCGCCTAAGCCTAACACCGGTGAGGTATGGTTAACGGTTTTAGATGTTGGCCAAGGATTAGCGGTGCTGGTGCAAACAGCAGACGGTGTGCTGCTTTACGATGCTGGAATGCGCTTTGATAACTTTGATTTGGGTGAGGCGGTCATCTTACCCTTTTTACGTCATCAAGGCATTAAAGCGCTCGATATGATGATTTTGAGTCATGATAATTTGGATCATACGGGTGGGGCCCAATACTTAATTGAACAAATCCCTATCGAAACGATCATAAGTGGCGAAGACATTACGGGTATTCCAAATACGAAGCACTGTTTAAGGGGTCAAAGTTGGCAATGGGGAGATGTGTCATTTGAATTTTTATATCCACCGAGGCAGATAAATTTGACCAGTAATGATAGCTCCTGCGTATTAAAAATAACTACCGGTGCATATAGCGCTTTACTCACAGGGGATATCGAAAAACAAGGCGAGGAGTGGCTGCTAGAGCATGCATTGCCTGCGCTTAAAACCAATGTATTATTGGCGCCTCACCATGGATCTCGCACCTCAAGTAGTTTACCGTTTGTTCAAGCAACAAAACCTGCACATGTCATATTTTCAACCGGACATTTAAATCGTTTTCATTTTCCAAATAAAATTATAGTGTCCCGTTATACTACGCGCGGGGCGCTAGTCTACAATACGGCAGAGACGGGTGCGGTGAGTTTTATTCTTAATCCAAACGCTGGAGTGAATGAGCGTCGTTTATAATGGGTAGCCTAAAATGACGGTGTGGCTAATCTGTCGACCTCAAATGCTAAGGCAATTTGGTGGGCAAAGGATTCGAGTAGACGCATTTGATCTGGGGTGTAAAAATGATCTCGATGATGCGGATAAACACGCAGTACACCGACGACACTTTGTGAGGCGATCATGGGTACATAGAGTGCATCTAAATAAGATAACGTGTGCGTACCCCAACCTGCATTTTTCTTTAAATCATATACCCATTGTGCAATGCCTTTTTCTTTGTCACTCAGGGGGGGATTATCCTCTTTGGTGAGTAAAATAGTCGCTTTGCAATCAAAAGTATCTGCAATGTATTTTGTACCGATCTCAAGCAATTGCTGACTTCCCCGAGTTTTTGCTAATTGGTGGCTTAAGGCATAGAGTGATGAAGTATAATATTCAGCTTCATGTGCGATATCGGCTTGTCGACGCGATAGTACCGTTAAATAACTGATAATTTGTGTCACGATGAGCATGACTATTAATGTCAGTAAATATTGAACATTAGCCACAGTAAAGCTATAAAAAGGTGGCACGAAGCAAAAATCATAGGCCAATACACTTAAAATAGAGGCTAAAATAGCCGGATCACGCTCCCCCTTTAAAGCAACTAAGGTACTCACTAATACATACACCATAATCAGATCACTGGCACTCAAGTAGGGATAGAGCAGTAAATTCAGTCCCGTTGCGAAGGCGATGATGGCTATGGCAAAGGCATAACTCTTCCATGAAATACGAGGGGTACTCCGTATGATCGGGATATAATGAGTGGTGGCGAGTGTTTCTGTGATCGCATACACATCAATTTCTTCACTATTTTGAATCAGATCATCGGTGACATTGCGTCTAAGTAAGCGCTTCCACCAGGGACGCATTTTTTTACCGATCACAATTTGGGTAATATTTTGTTTGCGCGCAAACTCCATGATGGTTTTAACGATATCTAACCCGGTTAAAATTCGCGTTTGTGCCCCGAGTTGTTCAGCAAAACGTAAATAGTGTATCGCTTCATCGCGTTCCGCATGTGAAGTGCTTAAGCGGGGTGAATCAACAAAAACGACAAAAAGATCGGTTTGTAAATAATCGGCCATACGGCTGGCTTCACGAATAATTTTCATGGCATTGGAGTTGTAACCTATACACGCTAAAATCTTTTCTTGGGTAGGCCAAATATTATTGATCCCTTGTTCTTGTCGATATGAAAAAACTTTACTACCCGCATATTTTGCAGCTTCTCTAAGCGCTAATTCTCTTAAAGCAATCAAATTTCCAATTTTAAAAAAATTCTCTTTTGCGATTTCTGCTTGTTCAGGAAAATAAACTTTTCCTTCGGCAAGCCGCATCAGTAAATCTTCAGGTGACAAATCGACAAGCTCTAAAGCATCTGCCGATTCTAGTACTAAGTCAGGAACTGTTTCGTTAATATGGATGTGGGTAATTTCACTGATCACATCATTAAGGCTTTCTATATGTTGCACATTTAAGGTCGTGTAGACATCTATGCCATGGGACAGCACTTCTTCAATATCTTGCCAGCGTTTATCATGACGCAGTCCTGGAATATTGGTGTGAGCCATTTCATCAATCAAAACCAGGCCAGGGTTACGTTTTAGGACAGCATTTAGATTAAATTCAGAGAGTTCCTTACCCCGATAATCATGTTTTTTTTGAGGGATGACTTCAAATTTAGAAAGAAGTGATATGATTTCTTCTCGACCATGTGATTCTATGATCCCTGCAACGACATCTAAACCTTCTTTGCGCTTTTGTAAGGCATCTTGGAGCATCGAGTAAGTCTTGCCCACGCCAGGTGCCGCACCTAAATAAATTTTTAATTTCCCGCGGGGTTCACGTAGCTGTTCTTTTTGCACATTTTCCAATAATTGATCAGGATTGGGACGAATTTTTTCCATTATTTTAATGCATCCAAAGCAATATTTAATTCAAGCACATTAACTCTAGGCTCGCCTAATATAAACAAGGTACGATTTTTAGTATGTTGGTTAATGATAGTATGAACCGTCTCTATAGAAATGCCACGTGCTTTAGCGACTCGGGAGGCTTGATAAAAGGCGGCTTTTGGACTGATATCAGGATCTAAGCCGCTGCCTGAACCCATAAGTAATTCAACCGGAATTGGATTTTTATTTGCAGGATCAGCTTGGGTGTATTTTACTAAGCGCTCGTGTATCGCTGTGAGTAAGTTTGGATTAGAAAGGCCGAAGTTGGAAGCTCCAGAACTTGCTGCATTATAAGGAAACGTTGCGGTATGAGAAGGACGAGGCCAAAAGTATGACGCTTGTGTAAACGATTGACCTAAAAGGCTGGAGCCGCGTGTCACACCATGCTCTTTAATTAAACTCCCTCCCGCTTGAAACGGAAATAATAATTGACCCAGTCCAGTAACGATTAACGGATAAATAAATCCAGTTAATACCGTAAAGAGTATCAGCATAATAAAAGCGGTTCTGATTTGTTTAAAGCATGCTAAATACATGACAAGTTCCTATACTAATCCTAGCGAGACTAATAAATAGTCAATTAATTTTATACCGATGAAAGGCACAATTAAACCGCCTAAACCATAGATTAAAACATTATTGCGTAATAAGCGCGCCGCTTCGACGTGTTGATAGCTCACCCCTTTTAGTGCGAGTGGAATTAAAAAGACGATGATGAGTGCATTAAAAATAACCGCAGATAAAATTGCGCTTTCGGGCGTTGCCAGTTTCATAATATTAAGTGTATCTAAGGCAGGGTAGGTGGCGGCAAATGTTGCAGGTAAAATTGCAAAATATTTAGCAATATCATTGCTAATGCTAAATGTAGTGAGTGCGCCACGGGTCATCAGTAATTGTTTACCGATTTCAACGACTTCAATTAATTTGGTGGGATTAGAGTCTAAATCAATTAAATTCCCCGCTTCTTTCGCCGCTTGCGTGCCGGTGTTCATGGCAACGGCAACATCTGCTTGTGCCAATGCCGGCGCATCATTGGTGCCATCGCCTGTCATCGCGACTAAATGACCTTGTGTTTGTAAGGTTCGGATCAGTTTAAGTTTGTCAGCAGGTGTGGCATTGGCAAGAAAATCATCAACGCCCGCTTCAGCAGCAATCGCAGCGGCAGTCAGCGGATTATCGCCGGTAACCATAATGGTCTTAATACCCATATGGCGCAATTGTAAAAAGCGATCGCGTATGCCGCCTTTAACGATATCTTTTAAACAAATTACACCTAATACTGTGCTACCTTCAGTGACTACTAAGGCTGTGCCACCGCCACGCGATATGGTTTCTGCGCTACTGCGTACAGGATCAGGAAGGCTTGCACCTAAATTGCGCAGGTAGGCTTCGATGGCTTCAACTGCCCCTTTTCGAATTTGCCTGTGGGGTAAATTGGCGCCGCTCATGCGACTTTGTGCAGTAAATGGAATAAAACTTGCGTTTAATTCACTTAATTCCTGACCACGTAAACCGTATTTTTCTTTGGCGAGGATGACTATGCTGCGACCTTCTGGCGTTTCATCCGCAAGCGATGCAAGCTGCGCCGCTTCGGCCAGTGTTTCAATGGACACATCGGGTGCGGGTATAAATTCTGTGGCTTGCCGGTTCCCTAAGGTAATCGTCCCTGTTTTATCCAGTAATAATATATCGACATCGCCCGCTGCTTCTATGGCTCGTCCTGATGTCGCAATCACATTGGCTTGTATCATGCGATCCATGCCGGCAATCCCGATGGCAGAGAGTAAACCGCCTATCGTTGTCGGCGCTAAGCACACAAATAAAGCACATAATACAGTGAGACTCACCACATGTCCGCTCTGCTGCGCGTTTACGCTATAGATAGAAAAGGGCAGTAAGGTCACGCATACCGTAAGAAATATCAGAGTTAACGCTGTGAGTAAAATCGTTAATGCGAGTTCATTAGGCGTTTTTTGTCGCTTTGCGCCTTCGACTAATGCGATCATATGATCTAAAAAAGTATTCCCCGGATCTGCACTGATCCGTACCACGACCCAATCTGAAATCACTAGCGTGCCGCCTGTTACTGAACTGCGATCCCCGCCACTTTCGCGGATAACCGGTGCACTTTCTCCCGTAATGGCGCTTTCATTGACAAAGGCTATGCCTTCTATCACTTCACCGTCACTGGGTATAAAATCGCCGGCTTCGACTAAGACCGTATCGCCTTTACGCAAGCTGGCAGAAGAAACAATGGTGATCTTTGCATTCGTATGGGTGTTGGATTCCATTTTTTTGGCAGGCAGTTCTTGCCGAGATTTGCGCAGCGAGGTGGCTTGTGCTTTACCGCGGCCTTCGGCCATGGCTTCTGCAAAATTAGCAAACAGTACAGTAAACCATAACCATAAGGTGATGCCTAAATTAAAAGAGATAGGATCGCCATTTATCCAGGCGTGAATTAATAATCCCGTGGTGAAAAGTGCCGCAATGTAAACGGTAAACATAATCGGATTATGAAATTCTAAGCGCGGTGATAATTTAATAAATGCATCTTGTATTGCTGACAGAATAAGGCGTCTGTCCCACAGTGAGAGTTTAATGGCCATGAAATCCCCATAACATTAAATATTCAACAATAGGACCTAAGCCTAATACAGGGAAAAAGGTGAGCGCAGCAATAATGATGATCACACACAGGAGTAAAATGACAAAAAAAGCATTATGGGTGGGAAGAGTGCCGGCTGTTTGCGGAATGGTTTTTTTCCGCGCTAATGATCCTGCAATCGCTAAGATGGGGATCATTATCCAATAACGCCCGATTAAAATACCTAAACCACCGAGGACAGTATAAAATGGATTACTACTATTTAGACCCGCAAAGGCACTGCCATTATTGTTAAGCATGGAGGTGAAGGCATATAGGATCTCTGATAAACCGTGACTACCTGGATTGCCTAGCGCACTTAGCGCACTCGGTGTCACTGCAGCAATGGCAGTAAACAATAAAACAAAAATCGGCATAATTAAGATAGCAAATGAGGCCATTTTCATTTCATACGGTTCAATTTTTTTACCCAAATATTCAGGTGTGCGCCCGACCATGAGTCCTGCAATAAATACGGTCATGATCACCATCAGCACCATGCCGTATAACCCTGAGCCCACACCGCCAAATACGACTTCTCCTATTTGCATTAAGCCTAACAGCACTAATCCACCTAACGGTGTAAAGGAATCATGCATGGCGTTGACTGATCCATTGGATGTCGCTGTAGTGGCCACAGCCCAGAGGGCAGATAGCGTTGTGCCTATGCGCGTTTCTTTGCCTTCCATATTACCGCTAGACTGATCAATATTAAGCTGGGTTAATTCTGGGTGCGCAGTGTTTTCAAAGGCAATGGTGCCTAAAACCAGCGGGATAAAAAGACACAGCATGGCTGCTAATAAGGCCCATCCTTGGCGTTTATCATTGATCATGACTCCAAACATATAACAAAGCGCTGCAGGAATTAATAGGATGGCAAGCATTTCTAGAAAATTAGTCATAGGATTAGGGTTTTCAAAAGGGTGAGCCGAATTGGAATTAAAAAACCCTCCGCCGTTAGTCCCTAATTGTTTGATAGCGACTTGTGAGGCGACGGGGCCCATGGGCATAATTTGTTCGGTAGCATTATTTACAATAGGTGTGAATTTTTCATAGGGTTTGAGATTTTGTATCACCCCTTGTGAAATTAAAATGAGAGAAAAAATAAAGGCTAAAGGCAATAAAATATACAATACCCCCCGCGTCATATCGACCCAGAAGTTGCCTAAGGATGTCGTTTCACTGCGGCTAAGTCCGCGAATTAACGCGACTAATACGGCCATGCCTGTTGCAGCAGATAAAAAGTTTTGCACCGTCAGTGCACTCATTTGGGTGAAATAGCTTAACGCGTTTTCTCCCGCATAGGCTTGCCAATTGGTATTGCTGACAAAACTTGCTGCGGTGTTAAACGCGATAGTGGGTGTGATTGCAGAAAATTCTTCAGGATTAAGCGGTAAAAAATATTGTAAGCGTGAGACGGCATATACGGCAAATAGGCCGATAATATTAAAAAATAATAGTGCGCGTAAATACTGCTTCCAATCCATCTCTTGTGATTGTATTCCGCATAAACGATAAATCATGCGTTCTAAAGGGGTATTAATACTATCGAGCAAACACGGTTGGCCTTGGTAAACCTTGGCCATATACGCGCCCAGGGGAACGACGCATAGTAATAAAACCAGAAGATATAAGGTAACCTGCCATAAGGCTATCGCTGTCATGGAGAGGGCATCCTAAATTAAAACCACTCGGGTTTAAATAATACGACTAATAGATAAATGAATAAACCTAGCGCAATCAGTCCGCTAATTAAATAAAGCATGATGGGTTATCCCAGTGTATCAAAGAAATAAATAAGACCTGCGCAGGTGCTAAAAAAGGCCAAGACTAGAATAATTAATAGTAAGTCCATCATGAAAATCCCGTTGTATCATGAAATAATACTCTCAATAAAATGATTCTGCAAATAAACCCGTTTGATTGAACAAAAGCTGAATTATTTAATTACCATTTTTTTGCTTGCTTTAATTTCTTTAATTCAATAAGTGCAGTATCAAGGTTTAATCGATGGTGCGGTTCTTTCCAGCAGTCTAAAATTAATTTAGCATAAGCGAGAGGTGTAGCTTGTGGGATCTTCCCCCGTTCGCCTGCGATAATGCGCGTTATCATTTCACTGATGAGTTCTAAACCCTTACTGGTTAAGTCTTGAAAAGGTGTTTTATGGGTAATAAGACTCCACAGCAGCCAACCTAAGGAAAAAATATCCGTTCTAAAATCTGGGGTAAGATCAGTATTGCGCAATAATTCTGGGGCCATCCACGCCGTAGTGCCACACGCACCTTCTTCATCTGAGGTGATGGGACTCGTGGCGGATTTTTTGCGTTGCATAAAGCCAAAATCAGCTAATTTTGCGCGTAATTTTCCATCCAATAGCACATTTGAACTTTTTAAATCACAATGGATCATGCCATTTCTATGTAGATAATGAAGACCTTTAATCATATCAAGCGCAATAGTTATAAATGTTAAAGTTAATCCTGTCGGGGCAACGTTTGCTTTTAAAAAATACTCTAGCGATCCGCCTTCCATATGCTCGATGACTAAACAATCAGGATTTTCAGTAATGGCAATTAATCGTAGGGTATGACGTGATTGTAGTTTTGCAGTATAGGCGGCTTCTTTTATTAATAAATCGGTATCAAACTCTCTATTTGTACCGGGTTTTAATTTTTTTATTGCAACCTTTTGCTCATCAAGTACGCCTAAATAAACGGTAGAGCACGTGCCCTCGCCTAAAACGGTTTCAAAATTTAATTCATGAGGGTACCGATATAGATTTTCAGCTAAATCCCACTTTAGCATTTTCTCAGCCAGACTGGATGAGGAACATGAATTAGTCAAACTGGTTGTGGAGTCAGATCGGCTTGAACTGGATAAAGAAAGTTGCGGTATTTTATCAAGAAAGCTATGACTTGAGGTGGAATAACTCATATCCGGGGATCTGAGGGGAGTCGAGCCACTTGAAGAGCGCCTAGACTTTAAATGCTCAGGTGATAATATAGGATCAAGTTTAGATGGATTTATCTGGGGAGTTGGCTCATTAGAGTTTGGTTTTCGGAACATAATTTTATCTTGTTCATTAATTAAAATATGCCATTAAACTTACCTTAATATGCTAAGTGAAACTTAGTCAAATAACAACTTGGTTTGATTTAATACACTTAAGCTAGCTTTTATGTAATTTAAACACGCTGTATGCTAAAGTTGAGTCAAGGTAATCAAAATTAAGGCATAGGCGTAATGGGTGAATTAAACTCTACAAAACCAACCCCGCATCGGGAATCCCACTGGCCGAAAGGTTTGTTTTCTCCTGTACTTTGGGAAAAAATTCTATTATGGGGCATATTTTTAGCCAGTCTTTGGATTATGCGTAGTTTTTTAGCGGTTATTTTTGTGACCTTTGTGTTAAGTTATGTTACCCACAATACGATTAAACATATTCTGCGTTATTCACCCGCACATTTAAAACATAATATTTGGTATAGGCGCGCTAATGTTGTGGCTATATTTAGCGTACTGTTGCTGTTGCTTTACACCGCGAGTCTGCTGATTTTCCCCGCCATGTTGCGGCAAGGCGATGAGTTGATTAGTACGATTACTGGCGTTGATCCCAGGCAGAAAACCAATGAAATTGCGATTAATTATTTCGGCGTCAAAGGGCTGGGTGATTTTAAAGATGAACCGGGCTATGAGCCTGCATTACTCGCGTATGCTTATCCCAAGGGAGGTGTGCAGCCTGGCACGCCTATTTCTGAGGATACCCAAAAAGCCTTTGATGAAAGTGTAATCCAGCAAATGGGTGAGCAACAATGGCGTGAAATTACCTCATCGCCGCATTACATTAAAATTATTGGTAATGTGCAAAGTTTTTTCACTGAAAATCTCGGTGAAATCACGTTGATGATTGCAACCGTCATTAAAAACACCGCTACTTTTTTCATCCAATTTTTTATTGCGGTGATTTTTAGTTTTATTATTGTTTTTGATATTCCGCGACTGCACGCACAATTTCAGTCCCTGCGTCATACGCGATTGCAGCATGTTTATGACACCGTAACCCCGGGCCTAAAGACCTTTAGCGATGTGATGGGTAAGGCCTTTGCTGCGCAAGCCGTGATTGCGGTGTGTAATACTATACTCACTTATTTTGGCATGATATTTTTAGATATTCCGCTTGCAGAATTAATGTCATTGTTTGTATTTTTCTGTAGTTTTATTCCTGTATTAGGTGTATTTATTTCGAGTATCCCGATTTCCTTAGTGGCGTTGCAAACCCATGGTTTTATCTTGATGATTAAAGCGATTTCACTGATTGCATTTATTCATGTTTTTGAAGCGTATTTACTTAATCCTAGAATTATGGGTGATTTTTTAAAAATCCATCCTTTATTGGTGTTAATGATCTTATTTGTTGGGGAACATTTCTTTGGGATCTGGGGTTTATTATTAGGCGTACCGGTATGTGTTTACGTTTTTCGTTATGGCATATTGGCTTTACCCTTTCCTAAAAGTAATAAATGACGCGGCCATGAGGTTTAACATTTATGTTTATGAATGCATACAGCAAAGATAGAAACGGCATTTATGTCGCAGTGAATCCTGATTTTATGGCGTTCTCACAATTGAGTGAAGAGGCGCTCATCGGCAAAAACGATAACGAACTGATTTGGGCGCAATCCGCTGTACAAATTATGGAAAATGATGCGCAGGTCATGCAAAGCGGTAAAAGTAAGGTGTATATCGAGCAGCCCATCATTAAAGGAAAAATATTTCCTAGGCGTTGCTTTAAATCACCGATGCTCTCACGACATTCTAAAATTATCGGAATGATGGGGACCTCTGTGGCTTTGGATCCGCGTGTCATGATCCCACTTACGCCTCAACAAACCGCGTGTTTAAAAGCGCTGGCTTTGGGCGCTAGCATTAAAAAAATTGCCAAAGAATTAGGTTTATCGCCTCGCACAGTTGAGCATTACCTTGCCACCCTTAAAGATAAACTGAATTGTAAAACCCGAAGTGAACTGATTATGCTAGCGTTTGCCCGGGGTTTAATAGGGGGATTTAACCCTAGTTCGTATTAATTTCTCTATGCTATCTTTTACTCTATGTTGAATTAGGAGTGAAGCGTATGCAGCCGTTTATAATCCGTTGTGCACACATTAAAGAAGTTTCTGCTATGAATGCGCTTATCCTAGCCTCCTCAAATGAGTTAGGGCAGGGGTATTATACGCCTGATGAAATAGCTGGCCTTAATCACTATGTTTTTGGAGTCGATCAAGAGCTTATTGATGATCACACTTATTTTGTCATGGAAATAAATGGCAGTTTAGCGGGTTGCGGCGGCTGGAGTAAGCGGCGGACCTTGTTTGGTGGCGACCAGGCTAGTACACGTATTCCGGGTTATCTTGATCCCCAAACCGAGGCTGCAAAAATTCGGGCCTTTTTTATTCATCCTAAGTATGCACGCCAGGGGCTTGCGACGGCTTTACTGCTCCATTGCGAACTGGAAGCGCATAAAGCAGGTTTTACCGCGCTTGAATTAATGTCTACACTTCCTGGCATTCCATTTTATAAACAACAAGGCTATATCAGCACGGGTGATTATACTTTAGCGTTGCCCAATGGCTTACAGGTCAAGCTAGTCCCTATGCAAAAAATGCTTAATTATTAAGTTTTAGTCTGTTTAGCCCTAAGCGCAGCATAAATGTGCTCAATAATTTCGGCATTTAAAGGTTTAATAAAGACTTGATCAATCCCCGCTGCAAGACAAAGTGCTTCTTGTTCTTTATCTACAGATGCGGATAAAACAACCATATGGGTGGGTTGCTTGTTATGTTTTTTTTCGTAGGTTCGAATGATACGCGCAATTTTATCGCCATTGAGATCAGGCAGACCAAAATCTGAGAGTATGCAATCATAATCCTGCTTTTCGGCCATCAGTATACCCAATGTTCCGGTATCGGCAGATTCTGCGTTAAATCCATTAAGCTTAAGCATTTGACAGACCACTTTTCGAACTAAACTATTATCTTCTATGACTAATACCGACAGGGTCTTAGGTTTGGGGGTAGGGCTGTTAGTGTTCATGAGGGGCACCTTTTAGTTAAATTGCATTGAATCCCTTCGTGGCGCCCCTCACTAAGCCACCACTCACCAACACCGCCTAATAGGTACCCATACTTAAAAATAAAACGCATCATGTTGATAGAGTTATGCATAACAGAAATGTATAACGCAAATCTGTTAGGATGCGAACTTAAATTAAAGTAGTTGAGTTTGCCGATAGGGCAATGATGGCGAGAACGTCGCCTATATTGTAAAATATAGTCAGCCATTGATAGTAGTCTCTTACTGTCGGTGGTTAGTGGGCGTTAGGTGCTAGCACACCTGGCGTCCACGCTTATATTTCATACCATATTTAAGAATAAATCAAGTTTTCTTTAATGAAATCTTCATTTTTTGCATTGATTCCAGTAAGGAATAATACGAAAAAAATTAATGGGGAGAGGCCTTACGAAAAATACGGCAGTTAGCATATTTTTTTTGATTAAAGCTGTCGCAAAATCGCCAAAAAATACGCTAACTGCCGTATTTTTCGTAAGTCCATGAGGGTAGTAATCAATTATACGTATTTGACTTCAATAATTTCATACGCAACTAATCCTTTAGGCGTTTGCACAGAGACTTCATCGCCTTCGAATTTACCGATGAGGGCGCGTGCCACAGGTGAAGCGTAAGAGATTTTATGCTTTTTTATATCCGCTTCGTCCTCGCCAACAATTTGGTATTGCACTTCTTTTTCGCTACCCACTTCAAGCAAGGTGACGGTTGCACCAAAAACAATTTTACCGTCACTGTCTATGGTGCTGATATCGATGATTTGGGCGTGTGAGAGTTTGTGTTCGATGTCTTGGATGCGACCCTCAATAAAACTTTGCTGATTTTTAGCTTCAGCATATTCTGCATTTTCTTTTAAATCACCATGCGCGCGCGCTTCACTAATGGCGGCGATAATTTCGTGACGCGCAACGGTTTTTAATTGATTGAGTTCATCGCGTAATAGTGTTTCACCAAGGGTGGTCATAGGGACTTTTGTCATGTTTTATCCTGTATACTCTGCATTAAGTCATGGGTTACATATTTTCTGAGCGTTGTACCTTATCCATTTTCTTTAAAAGCCTATCACGTTTTAATGGCGAGAGTAAATCGATGTAGAGTTTACCATTCAGGTGGTCTACTTCATGTTGGATACACTCCGCAAGCAAATCGCTTGCTTCCAATTCATAAGGTTTACCATGACGATCGAGCGCTTTTAACTTGACTCGCGTGGCCCGTTTGACCTCTGCCGAGACATGGGGCACGGATAAGCAACCTTCATGCATGTTGACCACTTCTCCGATCATAGTGACTTCGGGGTTGATGAGCACATATTGATTTTTCTTGTCGCCTTCCACATCTATCACTGCAATCCGTAAGTCTAGACCAATTTGGGTCGCGGCCAGTCCTACGCCATGGGCGGCGTACATGGAGTCAAACATATCTGCAATGAGTACTTGTAAGGGTTCGTCAAACGTTGTAATTTTTTTGGTATTCACCCGTAAACGTCTATCAGGCAGCGTTACTATGCTATGTATAGTCATGATTCAAAATTACCCCAATCCAAAATGAAGCTATTATACGCGCAAACTAAGGTAGATGGAACAATCGACCCCCCGGATAATATCAGGACTTACGAAAAATGCGATTGTTAGGGTGTTTTTTGGTGATTTTGCGACAGCCATGAGCAAAAAAACACCCTAACAATCGCATTTTCGTAAGTCCTAATACAGGTTTTTGGGTTTGCGATTGGAATTTTAATGCAAGACGCCGTATGCTATAAGACTGCAATCTGTTAAACCTCAACTTAAGGAGAAGGAACTCTATCATGCGTAACACTTTTATCATTATTGGCATAGTTCTAGCTTTGCTAGTGGTCGGTGCTTGGTTTTATTTGTTTAATGTGGACTCCCATGTTAAAGCGTCCATAGAAAAATATGGCACTGCCATCACAGGTGTTGCAGTGAATGTAGGCGAGGTTAAGATAGCGCCTCAGTCTGGTGAGGGTAAAATTACCCACCTAGTGGTGGCTAACCCCCCAGGATTTAGTATCCCAGCCTCATTTTCTGCTCCTGAAATCCAGCTTAAATTAGATCTGCATTCCATTTCTGGTGATGTGGTAAAAATCCATGAGCTGACTATAGTTGCGCCTGATGTTTATGTTGAACAGAATACGGCAGGGAATAATATCCATATGTTGAAAGATGCCATCCATGCCTTTTTAGTGGCTCATACTGCAGCGCCAAACGCAACGTTAACTGCCGATCAAACGGCGCAAATAGGTAAACGTTTTATTATTGAATCCTTTACGATGCAAGGGGCACGCCTACATGCGCACGCGCCTTTAGTTCAAGCTGAAGTCGTCACTGTTCCTTTGACTGATATCCAACTCAACGGCATAGGCCTAGACAGCGGTGGTGTACAAGCAGCACAAGCGTTGGATATTATTATGGAACAAATCCATACCAGCATTAATCAAGCCGTGGTGGCTCGCAATTTACAAAATATGATAGAAGTAGATGAGACGCCTAATGAAGGTGGAATTGTGGATAAGATCCGTAATTTCCTTACACGCTAGATTAGTCTATGGTGGTGAATACCCCTTGTATTGGCGTTTGCTCTACGGTATATGGAGATGCTGTATGCCGGGGTTGCAAGCGCCTTTATCATGAAGTCATTGCGTGGAATGCTTACCTAGATCCTGAAAAACAATTGATTTATCAACGTCTCTCGACCCAAATAGCTCAGGTTTTAGCCAAATACCTAGACATTACCAACGAAGCGCTTTTGCGTGCCAAAGTGATACAGTTGCAGATCATTATCCGCCCGGATGCTAGTCTGCCTGAGCAAGCGTTTCATATCCTGCGCCTGGGCGCGACTAAAATCAAACAAACTCATCTTTATGGGATCAGCGTCCATCCTACTTTTAGTCATTGGCCCTTAACGCAATTATTTAATCAAATCGATTTAGAAGTTTACCAATTAGCCTGCCTGCAATAACCCTTTAGACTACTTAATGCCCCCCAAATATGCGAAAATAATAAGACACCCACAAAACTATTAGTAGAACGTCCCGATGAAGCATGCAAAATTTACCAGCCGATTACTTAAAAAACACCCCAATAACCATGCCCGCAGTATGCAAGTCGATACGCCCCATGGGTCTTTTATTACGCCGAGCTTTATGCCTGTGGGGACCCGGGCCGTGGTCAATTGCATGAGCGCGACGGATCTTAAAAGTGCGGGTAGCCAAATTATCTTAGGGGGAAATACTTATCATATGCTGTGTAGTCCTGGGATGGACTTGATCCGCGCAGCAGGGGGGATGCATCCCTTTATGGCTTGGGATCAACCCATGCTAACCGATAGTGGTGGTTTTCAAGTGTATAGTCTGTCTAAAAATAGCAAAATATGCCGGATTGATGAAAAAGGAGCCCATTTTAAGCACCCCATTAGCGGTCAAGTGGTGCATTTAACGCCGGCACTTTCTATCGAGGCACAAAAAGTCATAGGTGCCGATATTATTATGGCTTTTGATCAATGCACACCCGATATTGCTGATAAAGTAATGGTCGATCAGATCATGCAAAGAACCCATCGCTGGCTGCTCGAGTCTATTGAGGTTCATCGCCGCGACAGTTGCTCAAGCTATGGTTTAGAGCAAGCCTTGTTTGGCATTATTCAAGGCGGGTTTTATCAAGATTTGCGCGAGCAAAGTGCAGCATTTATTTGTGCTCAAGATTTAGCAGGGATTGCGATAGGGGGCGCCAGCATAGGTTTTGATATGGAAAAGACCCGGGAAATTTTGCAATGGGTGCGGCCGTTTTTGCCAGAAAATAAATTGCGTTACACCATGGGCGTGGGTTTAAATCCACAAAATTTGATTGATGTAGTCGAGCAAGGCGTAGATATTTTTGATTGTGTCGCCCCGACGCGTAATGCACGCCATGGGGCTTTATATTGTGGAAGTGTGGTAGAAGCTGACGGTTGGCTAAAATTCAGCAGCGAGGACGGTTTGGGGAGAATTTTAATTAAAAAACAAGACTATAAGCATGATTTTTCACCCATAATGCCAGGTTGTGATTGCTATACCTGTCTAAACTATACCCGCGCCTATTTACATTATCTATTCAAAGAGCATCAGCTTGCTTATTATAATTTGGCATGTACCCATAACATTAGGGTGATGCATAAAGTGTGTGAACGTATGCAAGCGATTATCATGCAATAAAAAACTCAAGACAGGATAACTGTCTTGAGTTTGGTGAAGAACGATTAAACTTTATGTTTGCATTGTTTGAAAATGAGAAACACTGCTGAGATACCGATCAAAATATAAATAATTTTTTGGACTAAAGGCAATTTGCCAAATATTAAGGCCACTAAATCTAAGTTTAATAAACCCACTAATCCCCAGTTTATGCCGCCGATCAATACTAAAATCATCGCGACCATACACAGTACACCTTTGCTTTTCATTTCAGTCATCATCTGATTAATCTCCTGATTGTTGTGAATTCCCTTTTTACTGCTACATTAACCATATACTTTTTTGCAAAAATTTCAATATACGAGCCAATAACTGGCAATCCCGGCAGCAAAACCAAAAATATGTCCTTCGAATGAGGTTCTGACCTCACTGGGGATTAAATTAAGCAGCAAGCTGCCGCAATAATAAAGGCCCAGTAGGCCCACAATAACGCCAAAAGGGCTTTGGCTAAAATAGGCCTGAGTAAGCAAGAAAGCTAAGTATCCCATAATCAGGCCACT
>JABCZS010000033.1 GCA_013289605.1 Gammaproteobacteria bacterium
AATTAAAATGACTAATCGGGGCGCGCCTTATTTTTCGTTCAAACAAGCGCGTCCTACAGGTAAACGCGTCGTTACTTTAGATAGCATAAAAAAATCGTTTGGTGAGTTAACGGTATTAAATCGCGTCAGTGTCGAATTATTGCGGGGCGAAAAAGTCGCCATTATCGGTGCTAACGGGATCGGTAAATCAACCTTGCTGAAAATTATCGTCAATGAATTGCCGGCTGATGAAGGAAAATTTGATTGGGGGCATGAAGTCCAAGTGGGCTATTTTGCGCAAGATCATCATGAGCAACTCCATGGCAATCAAACCTTATTTCATTTTCTAGAAGATAAAGCCCCACATGATATGCGCGATAAAGTCCGCAGTGTGTTAGGGCAAATGCTATTTTCCGGCGATGACGCTCATAAACAGGTGTCACAACTATCGGGCGGTGAAGCGGCGCGTTTATTGATCGGCGGCCTAATGATTACTCAGCCTAATGTGTTAGTCATGGATGAACCCACCAACCACTTGGATTTGGAAGCCATCAGTGGCTTAGCCAAAGCATTAAAAGCTTATCCTGGCACCTGTTTATTTGTCAGCCATGATCGCGATTTTGTCCGTGCCTTAGCGACAAGGATAATTGTGCTCACGCCGCATGGCTTAGAAGACATTACGGCCAGTTACGATGAGTATTTAAATGCAGCCGGTGAGGATTATTTGAATCGCAGCAAAGTACGTGCAGAAAAGTCCGAGAAAGCAGCCGCTAAAAATGCCCCTAAAAGAGAAGCCAAAGCCATTCCGAGCAATATGAATGGTAAAATGCAACGAGAAATCGAGCAGCTCGAGCAGGCCTTAAAAGAAATTGATACCGAAATGGCCGATCCTGATTTTTACTCTAATACCGATAGAACGCAAATTAAAGCGCTCAAGATTAAACGTGAGCAATTGCAAAAAGACATCGATGAGAAGTGGGCCTCTTGGGGCGAGTAAAACGTTAATCCCTATTCTTTTCTCCCAGAAATAAATTATCAATCACGATAATTATTTTATGCGTTATAATTAAATCTTTATCCTCTTGTTAAAATACAATTATTTTTAATTTTAAGGTTTACCAATGATTTTAGATCTCATCAAAAGTGCAGGCTTTGCAGATTTTCGTTCAGATTTAGGCGGATTTGGGCGTGATAATAGCGAGCAAGAAAACAACGTCACCTATGCGCTTATCAAGGAAAATCTAGAAGAAGCAAAAATCGAGCAGGATCCTCAGCATGTCCATTATGAACTGAGTCTTAAGAACGATGATTCTATATTGTTGAGCGATTTTTTCTCGGTATTGCGAGGCTACGCTCCGTTTTATAATGCAGTTATTCAAGAGAATTATATTGTTATCCCTGCAGTAGATGTTGATCAATACCTCAAAGCACAGCGTGAAAGAAAATCTATTATTACAAAGCCTGTACTTTCTGCTGGTCGAAGTCAGATTGATGCTTCTCCACAAAACAGTACCCATGGCGAGTCGGTAGATGATTTGCTGCTCCCTTTTATGACCAATCTGCCAGAGTCAGCACTGTCTTTTGACGAGGCACTGCAATTGATCGTTATTCCTGAAGCGATGCCACAAATACGCACCTACATTCGATCATACCTCAACAGTACGGATGATACGACACGTCAGAATATCGATTTTTTGCTGCTTGCGGCAATTTCTAGAAAAAATGTTGAACTGATGCCCCAGGCACTGCAGCGCTTACCTAAATTGCATAGCAGCTTTAGTCAAATCCCTGTAGTCGAGCAACAAGCAATAACGCACTATTTATTGCATGAATGTTCTCATAAAACAGCGCCATTGTTTCAATTTTTACGGCCTTATTTAACGGGTGCGGATACGACTGAACTACTTTATCAAGCTTATCAAAAAAATGTGAGCTTAAAGCCTATTACCGCAGATGAATTTATTCACTTGAAAACTAAATTTTGGCCTAATTGGCCCGATCACCCTGTCAAGAATACCGACGCTACGATGTCGTTTTTGCGTTGTCATTTTGCTTGGCTCTCACCCACAGATAAAGTAGTCGTGACGGTAGCGCAATTAAATCCTGCTAATTTTAATTTGCTGTACCTGTGGCAAATAAATAAAACCAGCTTTGTTGAAGTACTCAAGAGTAATCATTGCGCATACTTAGACTTAGCGCTTGAGAAAGTAAACGGTAACCAGTTTACTCGGGCACACATGAATGCATTACACACACTTGCCAGTACGTATGCGTCCCAGACTAAATTGATTAAGCATGCGGAAAGTAGCAAGCTGGCACAATGGCTTACTCTACTTATCAATCCAAAGTCATCTGAACCGCCAAGTTGTAAAGAGAAAATTAAAGTGTATTACTCGATATTGCCTTATATGCTGCATTACAGTACCTCCAGTATTTTGGGGCAGCGCAAATTAGCTAAAGTAATAGAGCCTTTATTTAATTTTTTACAGGAAGATCTGATGTTGGGTGCCATAACCTTGTATCAGAACGTCAATCCCACTATTGTACAAATTGCTAAATCCCAGTTCGATAGTGCAGTCAATGGTGCAGCGACTGTGTCCTCAATGACATCGAACATAGATCGTGAGCTTAAGGGCGCGCGGCACGAGACTACTAACAATACTACTCATAATTCAGACAATAATTCGCTTAATCATACCCAGCAAACCAACACTTATATACAATCATCTTACTAGCAAATAACCTTTCACTTCCAGTCATTCTTTGGTATGCTGTACCCCTCTTTAACACGCTAGTTTGTGGGGCCGACCATGTCTAAAAATAATCCAAAAAAAGAACTATTACATACTTTAGTTGAACACCTTGATATCAGCCAATTTGATGCCCGGCCGATTATTGAAGGGATGGGTAAGATGTCTTTTACGGCCCGAGACTTGGCGCGTGGCACTTCAATTTTTAATCAAATGTTAAGTGATCCCGATTGTGCGATCATTTTGACCCTGGCGGGCTCAACCTCAGCAGGTGGCTGCATGAATATCTACTCAGATATGATCAAATATAATATGGTGGATGCCATTGTTGCGACAGGCGCTAGTATTGTGGATATGGATTTTTTCGAAGCCCTGGGCTTTAAGCATTATCAAGGCGAGATTAGCGCTGATGATACCCAGCTGCGTGATTTATACATTAATCGTATTTACGATACCTATATCGATGAAGAAGAGCTGCAACACTGCGATAAAACGATACAAGCCATAGCGGATAGCTTGCCTGCTAAACCCACGAGTTCCAGGGAATTTATCTATGAAATGGGCCGCTATTTAACGACTCATGCGAAGAAAAAAGACTCCTTGGTGGAGCTCGCGTTTACCCACGATGTTCCCATTTTCTGCCCCGCGTTTACCGACTCCAGTGCCGGCTTTGGTTTAGTCATGCACCAGGCGAATCGCCCGGAGCAGCATTTAACCTTAGATTCTATCCGCGACTTTCGGGAATTGACCGACATTAAAATTATGAACGAGACCACCGGCTTGTTGATGATAGGTGGCGGCGTGCCTAAAAACTTTGCTCAGGATACTGTGGTCTGTGCAGAATTATTGGGTAAACCGGTAGGCATGCATAAATATGCCGTGCAAATCACCGTAGCGGATGCGCGTGATGGCGCATGCAGCAGCTCGACGCTGCAAGAAGCGCATTCCTGGGGTAAGGTCTGTGTTGTGAATGAGCAAATGGTGTTTGCAGAAGCGACTTCCGTGCTGCCTTTATTGGCAAGCGATGCGTATCATCGGGGTCACTGGAAGCACCGTAAGCGCCGTGCCTTGGCGCAATTATTCCGTTGAGGTCTGTGGCCGATACGGAAAAACAAACATCCGTTGGATAGAAAAACTCGCCACCACCAGCAAGATTTGAGTAATGATTTTGCTCACATAAATATTAAATCCTAAGGCATGTGCGCCTAAGATCATCATGTATGAGCTCAATAACAACATACTCCATAACAAGAAAAATTTAAGCAGCTCGCCTTGATAGCTGCCCTTAGACTTAAAAATTAAATGCTTACCGGCAACAAAACTAAATAATCCACCACTACCGCGTGCCAGACACTCACTTAAAAAGATTGTATTCGAAAACATAAAAAATAAAGTAAATACTAAGAAATCGACAAGTGCAGTAATTAAACCCATGCCTGAGAAGCGCAAAAATACAAAATAAATTTTGACCGAGTCGATTAGCGGATTAAAGTGCGAGCAGGCATTATTATTTTCATAAATAGTGGCAATCGGTAATTGCGTAATAGGAATATGGTGCGATACGGCATAAATCAGCATTTCTAACTCATATTCATAGCCTTTGCTATGAATATTCAGTAACGCTGGCATCAGATGCGTCGGAATACCGCGCAGACCGGTTTGGGTATCGGTTATTTTTTTGCCAATTAAGGCAGAGAATACCGCTCGAGTCAGCATATTACCCAATTTAGATCGCAAAGGAATTTTCCCAGTGAAATGCCTGCAGCCTAAGATTAAATGTTGCGGTTGTTCTATGAGTCCTTTAGCCACATGGATAATATCTACCGGCAAATGTTGACCATCAGCATCGGCGGTGACGACGCCTAGACTCTGAGGATGAGATTTAAGAATATGGTTAAAAGCGGTTTTAAGTGCCTGGCCTTTGCCCAAATTGTGATCATGCCGGAGTAAGGTTACGCTGGGGGCTGCTAAAGCGTTAAAAATAGTATCAAAGGCGGGCCCTGAACCATCATCCACGATGATTAACGGAAATCCTTCCGATCTTAAGGCGAGTACTAGGTTAATGAGCTTTTGATCAGGTTCATAAGCTGGGATCACAATGGGGATAACGTTATATGCGGTGGCGGTCATGAATACTACTTCATTCATATTAGGTTGGCAGATTATAACTGAATAGAAGCGCTACGGGTATAGGTCAGTTTGTTTATAGTTAATTGACACCCATAAGTGCTCCACTAAACTTAGTTAGTAAGTTAAAAATATTTTGGAGTTCAACATGACAATAAGAAAATATATACAAATCACACTGTTAACCGGTTTATTGGCAATTCCTGCCGTTACTTTAGCGTCTCCTGCACCCTCTAATTCAAGTGCTGCGCCTTCAGCAGTGCCGTCAGCAGCGCCATCAGCTGCACCTGCAATGGATATGATGACTTTATTGACTAAGTTAAATGATTCTGGTTACAACTACATCAAAGAAGTAGAGTTAGGCAGCAATGGCACTTATAAAGTAGAGACGCTTGATGCTGCAGGTAAAAAGTTAGAATTAACCATAGACCCAGCTCATCCTAACCTTCCTGTTCAAACTGCAAGTATTAAAGTGTTGAACACTGCAGAAATTGCCAAGAAAGTGATGGATGCCGGTTATGTCAATATCACCAAAATCAAATTCAAAGGTGATTGCTATGATGTTAAGGCCCATGACAAGAATGGAAAGAATGTTAGATTGGACGTTTCTGTAACCGGTGAAATTTCTAAAGACTGGTTTTAAATGATAAGGTTTACAGGGGCTCCAATTGTTGGGGAGCTCCTGTTAGGCGCTAAAAAAATTCTGATAAATTAAAAGCGCTGCACTGCCCCAAATTAACACTGCTGAAATCCGATTAAAGATCTTATAAAAATTAGGTTTAGCGCGTAATATTTTTCTCCCCATATACGCCAAACTAAAAAACCATACCCATGACACTATGATACAGGCTAGCGTAAATACAGCCCTATCGCTGCCTTGATAAGTAAATGCCGTCACGCCTATCACCGCTATCGTATCAATTAAAGCATGCGGATTAAGTAGCGAAAATGAGGCCGCAAGCAAAATTTGTTTTTTAACCGGCCAGGTCTTAACCCTTTCATTTTTCCCGGTCTCTATGACCGGAACGCTCACCCAAATAGACCAACCTACATAAAGAAGAAACAACACGCCGAGGATAATCAAGGTAGTTTTAATCATCGGAAATTCTAATAATAAGACCGATGCACCTAATACTGCCAACAGAATTAATGCGGAATCGGCAACTGCGGCGGTAATTAAAGCCGGTAGGGCATGGCTATAGCGCGGATACATTGCGCCGATATTAAACAGAAAAATATTTTGTGGGCCAAAAGGAAGGATTAAGGCAAAAGCCAACACAATGCCGTGGAAAAAACTCATCAGCATAAACGTCCCCTTTTAAATCACTAATCTGACGACCACCATTAATAATCCTATCACGATAAATACAATAATACAGGCGAAAAAGATATACCAGCGGTAATCAATTTGCGCGAAATCAGTTTCTGCTTCTTTTTGACTGCGCACGCCTATAATTGCGGCCAATAGGCTTTTAATGATTTGTAAAATTGCCATGGGCCAGCCTTATAATAATTCCATCATTGCTAGTCGCACATTCTGTATGAGTATAGGCTCATGCGCGCTAGACGCATAGATGGGTTTACCGATACGCACATGAATATCTTGTGAGGGATGAAAATCCCAGGTTTTTGCTGGCAGTAATTGCCGTGAACCGATGATCATGACCGGAATAATGATGGCGTCTATCTCTTGGGCCAGTTTAAAAATTCCTTTTTTAAAAGGACCGAGTTCACCGTTACGGGTACGTGTGCCTTCGGGTGCGGCCCAAATTACGATGCCATCAAGCATCTTACTTCTTGCTTTTTTTAACTCTTCTATGGCTTTGATGCGGTTATGCCGGTCTATAAAAATAAATTCACTGTGTTTTAAGCTGGTACCAAAATAGGGAATATGCGAGAGTTCGCGTTTAGCTATCATGCGGATACTGCCTGGAAGACTCGCTAGGATAATAGGAATATCATAAAGACTGGCATGGTTACTCATAATCATATAGGGTTGACGGTGGATATAATTAGGTTTTTCGCCTTCTACATGTAGCGTGACATCAACAGTCGTCAGTATGGATTTAGCCCAGTGATGGATAATGTGATCGGTACGGGCTCTGTCTGCTTTACCCCATAATTTTGCCCACCAAAAAGAGGTCAGTGTGGTAAACGTGATGATTAAGGTGCGTAGCATGATGATAGGGCGGGTGTATAATAGCTTTTTCATGGCGTAAGTCCAGAGGATAATCAACTATAATATACGACTTTGAGGAGTAAGCAATTGGATCATTATGCGCCGCTTTTTGTCTCGATAGAGCAGCCCTATTTAACCGATGCCGACCGTGAAATGTTACGCCATCCACGCGTGGGCGGCATAGTGATTTTCAGTAAAAATTATACCTCTAAATCACAAATTGGAGATTTAATCGCCGAAATTAAGGCGATAAAGACACCTGCATTGCGGATCAGTGTGGATCATGAAGGAGGCCGGGTGCAGCGGTTTCGGTCCGGCTTTACTTTGATCCCGCCCATGCACAAATTAGGCGAGCTGTATGATGATAATGCGCCTGGCGCTTTAGCCTGCGCACAGGCCTGCGGTTATATTATTGGGACTGAATTAGGTGAAGTCGGGGTGGATTTTAGTTTTACCCCCGTATTAGATTTAGATTACGGTGCAAGCAGTGTGATTGGGGATCGGAGTTTTCACTCGAATGCAGACATCCTTATCTCACTAGCCGATGCGTTGATTAAAGGTTTAGCCTTAACCGGCATGCCTGCTATCGGTAAACATTTTCCCGGGCACGGTTATGTGAGCAAAGACTCGCACTTGGAATTACCTGAAGATCCACGGACCTATGCGCAAATGACGCAAGATTTACGGCCATTTGAACTATTACATCCTAAACTTGCGGGCCTGATGACTGCGCATGTCCGCTATCCTAATATCGATCCCCACATTGCTAGTTTTTCACCGTTTTGGTTGAAAACGGTGCTGCGCGACCAGTGGGGCTATCAAGGTTTAGTGTTTAGCGATGATTTACGCATGAAAGCTTTAGATGAAATTGGGGAAATGAATCAGCGTGCCGAAATGGCACTCTATGCCGGATGCGATGTCATATTATTATGTAATGAGCCGACTCAGACGTTCATGACTTTGGCCGATCAATTATTAGCACGGCAAGGCAAGCTTGATTACAGTCGTTTAGTCACACGCACTAAAAGTGATCCCCGCATTTATGCCGCAGCACTAGAAACATTATCGCGGTTAAATTTCAAGGCGCATCAACCTGCCGCTAATGGGGTTGATCCGGTGTCGCAATTATAAATATTGTTTTAAAATTAAAAGATTATTTTTGTCTGATTAAACACAGCATTAAAAAAGAGGAACAAGATGTTATCACCTGCATTAGTCTTACTCTCTGGTGGTCTAGATTCTACGACTACTTTAGCGATAGCAAAATCGCAAGGTTTTAGCTGTCATGCCCTGACTTTTGATTACGGCCAGCGTCATAATGCTGAACTTAATGCGGCAAAGAAAATTGCACAAACTATGGGGGTGAAAAGTCATACGGTGTTTAAATTAGCGCTCGATCAATTTGGCGGCAGCGCGTTAACCGATAAATCCATAGCAGTGCCGGACTTTCAAGCGGCGGCAACAGCGATCCCGATTACCTATGTCCCTGCACGTAACACTATATTTTTAAGCATTGCGCTCGGACTTGCCGAAACATTACCCGCGCAAGATATTTTTATCGGTGCGAGCAGTGTCGATTATTCCGGCTATCCAGATTGTCGGCCGGAATTTTTTACCGCTTTTAATCATTTGGCCAATCTAGCGACGCAAAGCGGGATAGAGGGCAGGCCATTTACTGTACACACCCCATTACTCTATTTAAGCAAAGCACAAACGCTGCAAACAGGTATAGCTTTAGGCATCGATTACAGTTTAACGGTGTCGTGTTATCAAGCCAGTGAGGAAGGTTTAGCCTGCGGCCAGTGTGACAGCTGTATGTTACGCAAAAAAGGCTTTGAGGACGCAGGACTAGCTGATGTCACGCGGTATAGTAAAGCTTAGTCCCCATAAATCTAGATCAGGACTTACGAAAAATGCGGCTGTTAGGGTGTTTTTTGGCGATTTTGCGACAGCCATGAGCAAAAAAACATCCTAACAGCCGCATTTTTCGTAAGTCCTATAGATATTCCCATTTAAGTCAGAAATGTCTAAAAGTATCCATTTAGATCATATATGATAATTACATATACCAGATGGGTAATTACTTTGCTGAATTTAATGTTCAGCAAAAATGTGATCTTGCGTGCGAGCTGATCCAGTATCTTTCAAAGTATCATCATTCTGATGCAGAATATTTAAAAAGAGTTTTCAATAGTATCCTAAATATTTTAGATCCTCTTTTTGAACCCCAAACGGGGGCGCGTTCAAAAATCGCAAAGATATAATGGCTTAAGTCGCGCCTAATTGCTTTAATAACTCGGCCACAAAGCTTATCCGCTGTTCATCCTCAGGTAGTTCTACAGTAAATTTCAGCTTTTCAGCGCCTTCTAATTTATAAATGTGCGCTTGTTTTTGGATTAAACTAATTAAGCGTGCCGGGTCGATATGGACTTTTTTAGCAAACTCGAGTCGTCCGCCTTTTTTATTGACATCAATTTTTGCTATGCCTAAAGGTTTAGCCTTAAGTTGTAGCTCCGTCACCGCAAATAGATTTTTCACGGGAGTGGGTAATAAACCAAAACGATCGATCATTTCAACTTGTAATTCTTTTAAGGCTTCATCGTGTTCTGCATTCGCTATGCGTTTATATAACACTAAGCGACCATGGACATCGGGTAAATACGTATCAGGAATGAGCGCAGGAATTTGCAAATTAATTTCGGTAAAATCTTCTTTGGTTGCCAAAATATCATCTATCGTTTCACCTTTTTTCAGTGAGGCGACAGCGCGTTCTAATAATTCCATATACAGTGAAAACCCTATGGCTTGAATATGACCACTTTGTTCTTCCCCTAAGAATTCTCCAGCACCCCTAATTTCTAAATCGTGGGTGGCGAGCGTAAAACCCATCCCTAATTCATCTACCGCAGCAATCGCCTCAAGACGCTTATGGGCATCTGAAGTCATTAGTTTAGGTGGCGGGGTAAATAAATACGCGTAGGCTTGATGATGGGATCGGCCCACGCGGCCGCGCAATTGATGCAGTTGCGATAGCCCCAGTTTATCGGCACGATCAATAATGATGGTATTAGCGGTGGGCACATCGATACCGTTTTCAATAATCGTGGTACACACTAAAACATTAAAACGCTGATGATAAAAATCAGCCATAATTTTTTCTAATTCACGTTCGCGCATTTGGCCATGAGCAAACTGTATGCGCGCTTGCGGGACTAAGCCGCGTAATTTCACCACGGTTTTTTCTATGCTGCTGACATTATTATGTAAATAATACACTTGGCCGCCCCGCATGATTTCCCGTAAAATTGCTTCACGGATCACTTCATCATTTTCTAGCGACACAAACGTTTTAATCGCTAATCGTTTTTTAGGCGGCGTCGCAATAATCGATAAATCACGGATCCCATGCATGGCCATATTGAGGGTGCGTGGGATGGGCGTTGCTGTTAACGCTAAAATATCCACTTCTGCACGCAGGGTTTTTAATTTGTCTTTTTGTTTCACACCAAATCGGTGTTCCTCATCTAAAATCAATAAGCCTAAATTATTAAATTTTACGCGATCAGTTAATAAAGCGTGTGTACCGATAATAATATCAATTTTACCGGCTTCCAGTGCGGCTAGATCTTTTTCTTGCTCTTTAGACGTGCGAAACCGTGAAAGTAGCGCAATATGCACGGGCCAATCTGCAAAACGATCACAAAAGGTCTCAAAGTGTTGTTGCGAGAGTAATGTCGTGGGCACTAACACTGCCACTTGCTTGCCACTTTGCACCGCGACAAAGGCTGCACGTAAAGCCACTTCTGTTTTTCCAAAGCCTACATCGCCACACACTAAGCGATCCATAGGGCGTGGCGTGGTCATGTCTTTAAGCACTTGTTGGATGGCTTGCGCTTGATCCGGTGTTTCTTCAAATAAAAAAGTGCTAGTAAAGGCATAATATTGACTATCAGGCTCGGGGTAGGCAAACCCTTTTCTTGCTTCACGTTTCGCGTAAATCTCTAACAATTCTGCGGCAACATCTTTTATTTTCTCAGCCGCTTTTTGTTTAGCGCGCTGCCATTGTTGTGTGCCTAATTTATTTAAGTTGATAAGCAGATCATCATTGCTGCTATAACGGCTAATCAAATGAAGTGCGTAGACGGGAACGTAAAGTTTATCGTTCTCGGCATATTCTAAGCAGATAAATTCGCCATCGATATCACCCACTTTAAGCGTTTGTAACCCTTTATAACGGCCGATACCGTGATCGATATGGACCACTAAATCGCCGATATTCAGTTCCGCTAAACTTTTGACCCACATTTGGCTATCTAGGGTGCGTTTTTTGCTGAGTCGTTGCGCGACCACTTGCTGACCAAAAATTTCAGTTTCAGTGATGAGGATGAGTTTGCGATCGGGCAATATCATGCCGTGCGCAAGCGGTGCAATCACTAAGCCTATTAATTTATCATCGGTAATAAATTCATTCCAATCTGCGTAGTGGGCCAAGTTAAGTTTTAACGGCGATAACACCCCTAATAAGGCTTCGCGACGACCTGCAGATTCGGCGCAAAATAATACGCGATAGTGCGGATGTTCCGCTAAAAAGTTTTTTAATTGTAAAAGTGGCGCTGCAAGTTTGGTATTGATCCGCAAATCAGGAAGCGGCGCGCTGTTAAACGTAGGCGCTTTTTGGGTATTATCAAATTGGATGCGTAATTGCTCAAAGGGTTGAAGTCGCGTAAAGACTTGTTCAGGCTTTAGAAATAAGGCTTCAGGTTTTAATAGGGGGCGTAAAATATCATGACCATATTGCTGATAACGTTTATTGACTTCTTGATTAAATTGAATCAGCTGATTCTGCAGATCCCCTAAGGTAATGCACAATGTGTGCTGCGGTAAGTAATCCATAATCCTGTCAATCTTGTCAAAAAATAGCGGTAAATAATATTCGATCCCAGAAGGAATATGGCCTTTACTGATCGCTTGATACACATCACAAATACTGGGATCTCCCGTAAAGGTATCACGAAAGGCTTCACGAAAATGCGTGATGCTTTCTTTATCTATAGAAAATTCTCGCGCTGGCAATAATTCAATCTGATTAATTTTTTCACTGGATCGCTGCGTATTGGCGTCAAAAATCCGTATCGACTCCACCTCATTATCAAATAAATCAATTCGAAAAGGATGACTGTGGCCCATGGGGAAAATATCGATGAGCGAACCACGGATACTGAATTCACCGTGGCTAAACACTTCTGAGACGGCATAATAGCCACTTGCGACCAATTGTTCACGCAATACATCCAGTTGCACTATTTCGCCACAGGAGAGCACGAAACTATTCTTTTGTAAAAATGATTTAGGGCAGAGCGGATAAGCCAGTGTTGAGGCGGATAAAAGCACCACGCCTTCGGTTAATTGCGGTAACTTTGCTAATAGTCTTAAACGACTGGAAATAATATCTTCATGTGGTGAAAAGGTATCATAAGGCAGTGTTTCCCAATTAGGGAAATGATAGACGTTAAGTTTAGGATCAAAAAAAGACAGTTCAGCATGTAGACTGTCTACTTTTTGCGTGTCGGGTGCAACAATGACGATTATGCCTTTATGGCTAGCAATGAATTCATGCAGGGCCAATCCTAGGAGGCTATCTTGAACGTTATACCAATAATTAATGGACATTAACGGTACCGCGCTAAAATCTCTTGGTAGGCATCAATGCGGCGGTCCCGTAAAAAGGGCCAGCATTGTCTCGTCAATTCTGTCTGTTTAAAATCGAGTTGTGCATGGAGGATTTTCGGGTCTTCTTGGGCTTCAACAAGGATCTCACCTTGTGAACCACAGACAAAACTATGTCCCCAAAATTGTGTGCCATTGAGTTGGCCATTAGGGTCGGGCTCAAACCCGACTCGGTTAATCACTACGACAGGTAAGCCATTGGCTATGGCATGAGAGCGTTGTATGATTTGCCATGCGTCCTTATCCTTTTCATAACCTGCTGCTGAATCTTTATGCCAGCCTATGGCCGTAGGATAAATGAGTAAATCAGCGCCATTTAAGGCCATAATTCTAGCCGCTTCCGGGTACCATTGGTCCCAACAGACTAAAATGCCTAAATTTCCGACTGAGGTTTTAATGGGCTCAAACCCTAAATCGCCAGGAGTAAAATAATATTTTTCGTAAAAGCCAGGATCATCGGGAATATGCATTTTCCGGTACATGCCTGCAATACTGCCGTCTTTCTCGATGACGACTGCGGTGTTGTGATAAAGCCCAGCTGCACGGCGCTCAAAAATGGAGCTAACGATGACGATATTAAGCTTTTTTGCGATTTTTGACAGGGCTTCGGTGGTCGGCCCGGGGATGCTCTCCGCTAAGTCAAAATGAGCCAAATTTTCAGTGATAGGGAAATAGGGGCTCATATGCAATTCAGGCAAACAGACCAGTTGCGCGCCGTCTGCATGTGCTTGTGCTATCAAATGTAAAAACATCTCTAAGGTTTTGTTTTTATTAGGGTCGATTGCGGTTTGCACTAATGCCACAGCTAAGTTATTCATAGAGACCCTCACTTAAGTTAATGGGATCTGCATGCTCGCGCAATGCAGGGCTCCATTATATTGTATTAAGGGTAAGCTGGGAATGGGGACAATTTTTCGTTCAGGAAAAGCCTGTGTCAGGCGCTCAAGCATTATGTGATCATTCGGGTCATCATAGGTTGGGCAGAGTACGGCATTATTAATAATTAAAAAGTTGGCATAAGACGCCGGAAGTCTACGCCCCGTATCATCCTTTTTGGGTGCGGGGATGGGTAAGGGGATCAGCTGATAAGGCCGACCGCCTAGATCCGTTAAATTTTGGAGCTGGGCTTCCATGGCTTTGAGTTCATCATAATGAAAATCGTTTTTATCATCGCAACTGCTGTAGGCCAAAGTGTGAGGATTGCAAAAACGGACTAAGGTATCCACATGGCCATCGGTATCATCCCCTAAGAGTTGGCCTTTTTCAATGACAATCACACGTTCAACGCCTAGGCACTGTTTTAGCTTTTCAAGCAGCGCGTCTTGACTGAGCTTAGGATTACGCGTAGGCGTAAACACACACGGGGTGATGAGTAGCGTGCCTAAACCATCGGTTTCTATGGCACCGCCTTCTAAAATAAAATCTTGTCTTTGGTATTGGGCGATTTGCGTTAATAAATTTGCTTTATAGAGTTGCTGGGTGACTTTGTCGTCTAATTGTCCTGGATATTTTCCGCCCCAGGCATTAAAACCAAAATCTTGCCAGAGAAGATCTTGTCCATTGCTCAAACTAATTGGGCCGTAATCGCGGATCCAAATATCATTATAATCCGCAAGAAAAAAGCGTAATGTGTGCGCGTGGCTAGTCCCTAATAATTCCTCAATATAACGTTGTTTATCCGGATTGCGGCAAATGATAATTAAATCTTCATATTCCAATATGGCGCGGGCAAACTGGACATAAAACGGCTCAATTACAGGCAGCACCTCTTTCCAGATGGTCTCTTCATCTGGAAAGCTAAGCAGTATGGCTTGTTGCCTATGCCATTCGGCCGGTAAACAATATTTCATCGCGCAAAGGTAAGGCAAGCGTATTATTTTGTCAATCAAATATTACCTTGTACTCTTTAACAAATCTAGCTACATTTACCCTATGCTAAAATCACTTCCCCTATTTATTGGTTTACGTTATACCCGGGCAAAACGGCGTAATCATTTTATTTCTTTTATTTCTCTGGTTTCCCTGATGGGGATAGCCTTAGGGGTGACCGTGCTTATTACGGTATTGTCGGTTATGAATGGCTTTGACAGAGAATTAAGGGAGCGGATTTTAGGGATGGTGCCGCATGTGAGCATCATGGCCTACGGCGGAGGCTTAAAAGATTGGCCTCAAGTGGCTGAACGCTTGGCTCCTTTTACCGAAATCAGCCAGATGTCCCCGGTAGTGGCAGGACAAGGCATGATTGCCAGTAGCAAAGCCACACGCTATGTCTTTGTTAATGGGATAGATCCTGCTACAGAGGAAAATTCACGCTTAATGCAAAGTATGAAAGCAGGGAGCATCACCGACTTAAAGCCCGGCGAATTTAATATTTTACTCGGTGTGCCGCTGCTAAAAGATCTAGGCCTGAGTATAGGGGATTTTGTCACGCTGGTGACGCCTGAAGCGGCACTCACACCCGCAGGGCTGATACCACGGTTTAAACGGTTTAAAATTGTGGGCGCGTTTGAAGTCGGCTATGAGTATGACACTTCGTTTGCCTACATTGAGATCAGCGATGCCCAAAAATTATTTAAAATGGGCGATACCGTGACCGGTATTCAAATTAAAACCGATGATTTATTTGGTGCACCGCGCTTAAAACAAGCGCTGCATCAATTTTTAGGCAAATCGTATTCGGTCAGCGATTGGACACGCACTAGCGGTAATTTTTTTGAAGCAGTAAAATTAGAAAAAACCTTGATGTTTTTAATGTTAATTTTAATTATTGCCGTGGCTGCGTTTAATATTTTATCGGCCTTGGTAATGATGGTGACGGATAAACAAGCCGATATTGCTATTTTACGTACGCTTGGGGCCTTACCTAAAACCATTATGGGTATTTTTATGGTGCAAGGCATGGTGATAGGGATTATCGGGACTTCGATCGGCATAGTCTGCGGCACGTTGCTGGCCTTAAATATTACCGCATTAATTAGCAGCATCGAACATTATTTTGGCGTGAAATTTTTATCTGCAGAGGTGTATTACATCAGTGAATTGCCCTCAGTGGTGGTGGTAAGCGATATTTTAAATATCGCAGTCGTTGCCCTAGTGTTAAGTTTTTTTGCTACGCTTTATCCCGCATGGCATGCTTCCCGTACGCAACCCGCACAGGCCTTACGTTATGAGTAATATAATATTGCGTGCAGAAAATTTAGTGCAACGTTATGACGAAGCAGGTACGCCTTTAGATATCT
Source organism: Gammaproteobacteria bacterium (assembly GCA_013289605.1). Taxonomy (GTDB): domain Bacteria; phylum Pseudomonadota; class Gammaproteobacteria; order JABCZS01; family JABCZS01; genus JABCZS01. Next base: position 16,002 of record JABCZS010000033.1, read on the forward strand.
TAACCGGCATTAATCTTGAAGTGCGAGCAGGGGATCGGATTGCTATCATCGGCGCATCAGGTTCCGGAAAAAGTACGCTGTTGCATTTACTCGGTGGTTTAGATAAACCGACTTCCGGTCAAGTGTTGATCAATGGGGAAGCGATATATCAACTCTCAGAGAAAAAACGCTGTGCGCTGCGTAATCATGCCTTAGGATTTGTTTATCAATTTCATCATTTGTTATCAGAATTTACTGCGCTTGAAAATGTCGCCATGCCGTTGTTGATCCGTAAAGTTTCGATTAAGACGGCCACCCAACAGGCCACTGCACTATTACAACAGGTCGGCCTAGGCGCGCGTCTTAATCATAAACCTGCTGAGTTATCCGGTGGTGAGCGTCAGCGTACGGCGATTGCTCGTGCACTCGTGACCCATCCGCAATGCGTTTTAGCGGACGAGCCTACCGGTAATTTAGATACACAAACGGCCCAGAAAATATTTGCTTTAATGCAATCCTTGCATCAAGAATTAAATACCAGCTTTATCATCGTCACCCATGATGAAAAAATTGCAAATTCCATGGACAAAGTGCTCCGTTTGCAAGACGGCGTGTTGCAAGCAGTGTGATCAGAGTCTAATATGGACATTACTATTTCTGTGCACGATCTTCCTTT
>JABCZS010000034.1 GCA_013289605.1 Gammaproteobacteria bacterium
GATTTGGCCACCTAAATACCAGATGGGTTTGCCTGTGTGGGTCATGTGGCTAGTGATCGTTAATACCGGATTGGTGCTCAGTGTGACGCAGTGTACAAAAATAGCAGGCAGATTATCGGCTGCCAGCATCACCATGTGCAAGGGTCTGGTTTGCATGGGGGCTGCTGGGAATAATTGATGATTCCCTTCCCCTGCGGTCAAAATGATTTGGCTAGCATTTAGCATCAGACTTTCATTGGATTCATTGGTTATGATAACAGCGTACTCACCTTTATCTTTTTGTAAAACGCAATCGCTTACCTTGAAAATAAACGGCAGCATATTTTGGGCTAAAGCGTTTATCAGCGAGGGGACATCTAGCACGCATTCATGCACACGCGTAAGTAATCCGGAAAATTGTTTAGTTTGAAAAAACTCAGGATAATCTGCAGGATTGAGCGCATCACTGTCACTGCATAGCGCTTTTTGGGCAAAAAACTGCGTGACACGTTGGGTAATTTTTTGTTGTGAACATAAATAGTAATGGGGAGAGAGTAGTTTCACTGCGCTTAAATCAAGACCGCCCTGTCCTTGTAAACACGCTTGCCAAACCCTAGGCATATCGCTGATGTGCAAGCTACTGTTAGAGACTTCACCCGAGAGCGCATATTTTATGCCACCATGGATAATGCCTTGCGAGGCTATCGTCTGGCCAAATCCTAGCGCATTTTTTTCTAATAAAATCGCTTGATAACCCTGCTTGCGCAGGTGATTAAGGATAAAAAGCCCGGCAATGCCGCCGCCAATAATGACGATATCCGTTTTAGCACTTAACAACTACGCACCTCAGGTTCCTTGTCTTCATTGTCTTTTTGTGGAAACGTAGCGGGGAGCATGCCCAGTTCGCTGGCTTCTTTTACGAGTGCCATCAGATCACATTGCATCACTTGATACAAATCATCCAGTCCATTTAAAACAAAATAAACGGTTTGCATGATATCATACCGATAAGGTGTGCGCAGCATGGTTAAGATATCAAACGGTTTACGCTCAGGAATAGGACTGTCTAGGGCATAAAGCGTCTCGCCATAAGAGGATAAAATACCGCCGCCATAAATTTTAAGGCCAGCAGGCGTTTGCGTTAGGCCAAATTCGACAGTAAACCAATACAAACGGGCCAAATACACCCGTTCTTTAGTGCTCGCTTTAAGACCCAGTTGGCCATATTTATGAGTAAATTCAGCAAAAGTAGGGTCGGTTAACATCGGGCAATGACCAAAGAGTTCATGAAAAATATCAGGCTCTTGCAAGTAATCGAGTTCTTCAGGAATACGAATAAAACTCGCCGCAGGAAATTGTTGTGTGGCTAATAATTGAAAAAAAGATTCGAAAGAAATGAGTGCCTCGACCGGAGCTACAGACCATCCTGTCGTGTCTTGAAGAATTTTTGAGACCTCAACGCATTGGGGAATGCGCTCATTATTTAATCCCAAGACTTCTAGACCTTTTAAATAAGCCGGATGCGCGCGCGCTGCGACTAAGGGATATTGGCGATTGTATAGGGCTTTCCATACTGCATTTTCGGCATCAGTGTAATGGATATAGCCATGCGCATCAGGTTTTTTAGCGGTATATTTCGTTTTTGGTTGCATAATGACTTCCTATAAATTACCTAATACTAAAACAATAATAATAATACCGATAAGGAATATAAACGCGGGCGTAAACCAGCCACCAGGCGTTTGATAAGGCAGCGGTGAAGTCGTACGTGTGCGGATCCGATACACCATCAGTGCGGGAAGTAAACACGCCAGCACGGCTAAAAACGCAGCCGCATAGCTTAATAGTTGCGTAAAGCCTTGAGGAGAGACGATGGCTAATATTAGCGGTGGAATAAACGTGAGCACGGCCACATTAAATCGGGTGTTTATCTTATTTTTAGGCAGAATATCGCGTAAGAAATCAAAAATACCTAAAGTCACACCTAAAAATGAGGTGATGAGTGCCACTTGTGCAAAACCATTGAGGATCAAAGTAATACTGGGTTTATTAATTAATACCCCCATTAATTCAATAAACTCCCCGACTGAATTGCTATTTAAAGTCGTAAAACTTTGTGTACCCACAGGCGGAATGATGCCATAGCTTAATGTCTGCCAGAGTAAATAAATGATTAAAGAAATGCCACTGCCAAAAAGAATGGCACGTTTTAACACTTGAACGTTAAAATCGGCATACTGACTTAATGAGGGAATAATGGTATGGTAACCAAATGCCGTGAAAAATACCGGGATCGCTAACCACAAACTGCTAGGCTCAGTCACGGTATTTTGCATTAAATTCACCACATCGATTTGTGGCACACAGAAAAAGGCCACTAAAACCAGCAAAACAAATTTAATGGCCATAAATCCACGGTTTAATAGATCCGTTGCTCTTGTGCTGGTGTAAATAAAAAATCCTAAAACCAAGGTAAAAATAATGGCACTGGGTAAATTAGCTAATTCTATACCCGCAAAATGTTTCAAGCCGACAGATAGCAATGAGCTTCCGCCGTTAATGTAGGCCACGGTCAGCGCGTAGAGTAGACCTAAAAAACTGAAAGTCATCACGAACTGCCCGAGATAGCCTAATGTTTTTGAAGCCATGGTATTAAAATGTAAATGAACTCGATCTGCGAGGTTCGCTTCAAGAATTAAAAACGCAGCGGTGATCGTGACCATCCACATCAACAACATTAGCCCGACACTCGCCCAATACCCTAAACCGATGGCGCTCAGTGGAATGCCCAACATTCCCGCGCCGATAGTCGTCCCGGTGACCAGTAATATGCAGCCAGTGGCTTTATTATTGATAAGCATGATAGAGATCCTTAAAAGTATGAGTGCACGGTATTAAAATTAAAAACAGGTTAGATAGCGTCTTAAAAGACCAAGATTAGGCGGAGAGTCGGTATCGGTGTATATGTAGTGTATGCATGGTGTTAGTGCTTTAGATAATTGTAAAACATATCTTTTTTATCGCAGAATGTCAAGGCGAGTCAAATTGTCGCAACCAACCTTTAATAATGCCATAGATGTTAATGCGATCTTTTACATAAGCCCGAGGCTTATTATCTAAATGGGGACAGCTGAGGCTAATAAAATCACCGTGCAAGGTCTGGACGCGTTTGATAATCGGTGTAGTGTTATCTAAATAAGCCATAATGACATCATTGGCTGTCGCACTCGTGCTCGGGACATACCATAACGTATCACCGGCATAAAATCCTTGGTCACTCAAGCGGTCATCTTTAATATGCATGCTATGACAATGTTGAAATTGCATGAATTTTGAGGTTTTGCCTATCAGTGCAATCACACTATGATCATGAGGATGATGCGGCGTAACGGGCGTAAGACCACGGTGTTTATGCGGCGCTTTAGCCAAATAACCGGCTTCAATTAAAGTATTAATATAGCGGCTCACCGTGCCTTTGCTGGTAATGCCAATCCCATGTGCGACTTCAAGCAATTTAGGCGCTTGCCTGTGGGTAGAGAAATAATGTTCAATAAATTCTAATGTGCGTGTTTGAGCTGAAGTAAGCATATCTATTCCTTTCATAAGTCCTATATAATTGTAAGATGCATTTTTACGGGGTCAAGGAAAACAAAGATGAATTATCGTCATGGCTTTCATGCGGGTAATTTTGCGGATGTGGTTAAGCACACCGTATTACTGCAATTGCTTGATTATTTGCAGCAAAAAGCGAGCCCGTATTGCTTTATTGATACGCACGCAGGCGATGGTTGTTATGATTTAACCGCGCTGCCCACGCAAAAAACGCTAGAGGCCGAACAAGGCATTTATCGCTTGCTGATGATGAAACCGCATCCTGAAATGTTAGAACAATATCTTGCTATCGCATGCAAAGAGCAGAATTATTTAGGATCACCGCTGCTGGCCGCACAATGTTCACGTCCTATCGATCGCATTATCTTAAACGAAAAGCATCCCGAAAGTTATCTAGCCTTAAAAAAAAATGTGCAGGGCTATACCAATGTCGCTGTTCATGAGCGGGATGCGTATGAATTTTTACCGGCTTTACTGCCGCCGAAAGAAAAACGTGGTTTGGTATTGATAGATCCTGCATTCGAAGACAAACAAGAAATGCAGCATTTAATAGCGTGTTTAACCCAATGCATGAGGCGCTGGCCGCAAGGCCTGTATTTAATTTGGCTGCCTATTGTAGGGCGTAACGATTATAAGGTGCGCGATTTAACGCATATCGGCTTTGAGAAGTATTTAACCATAGAATTTTATATTAAAACCCCAAGTATTGATGCGCCTGGATTAATCGGCTGCTCATTATTACTGATTAATCCGCCCTGGCAAATTGAAACGCAGCTGCATCCGTTACTGGATTATTTATGGCAAGTCTTGCATAAAGATCAAGCAAGCACTTGGTCAATAAAGGTACACACCGATTCCAAAATAAAGTAATGCAGTAAACACCGCCATGACGATGGCATAAGGCAGCTGCGTGCGTACATGTTCCAAGTGATCACAACCGCTGGCTAGCGATGCCATTAAGGTGGAATCTGAAATGGGCGAGCAATGATCCCCAAACACGCCGCCGCCTAAAATCGCTGCCAGCGCGAAGGCGGGGGCGACGTCTAAATTCATCGCAAGTGGGATCCCAAGTGGCATCATGATCGCAAAGGTGCCCCAGGACGTGCCGGTGGTAAAGGCGATAAAGCCGGCACAAATAAATAATACCGGTGCCAGGGCATAAGGAGGGAGAAAATCACCCACGAAATGGGCCACATAAGCCCCAGTCCCTAAATCGATACACGCCATGCCCAATGCCATGGAGAGTAAAACAATAGTCACCAGCGGCAGTAAATCGCTCATGCCCTTAAAACTATTTTGAATCATTTCTTGGGTGTTCATTTGTTTACCGAAGTAAACCAAAACTCCACAAGCCAGTAGCGCAATGCATATTGACCATAAAACAGATTGTGATCCGGATCCTTGTAAGATATGTCCTCCTCCGGTATAGAGCATGAATACAGGCATACCTATGACTAACACAATCAAAGGCACAATAAAATAACGTGATTTGCTGGCAGGAGGCTCTTCTTCTGGAGAGATATTAATTTTGCTTTGCGCGTGCTTCATGGGACCTAATACTTTCCCGGTGATGGCGGTAAAAAAAACCACGATCACTGCGATTAACGCATAAAAATTAAGTCCTATCGAGAGGAGTAAGGTTTGCGTCGTGCTTTCTAGGCCATAGCCTTCGAGTAAACCTAAAATATAGGCGCCCCAGCCATTGAGTAAAATGAGTACACTGATGGGGGCGCAGGTCGAATCGATGATATAGGCCAGTTGTGCCCGTGAGAGTTTATATTTATCGAATAATTTTTGTGAAATAATGCCGGACGTTAAAATACTTAAATTGGTTTCAATAAAAATGAGTGTGCCCGTGATCGTCGGCAACAATGCAGCTCTGCGGCGTGTGGTCACAAAGCCTAAATGTGTCAGTTGATAGATAAATGCGCTGACGCCGCCGCTCGTTCGAAATAAGGCGAGGAGGGCACCCACCAATAAACTGAACAAAAGGACTCGGGTGCGTTCCGGATCTAAAAATACCGCGACTAGGCGTTCAAATAAAGCCAGTAAGCCTAACCCGGGATTCAGACCGGTTAATAAGGTTTCAGCTAACCATAAGCTTAGGATCAATGCAAAGATGATGTTACGCTGCCAGATAGCAATGGTAATGGCCAGTAAGGGTGGAAGTAGGACAGCCCAGCTGGTTAACATAATAAAATCCTACAAATACGTAATTAAGAGCAGTGATTAATTATATGAGGTATGGCAGAATAGGCAACTGATTAGCTGAGCAAAGGAAATAATGATGACAGATATGATTGAAGAATTGACAGTTAACTATACCGAAGGGGATCAGTTATTAGTTAAAGAACTTGATAAGCAAGTGCTTTCTAAAGGGGCTTGGTCTACGGTTATTTTTCGTTATCAAGATTGGGATGCCAAGAAGCAAGCCTATAGCGCAGATAAATACACCATACGCCGTTACCAGAAGAAGGACGGTGAATACAAGCAGCGCTCTAAATTTAATATCTCTAGTGCGGATCAAGCGAAGAAAATTATTGTGGCTTTAGAGAAGTGGTTGGGGGAAGCGGAGTAGAGATAAGCTTTAATAAAATTCATTGTGCGCAGTAAGATCGCTAAAATCCCCCGGACCTCCGGTCCGACCCCCTTTACAAAGGGGGGACGCGCAAGAACCCGCAACAGCGCGAGGGATGAGCTTGCCCCCTTTGTAAAGGGGGCCGACCGTTTCGGTCGGGGGGATTTTAGCGATCTGAATAATTTCCAGATATATAGACTAAAACCCTCAAGCCACCACAACTCCCTGAGCCTGCCTATCTGCATGATAAGACGAACGCACTAAGGGGCCGCTGGCGACATTGGTAAATCCCATGGTGTCACCTTCTGTTGCAAAGCTATCAAACTCAGCAGGAGTGACGTAACGTAACACCGGATGATGATGGACGCTGGGTTGCAAATACTGACCGATAGTCACCATATCCACATCATGAGCCCGCAGATCGCGCATGGATTGCAGAATTTCTTCATTATTTTCCCCTAAACCTAGCATTAAGCCCGATTTAGTCGGAATATGCGGCAGCGCCGCTTTAAATTCTTTTAACAGATTAAGTGACCATTGATAATCTGATCCTGGCCGCACGCTAGGATAGAGGCTAGGAATCGTCTCAATATTATGATTAAACACGTCTGGGGGAGATTGCGTCAAAATCTCTATCGCAATTTGTCTGCGATTTTTGCCGCGAAAATCGGGAACCAAAATCTCAATTTTAGTGGTCGGGCAATATTCTCGGACCGCTTTGATGCAATGGGCAAAATGCTGCGCGCCACCATCACGTAAATCATCCCTATCTACTGAAGTGATGACCACATATTTGAGGCCCATTTGCTGCACGGTTTTAGCCAAGTTGACCGGCTCATCTAAATCCAGCGGATCAGGACGCCCATGGCCCACATCACAAAAGGTACAACGCCGCGTGCATTTATCGCCCATGATCATAAATGTGGCGGTCCCATGACTAAAACACTCGCTTAAATTAGGGCAAGCGGCTTCTTCACAGACGGTATGCAGGCGATTTTGCCGCAGCATGGCTTTGACTTTATCGACTTGATCCCCGGTAGGGAGCCGAATACGGATCCAATCGGGCTTTTTCAGCATGGGAGCGGCTTCCACTTTAACAGGGATGCGTGACAGCTTATCTAGGCCACGTTGTTTTTGCTTAGGGTCGATGGGGGTGTTGTTCATTGGTGTAGTGTACAAAAAAGATGCCGTTCAGGCAATTATTGTGTCCAATCCTCCAGATTTAGTCCAGAAACTTGCTTAAATGCTTGGTCATTTGTCACTAGGGTTATTTTTTTAGTGTATGCCTGTGTGGCGATTAATAAATCGAAGGAGGCTAGCGATTTGCCCCCTTGTTCCATTTTTGCCCTAAGATGGCCATATTCTTCGGAGAAGGTACTGTCCCAAGGGAGAATATCTACACATTTAAGAAATTCCCTGACACTTAAATGTAACCGTTTTGCTTCCGGACGTTTGGCTATTCCATATAATAGTTCACACTCTGTAATGACCGAGATAAATAAAGACGCTGTAGGTTTAGACGTGACACGCTGGACTACTTTAGGATGGTTTTTAATTAAATGGCTTACAGTATTAGTATCGAGCATAAAATGTTTCATTCTTTCCATCCTTGGAAGGGATCACGGTTTTGCTGCATCTCTTCACGTTCTTTCTTACTTAAAAAATCAGAGGGTACATGAGCTTCTTTTAATGTGGCTAAAAAACCATCCCAGTTTTCGGGTTTGGCAGATAAGATGACATTACCGGTTTCAGGGTCACGGTGTATATAAACTTCTTTAGAATCAAATCGATAGGCAGCGGGTAATCGTACAGCTTGGCTACGCCCATTGATAAAAATTTTGGCTAAATGGCTCATAATCTCACCTCCAATGATATATACCAAAATATATATCATTGGTGCTTAAATAGCAAGCGTTTAGTGTGATATAAACTATGTCTAAGAACCTAAGACTTTTTTTGCTCTAGGCGCATTAAGATTAAACAAAAGGCAATGGCCATTAAGGTGACAATAGTGATCATCAGCGTAGCGAGTGCATTGATTTTGGGACTGACGCCGAGGCGTACGCTGGAATACACCACCATGGGCAAGGTGGTGGAATCAGGACCTGAGGTAAAGCTTGTGATCACCAGATCATCAAACGATAAGGTAAACGATAATAACCAGGCGCTTAAGAGTGCCGGCATAATCACGGGTAAGGTAATGCGGAAAAATATGGTGTGGGCTCTTGCCCCTAAATCACGGGCGGCGAGCACTAGCGATCTGTCCATTTCTTGTAAGCGTGCGGCAATCACGACCGTGGCATAGGCAACGCTTAAGGTCATGTGTGCAATCCAAATCGTGAATATGCCTCGGCCATTAGGATAGCCAATGGCATTTTCTAGCGCCACAAATAACAGTAATAAAGAAAAACCCATGATCACTTCCGGCAATACCATAGGCGCGCGGATCAGCACATTAAACAAAGCGCCTCCCTTTAAGCGATAACCCGTGAGTGCGTAAGCGGCTAAGATCCCTAACACCGTGGCTCCGGTGGCGCTCGCAAGCGCAATGGTTAAACTCGTTTTTGCTGCAGTCAGCAAGGCCGTGTCTTGAAATAATTCGCCATACCATTTTAGAGAAAACCCTGACCACACCGTCACTAAACGTGATTCGTTAAAGGAATAAATAATTAAAATTAAAATCGGCGCATATAAAAAAATATAACCGGCTACGGTCACCGCTTTAATATAGGGAGAGGTTTTTAGCATTAAACGGCTCCGGTATTTTTTTCAGCGCGGGTGAAAATATAAATGGGCAATAGCAACAATAATAGCATCAGGGTTGCGAGTGCTGCCGATAACGGCCAGTCGCGGTTATTGAAAAATTCTTGCCATAAAACGCGTCCTATCATATTCGAGCCTGAACCGCCTAATAGATCAGGGATCACAAATTCGCCCACGGCAGGAATAAACACTAACAAACTGCCGGTGAGGATCCCAGGCAGCGTGAGAGGCAGCGTGATTCGCCAGAACGCAGTCCAGGGCCGTGCGCCTAAATCAGAAGCGGCTTTAAGCAATAACCAATCCATTTTGGCAATGGATACAAAAATAGGTAATACCATAAACGGTAAATAACCGTAAATAATGCCTAAATAAATGGCAAAATCTGTGTATAAAAATTGTATGGGCGTACTAATAATATGTAATTTCATTAGGAATTGATTCAGATAGCCTGTTTCTTGCAATATCCCCATCCACGCATACACACGTAATAAAAATGAAGTCCATGAAGGTAAAATAACTAAAGCAAGCAACAGGGACCGTAACGTCGTATTCGCTCTTGCGATGCAATACGCCATAGGATAGCCAATGATTAAGCAACCCAGTGTAGAGAAAAAGGCAATTTTTAACGAATTCCAGTAGGCCGAAGCATAAAATGGATCGGTAACTAATATGAAATAATTTCTTAAATTAATATGAAGCGTCATCACGTAGTCACTGAGTTCAAAAAGTGGCGTAAAAGGCGGTAAGCTCAGCGCCATTTCACTGAAACTTAATTTTAAAATGATAAGGCAAGGTAAAATTAAAAATAACAATAACCACAGGTAGGGGATCCCCACTACCCAAGTGCGCCCAGAGAGTAGCCATTGTTTGAATTGGATCATTATCATCCTTGTAATACCACAACGCTGTCTGCAGGAAAATGCACATACACCTTATCTTCCCAAGTAATGGGCTCGGCAATAAAGCGATCACTGTGATACACATAGGCTTCTAGCTTTTTCCCAGACTCTAGGGTCACGTGATAAACAGAATGACTGCCCATGTACGCGATGTCATGGACGCGGCCTGATGACACGTTATAGGCGGACTCAGGGCGTTCAATGGACAAATTAACTTTCTCGGGGCGCACTGCCACCCACACTTGCAAACCTTCGGGTAGGGATAAGCAGCGATCCACTTGCACTTGCGATTGCATTTCGGGCACAGTCAGTAGCGTAGTTTCTGCCAATTCTTCACCGACAGTAGCCGAGAAAATATTCACGGATCCTAAGAATTTGGCACTAAAGGTACAGTTCGGGTATTCATAGACTTCTTTAGGCGTACCCATTTGGATGATTTCACCTTTATCCATGATCCCAATCCGTTGCGACATGGTCATGGCTTCATCTTGATCATGAGTAACGAGTAAACAGGTCGCGCCCAATTCTTCAAGAATATTGACGACTTCAAGCTGCATGCGATCGCGCAGATTTTTATCCAACGCGCCCATGGGCTCATCGAGCAACAATAATTTGGGACGTTTAGCGAGGCTACGCGCCAGCGCAATACGTTGGCGCTGTCCACCGGATAAGGTATGCGGTTTTTCATGGGCGTAATCGCGCATACTGACGATGGTGAGCATTTCATCAACCCGTTTTTGAATTTCAATGCGACTTAAAGGATCTTGCTCAAGCCCAAACGCAATATTTTGCGACACGCTCATGTGTGGGAATAAGGCATAGGATTGGAACATCATGTTCACGGGGCGTAAATGCGGCGGCACATGCGTCATGTCTTCGCCATCAATAAAAATACGGCCATCCGTCGGTGGTTCAAGTCCCGCTAACATTTGCAGCAAGGTCGATTTGCCAGAACCGGATGAGCCCATCAGGCCAAATAATTCGCCTTTTGCGATCGACAGCGATACGTTATCAACCGCTTTAACGCGATCATATTGTTTTGCTAATTTTTCAATGCGAATATAACCGTCGTTCTGCTTATTTTGCATTAGCCATTTCACCTGCTTTCATTCGGGCCCAATCACGGTTTACCCGTTTTTCAACCGGTAAAGGCAGCTCGCCTTGGACAAAGAGTTGATCCATGATAGTTTGTGGTGGATAAATGCTGGTGTCGTTTTGCCATTTAGGATTTAACAACGCACGTGATCCGGGAACTGGACTGGGGAAGTAATTATAGTTTGTTAATTCTGCCATGGTTTGTGGCTCCAACATAAAATCTATAAACTGGTAAGCGGCATCAATATTTTTTGCACCTTGTGGGATAGCCATGACATCAAAAATCAAGGGCGCGCCTTCTTTAGGATTGACATAAGCAATATTCACCGGCTTAGCTGCGAGCTTAGCTCGCTCACGCGCAATAATCAAATCACCTGACCAACCCACGGCCACACACGCATTCCCGGTGGCTAAATCATTGATATATTGTGAATCATGAAAATGGGTGACATAGGGTTGTACTTTTGCAAATTGCGCGATGGCCTTGGAGTAATCATCATATTGGGTGCTTTGGGGATTGAGTCCTAAATATTTCATCATGATCGGGGCTAAATAAATCGGCGAGTTCATAAACACGATGCCACAACTGGCTAGTTTTTCCGCATTTTTCGGATCAAACACAAAGCTCCAGCTATCGGGAGTAAACTCTTTACCAAATAGCGCTGCAATTTTATCTACGTTGTATCCAATACCTACTGTTCCCCACATAAACGGTGCGCCATAACGTTTGCCATTGATAGTGAGGGGATCATCAAACTTTTTATCTACGCCTTTAAGATGGGGTAGCTTTGCAGAATCTAAAGGTTGGTAAATATTGGCTTTGACTTGGCGCAGAAAATAAGGGAAATAAGTCGGGAAGACCACATCATAACCGGTGTTTCCCGCAAATAATTTTGCTTCTAAGATATCGTTGCTGTCATACACATCGTAAACCACTTTGATCCCGGTTTTGCTCTCAAACCGTTTGAGTGTTTCAGGAGCTAGATAATCCGACCAGCTGTAGATATACACCGTTTTTTCATCTGCCCATAAGAGCGGACTTAACATTAAACTAAGGACCAATATTAACCGGGTCATCATACGTTGTTTCATGTGAACTCCTAGATTGGGGATGTGAAAAAAAGCCATTATGCACAAAAATAATAAGAGTTGGAATTCTTTTTTATGAGGGTTTTTTTGTGGGTGGGGATCAAGGTATCAGCTTTTGAAACTGCAGCACAAACTGCTCGCCCGCCTCACGCACAGTAGTTGGCCCGCCTAAATCAGCGGTCTGAGTCACAGCGAGTTGGGTAAATCCACAAGGATTAATTCGAGAGTAAGGCTCTAAATCCATATTGATGTTAAACGCAATACCATGGTAAGTGCAGCCATGCCGCACACGCAGCCCGATGGCACAAATTTTACCTTTACCTTCTACATAGACACCCGGAGCGTTGCGATCGCCATGGGCCTTGATAGCATACTGAGCGAGGACATTAATAATGGCTTGCTCGATAGTGGTGACAAAGGTGCGTATGCCCATATTCAGCCGTCTTAAATCAAATAATAAATAAGCGACCAACTGCCCAGGCCCATGATAGGTGACCTGTCCACCTCTATCGGTTTGAATCACGGGAATTTCGCCCGCATTTAAGATATGTTCTGCCTTTCCTGCTTGCCCTTGGGTAAAGACGGGCGGATGTTCCAAGACCCAAATTTCATCAGGAGTAAAGCTATCTCGGGTATCGGTAAAATCCCGCATCTGCTGCCAAGTTTGTGCATAATCAACTAGACCTAATTGTTTTATTTTCAGCATGCATTTCTTGCGTTTTCATAACTGGCATTTATTTTTTTCCATATCGGGCCCACTTCACCATCGCCGACACGATGATCATTTAAGCGGGTAATCGGGACCACTTCTCGACCAGAACTCGTGATCCAAATTTCATCGGCATCATACAGCTCATCTTCATTCAAGGCGCGTTCTTCGAAAGCGATATGGTGTTTGCGCGCAAGACTTAGGACAAAATCACGGGTGATCCCCCACAGAATCTCAGCGGTTTTCGGGGGGGTGAATAAAATATTTTGTTTAACGATAAATACATTACTGCTTGCGCCCTCGGTCACATAGCCTTGGTGAATTTGTATGGCTTCATAGGCTTGTTGCACATAGGCTTGTTGTATGGCCAATATATTCGGCAAGAGGTTAAGTGATTTAATATAACAATTTTGCCAGCGCTCATCGGGGACGGTTACCGCTCTTAAGCCGGTTTGTTTTTCTGCATCCGATAATAAACGCATATTGGTGACCATGGCAAAAACTGTGGGTTCTAAGCCGTCTTCATACTGATGTTGTCGGCTCAATCCGGCACCGCGCGTAATTTGCAGGTAAATATTGTGCGTGGGCAGAGAGGCTTGCTCGCTCAAGGTATGCACAATGGCCTTCCATTGGTCTTTGGTTAAAGGATTTTTAATATCGAGCGCTTGGAGACTGCGGCCAAGACGAGTGATATGTTCTTCAAATAAAAAAGGAATGCCATGATAAAAAGGGACCATCTCATAGACCCCATCACCAAAGAGAAAGCCTCTATCGAGCGGGGAGATCCTTGCTTGCTCCAGTGGGAGAAATTCTCCATTTAAATAAACTAACATTCCATTTCTCCTAGGCGATAAGGTGTTTAAAAAATAATTTGATGGTATCAATGAAACGGCGCCATAGACTTCCTTTTTCGATGGTTTCTAGGGCTACTACCGGTTGCTCAGCAATGACTTCACCATTTAACTTCACCTGCATGACGCCTACAGGTGTGCCCGCAGGAATAGGGGCAATCAGTTCAGGCTTAACACTCACCGCGGTTTCAAGTTTGGCCTGGCCTTGGGGCACAGTCACATAAGCATCTTCATTAAATCCAATAGGGAGTATAGACTTACTGCCTTTCCATATGGGCATTTCACTGATCACTTGATTCTTTTGTGCCAATTCCTCGGTTCTAAATACACGAAAGCCGTAATTTAATAAAGTTTGCGCTTGCTCAGCCCGCGAAGAATCACTTTCAGCACCTAGGACTACAGCAATCAAACGCATGCCTTGTCTTTCTGCGGAAGCAACCAGACAATATCCCGCACTTGAGGTATGCCCAGTTTTAATGCCATCAACGGTATTGTCGCGCCAGAGCAAGCGATTACGGTTTTGTTGTTTAATATTATTGTAAAAAAATTCTTTTTGCTGATAAATTTGATAGCTTTCAGGAAAATTTTTAATCATGGCCCGTGCCAGCGTCGCCATATCACGTGCGGTGGTGTACAGCCCGGGATCGGGCAGACCGGTCGCATTGGTAAAATGACTATTGGTCATCCCAAGTTGTTGAGCTTGGTAGTTCATCATTTCGGCAAAAGCAGATTCACTGCCCGCGATGCGCTCCGCAATGGTGACGCTGGCATCATTACCTGATTGGATGATGACGCCTTGTTGCAGTTCTTTAATCGGCACTTCAGTATTTAAGTCCAAAAACATGCGTGAGCCTTCGGTGCGCCAGGCATGCTCACTCACCAGCGCAGTGGCATTGGGACTGATCGTGCCCCGCGCCATTTCCACGTCCAATACATAAATCGTCATCATTTTCGTTAAGCTTGCAGGTTCAACAGGGGTATCGATATTGTGTTCAGCGAGAATTTGGCCACTATGAAAATCTTGCAAGATATAAGCATTGGCCGCAATGGCAGGGGGTTTGGCTATCGGCATGGTTGAAAAATCAAGTGCAGGTGAATTTGCAAAAAGCGTGATGGGGTTTAAAAATAAGATGAAAAAAGCTGAAAAATATCGGTTAGTCATGATCTTCCCTGTTAGATAAATGTAAAAATTCATCCCAAGTATAATCAAGTTAACATAGTCATGCCAAGAGAATTCTATTGACACCTTAATTACATTGCGCAAAAATACCGGATTGCGTTGGAGGAGTGCCCGAGCGGCCAATGGGAGCAGACTGTAAATCTGTCGGCGCAAGCCTACGTAGGTTCGAATCCTACCTCCTCCACCATTTTTTAGTGACTAGGCACTAGCTCATTATCACTAGGGTTTTTAAATGATCTAGTTTCTAGCCTCTAGCGTCTAGACTTGCGGGTGTAGTTCAATGGTAGAACCTCAGCCTTCCAAGCTGATGGCGTGGGTTCGATTCCCATCACCCGCTTATTATATTTTCAAGTGAATGCAAAATAGTGTTTTGAATTCATGAAATCCGATGGGGATTTTTACGAAGTTAAATGCCCACATAGCTCAGTGGCAGAGCACTTCCTTGGTAAGGAAGAGGTCACTGGTTCAATCCCAGTTGTGGGCTGTTTATAAAGAATGAAATGAGGAGATAATCATGTCAGCCAAAGTAGCATTTGAACGGAACAAGCCCCATTTAAATGTGGGAACGATAGGACACGTGGATCACGGTAAGACGACCTTGACAGCGGCGATCACGAAAGTGATGTCGGAGACGATGGGACGCGGTGAATTTAAGGCGTACGATCAAATTGATAAAGCGCCAGAAGAACGCGCGCGTGGT
>JABCZS010000035.1:0-555 GCA_013289605.1 Gammaproteobacteria bacterium
CTATCCCCGCCATAAACGTGCCGGCGATGCCTAAGATGTAAATATGCATGAAATCTCCCTATTATGATGCACTATGATTTAAGACTCATCCCTTTTTCATAAAGAATTTCAGATAAGAAAGAACCAAGCGCTGTAAGCGCGCAAGAACAATATTAAACGCGCTTAATCTTGCGCGCTTTCAGCGCTTGTTCTCTTTTTTCTTCTACCCAGGGTTACGGCGCGAAGACGCGCCGTAACCCTGGGCTATATACGGTCAGGCCTTCGGCCTTAAAACTAAAATTCGTGGGGATTCGTTAGCCCTATGATCCATTATGCCAGTTTTTCTTTCACTAATAAAACGCCCATGCTAACATACTTCTCTCAAATCTCAAGGAGTCACACATGTCTGCTCATAACATTTTATATGCACAATCCGGTGGTGTCACGGCGGTGATTAATGCTACGGCCTGTGGCGTGATTGAAACGGCGCGCGCGCTAAAATTGGGTAAGGTGTTTGCAGCAAAAAATGGGATTTTGGGCGTATTAAATGAAGAATTGATCGATACGAGTCTTGAG
>JABCZS010000035.1:565-14022 GCA_013289605.1 Gammaproteobacteria bacterium
AGTCTAGAGAGCGATGCGGCGATTGCAGCTTTAAAAGTCACTCCAGGTGGAGCGTTTGGATCGTGTCGGTTTAAATTAAAAGGCTTAGAAGAAAATCGTGAGCAATATGAGCGCCTGATAGACGTCTTTGTCGCGCATGACATTGGTTATTTTCTCTACAATGGCGGTGGGGATTCGCAAGATACCGCGTATAAAGTTTCGCAAATCAGTGAATCTTTAGGCCATCCGATGACCTGTATCGGCATCCCAAAAACCATCGATAATGATTTAGCGCTGACGGATAACTGCCCAGGCTTTGGCTCTGTGGCTAAATATGTCGCGATCTCCATGCGTGAAGCCGGTTACGATATTGCCTCGATGGCCGCCAGCAGCACTAAGGTCTTTATTATGGAAGTGATGGGCCGCCATGCCGGTTGGATAGCCGCAGCCACAGGGCTTGCGCACGAAGGGCCGCTCGATGCGCCGCATATTATTTTATTTCCCGAGCGCAAACTCGATAAAGCTGCATTTTTAGCTAAAGTGCAACACACGGTTGAAACGATAGGCTTTTGCACCATTACGGTATCAGAGGGTGTCAAAAATGAAGCCGGACAATTTTTAAGCGATTTAGGCACAACGGATGCGTTTGGTCATAAACAATTAGGCGGTGTTGCGCCGCTCATCGCCCAAATGATAAAAGAACAGTTAGGTTATAAATATCACTGGGCCGTGCTAGATTATTTACAACGCAGCGCAAGACATATTGCATCCCTAGTTGATGTCGAGCAGGCTTATGCCTTAGGCAAAGCGGCAGTGGAATTTGCGAACCAAGGTCAACACTCAGTCATGCCGATTATTATTCGCGTATCGGATAATCCCTATCAATACCGTATCGGTAGCGCTTCTTTAAAAGAAGTCGCAAATCACGAAAAACTGATGCCAGATGGCTTTATTACACCCGATGGTTTTCACATTACCGATACTTGCCGTCAATATATGACGCCACTCATTCAAGGTGAAGCGTATCCTCCTTATCACCAAGGTTTACCGACGTATACACGGTTAAAAAATCAATTGATCGCTAAGAAACTTTAAGCATCAGCAATGATGCGCGTATGGCCGCCAAATCTTGGCTTTTTTGCGCGTGGGTACATAAAGTTTGGCGCCAACGTCTTGCCCCATGCATGCCATTAAATAAATTCAGTAAATGACGCGCCATGGGCCATAAGCGCGCACTGTTTTGGCTTTGCGCTAGCATGTATTCGAGATACTGCTGCGCAATATCAAACCGGGATACCTCAGGCGTTTGTGCCCAATAATACGGATCATAATACGCGCTGCGGCCTATCATCACGCCATCCACATGTTGTAAATGTTGTGCAACGTGTGCGTGGGTCGTGATCCCCCCATTAACAATAATCGTTAATTGCGGAAACTCTTTTTTCAATTGATAAACGGTTTCATACTGTAAAGGCGGCACTTCACGATTTTGTTTGGGGTTTAAGCCTTTTAGCCACGCTTTACGGGCATGAATAATAAATGTCTGACACGGCGCTTGTTTCACCGTGGCTATAAAATGCCGTAAAAAATCATATTCTTCACAATGGTCAATACCGATACGGGTTTTTACCGTGATGGGGATCTTGACCTGCTGTTGCATGCGCGCCACACATTCGGCCACTAATTCAGGTTCTGCCATTAAGCAGGCGCCAAATCGGCCCTGACTTACGCGATCACTAGGACAACCGATATTGATATTGATTTCATCATAACCTTCATCCTCACCCATGCGTGCACATAGGGCTAATTGCTCGGGATCATGACCGCCTAATTGTAAAGCCACAGGGTGTTCTTGGGGCGAAAAGGCTAAATACCGTTTTGCATCCCCAAAACGCAGTGCGCCGGTTGTGACCATTTCCGTATAGAGGCGCACTTGAGGTGCAATCAAGCGCATTAAATAGCGGTAATGCCTATCGGTCCAGGCCATCATGGGGGCAATGCAGTGTTGCCAGGGATGGGACGCCTTAATCATAGTGTACTCTTATAGGGCAAGGTTCCTATTCTACAATAGTTTAGAGACCTTTCAAATCATCGTAGCAAAGTTGAATTATTAATACTTTCTTAGTTTCCATACAAATTTGTTGCGAGAATCTCACTTTCAAGCTAATATCCAATATCTTTAATGCAAGTAAATTTGATAACTCTTTTAATTTGTAAGGTACACCATGGCAACCGCGAGTCCCAACCCCCGAAATGAAGCCCACGCAAGCCCGATTACCTTATTAGCCCTGCTACAGATTGGGTTAAATTACATCCTTGCGCCCATTACGCGACGCTTAACCTTCGCCTGGGACAGTCAATACTGGGAAAAAGTCAATGCAAGAGAACGTGAGCACGAACTCAACTACCGCTCGTCGGGCTCAGGGGGCTACACCCCGCTTAAAAATAAACACGGTAATGCGGCATAATTACCGTAGTTTCTGATACCTCTGTCTACTATTACATGGTAAAATCACACGCGTTGATCCTGTGCACAATCTGCACAGGATCTCACTTACCTACACATACAAGCATAAGGATCACCCATGAACCCAAACGTAGTCAGCGCCGGTCGCGCAATCCCTGATGATATCCATGTCATTATTGAAATCTCTGCCCACAGTGATCCGGTAAAATATGAAGTGGATAAAGATTCCGGCGCTTTGTTTGTCGATAGATTTGTGGCCACAGGCATGCGTTATCCCTGTAATTATGGTTATATTCCAAATACCTTATCTGAAGATGGCGATCCGGTTGATGCGTTGGTTATCACGCCATTTCCCGTGCTTGCCGGCGCTGTGGTCCGCGCCCGTCCCGTCGGACTATTGCGTATGGAAGATGAATCAGGCATCGATAATAAAGTATTAGCTGTGCCAGTCACAAAATTATCCCGTCAATACGAACACATTAAAGCGTATACCGATGTGGATCAAATTTTAATCGCACAAATTGAACATTTTTTTACCCAGTATAAAAGTTTAGAGCCCGGTAAATGGGTGAAAGTGACGGGTTGGGCAGACATTGATGCGGCGCGTAATGAAATTACTCAAGGGATAGCGCGGTATAAAGGTTAGAGGGGTTATTATTTCAGTATTCATCAGGGGTTGAGTTTAGTCGAAATCTCCCGCTTCTTTAAAAATCCACCGGCCGTTAAAAATCCCCCCGGCCTAAGGCCGGCCCCCTTTACAAAGGGGGCAAGCGCAAGAACACACATCTGCGTAAGAAATGAGCTTGCCCCCTTTGTAAAGGGGGCCGGCCTTAGGCCGGGGGGATTTTGCGATCTTTAAATTAACCGAGTTGGCCCTAATGCGCATGATCATGCACATGCACATCCGCACCACCGCTCTCAGCACGCTTATCCCGCACCGGCAATGTTAAACAAATATCCGCACTATTTTGAAATTTTAAACACATCGGAACTTCAGTATCTTTATTTAACTCACCCTCATGCACATTCACTAACATAATGTGTAAACCACCGGGTTGCAGCAACACTTCTTCTTTGGGTAATAATAAAATCGATTCCACAGACCGCATCTGCATCATGCCATCACTCATGAGGACATTATGCAATTCCACGCGTTCTGCAATCGGAGAGGACACACCAACGAGCACATATTTTTCTTTACTAAAATTGCTGATCCGCATATAAGCCGTGGTACTTTTTTGCCCAGGAATTAAAGGTTGCACATAAGCATCACGGATCACGAGCTCATCGCTATTTTCCGGCGTAGGCGGCACCACCTTCGCACTATTACTGATAGGTGGCGGCGTTTGCGTCGTCGCGGCCTGGACCGTGAAGCTCAAACTGCACAAGCATATTAATAGATAGGGAATAAT
Organism: Gammaproteobacteria bacterium; assembly: GCA_013289605.1. Lineage (GTDB taxonomy): Bacteria > Pseudomonadota > Gammaproteobacteria > JABCZS01 > JABCZS01 > JABCZS01. The sequence goes on from JABCZS010000035.1 coordinate 4,424, forward strand.
TTTCATCTTGTTTCCTTTATTTTGGGGTGGAATGTAATTGACGTAAAACATATTGTAAAATGCCCCCGTGCTGATAATAGGCAACCTCTTGCGGCGTATCTAAACGCACTCGAACATTAAACCGTTTAGTCTCATGATTCTCCATATGCGCAATAACCGTGACTTGTGGCTCACTGCCATCACGCAATCCTTGAATATCAAAGGTCTCTTTTCCGGATAAACCTAAAGACGTCGCATCTTGTCCCATTAAAAATTCTAGCGGCAATATGCCCATACCAATTAAATTAGAGCGATGAATACGCTCAAAACTCACGGCGATTGCAGCTTTAACCCCGAGTAAACACGGTCCTTTTGCAGCCCAATCCCGTGAAGATCCCGAACCGTACTCATTGCCTGCTAAAATAATCAAACCAATCCCGTCTGCTTGATAACGCATACTGGCATCATAAATCGACATCACTTCATCACTGGGGAAATGACGCGTCCAACCGCCTTCCGTGCCGGGCGCTAATTGATTGCGTAAGCGTACATTGGCAAAGGTACCGCGCATCATGACTTCATGATTACCGCGCCGTGAACCGTAAGAATTAAACTGCGCAGGCGCAATGCCCAATGATTCTAAATACTGTCCAGCAGGACTATCCGGCGCAATATCGCCCGCAGGTGAAATATGATCCGTCGTCACACTGTCTCCTAATTTAGCCAAACAACGCGCACCGATAATCGGATGGATCCCCGGCGCTTCTAAAGGCATATTGACAAAATAAGGTGGATTCTTCACATAAGTGGAATCCTCCTGCCAGGGGTATAATTCGCTGCTGCCGATAGGCAGTGAATTCCAATCCGTATCGCCTTTAAAAACCGCTTCGTAGCTGTCTTTAAACATGCGTGATTTCACGTGCTTAGCCACATATTGATTAATCTCTTCTTGCGTAGGCCACAAATCACGTAAAAAAATCGCTTTCTTATTTTCATCCACGCCTAAGGGCTCATGGTATAAATCAATATCCAAACGACCCGCAAGGGCGTAAGCGACCACTAAAGGCGGTGAAGCTAAATAATTCATACGCACTTGAGGATGAATACGGCCCTCAAAATTACGGTTTCCAGAGAGGATTGCGCACACACTCAGATCCTTGGCAGTAATCTCACTCGCCACTTCATCGGGCAGCGGACCCGAGTTACCAATACATGTCGTGCAACCATAACCCACTAATTGAAAACCTAGCGCATCTAAATAAGTCGTTAACCCAGAATCGTTTAAATAATCCGTGACCACACGCGACCCGGGCGCCAAACTGGTTTTGACCCAATTGGGCACTTTTAAGCCTTTTTCATGCGCTTTTTTCGCAAGTAATCCTGCAGCAATCATGACCGTAGGATTAGACGTATTGGTACAACTGGTGATCGCTGCAATCACGATGGCCCCATGCTGTAAAGCCGCTTGCTGCGCCACTTTGGCATGCGGCGTAAAATGTTGTAAATCTTTGAGAAAAGTAGTTTTCGCTTGTTTAAGCAAGATGCGATCTTGTGGACGTTTGGGCCCTGCGATACACGGCTCTACATCGCCTAAATCTAAAAACAAACTGTCACTAAATACGGGCTCAGGACTGGTATGATCGCGAAATAATCCTTGTGCACGGCAATAGGTTTCGATGAGTTCGATTTGTTCAGGATCACGCCCGGTTAAAGTCAAATATTCTAAGGTTAATGCATCCACAGGGAAAAAGCCTACTGTGGAACCATTCTCAGGTGACATGTTCGCAATAGTGGCGCGATCGGCGACCGATAATTGATTTAAGCCTTCACCATAAAATTCAACAAATTTCCCCACCACGCCTTTTTGGCGCAGCATTTGCGTAACCATTAATACCAAATCGGTAGCAGTTGCGCCTTCGGGGAGCTGGCCTGAGAGTTTAAAACCGATGACTTCAGGGATCAGCATCGACACGGCTTGGCCTAACATCGCAGCTTCCGCTTCTATCCCCCCGACCCCCCATCCCAATACCCCTAAACCATTAATCATAGGCGTATGCGAATCCGTACCGACCAGCGTATCGGGATATACCCAAGGCTCTTTGGTGTCTTCATTAATAAAGACCACACGGCCTAAATATTCTAAATTGACTTGATGCACAATCCCGGTATCGGGAGGCACGACTTTAAAATTGGATAACACATTTTGTCCCCAACGCAAAAAGGCATAACGCTCTTTATTGCGGGTAAATTCTAAATGTGCATTCACATCGATGGCGTCACTGCTGCCAAACTTATCCACTTGGATAGAGTGATCTATCACTAACTCAACCGGCTGCAAAGGGTTGATCCGCTCCACATCTCCGCCTAATTTTTGCATGGCATCGCGCATTGCGGCTAAATCGACGATCGCGGGCACGCCAGTAAAATCTTGTAATAACACCCGCGCAGGCATAAAAGGGATCTCGGCCTCGTCTTTTTTTGTGCTGGCTTGGCTCAATAAGGCCTTCACATGATGCTTCGTCACATGGACTCCATCTTCACGGCGCAATAAATTTTCTAATAAAATCTTTAAAGAAATCGGTAAATGTTTCAGCCCACTGTCCTTGGGTAACTGACTCAAATCACAATAGGTGTATGTTTTGCCATTGACGGCTAATTGTGCACGGGTTTTGAACGTATCGAGCATGGGTAAACTCCTTTTAAAAAATAATTATAACACCGTCATTGCATTTCTTCGCTAGTTTGTGCACCACCCTTGAGTATATAATGATAAGTTTATAATCCTAAATTCTAAGGCTCGCGATGATACCTCCTAAAGCGCAACAAATTCCTTATCACACCGAAGATGGTCGTGTTGATTTATATCACTGGCTCAGAGAGAAAGAAAATCCCGAGGTGTTAACTTATCTCAAAGCTGAAAATGAATACACCAAGGCCATGCTGGAAGGCACCGATGCCATGCAGGAAAAATTATTTCAAGAAATGCGCAAGCGGATCAAAGAAACAGACTCCAGCGCCCCCTGGACGATGAGCGGTTATGATTATTATTTTCGTACTACCGAAGCGCTGCAATACCGGATTTTTTGCCGCAAACCCCATGGCAGCCTTATTGAGGAAATTTTACTCGATGAAAATGAAGTGGCTAAACACCACAGTTATTTTCATCTGGGCAGTTATGCCTTAAGCGTGGATCAACATTTTTTAGCCTATACCGTAGATACCCAAGGGGATGAATTTTATGCGTTGGTGATCAAAGATTTACGCACGCCCACCTTGGTGCTTGAAACTTTACAAGGCGTGGGCGATGACGTGGTGTTTGCCGCCGACTCCCAACATTTTTGGTATGTGCGTTTAGATGCCGCGCACCGCCCTTATCAAATTTGGCAACATAAACTTCAGACACCTACAGCGCAAGACCTTTTAATTTATCATGAAACCGATGAGCGTTTTTTTATTGCGCCGCAACGCACCAAAGACAATGCGCTGTTACTTGTAGAAAGCCACAGTAAACTCTCCAGCGAAATCCACTACACGTGTGCGGATAAACCGAGTCTACCGCTGCATTGTGTCTTTCCACGTAGCCCACACATTGAATACGCGGTTGAACATCATGCAGGAGATCTGATTATCCGCACTAATGATCAGGCCGAAAATTTTCAAATTATTCGTGTCCCTATGCATGATTTAGCTAAAAAGAATTGGCGCACCCTGATTGCTCATGATCCGCACATTGCCATTGAAGATTTTGAGGTCATGCAAGATTTTATCGTGGTACACGAGCGACGTAACGGTTTGCCGGCTTTACATGTGCTAAGTTTTGATGAGAAAACAGATTATCTGATTGAAGTCAATGATCCTACCTATAGTCTTGAGCTAGGCGATAATTGGCTGACGCACAGCAATGTATTGCGTTATGAATATGGATCCATGACTACCCCGCACACGGTTTTTGACTTTGATTTAACTACAAAAGAGCGGACCCTCATTAAGCAAACGCATGTGGCCCATTATCATGCCAACGATTATGTGAGTGAGCGTTTATTTGCAACCGCAGCAGATGGCACACGCATTCCTATGTCCATCGTCTATAAAAAAACGAATAAAACACCCGCGCCCTTGTTTTTAACGGCTTATGGCGCATACGGCAGTATTGAAGATGCCTGGTTCTCCAATGCCCGCTTAAGTTTGCTGGAGCGCGGCTTTGTATTTGCCATTGCGCATATCCGCGGCGGCGGCGAATTCGGCAAACCTTGGCATGAAGAAGGCCGTTTATTTAAAAAACAAAATAGTTTTACAGATTTTATAGCGTGCGCTGAACATTTAATTCAGCATGGGTTTACCTCCCCCACGCAACTTGTGATTAACGGCGGCAGTGCCGGCGGGTTATTAATGGGTGCGGTGCTCAATCTGCGTCCCGATTTATTTGCCGCATGCATTGCGCATGTGCCGTTTGTCGATGTGCTCAATACCCTGCAAGATCCGAGCTTACCCTTATCGATTACTGAATACGAAGAATGGGGCAATCCGCACCAAGCCGAGGCACACGCCTATATCGCCGCTTATTCGCCCTATGATAATATCAAAGCACACGCTTACCCTGCGCTATTAGTGACAGCCGGACTCACCGATTGGCGCGTGCCTTATTGGGAAGCGGCTAAATGGGTGGCCAAATTGCGTACAGTTAAAACCGATGACCATTTATTATTATTAAAAACAGATTTAGAGGCAGGCCATTATGGTCTGTCAGGCCGTTACAGTGCGCTACGTGAAGTCGCATTAGAATACGCATTTATTTTCAGAGTATTAAATCTATAACCATGATGAATCCACACTACCAAGCTGAACATATTGAACCTGCGGCGCAGGCCTATTGGGATACCCATAAAACGTTTCAAGTGCATGAAGATCCCTCGCGCGATAAATTTTATTGCTTAGCGATGCTGCCTTATCCGAGTGGCCATTTGCATATGGGCCATGTGCGCAACTACACGATAGGCGATGTGATTGCGCGTGCCATGCGCATGCAAGGCAAAAATGTACTGCAACCCATGGGTTGGGATGCCTTTGGTTTACCTGCAGAAAACGCAGCGATTAAACATGGACTCGCTCCTTCACAATGGACGTATGAAAATATTGCACATATGCGCGGTCAATTACAAAAATTGGGGCTAGGCTACGATTGGTCGCGGGAACTTGCCACCTGTGATCCTGATTATTACCGCTGGGAACAATGGCTATTTTTGCAAATGTATAAAAAAGGCTTAGTCTATAAAAAAGCGACGCTGGTCAACTGGGATCCTGTGGATCAAACAGTACTGGCCAATGAACAAGTCATTAACGGCCGCGGCTGGCGCTCCGATGCGCTGGTGGAATTACGTGAAATTCCGCAATGGTTTTTTAAAATTACCGATTACGCGGAAGAATTATTAGCCGACTTAAGCCAAATGCCGGGCTGGCCCGAGCAAGTGCGCACCATGCAACAGCACTGGGTCGGCCGCTCTGTCGGGGCCAATGTGACGTTTCACGTCGATAACCGCCCTGAAACCGTGGAAATTTTTACAACCCGCGTGGATACCTTAATGGGGACCACTTATTTAGCCATCGCGCCGCAACACGCCTTGGCCATCCAAGCGGGGCTACAGGATAAAGACGTGCAAGCCTTTATCGATGACTGTGCGCACGGTAAAACTTCCGAAGCTGAGCTCACCCAAATGGAAAAACGTGGTGTATTTACTGGATTTTATGCCTTACATCCGCTTACTGGTGCGCGTCTGCCCATATGGATTGCTAATTTTGTGTTGATGAATTATGGCAGTGGTGCGGTAATGGCCGTACCCGCACATGATGAACGCGATTTTGCGTTTGCGAAAAAATATCACCTGCCGATCCAACAAGTCATTATGCCTGCGAACAATGAGCCCATCGATTTACACACCGCAGCTTATACGCCTTATGGCACGCTGATCAACTCCGGTGAATTTGATGGCTTAAGTTCTGAGGCCGCGCTAAAAGCCATCAGTAGCCAATTAATTGCCTTAAAAGTCGGCAGTTGGCAAGTGCATTTTCGTTTGCGCGATTGGGGCATTTCACGCCAGCGGTATTGGGGTGCACCGATCCCGATGATTAATTGTACCGTATGCGGTCCGCAACCCGTGAATGAAACCGACTTACCCGTCATCCTACCCGAAGGATTAACGCCCAGTGAAAAAGGATCGGTATTAAAAGAACACACTGAGTTTCTTGAAACCACCTGTCCCCTCTGCGGTGAAAAAGCCACACGTGAGACAGATACTTTTGATACCTTTATGGAATCTTCTTGGTATTTTGCGCGCTATACCTGTCCGGATCAAAACGAGCACATGCTGGATGAGCGCGCGCTTTATTGGCTACCGGTCGATCAATACATTGGTGGCATAGAGCATGCAGTCATGCATTTATTGTATGCGCGTTTTATTTATAAAGTATTGCGCGATCTAAAATTAGTGAATAATGATGAACCGTTCACGCGCTTACTCACGCAAGGCATGGTATTAAAAGACGGCGCTAAAATGTCTAAGTCAAAAGGCAATACCGTCGATCCCAATGCGTTAATTGAAAAATACGGCGCGGATACGGTACGCTTATTTAGTTTATTTGCAGCGCCCCCTGAGCAAAGTTTAGAGTGGAGTGATGCCGGTGTTGAAGGGGCTTACCGTTATTTAAAACGGCTTTATAAATTAGTCTATGCCCACGTGAGTTCCCCCATTAAAGCTTCAAGACCGCCAGAGTGGTCCAGTACGCAACAAACAGTGCGTTTTCATTTGCATCAAACGATTAAAAAAGTCACTGAAGATCTTTTTACGCGGCAAACCTTTAATACGGCCATTGCGGCCATTATGGAATTCACCAATATTTTACAAAAATATGAAATCAACGCGCCTGCGGATCAAGCCTTAATGCAACAATCTTTAGAAGCTTTGGTTTTATTATTAGCTCCGATGACGCCGCATATTTGCCATTATTTATGGCAAATGCTGGGTCATGACACGCCGCTTGCTTTGTGCCCTTGGCCCGGATTTGATTACAGTGTATTGAATCGTGCCTCCTATGAAATGGTGGTGCAAATCAATGGCAAAGTCCGCGCGCGCTTGCAAGTTGATGAAAACGCGGATGAGGAAGCGATTAAGGCATTGGCTTTGCAAGAAGAAAATGTCAAAAAGTATATTGAGGGGCAGACCATTAAGAAATTTATCGTTGTCCCTAAACGCTTGGTGAGTATTGTCGTTTGAAGGACTGAGCACCGAAGAAAGGAGCCGACCATAAAAGCGAAGAAATCGATAGGATTTGCCCCCTTTGTAAAGGGGGTCGGCCGTTTCGGCCGGGGGGATTTTAGCAATGTCTGATGTATATCAAGCATCCCAAAATCCCCCCGGCCGAAGCGGCCGGCCCCCTTTACAAAGGGGGCAAGTCCTTCTCTCGGTGCCTTTACAAAGGGAGCAAGTCCCTTCTCTCGGTGCCTTTACAAAGGGGGCAAGTCCTTTTCTCGTGCCTTTACAAAGGGGGCAAAAGAGAGACATCGATATTTTATTCAACACATGGAAATTTAATGCGTATTATTATTATCAGTCTGCTGTCTTTAGTATTGATGAGCTGCGGCTTTAGTCTGCGTGCACCGGTGCAGCTTTCAGAGGACATGCAAATCATTGCGATCACCCCCGATGATCCTTATCGTCCTTGGCAACGCACCGTGCGGGAAACCTTGGAATTCTCGGGCGTGAATGTGACTTCGGATCCTACACAAAGTCAAATGATTTTAAAATTAAGCCCCGAAGAAGTGATACGCACGACCTATGCCGTGGACACGGCAGGAGACGTTGCGCAAGAATTACTCACGTATATCGTGGAATTTGAAGCCGTGGATCAAGAGCAAAACATTTTAATCCCTAAGCAAACCATTAAAACCACGCGTATCTTATATGTGCATAATAATAATTTACTGAGCGTAGACCGCGAACAACGTACGCTGACAGAAGACATGCGTCAAGAAGCAGCCCTGCAATTAATGCGTCGTTTAGCGGCTTATTCACCATGAAAATAACCCTGCAACAATTGCCTGGGCAACTCGCCAAAATACTCGAGCCTTGTTATTGGCTAGCGAGCGATGAAGTGCTTTTACAAAAAAATGCAGCGGATCTTGTCCGATCTAAAGCCCAGCAACAAGGATTTAGTAGCCGACACATTTTTTATATCGAGTCACATTTTAATTGGGATGACGTGCAAGCAAAGGCTACCCAGCGTTCATTATTTTCTGAAAATCTCTTACTTGAGTTGCATTTTCTCAGCAATAAATTTTCTGATGACGATAAAAAAGCGCTCGCCCTGTTGCACAAACAATTAAATCCCGAATTGTGCCTGCTTATTTTATCCCCCAAAATTGAAACCGCTGCCCAAAAAGCCAAATGGTTTACTGCATTACTGACCCATTGTTGTTTTATACCCATTTGGCCTATTGCGGCTAATCAATACAGCAGTTGGGTGAAATCGCGCAGTCTCACGCATCAGGTGAATTTAGATCCTCACGCCTTGCAGGTATTATGTGAAAAGACGCAAGGCCATACGATAGCCTGCGATCAATTTTTACAACAATTAAAATTACTGCATGATCATGCTGTCATCACGCGTGAGCAGGTGCTAGCACTTGCGCACGATGCCGCACAAACAGATTTATTTGCTTTTGTTGATGTGTTTTTAATGGATAATGCACAGCAAACCCTGCAAGGCTTACAGCGCTTAAAACATCAGCACACCGAACCGGTATTAATTGTCTGGGCGCTGGCGCGGGAATTACGTGTCATCAATGCACTACACGTACAGTGCGCACAAGGCAGCCTGCACGCTGCTTTTCAAGCCCAACACATTTGGCCCACACGTCAAGGCTTATTAAGCCTCGCGTGCAAACATTTTTCACAAGCCCGCATTTATGCGTTGATAACACAACTCGCAAAGATTGATTTGCAAATTAAGGGAATAGCACCCGGTAATCTCTGGCTCGCGCTGGAAAAATTAGTACAGGAGTAAATCATGTTAGGACTATTCGGCGGCACATTTGATCCCATCCACTACGGACATTTGAGTGCGGCCTGGCAAGCCTATCAAACCTTAGGCTTAAGGCAATTACGCTTAATGCCCTGTCATCTCCCCCCGCATCGCGCAGCGTCTAAAGCCTCTAGCCGTCAGCGCTTAATGATGTTAAAGCTCGCTATCCAAAATATTCCTGAATTTGTCATTGATGAACGGGAATTACACTCTGAAGATCTCTCCTATACCGTAAATAGCTTAACGCAAATTCGCGAGGAAATCGGCGATGAGCCTTTGTGTTTATTAGTGGGATTGGATAATCAATTAGCAAGCTGGCATCAACCCGAAAAACTGATACAATTGGCGCATCTGGTTTTTGTTAACCGCCCAGAGCATGCTTTGGTGCGCAATGCGTTTTTCGATTCTCTCCTTAAAAAAGAAGTACAAGATCCCGCACAACTTGCACACAGCCCGCAAGGCCTGGTTTATTTTCTTAACAACCCTACGCTCACTATTTCTTCAACCCTGATCCGCAATCTTTACGCCCAGGAGCAGAGCCCCCG
>JABCZS010000036.1 GCA_013289605.1 Gammaproteobacteria bacterium
AAGAACTTGCTTGCCCCCTTTGTAAAGGGGGCCGGCCGCTCAAGACGGGGGGATTTTGCGATTTTTGGTTCTCGCCTAAGCTTAACAACAAACCTAATCTAAATCGCCCCATGACAATTTTTATACTTCTTCCCTGATCCACAATGACACGGATCATTTCGGCCCAACCTGTTCTGCTTCACCACGGTCTTAGGTGTTAAGGCGGCTTGTTCATCCTCATTAGCACTCCCTGCATCGGGATGCTCCAACTTCATATCTTGGCTCATTTCTTGCCGTCTTTTGGCTTCTAAGGCTTCAACATCGGATTTATTGCTGACCTTAAACTTGGCTAAGCTACGGATCCCTTCATTGCGAAATTCATCTAACATATTGGAGAATAACAAAAACGCCTCACGTTTATATTCTTGCTTAGGATCTTTATTCGCATACCCGCGCAAACTTACACTGCGACGTAAATAATCCATGGCGGCTAAATGTTCTTTCCAGTGATTATCTAAAACTTGCAGTAATATTGATTTTTCAAATTGACGAATAAGCTTCTCTTCTACACCGGTAATTTTTTCATTGTATTGCTGGATCAAGGCCTCAATAATGTATCTAGCGATCTGATCAGGCGTCAAGGTATTATTCGTTTCCAAGTAGGTTTCTAAAGGCATATCTAAGATAAACTCGCTCTTCAACACTTCCCTTAAACCTGACACATCCCAATTTTCTTCTAAACTTTCGGGCGGTAAATACTGAAATACCAAAGCCGTTAAGACTTCTTCGCGCATTTCTTCAATTAAATCGGTGACATCATCCCGTTTCATCAATTCATTGCGTTGGGCATACACCACGCGCCGCTGATCATTGGCCACATCATCAAATTCCAGCAATTGTTTCCGGATATCAAAGTTATACCCTTCCACTTTACGCTGGGCATTTTCTATCGCACGGCTAACCATCGGGCTTTTAATCGCTTGATCCCCTTGCAACCCCAGTTTTTTCATAATCAGTTTCATGCGATCGGATGCAAAAATACGCATGAGATTATCTTCCAGGGATAAATAAAATTGCGTAGATCCCGGATCGCCTTGCCGGCCGCAACGACCGCGTAATTGATTATCTATCCGTCGCGATTCATGCCGCTCTGAACCTATCACATGTAAGCCCCCGGCTTGCACCACAATCTCGTGACGCTGCGCAAATTGCGCTGCCAAATCAGCTAATTGTTTGGCACTCGGGTTATCGAGTTGGGCTTGCTCCGCTTCTAAATTGCCGCCTAATACGATGTCTGTGCCGCGACCGGCCATATTGGTGGCTATCGTCACCGCCCCTGGCATCCCGGCTTTGGCAATAATTTGCGCTTCTTTTTCATGGAATTTAGCATTAAGCACTTGATGAGGAATGCTCGCCTTATCTAATAATTTTGATAAAATTTCTGAGACCTCAATTGAGGTCGTGCCGACTAACACCGGCTGGTGTTTATCCCGTCTTAATTTAATCTCTTCGGTAATGGCCTTGAATTTGTCAGCTTGGGTCGCAAAAATTAAATCGGGGGCGTCGATACGCACATTGGGATGATGCGTCGGAATCGGCAACACCGGTAAACCGTAAATTTGACGAAACTCTTGTGCTTCCGTTGCCGCAGTACCGGTCATTCCCGCTAATTTTTCATACTGGCGAAAATAATTTTGGAACGTGATGGAGGCTAAAGTCTGACTTTCGTTTTGGATCTCCAGGCCTTCTTTGGCTTCAACCGCTTGGTGTAGCCCTTCTGACCAACGGCGTCCAGACATCGCACGACCGGTGTGTTCATCGATGATAACCACATGCCCGTCATTAATCACATAATGAACATCACGCTGAAATAAATTATGCGCCCGCAAGCCAGCATTGATATGGTGCAGCAATACCAGGTTCGTCGCATCGTATAAATTTTCAGTCGGTGGCAACAGATCATTTTCATGGAGTAATTGTTCGACATGGGCTTGACCTTGTTCAGTCAAATGGACCTGTTTGGCTTTTTCATCTACCGTATAATCACCCGGCAGCGACTCGTCTTCTTGACGGGTTAATTTAGGAATGATGTGGTTGATCTTGCCGTACAATTCAGTAGTGTCTTGCACCCGTCCAGAAATAATTAACGGCGTGCGTGCTTCATCAATTAACGCGGAATCCGCTTCATCGACAATCACAAAATGCGGTGCGAGTTGTACTTTTTCATCCACGCTAAATGCCATATTATCGCGTAAATAATCAAACCCGACTTCATTGTTAGTGGCATACGTCACATCTGCCGCATAAGCTTGTTTTTTTTCTTCCACAGTCATGCCGGGAATACTCACGCCGACGGTTAAGCCTAAAAATTCATAAATAGGACCCATCCATTTGGCATCCCGTGAAGCCAAATAAGGGTTAACGGTCACAATGTGTACCCCTTTGCCCGTTAAACCATTCAGGTAAGCGGCCAGTGTTGCCACCAAGGTTTTACCTTCACCCGTGTGCATCTCAGCCACTTTGCCTTCATGTAAAGCGATCCCGCCCATTAATTGCACATCAAAATGCCGCATATTCAGAGTGCGCTTTGCTGCTTCTCTTACTAACGCAAACGCTTCGGGTAATAATGCATCTAACGATACGCCTTCGGCTAAACGTGCTCGCAACGCACGCGTCTGTTCGCGAAATTGTTCATCCGCTAACGCTTGCATGGTCGGTTCTAATTGATTGATTTTCTCCACGCTCTGGCGTAAGCGCTTGAGCTCACGTTCATGGGGAATAGAAAGTAATTTATTAAAAAAGCGCGAAATGCCCATAGAATTTCCTTCCGTGTGTATAATATGAAGTGACATAGACCTAGGTATGATAATCAATTATATAATGAATAACCACTCTAAATGAAACATTCTCACTCTGTTGGTCATTTTTTACGTCAAGGCGAGCTGTCAGAACTTACGCAGCATGTGCTTAGGCTGCAGAAGTTACAAAAATTACTGCCTGAACTATTACCCAGTGAATTAGCTGACCATTGCCAGGCGGTAGCGATCAATCACGGCTGCCTCGTGTTAGAAGTCTCTAACGGGAGTGCCGCCACATTCTTACGCTATTATAGCCCGACTTTACTCAGCCACCTGCGTAAGCAAAGTGATTTTGCAAATATTGCATCGATTAAACAACAGGTGAGGCCACCGAGTACAAAAATCAATAGGCCCACACCTATAAAACGTCCTCATAAAGGTTACTCAGCAAAAACAGCTTTGTTGCTTGAGCATGTCGCCGATAAAATTGAATATGAACCGCTTAAAAATGCGTTACTTAAATTAGCGCAGCAGTTGCAGCAGGATAAATAATATCTACCAAAATAGAATGAGCAGAACTACACCTAGAATAATGCGATAAATCACAAACGGCATCATGCCTATGCGTGTGATGAGTTTTAAGAAGACATGGATACAGGCTAAGCCTACGCCTGCAGCAATCAATATCCCTAAGCCAAATAATTTTAAATCGGCAGTGGCCCAGTCGAGGACGCTTAATTGACTGGCTTCATAGCCCCCTGCAAGCACAATGACTGGGATGGATAATAAAAATGAAAACCGCGCACTGGCTTCCCGCGTTAAACCCACCATTAACCCTGCCATCATCGTGGTGCCTGAGCGCGAAGCGCCCGGGATCAGCGCAAACACTTGCGCCACACCAATCAGGAGGATATCTTTCCATCCCAAACTGTATTCATCCCGCGTCTTCACTGCACGCTTATCTGCAATGCCTAATAATAAAGCAAAAATAATCATAGCAATCGCTATGACCAGAGGCGTACGTAAATAATCGCTGATATATTGATTGAGGAGTAAACCGGTGAGTGCAACGGGAACTGTGCCCCCAATCAGCGCCCACATTAAGCGGCTGTACTGGGTTTGCCCTCGGCCTAAACAACTTAAAATCCCGTCCTTAATCATTAAGATTAATTCACGACGAAAATAATACAGGACAGCCAGCAGCGTGCCCATATGCAAAGCCGTGACAAAAACGACAGGGGGTTCAGTATGATCAATGAAAATAGACACCAGTAGGACATGTGCCGAACTGGACACGGGCAAAAATTCGGTGAGCCCTTGAATAAAGGCGAGTAGAATAACCTGTAACACATCCATTTAAGCTTGGCCGACCGCCACATCCCATTGTGCATAAGCAGGAACAGATTTTTCAGAGTGCTCAAACGTCACCACTTCCCACGCGTCTTGCTGTTGCAATAAACTGCGTAGTAATTGGTTGTTTAAAGAATGACCTGATTTTACACCATGAAATGCACCAATAAGGTTCTTACCTAATAAGAATAAATCACCAATGGCATCGAGAATTTTATGTTTCACAAATTCATCTTCATAACGCAAACCGTCTTCATTTAATACTCTAAATTCGTCAATAATCACCGTATTGTCCATGCTCGCACCTAAAGCTAAATTCATTTTGCGCATTTTTTCGGCATCACTTAAGAAACCAAAGGTTCTGGCGCGGCAAACTTCTTTAACATAAGACGTTTCAGAAAAATCGAGCTGTATAGACTGAACACTAGAGCGAAACACGGGATGGTCAAAATCAATATCAAACGCCACACGAAAGCCATCAAACGGCATAATCGTGGCACTTTTATCGCCTTGTTGCACCGTGACTTTCTTTTTGATCCGCATAAAACGCTTAGGCGCGTTTTGTTCACAAATACCGGCAGATTGAATCAAAAATACAAACGGACCTGAGCTCCCATCCATAATAGGCACTTCAGGAGCGGTCACTTCAACTATGGCGTTATCTATGCCTAGGCCTGCAAAGGCAGACATCAAGTGCTCTACCGTAGAGATAGAGGCATTATCCTTCACTAAGCTCGTGGATAGCGTGGTATCTCCTACATTCATAGGATGCGCTAAAATTTCAGCAACCGGGTTTAAATCGACACGACGAAAGAGAATTCCAGTATTAACTGGGGCTGGCTTCAAGGTTAAGTAAATCTTGTCACCCGTATGCACACCTACGCCCGTAGCGCGGATCACATTTTTTAGTGTTCTTTGTTTGATCATTAAATCAACGCCTTGAAAATTGAGCATTATACCATGGCTTTTGCTCAAAAAAAATCTAATTTTTAATAGAGTGTTGCACGCGACATAAATTCGCGCTGGCCATCTTGTTTTTATAAGGATTAGGCCCACTTGGCCAGAAAAATCATTCTTATAAGTTATGCACCTCAAAATACCCGTAGGCTTTTTTGTAGCGATGGGTAATATATAGCTAGATTTCACACTTGTGTCAATTTTTGCTTTTGTCCCACTGCAGGGCAAACACTAAGGTGACCTATCGTCATTGTAAGGCACAGGTCTGCGCATTACAATGACGACTTTGGAAACACTTGTGCTTGCGCCTAATCCTCTTGCCTTCTTAAAAAGGCCGGGATGTCTAAATAATCCATATCTTGAGTGTCTAGGGCGACTTCTGCACGTTTAGCCGCGACGCTCGCCTGTCTGCGTATCACCGTAGGACGCTCTAAACGTTGGTAATCTAAGGTGCCATCTGCTTTGGTATTTTCCAAAATTTTAGCGCCTGTGGGTAAGCCGTCTTGCGCGTGTGATAGCCCTGTAGCCACCACGGTGACCCGTAATTCATCGGTCATATCAGGATCCACCACAGTACCGATAACTACAGTCGCATCATCCGAAGTAAATTCTTTGACTATAGCACCCACTTCCTCAAATTCGCCTATCGACATATCCATACCGGCAGTAATATTAACCAGAACGCCGCGCGCACCCGATAAGGTGATATTTTCTAATAAGGGGCTGGAAATAGCCATTTCTGCCGCTATGCGGGCCCTATTTTCACCTGAAGCGAGCCCCGTGCCCATCATGGCCATGCCCATTTCACTCATTACTGTCCGTACGTCTGCAAAATCGACGTTAATTAGCCCAGGCCGAGTGATTAACTCTGCAATACCTTGCACTGCGCCTAATAGCACATCATTTGCTGCGTTAAACGCATCTAATAAGGTAATATTTTTACCTAATACATTTAAGAGTTTTTCATTCGGAATGGTGATTAAAGAATCCACATGTTTTGCGAGCTCGGCTATCCCTTGCTCAGCGATGAGCATCCGCTTGCGTCCTTCAAAAGGAAAGGGTTTAGTGACCACAGCCACCGTCAGGATCCCCATTTTTTTCGCAATCTCTGCCACGATTGGAGCCGCGCCGGTACCCGTGCCACCGCCCATGCCTGCGGTCACAAAGACCATGTCTGCGCCTTCAAGAACTTGCATGATCCGCTCTTTATCTTCTTCAGCAGCTCTGCGTCCTACCTCAGGATTAGCCCCTGCACCCAGACCTTTGGTCATCTGATTGCCCAGTTGCATCGTGATCTGCACAGGTAAATGTTCGAGCGCTTGCGCATCCGTATTCGCGCAAATAAATTCGGCACCCTCAATATTTTTGCGCACCATGTGCGCCACAGCGTTACCACCACCACCGCCCACACCTAAGACCTTAATGATGGCCTTTTCTGATGTATCTTGAACAAGCTGAAACATAGCTTTCTCCTTCCTTGTACCGCTTAAAAATGTCCCTCGAACCAATTACTGACGCGCTTCCACATACTCTTGCCACGACGCTGTAAGTATGGATCGCTATGCCGCACTTGTTGCTGCATAAATCCATATAAAAGTAACCCTACCCCTGTGGAATAGGAAGGGTTATTCACGATATCGGTCAGCCCAGTGATATTTTGCGGATATCCCATCCGCACGGGCATATGAAAAACTTCCTCTGCAAGACCCACACAACCTTTTACTTTAGCACTCCCTCCTGTTAATACAATTCCGGAGGCAATTAATTCTGAAAAACCGCTGCGTCGCAGCTCAGCATGCACCAAAGTAAATAATTCTTCATAGCGGGGCTCGATAACTTCCGCCAAGGTGCGGTGTGCAATCACGCGCGGGGAACGCTCTCCTACTCCCGCAATCTCTATCATGCGGTCAGGATCAGCCAAACTTGCCATCGCACAGGCGTATTGGCGCTTAATGGTTTCTGCATTTTGCGTGGGCGTGCGTAGCGCTACAGCCACATCATTGGTGACTTGATCCCCAGCAATAGGGATGACGGCCGTATGTCGAATAGCGCCATCGGTAAATATGGCAATATCCGTAGTGCCACCACCGATATCCACTAAACAGACCCCGAGATCTCTTTCATCATCGGTCAGTACCGCATAACTGGAAGCGAGTTGCTCTAAAATAATGTCATCGACTTGTAGCCCACAACGACGCACACATTTAATAATATTTTGTGCCGCACTGACTGAGCCTGTCACCATATGGACTTTGGCTTCTAAGCGCACACCCGACATACCGATAGGCTCTTTAATGCCTTCCTGATTATCGATGATAAATTCTTGCGGCAGGATATGGAGAATTTTTTGATCCGCAGGAATAGCCACGGCACGTGCGGCATCAATGACGCGTTCAATTTCGGCCTGCCCCACTTCATGATCCCGAATCGCGACGATACCGTGCGAATTTAAGCTACGAATATGGCTACCGGCAATACCGGTATAAACAGAAGTAATTTCACAGCCCGCCATCAGTTCAGCTTCTTCGATTGCGCGTTGAATAGAAGACACTGTCGCCTCGATGTTAACCACCACGCCTTTTTTTAAGCCTCTAGAAGGATGATGGCCTATGCCAATAATATCGATTTTGTCTTCTTCAGGAGAGATTTCTCCTACGATTGCCACTACTTTTGAGGTGCCTATGTCCAGCCCAACTATCAAATGTTTTTCATTCTTCTTAGCCATTTCGTAATTCCATTTAGCTTTTCTTCTTTCCTAATGCAAATCCATTTGTATAGCGCAAATCAACGTACAACTCTTGGGCGTGCTTGAGGTCAAGTTTATCCACTGCCTGAATAAACCGCGTCAAGCGCTGATCAATATCGTATTGTCCCAAATATAAATGCAGGCCATTACTTAATAGCATAGACCACGCCAAGCGCGGACTTAAATCAAGTGCCACGATCGACAAGTTTACTTTGGCCAACGCTGCATTTAACTGCAAAAATACGCTGACCACTTCATTGTAGTATGCATCATAGCCACTCAAACGCGGTAAATTGGCCGTATAATTTTCTTCAGGATAAAACAAAACCCGCTTACTACTAATGAGCCCTGTCTCCTTCCAGCGTAACACGGGCTTTTTCTCATGCACGGCAATTCTTAACGTCTCCGGCCATACACGCTCAATACTTACGTCTTCAACCCAGGCCAGCTGCTCCAATTCTTGTTGCAGGGCAGCCATTCTCACTGTAAAAAAACTATCCGCAATATAAGGTGTGACTATTTCTTGCACCAAAGCGGAATGAATATGTTTTAATTCAGTAGTAATTTGCACGGATTTGATCGGCCATACCGTGCGATCCTTCACATAGGTATAGCCTATAATAAGCAATATAGCCAAAAGCAGCAAGAATAATAGTGCACTGCGTCGCAAATAACTTTTTAAAATTCCCTGCGACATCTTTATGACCACGCTTGTTTCTTAGACCAAATACTTTCCAAAATGGCTAATACTAAATCATCGAAGGTTAAACCCATGGCTTTCACCCCCATAGGTACTAAGCTGTGATCCGTCATACCGGGGACGGTATTCATTTCTAAGATCCAAAAATTCCCCGCTTTATCTTGTATAAAATCTGCACGGCCCCAACCGCTACACCCTAAAGCTTGATACGCTTGCCAAGAAATATTTGCGAGTTGTTGCTCGTGTTGCGTGCTCAAACCGCTGGGAACAAAATATTGTGTCTCATCAGAATGGTATTTCGCATGATAATCATAATAGGCTTCAGCCGGTTGGATATAAATAGTCGGTAATATAGTCTGCCCCACTATGCCTACGGTATATTCTTTTCCTTCTATCCACGGCTCGGCCATCACTAACCCTGGAAATGCAGACGCTTTTTCATAAGCAGGCAACAATTCATCAATATGCTGCACCTTACTGACACCTACCGTTGAGCCTTGATTACTGGGCTTAATCGCAATCGGTAGACCTAATTTTTCTACCAAGGCCTTAGGATTAAAATCAGGCTCTAAAATTTCGCAGGGGAGTACCGGATAACCCAATGCTTGCCAAATCCGCTTGCTCGCCACCTTATTCATCGCAATACTGCTAGAAGCTACATCACAACCGGTAAATGGGATGCGTAAAATTTCTAATAAACCTTGTATCGTGCCGTCTTCACCGCCTGGACCGTGCAGGATAATAAAAGCCGCATCAAATTTACCCGCCAAAAGCTGCGGGATTAGGCTTGCAAAGCGCGCATCAATTGCATGCGCATCGACATTTTTTCTTAGCAACGCTTGCAAGACCGCATTACCTGACATTAAAGACACTTCACGCTCTGCAGAATCCCCGCCCATTAATACCGCTACTTTGCCATATTCACGCGGATTACGATTTAAATTGCCTAAACCTTCTATTGTTTGTAAATAATTCATTACTGTGTTCCTAAAAAATGAACTTCGGGTACTAATTGCACCCCCGTTTGTGCGCGCACCTGCGCTTGTACATGCAAAATAAGTGCCTCAATTTCTTTTCCCGTAGCCGTACCGGTATTAATAATAAAATTAGCATGCTTAGGCGAAACAATAGCCCCCCCTTGCTGATAACCTTTTAATCCACATTGTTCAATTAATTGCGCCGCAAATCCCCCGGGTGGATTACGAAATACCGATCCGCAACTCGGCTCACCTATGGGTTGCTTTTCCCGCCGCTCTTTAATGAGCGCACGAATTTTCTGCGCTTCCCTCTCAATATCTTCTGCCACCGTCAACTGCAGTTGCGCCGCAATAAACCATTCTTCTGCAGGTTTGTGCACTTCCCGGTAACCGACTTTAAATTCCTCTACTGCACGTTGATGCCGTTTTCCCTGTCTATCAACCGTCCATACGTGTTTAACCAAAGGCCAGGTTTCGCCGCCAAATGCACTGGCATTCATCGCAAGCGCACCTCCGAGTGTGCCCGGGATCCCCGCAAAAAAGCAGCCGCCCGCAAGCCCTTGTTTCGCGCAAAACTTTGCAAGTTTTGCACAAGTGACTCCGGCTTCCACATAAACTTGGGTGCCTACACGACGCAAACCACTTAAACCGGGATAGGTTAAAATCACCGTACCTTTAATGCCCTCGTCACGAATTAATACGTTACTGCCTAATCCCAACCAAACGATCAATTCCGTCTCAGGTAAAGCTTTTAAAAATTGACATAAATCGTCTAGGTCTGCAGGCGCATAGGTTTGCGTAGCAAACCCACCCACATGCCAGGTATTTAAATCCGATAAGGATCGCTCATGCGTGAGGAGGCCACGTAAAGGCGCAGAAGTATGCGTGTTCAAATTATTCATAACATGATACCATCTCTAATTGATTACAGCCTAGATTGATACAATTAAATGATCAATATTAACATTAAATCATTCGCATTTATTTTTTTATTAGGCTTGTTGTGGGGCCCGTCTTTTTTATTGATCAAAA
This sequence comes from Gammaproteobacteria bacterium, assembly GCA_013289605.1. GTDB lineage: Bacteria > Pseudomonadota > Gammaproteobacteria > JABCZS01 > JABCZS01 > JABCZS01. The sequence continues at coordinate 10,540 of JABCZS010000036.1, forward strand.
TCTCACTGGAAGGGGGAACCCTACCCTTTACCTTAACCACCTTACGCGTCGGGATTGCTGCGCTTTTTTTATGGTTGTTTGTATGGCTGCGTCACAGCCCTCTTCCTTCCCGGTCGATCATCGGCCATGCGGCGATTATTGCCATTTTTTCGCAAGCGCTGCCGTTTACCCTGTTCAATATTGCTGAACAATATATCGAGAGCGCACTTGCCGGTATTATTAATGGGATCACCCCCATAGTGACTGCGTTACTAGCACATGTGTTGATCCATGATGAAAAACTAAACGGCAAAAGAATGATTGGGATTGCATTAGGCTTGATAGGATTTTTAGTTTTGCTGCTTCCGGGCTTGCGTGAGGCGCAACAAGCCGATACCTTAAGCGTATTGGCCGTGGGACTCGCAGCTGTGTCTTATGCCGTAGGCATTATTTATGGCCGCTTATTTTTACGCAATACCCGCACCCTGGCGCTGCCGGCGCTCCAAGTCAGTTTCGCTACGGTGTATTTATTGCCCTTAGCCCTTAGTCTTGAAGGACTTGCCCCCATCACCCAAATGACTCCTTCGGCCTGGGGCAGCATACTCGGGCTGGCTTTTTTTGGTACGGCTGTTGCGTTTGTGGTTTATTTCCATGTGCTGCAAGAATACGGCGCTGTGGCCTTAGGCACTTCTGTATTCCTACTCCCTATTTTCAGTATTTTTTTCGGGGTGGTTTTTTTAGAAGAAACCTTATCTGGCGTGATGTATTTCGGTACGGCACTCATATTATCAGGGATGCAATTAGTGCATGCCAAACCGAAAACAGCTTAAAACTGCGCCAACAACTGTCCCACTGTACCTGCCCCTTGCAGAATAACGATATCATCTTCTTCAATAATATTCGCTAATACCGCGAGTACGCTTTGAACATCGGACACATAAATAGGCTCCAGCTGACAACGCCCGCGTATCGCACGACACAGCGCGCGGCTATCTATCCCGGGAATAGGCACTTCCCCTGCAGAATAAATCTCTAATAATAATAATTGATCAACTTCACTTAATACCTGCGCAAAATCTTCGAAGCAATCGCGCGTACGGGTATAACGATGCGGTTGGAACACCCAGATCAAACGTTTGCCTGGCCAAGCTTGTCTTGCCGCTTGTAGCGTCACCATAAGTTCACGCGGATGATGACCGTAATCATCCACTATGGTAATTTTTTTGTCTGCAAAATCAACCTCTGATTTCACTTGAAACCGCCGTCCCACCCCGGAAAATTCGGCAAGACACGCTTGGATCACCTCATCACTCACCCCTTCTTCTTTCGCAATCGCAACTGCCGCAACAGCGTTGCTGGCATTATGTTGTCCAGGTAAATTTAAAGTAATAGGCAATGCGGGCTCGCCATTTTTAAAACAAATATTAAAGTGACTGTGCAAACCTTGTTGCTGATAATCCATCACACGCAAATCCGCATCGGGATGAAATCCATAGGTCAGCACGCTGCGGTTAATTAAGGGATACAATTCGCGTAACACCGGCTCATCCCAACATAATACGACTAAACCATAAAACGGCACGCGATGCAGAAAATCTAAAAAGGTTTGTTTAAGTTTATTAAAATCACCGTCGTAAGTGGCCATATGATCGGCATCAATATTCGTCACCACGGAGACCATAGGATTTAAATATAAAAATGAGGCATCGCTTTCATCCGCTTCAGCGATCAAGTAATGACTGGTGCCTAAACTGGCGTGTGCGCCGGAACTATTTAGGCGTCCGCCGATGACATAAGTGGGATCTAAATTGCCTTTAGCAAATAAACTGGCCACTAAACTCGTCGTGGTTGTTTTTCCATGGGTGCCCGCAATGGCGATGCCGTAACGAAACCGCATGAGTTCGGCTAACATTTGCGCTCTAGGCACGACTGGAATACGCGCAGCTCTTGCTGCCATAATTTCTGGATTATCATCTGCAATCGCAGTAGATTGCACCACGACTTGCGCACCCATAATTTGTGCAGGATCATGACCAATAAAAATCTCTATCCCTAATTTTTTTAATTGTTGCGTGACGATGCTCTGATTCTGATCCGATCCACTGATCTGATAACCTTGGTTCAACAACACGGCGGCAATACCGCTCATGCCCGCACCGCCTATGCCGACAAAATGCAGATGTTTAATTTTCCGCATCGCTAAGACATCTTGGCTCATGGAGCGATTAAGGTTTTTCATTTAAAATATCCTCACAATTTTCGACTATTTGTGCTGCGGCGTCGCCTTGATACAATGCCCGCGCAGCTAAGCTTAAGCGCAAACACGCATCACGCTGCGCCATTGTATTCATTTTTTCTACTAATAATGCCACCGTCAGGCTTGCTTGCGGCATTAAGATCCCCGCTTCCCCTTGGACTAAATATAAAGCATTTGCGGTTTGATGATCATCGGTGGCATTCGGATAAGGAATTAAAATGGCACCCAATCCTGCCGCAATCAGCTCTGCAATCGTCGTCGCCCCTGCGCGGCAAATCACAAGATCAGCCCAGCCATAAGCCTCGGCCATATTATCAATAAATCGCTCGACCCGATAGTCTAGCGATGAGGCTTGATACGCTTGCGTGGTAGTAAGAAAAGTCGCCTCCCCAGTTTGATGCCAAATCGATAAAGGCACTTGGACAAGTTGCAAAGCTTCCGGCAGTAATTCATTTAACCGTATAGCACCTTGACTGCCCCCTAGGATTAAAATCCGGATAGGATCAGTGCGCGCTTGGAAACGCAGCGCGGGCGCAGGTAAGTCAAGAATTGCTTTGCGCACAGGATTACCAGTGACCAGGATTTTATCCGATTTAAACGCATGGGGAAAAGAGGAAAACACGAGTCGTGCGAAGTGGGCTAAAAATCGATTGGTGATCCCGGCCACGGCATTTTGTTCATGCAACACTAAAGGAATACCGTGTAAAAAAGCCGCAAGCCCGCCCGGACCCGAGACAAAACCGCCCAAGCCTATGACTAAATCGGGCCGGCGTTTTTTTATCACCCGATGCGCTTGCCATAAAGCACGCAGTAAACGCCAGGGCGCATAAACTAGTGAAGCATAACCTTTACCGCGCAAGCCCGTGACTTGTAAAAAATCAAGTGGGATCTCGGCTTGGGGGACCAGTTTAGCTTCTATGCCTTTTTCAGTCCCAAGCCAAGTCACTTGATAGCCACTTTGCTGGAATGCCTGCGCCAACACTAGGCCAGGAAAGACATGTCCACCCGTGCCACCGGTGACAATTAATATGGATTTTTCTTTATTCATGGGTTTAGGTATCACAATAATTGAGGAGGCTAGGTTCTATGATTATATACATCTAAATTGTGGGTGTCTTAAATTACGCCCTGGGGTTAATCAAAGATCGCAAAATCCCCCCGTCTT
>JABCZS010000037.1 GCA_013289605.1 Gammaproteobacteria bacterium
GTCTTCGTTGTTTACATCGGGATAAACGAGAACGATCTTTGCCCCCTTTGCAAAGGGGGCCGGCCGCTGCGGACGGGGGGATTTTGTATGATTAAACTCCCTCACTTCCAAAAAACTAATCCAGGTCAATGTATTAAACAGACTTAATGCGAATTAAGGTTAAAACACACCTTTAAGATTTAAGTAAGGCCCACTAAAGCTCAAAGAATTAGAATCTTGAGCGTCCGATGCATTAAATTGTTGAATCGCATCTGCATAATAATCCACTAAATAACCTAACTCTAAGCCCAGTGTCGAGGCTTCATTATCAAAAAAGTACACATAATCGATACCGATATTGGCTCTAAGATTCGTCACGGCATGATTATCAAGATCATCTGTTGTATTAAACGTTGAACTATCGTTACCTGTGGTCGAAATGCTTTTATTCGTTACATGCATATCTCCAACATAATAAGCCAGTGAACCACCGGCTAAAATACCAAATCCTTGACCAAAGTCATAGCGTGCATCGGTTGCGATTCTAGGACCAAAACCAGAAAATTTCGTGTTAAACAATTCAGAATCAGAAGTATTCGCCACAAATTCAATTTCATGGTAATAACTGTTTTGCTCTTTCTTTAGATTTAAATAACTCGCACCTAAAGAAAAACGCATTTGTACCGCATTACCGATATCCATAAACTGATTAAACATTAAATCTACCGCATTAAGGTCATACTTTAAATCACTGCTAGCACTGGCAATATCATCTTCACCGTCTAGCGTTTCAACTAAAAGACTATCGGTGCTCGCCACACTGTCATTTTCACTGGTATTAATCACGCGGTATAATAATTCCACGCCATTGGCCGTTTCGTCAAATACATAGCCTAAGGAAGCTTCGAAACCAAAATCATACCCCGGATTAACTTCTACCACATTATCGTATTCGGTATTAAAGTCACTAGATTCCGAGAATGAGACCGCATAATCTTGGCCATCTGCAGAAGGCACCAAATAAAGCGCACCAATCGATGCGCTAATGCCACCTTCTAATGTAGGTGCCGTCACCCGAGAAGCATGCGCTGTGCTTGCGCTAATGAGTGCAAGCGAGGTTAAGGTATAAAGTAAAGGTTTGTTTGCCGTAATTTTCATGTTTATTTGTCCTTAAATAAATTACTGTTTAGGTGTATTCGATTATCCTCTGCAACGTCTATCTCAATAAGACATACGCTGGGGGCGTGCTTAAATTAAAATGCTCCTTTGAGATTAAGATAAGGACCACTAAAGGTAAGGGAGTTAGAGTCGGATGAACCAAGGTAACTAGTATAATCAGCCAAGTCTTTTGTATACTCGCCACCCACGTCTGCGTAATTAAGTTGGGTTATCGCATCAGCATAATAATCGACCATATAGCCTAACTCTATACCCACTGCAGAAAGTTCATCGTCATTAAAAAAGTACACATAATCAATACCTAAATTACCGCGCAGGTTGGTAACAATGTGATTATCAAGATCATCTTTAACTTTTTGGACACCGATGCTATCAAACGATGAAAAAGTATCATGCACATCCATATCACCGGTAAAAAAGGCCAATGAAGCGCCGCCTACAATCCCAAAACCTTGACCAAAATCATAACGCCCATCGGTAGCCACCCGTGGCCCTACGCCATTATATTTACTATTGTTTTGAAAAAGATCAGCATCATCGTCATCGTCGTTAAATTTGCTATTTTGCTTTTTCTCTAAATCAACAAAACTCGCACCTGCAGAAAATCGCATTTGCACCGCTTGGCCTAGATTAATAAACTGATTAAACATTAAATCAATTGCATTGAGTTCATATTTCAGTGAACTGGTGGCTCCAGTGTAATCGTCATCAAATATTGGAGAATAGATTGTTTCATCTGCGTTATAGACGCTATCGTTATCATGGGTCTCGACTGTTCTATACAATAATTCCACACCGTTAGCAGTATCTGCAAAGATATAGCCTAACGCAGCCTCAAAACCAAAATTATATCCCGGATTCACTTCGACGATATTGCCAGTATTACTAAGATAAGTACCCCCAATAAACGATTGGAGCGCATAATCTTGTGTATCTGCGGAAGGTGCGACATAAAAAGTGCCTACGGTTGCTGTCATGCCCCCTTCTAAACTAGGCGCTATTACTCGAGTTTCAGCAGCAGCCAAGCAAGATGCCAGTACCGCTATGGAACTTAATGTATAAATAAACAGTTTGTTTGCAGTCCTTTTCATAATATTGTCCTTATATATTTGCAATAAAAATTATTGTTCAATCCTATCTCGCAGTAAAGGTTGGCACCTTCGAGGTATTACCACCGTGCACTTAACTAAAATACACTCTTAATATTCAGATAAGGTCCGCTAAACGTAATGGAGTTAGAGTCGGAGTCGGTATATATAGCCTCAGCTCTTTCAATGTTTCGTGCCTCATGAGCATTGTCTGAAATATAGTTGAGCTTTTGCGTGGCATCAGCATAATAATCTACTAAATATCCCAGCTCAATACCAAAGGTATAGCCTTCTTCATCGTCAAAAAAGTACACATAATCTATACCAATATTGGCGCGTAAATTGGTGACGGCATGATTGTTAAGATCATCATTATAGTTTTGCGTATCTTTCTCAGTGTTTTGTTTAAGCCCAGGATTAACGATAGCCTCAGCAATAAAAGTGTCACGCACATCCATATCCCCGATATAATAGGCTAAAGATGCGCCACCTAAGAGACCAAAACCTGGGCCAAATTCATAACGTGCATCGGTAGAAAACCGAGGACCAAACCCAGAAAATTGACTATCGCTGGCATAATCTAAAGCGAGTAGTTCTTCTTCTAACCCCCCTTCAAAGCCTACATAATAGCTGGTTTGGTCTTTTTCTAAGTTTAAATAACTTGCGCCCAAGGAAAAACGCATTTGCACCGCATCACCGATATCCATAAATTGGTTAAACATTAAATCTACGGCATTCAGCTCATAACTCAGATCACTAGATGCACTGAGCACTTCGTCGTCAAACTGTGGAATAAATACTATCGTATTTGCATCACTACTGACATTGTCGCTGTCACTGGTATTGATGACGCGATAAAAGAATTCAAGACCATTTGCTGTGTCTTCAAATAAGTAACCTAATGAAGCTTGTACACCAAAATCATATCCTGGATTGACTTCCACGATATTTTCAGCAATCACTTCAGTTGTTGTCGTGTTTTCGACATCTGCATACGTGCCAGCATAGTTTTGATCGTCTGAGGATGGACTCAAATAGATGGCGCCAATTGATCCAGTAAACCCACCTTCTAAAGTGGGCGCAGTCACCCGTGTTTCAGCATAAGCTACGCTTGAAGACAGCACCACAAGTGATGTTAAAGAATAGAGTAAAGGTTTATTTGAAGTCCTTTTCATAATGGTATCCTTGAAAATATTAATAGAGAGAATGATTTACATTAGAAAAAGAATAGACTAACTTTTTAAAATAATAAAATTGGTTAAAAATTGTTCAGCTAAGAAGTATTAGTTAAGATTATTTTGTATTTGATATTTTTTCTCCTACCCAGGGTGGCGGCGTTACACGCCTTACCCTGGGCTAGAAGTGGTACGGCTTTCAGCCGTAAGCATTGCACCATTGAAGAAAGCTAAGCAAACATATTCACTACTGTACCGAACTATGTTTTGCCAAATACAACCAGCTATCAATCACAGTATCAGGACTTAAAGAAATACTGTCTATGCCTTCTTCTATCAACCAATGTGCAAAATCGGGATAATCAGATGGCCCTTGGCCGCAAATGCCAATGTATTTATCTTGTGCACGACACACTTGGATCGCACGGTGAATTAACGCTTTCACCGCAGGATTGCGTTCATCAAACTTAGCCGCCACTAACGCAGAATCACGATCTAAACCTAAAGTCATTTGCGTCAAATCATTAGAGCCAATAGAAAAGCCATCAAAATACTGTAAAAATTCTTCAGCAAGTAATGCATTAGAGGGGATTTCACACATCATGATAATTCTTAAACCATTCTTACCGCGAACCAAACCATGTTGCGCCAATAAATCGATAACCGCTTTGGCTTCATCAGGGGTGCGCACAAACGGCACCATGATTTCAATATTGGTCAGCCCCATTTCATCGCGCACATATTTTAGCGCGCGGGCTTCAAGTGCAAAACAATCTTGGAAAGATTCAGACACATAACGCGCCGCCCCACGAAAACCCAGCATAGGATTTTCTTCTTGCGGTTCATAACGCGCGCCTCCAATTAAATGCGCATATTCATTAGATTTAAAATCAGATAAACGCACAATGACTGGTTTAGGCGCAAAGGCCGCACCTAAGGTACCTATGCCCTCGATTAGTTTTTGCACAAAAAAATCAACCGGATCAGCATAACCTGCCATACGTTCTTTAATTTTAGCTTTGACGTCTGCGGTTTGATCATTAAAATTTAATAACGCCTTAGGATGCACGCCTATCATGCGATTAATAATAAATTCTAATCGTGCTAAGCCCACGCCCTGATTCGGTAAACGCTGAAAATCAAATGCACGATCAGGGTTGCCTACATTCATCATGATTTTAACGGCTAAAGGCGGCATGCGCTCAACACTGTGCTCGTCAATTTGATACGGGATTTTACCCTCATAGACATTCCCAGTTTCACCTTCGGCGCAACATACGGTGACTGAATCGCCGGTTTTAAGGCTTTGTGTCGCGTAATTCGTGCCCACGATGGCGGGGATCCCGAGCTCTCTTGCGATGATCGCAGCATGACAGGTGCGTCCGCCCCGATTAGTAATTATCGCTGCGGCTTTTTTCATGACCGGCTCCCAATCCGGATCTGTCATGTCCGCAACCAATACATCGCCTGCTTGAACTTGATGCATTTCCTCAGGCGAATGAATAATGCGTACGATACCAGAGCCGATGCGCTGCCCGATGGAGCGACCACTTAATAATAAGCGCCCGGATCCTGTGAGTTGATACCGCTCCACGCCTTGGTTTTTTTGACTGACCACAGTTTCAGGACGGGCTTGTAAGATATAAAGTTGATTACTTTTACCGTCTTTAGCCCATTCAATATCCATAGGCCGGTTATAGTGTTTTTCAATCAAAATGGCGTAACGCGCTAATTGTTCCACTTCTTCAGGGGTTAAACAAAATTCTTGTTGCAACGATTCTTCCACCGGGACAATCTTTACATTTTCAGCCTGCCCGGATGGGGTATAAACCATTTTCTGATGCTTGCTGCCTAAGGTTTTACGCAACAAGGCCTTTTTTTCTGCAATCAGTGAGGGTTTATACACATAAAATTCATCGGGATTCACACTGCCTTGCACGACGCATTCGCCTAAACCGTAGCTTGCGGTCACAAACACCACTTTATCAAAACCCGTTTCGGTATCGACGGTAAACATAACACCACTTACGCCACAATCACTGCGGACCATTTGTTGGATCCCCGCGCTTAAAGCGATTTTTTCATGGGAATACCCTTGATGGACCCGATATGCAATGGCTCTATCGGTAAATAACGATGCAAATACTTTTTTAATGGCGATTAAAATATTGCTAAAACCTTGGACATTTAAAAATGTTTCCTGTTGGCCTGCAAAGGAAGCATCCGGTAAATCTTCGGCGGTGGCTGAGGATCGCACGGCTACAGAGAAATCATGGCCTAATTGACTGGTTAAACGCTGGTACGCTTTTTCAATTTCCGCGATAAATTCAGAATCAAATGGCTGGGCTAAAATAGAATCCCGTATGGTTTTGCCGACCACTTGCAATTGTGCAATATTATCAACATCCAACTGATCTAGGAGTTGATCTATCCGTAGAGATAAGCCGCCTTGATCTAAAAAATCTCGATAGGCTTGCGCAGTGGTCGCAAATCCGGTGGGGACACTGACCCCCATCATCGCCAGATGTTGTATCATTTCGCCCAGTGAAGCATTTTTGCCGCCCACTTTATCAATATCCGCTAAACTAACCTGATTAAACCAAACTATGGGGTCACGAGTCTGCGTCATCAACATGTCTTTTATCCTTTGGAGGTAAAAAATAGGGTATAATCGTAAATGGACAAGAGCTAATCCGACCCTATTATAAATGCAAATCATGGAAAAACGTAATTTATTTTTCATTTCTGACGGCACCGGCATCACCGCTGAAACCTTGGGTCACAGCCTGATAAGTCAGTTTGAGCACTTGGAATATACGAGCACCACGCTTCCCTACGTGAATAACCTAGAAAAAGCCCAGCATGCGGCGCATTTAATTACCCGCTCTTACGAAACTTCCGGGCAAAAACCTTTAGTTTTTGCTACGTTAGTGAATAAAGAGATCCATACTTGTTTGAGCAAAGCCCCGTGCATACTGTTCGACTTTTTTACGCCCTTTATTCATAAACTTGAAAGTGAATTAAATATGTCCGCCTCCCCCGGTATGGGACGCAGTCATGGGGTACAAAATACCCATGTGTATAATGCCCGGATTGCTGCTATAGATCATACACTGAGCACGGATGATGGTTTAAATACGACGCATTATGACCAAAGCGATGTGATTTTAGTCGGGGTCTCCCGTTGCGGGAAAACGCCGACCTGTATTTATCTCGCCATGCAGTTTGGGCTGCGCGCGTCTAACTATCCTTTTACCGAAGAAGTGCTGGAAAGCCAAAAACTGCCCGAGAGTTTATTAAGAAATATCAATAAATTACATGGACTTACAATCGAGCCTGCGCATTTGCAGCGCATACGCGCCGAGCGCCGTGGCGGTCGTTATGCGACCCTCTCCCAATGCCAGCATGAACTCGATGTAGTCGAGCGCCTATTGCATCATTACCATATTCCTATCATTGATACGACCATGAAATCCATCGAAGAAATCGCAACTAAAGTCGTCGCAGATTTAGGCCTTAAGCGCCAAATCGTTTAGAGCAGCACCATGGCGAATTGCTCATTTTTTAAACATCCATTGTCCTACACGTTTATGGGCGTTCTCGCTTGACGCTCCAACCATAAATTTCTATGCTGTATGGACCCTGCAATCAATAACAATAATAATAAATCGTAGGGTAAACCTTGAAGTTTTGAGCCGCTTGGAACCACCATTTAGGCGGCTCAAAACCCATCTTTTTGATCGCTCACATCAAGTAAAACAACCCTCTTTTTTGGGATTTTGGATATTCGGTCGTTTGTCTCACGTTATCAAACATAACCCATTGATTTTAAATAAAAATCAATCCACTTCTCTTCACATTGCCTTAATGTTAAGCCTGTATAATTCCTTATATGGGTAACGAAACATACATACAAACTCCTGATACTTCCTATACCGGCTATGGTGATGCTAGACGTGTATTTGGTGCAAGTGAAGTAAAAGTCATACTGAATACAGAGTTATCAGAGCAAGGCAAACAATCTCTTACGCTGGTTCGCGAATGGGATCACTCTGCAGATCTATTTCCAGACAAGGTCCATCTCTATCATCATAAGATTAATGACAAAGATAAGATCGTCACTAGCGTCATACATTTACATGCAGATCAAGGCTTTATCGGCTTAGAAGCCACCTTGGCCGAAATCAACAACAGTGGTTTGAAACCTGCCGAAATCATCATTCCTATCGATGAAGAAAAAGATGAAAACAGTCTAGTCAGGCATTTCTCCGAAGCACACCATATTAAAACGCTGCATCTAAAGCTTAGTTATGAGGGAAATGAAGTAAGCGAAGTCAAGGCTGAATATTATGATTCTAAGCCATGGAATAACGGCATTTATCCCGGCGCCCGTGCGAAGGCTATGGTAGAAAAACATTTTGGTAAAAATAAATCTGGTACCAATAAATTAACACATTGGGAAAATGTTTCTCTTAATGATCATCAAAAACAATTTAATGCGTCAGATTGCGGTTTCTGGACATTAGCCTATGTATTTGCTCTATTTCAAGGCAAGTCTTCTGATGATATTAAAAAAATCACACTTCCTGAGACTCAAATAAAGCAAGATTATATTGAAGCAAATTTAAAATTTTTAGAAGTGGATTTAGCAAAAACAGCACGTGAATCTGATGAATTATTAAGTAACACATCATTTTCCGACAAAAAAATGGATGATGATGATGCAGCGCAGGGTTGGGGAGATACACAACTTGATAGGGGAACCATAAAAAATGAAGAAGCTCAAGATCAACAGTATTACCAACAAGCTAATAAATTATATCAGTTAATCACTTCAGGGCAATATCAGAATAATGGTAAAAAATCAGCAGCGTTAGATGTGTTATACCAAGTGATGTTAGTAAAAAATGGAACCATCACTCCCAAGCAAAAAACAGAACTACTCATCCAAACTGAATTTATATTCACAGGTACACATCCCAACTCAAAGCAAACACTTACGGAAACAGATATAAAACACTATGTAGCAAGCAGTGAACAATACAAAATGTCCCTTAGTTTCACCCCCACAAAGAGCACACTTATGGGCGCTATCTTTGTGCTGGCAAGTCTTGCCGTCATCATATTAGCCGTTCTAACATTGATCCCCAGTTGTGGGGTTTCACTGCCACTCGCAGGTTGTGCGATAGGCGCATTGGCCGGTTGGTTTGGACTAGGTGTGGTGGGCACAACAGCAGGTGCTGGGGTAGCCACGAAACCTGCGCTTTGTACGATGTATAATAATCAATACCGATCTATTCCTAGTGCCGCTAAAGAATTAGCGAATGAAGCGGCTAAAGGATTAAAAACTCTTACACCCCAATAACTTTTACATTAATAAATACTAGAAATACTTAGCGTAATAATAAAGTCACTTCATTGAAGCAGCCAATCCGATCTAGAATCGCACCGATCCCACATACATTCAAGCATGTACATCTTATAAGGCCGAAGCAACTGTTTTGAAAATGTGAACCTTGGCACCGAAGTAAAGGGGGCCGACCGTACAAGCGGGGAGATCGATAAGCTTGCCCCCTTTGTAAAGGGGGTCGGCCGCTTCGGACGGGGGGATTTTTGGATCTCCTTTATCACATCAAAACTTTATAAAATACTATACCCTACACAAAATTCCCGCACCAATACCTTATCCAACCCATCCCCCGCTTGAAACAATGCAAATAATTTTTCAGCTTGCGCTTCTGGATAAGCCTTATGCAAATTATCCTGGGCTTTTTTATAAATCAATGGCAAGGCTTCAGTGCGTCTTTGGACATGACCTAATGGATAATCAACACGTCGCTCAATAATCGTGCCATCTTTAAAATGTATGATCACTGCATTACCTATCGCGCGTTTATTTTCATCATAATACTGCAGCGTCATCTGTTTATTTTCCCGTACCTGCATGGTATTACGCAGGCGATCAAGTAACTCGCCATTTTTAACAGCAAATGCATTGCTATAACTCTCAGCAGTCAGCTCACCCAAACCTAACGCGACTGCCACCATATATTGCAAACAATGATCCCTATCCGCAGGATTTTTCAACTCACCTTGTTTATTGATGATCCGCATCCCTGCATTTTGCGTTTCAATTTCTATGGATTTAATCTCCCCCAAACGATCTTTCACCTCGGGATAAAGTAACAGCGCCGCTTCCACCGCAGTTTGGGCATGAAACTCCGCAGGATAAGCGACCTTAAACAAAATATTTTCTATGACATAGGAGCCAAACGGGCGTGACTTTTGGATAGGATCGCCCTGTAAATACACATCACAAAACCCCCACAATTTTGTAGACAATACACTGGGATACCCAGTCTCACCCAAAAGCGTTAACATCGCCAAACGCACCGCACGACTCGTCGCATCCCCTGCCGCCCACGATTTACGTGAAGCCGTATTGGGCGCATGCCGATAGGTGCGCAAACTCTGACCATCTAACCACGCTTGTGAAACCGCGTTAATCACCTCATCCATATTACCGCCTAATAACTGCGTCACCACAGCGGTCGAAGCCACTTTGACTAAAATCACATGATCTAAACCTACCGCATTAAAGGCAGTATAGAGCGCTAACACGCCCTGAATTTCATAGGCTTTAATCAGCGCAGTCAATACCGTATGCATGGTTAAATTAGGCTCATCCCGCTGCGCAACATAATCCGCCGCCGCTAAAATCGCCCCTAAATTATCCGAAGGATGGCCCCATTCCAGTGCCAGCCACGTATCGTTATAATCTAACCAGCGTATGAGCGTGCCTATATCAAACGCTGCTTTTACCGGATCTAAACGAAACGCGGTACCGGGCACATGCACGCCCTCAGGCACATGCGTGCCCTCGACGATAGGCCCAAGCAATCGAGTACATTCTGGAAATTGTAAAGCCAGCGCTGCACACCCTAACGCATCCATTAAACATAGACGTGCGGTTTCATAGGCTTTCTCGGAATGGATAGGCGTATGACAGACGTATTGGGCGATATCAATTAATAGCGGATCAATAGGATTTGAATTGCTCATCAGTGCTACCCTTAATTATATTTAACGTTTACCTTACGTGCCGCAGGGCCGATATACTCGGCGGCCGGGCGCATAATACGGTTATTTGCGCGTTGCTCAATCACGTGCGCTGACCAACCCGTGATCCGCGCCATCACAAATAAAGGCGTAAATAAAGATGTGGGAATATCACAATAATGATAAGCCAGCGCACTGTAAAAATCGACATTCGGAAATAAACGTTTTTCCTGCCACATGAGTGTTTCTATGGCCTCAGCACTAGCAAATAATTGTTTATCTTTATCGTTTTGATGCGGCAGTAATTGTAACACTTGTGCTTTCATAATCGCAGAACGGGGATCCGATTCGGTATAGACCCTATGACCAAAGCCCATGATCAATTGTTTTTGCGCCAACATTTTTTTAACACCGATAATGGCTTCCTCAGGCGTACTAAAAGAATGAATTAAAGCCATGGCTGCCTCATTCGCACCGCCATGCAAGGGCCCACGCAGCGCACCTATGGCTGCCGTAATGGCGGAATAAAAATCAGATAAGGTCGAAGCCACTACGCGTGCAGTAAATGTCGAGACATTAAATTCATGCTCTGCATATAAAATCAAAGAAGTATTCAATGCGTGCTGCGCAAAGGGGCTCACTTTCCCGTGTAATAATTGTAAAAAATGCACAGCGATATGCTGTTGTCCTGTTTGGGTATTAATGCGCACGGCATTACGGCTGTAATGGTACCAATAGAGCAATAAACTGGGTAAAGCCACCAACAAACGCTCAGCAATCATTTTCGCATTATGCGCGCTGCTTTCAGGCTCAATCGTGCCTAACATGGAACAACCGGTGCGTAACACCTCCATAGGATGAGTGCTAGCAGGAATTTGCTCTAATACAAGACGCAACGGTTCAGGGAGAGTTTGATAAGATTTAATGCGATCATAAAATGCTGCTAATTCTGCTTGCGTCGGCAACTCACCGTGTATTAATAAAAACGCCACGGCTTCGAAACTGCAATGGGCAATCAAATCATCAATGGCATAGCCACGGTAACGCAATTCGTGCGTAGTCGTGACGGCACAAATCGCAGTTTTCCCTGCAATAATGCCTTCAAGTCCTGTGGTTTTTTCGCTCATAGCTTGCTCCATCTGAGGGGTCATAATCTAAATAATGGTAAAGCTCTGCGCGTGTTTGCATGTTATCCACACACTCACGCTGCGATCCTTTGCTTTTAATTGTTTCATATACATTTAATGCGGCTTGATTCATAGCGCGAAAAGCACTTAATGGATAAAGCACCATCGCCACCTGCGCTTGTTTAAGTTCTTCGAGGGTATATAAGGGTGTGCGACCAAATTCAGTGATATTCGCAAGTATCGGAATATCCAAGGCTTGTGCAAACAAAGTGTAATCTTCAAGACTTTGCGCAGCTTCAACAAAAATCGCATCTGCGCCTGCGTTTTGATACGCTATTGCCCGGGCAATTGCAGCATCGATGCCTTCGACAGCCAGCGCATCGGTGCGAGCCATGATCATAAACGCTTTATTTTTGCGTGCGCTTAAGGCCTCACACAAGCGCTCGACCATGGCCTCACTACTGATTAATTGTTTGCCTGCTAAGTGGCCGCAACGTTTTTGATCGATTTGATCTTCTAGGTGCAAGCCCGCAGCGCCTGCGTGCTCGATGGCAGCCACCGTAGCAAAGACATCATCAAACCCGGTATCGGCATCTACCAATAAAGGTAAGGTTGTGGCTTGTTTAATGCGTTTAACATCAATGAGGACTTCAGATAAAGTCGTAAGCCCGATATCGGGCAGGCCGTAGGAGGCATTGGCGACACCCGCGCCAGATAAATATAAGGCTTTAAAACCGGTTTTTTCTGCTAATAATGCGCAATAAGCGTTGATCACACCTACAATTTGGAGCGGAGCGTCTTGCGCGTTATCTAGAAATGACATATTTATGCCGCGTAATCATTAAGTAAATGGCTGGAGACAATAATAAAAATAAACCGATAAACAAATACATTTCATATTGCCATACCGTAGCATAGTCTAATTTTTCTGGCGGAACAAAACCTAATAAAAATACCGCTAATGCGGTTAAAAACCCTAGGCCGGAAATGATCCATATTCCAGGGGTGCCACCGGGTACGCGAAACGAGCGCACCCGCTCGGGCTGGGTGTAACGCAAACGGATGGCTGAGGCAAAGATAAATAAATATATCAGGGCCGCAAGTTGGGTGGTTAATGCGGTCATGATCCAAAACGCATGACTGACTGAAGGCATCAGTAAAAAGGCATAGGCGAGGATGGAACCTATCACGGCCTGCCAAAATAAAATCGCAATCGGAATATTAGCCTTTGAGCTCCAGGTAAAATGCTGGGGTAAATAACCCGATTTACCCGCAAAAAGTAAGCCTTTTGCGGGACCCAAATACCAGGTATTCACTTGGGCCAAGGTACCCACTAACAGCATCAACGCAATAATTTCCATAAAATAAGGAAAACCTAAACGCTCCCCTATGGTTTCAAAAATTTGCAAGGTGCCTGCGAGTAAATTAATGTCTTGGTGTGGGACTAAATAAGCAATGGCAAGGGATCCGAATACAGCCAGCAGCACAATCACGGCTGCAGCCAGTATCAGCGCCCGTCCAAAATCACGCTGCGGGTTACGTGCTTCTTGCACGTGATACGCGGTAATTTCCATGCCTGAGAAGCCTAAGATCACGCCGGCAAAAAAGACTATGTTTTGCAGATTAAAATCAGGGATCAGTGCATTCCAAGAAAATTCGAGCTGCACGGGATGACCGCTCATCAACCAATAGGCCGCTAAAAAGATGATCAGTAATCCTGGGATAATGGTGCCTAAAATCGTCCCCAGCGAGCTAAACCAGGCCGAGACTTTCATCCCAGCAAAGTTGACCGCGGTAATTAACCAAAAAATGACGAGTGTGACCCAGAAGATAAATTGCTGGTTCTCGACTAATGCGGGGTCTATGACAAAGGCTAATGATGCGGCAGCAAATGACATGATGGTTGGGAAGAGCACAATACTGGTCGTCCAAGCCGCCCAGATGCCCGCAAAACCCCAGCGATCGCCAAAAGCTTCACTGGCCCAGGCATAAACCCCACCGTCTTTTTGCCAGCCTGTCGCGAGCTCAGCGCTGACTAATGCCGAGGGAATTAAAAACAATAACGCTGCGGCAAGGTAAAACGATACTGCAGACCAGCCATATAGACCCATGAGCGGTAAATTGCGCAAACTAATAATGGCGGAGATGCTTAATAAAGTCAGGGTGAGGATACCCAGGACTTTTTTAGGGGAATGCGTGTGCGTTACAGCCATTGGCGCTTACTCTGAAAAAAGATTAACGGTTTAACATAGATGAGGGGGGATTGCAATGAAATCAGCTTTCTTATTAAACGTTGGGTGTTAAATTACTTTTT
>JABCZS010000038.1 GCA_013289605.1 Gammaproteobacteria bacterium
CTGCAGGCCTAGCTGCATGTAACAACAGTAATGGGGATGGAACCTTTAGCTTTAGAGGCGATGTCACCAATCTATACATGCAAAACTATAACGGCTATGGTTATATTCCCAATGATAGCAATAATAATACTGTATCCATCTGCCCGGTTTCGTCTTCAACAGGTAAAATTGGTACACAGATTAGTCTTGATTTACCTTGCACCACTGCGGACGGTAGCTATTTAGGCTTTACCCAACCTGCGAGTGTTTGGATAGCTGATTTATCACCACAATTGTTATATGTTGGAAATAATCACTCTTCTACTCCTGCGTCCCCTTACATTGAAGTGTTTAGCTTGCCGCTGACCAGCGTATCGACACCGATAACGACGGTGACAGGTTTAGGTTCTGCAGCGGGGTTTGCATTTGATAATTTTGGGAATCTGTTTGTTGCCGATAATCTAGAGGGTACCGTAGATACCTTTACGCTACCGCTCACCCACACCAGTACGCCTAGTGCAACATTTACTCCTCCGGATAGTCCGAATGGAGTAACGTTTGATGATATGGGCAGACTATTTGTCTCGATGGAAAACGGTAACATTGCGGTGTATAACACGCCTGGCACGGTGGCGTTTACGTTATTGGGTGCCGAGGACCAGGAGCCTTATCAAATGGCGTTTGATTCAGACGGCAATTTAAATGTTGCAGATTGTAATGGTTATATCCAAGTGTACCAACCGCCGTTTTTTAATAACCAAACACCTAATGTGACTGTTAGCACACCAAGCAACGTTTGTGTGCAGGGCGCGGTGGTAGTCGAGGGCAATTTTGGAGAGGTGCTGACTGTGACAGCATCCGATACCGATATGATATTTGATTATCAGTTACCGCTTCCTAGTGGTGCTCCAATTACGATTACTGTGCCTGGGGCGAAGTGGGGCTATAACCTCGCAGTCGACAGTTATTTAAATGGGTATGTGCCTGATATTTTCCATCATAGAATAGATGTGTTTGGACCCTTTGATTCGACGGTATCGACCTCGCGTACACTCACCTTCACCCCAGGAGGCGTAGCGGTACAAGAATAGCAGTAGTCGTTTAAAAACCAAACCCCGCTTAAATCATTTAGTAATGATCAATAAGCGGGGTTTTTTCACTCACCAGGAAAATAAAAATGCAAAAAAAATCCCTAGTATGCCTAGGTCTAATGCTGACACTCGTAGGTTCGCTGGCAACGGCTGCTGAAACTATAGAAAAAAATGCAGAAGTGGCGCCTGGTATTTTCTTTAGCCAATTGCCGGTCATTACGGATTTAGCCTGTGATGGGGAAGCTGCTCTTTTAAACTATACCGTGACCAATAATATTGATGTGACGGTTAAGGTGAATCAAGCCATACAAGTATTGCCCCCAGAAATGAGTAATAAATTTGCGGAGATATTTATCTCAGGCGGCACGTGTAGTCCTTCATTAAACCCAAGTTTTAATTTACCTGCAGGACAAAGTTGTACGATAGCGGTGACAGTCAAACCCCACTGTAAAGCGTCAAACAAAATTAAGCCCGGTACTATTAAGCAGATCAGACAAGCGTTAGTCTTAGTGCCTAGCACCACGGTGCAGCGCAACACGCTGACCTCGATTATTGAATTTGAGCTGATTAAGGAATCAAACGTTGCAGGGCTTACAGCTTATATTGCCAATGATGATGACAATAATAGTGTCACCCTGTGTCCAGTGGGTGCGGATGGATCTTTGGGCACAGTTAATGGCTGCTCCACCTTAAACGATGATAGCTTTGATAACCCGATTGATGTGATAGTCTCCGCAAAAGGCGTATTTACCGGCGGTGTTACGATGGCTTATGTTGCTAATCAGGCGACCCCGCGTAATACGATTTCTGTTTGTCCGGTGTATGAGGATGGGACATTTGCGACCTGTACGCCATTTACTGATGATACGCTGGATTTGCTTTATACCGGTTTAAGATTAAGTACAGACAACACCACCTTGTATGCCACCAACTACCAGGGCGAAACCATTACCGGTTGCCCGGTTAATTTAGATGGCACCATGAATACCGCCTGTACGGCTTATCCGACCGATGCACAACCGTTTAATGGCCCAATAGGCCGTGTCGTAGAAAATTTAGATTTTGCTAATAATCCTTATACTTATTTTGCCAATAATTATGGTCTGAGTTCGGGTTATGTCGCCATTTGTACAAGTCAGTTTGCCTCGTGCACTACGGATACGAATGTTTTCCACTTTCCTATCGGCATGGATAGGGATGTTTCGGGGGCTTATGTATTTGTAGTGCGTGGCAATGAAAGTGACACGATCGCCAGTTGTCAACTCAGTGCGGATGGCTCAGCACTAGAAACTTGTAACACCCCCTATAGTGATGGTGATGGCACGTTTGACTTTGGTGATCAAGTCGTCAATGTCTATATGCAAAATTATAATGGCTATGGTTATATGCCTAATCAAGGCAATACCACCGTCTCAATTTGTCCGATAGATTCTGCCACCGGTAATATCGGTACGCAGATCGATCCCGATTTAGCCTGTATTACGGCAGATAGCAGCATAGGCATTACTCAGCCGGTCAGTGTTTGGATTGCTGATCTCTTGCCGCAATTGTTATATGTGGGGAATAATGCTTCAGGTCCTGAAGCTTCGATAGAAGTATTTAGTTTGCCGCTGACTAGTATATCCACCCCGCTTGCGAAAGTTAAAGGAGATTTACACTCGGCCAGGGGATTTGCGTTTGATGATTTTGGCAATCTTTTTGTTGCCGATACGCTAGATAACAACATAGCTATTTTTACATTACCGCTCACGGATAGCAGTACGCCGAGTACCACCTTTACGCCATCAAGTGCTCCAAGAGGCATAACGTTTGATGAACTGGGTAGATTATTTGTCTCTATGATAAATGGTGATATTGCGGTTTATAATTCCACAAATACGCTGGCGTTTACATTAAATAATGGTGGACAACCCTATCAAATGGCATTTGATTCAGAAGGTAATTTAAATGTTGCCGATTGTGCGGGTTTTATCAAAGTATACCAACCGCCGTTTTTTAACAACCAAACCCCTAATGTTACTGTGAATACCCCCGGGGGTATTTGTGTACGCGGTGCTGTGGTCACAACGCGTGATTCAACCGAGGTGTTAAGTGTGACTACCGAGAGTGCACGGATCTATACCTATAACTTACCCCTGCCTAGTGGCGCGCCCATCAATACGATCACGGGGCCGGCTCCAGTATGGGGTTATAACATCGCAGCGGATAGTTATTTGAACGGGTATGTGCCTGATTTTTTACATCAAAGAATGGATGTATTTGGAGTGTTTAGCACCGCGGTAACTACCTCACTGCCATTAGGGTTTCAACCCGGTGGCGTAGCGGTACACTAGCGGGTATCGTAGGCAGAGCGACTAGGGAATTGACAAATCTATATTTTACCTACATAACTCGTAACCAACCTACGAAATTTACATCATAATCGATGAATAGAAATAGTAGAAAATGATTTACCTTTTGGACTAATAATTAATCAAGCTCCCAAAGCCTATTGGTTAACGCGTTATATATATCAATTACCGGCGAGTTATTTGTAGAGGGATTCTTAGCGCCTAAGTGATCCCTACAAATTTTCAACCTTGTTTTTAAATGAAAATTCGTAAGGATTAATCAGTGGGGCTGTTTTTTTGCATACCGATCGCACAAAAAATCAACGGCGGCGTGCAAATTATCATACACTAGGCCCTTTAATAACTCGGGATGCTCTTTTAGGGTAAGCCTCCCGTTACCGGTTTTAACTAAAATAGTCTGACAACCACACGCAAGGCCTGCTTGCAGATCCCTAAAAGAATCGCCTATGATCCAGGTGGTTTGCGATGTGGCGTGCCAGGTGCTTAATAAACTTTTGATCATGCCGGGTTTTGGTTTGCGGCAGTCGCAATCTTCATCGGGGGCGTGGGGACAAAAAATAATTTCATCAATAGTGCCGCCTAAGGCCGCTAATTCACGCAGCATTTTGGCGTGAATTTGTCCTAGCGTTTCCACGGTGAATAAACCTCGGGCTACGCCGGATTGATTGGTGGCAACGCACACGATAAATCCTGCGCGATTAAGTTTCACTATGGCTGCTAGGCTGTTTGGGATCGCAATCCATTCTTCTGGCGATTTAATAAAATATTTTGATTCCACATTAATCACGCCATCGCGATCTAATATGACTAAGGGCTTCATGGTGCAACCGGCAGGTGGGAAAAATCAGCCATGATTAAAAACAAAGCGTTTAATTGCCTCAGCAATGCTAAACGATTTTGTTTTAAGGCTTCATCTTCGCAGAGGACTAAGACTTTATCAAAAAACGCATCCAGCGTTGGTTTTAATTCAGCTAATCGTAATAATGCGGCAGCATAATTTTGTTGCTGGCATAAGCGTAGCAACTCATCGTGTTGTTTATGGATTAACTGCGCCAATTCTTTTTCTTGATCTTCTTGTAATAAATTAGGATTAACGACTTGCTTAAGATCGCCACTTTGTTTAGCGAGCAAATTATTCACCCGCTTGTGCGCGCTTGCTAAACTTAACGCCTCAATTTTCGGCATAAATTCTTTTAAGGCCGTGAGGCGTAAATACATATCATAAGGCTTAGTGCAACCCGTGGCGGTCACGCATTGCAGTATTCCTGGGGGAAATTGTGCTTCACGCAGTAAGGCTTCCAGCCTATCCCAGGCAAACGTTAATAATTCAGATAAGATTGCGTCATGATTGATAGTTACGGGTTGTAGCGTCAGTGCGGTAGAAAATAACTTTTTTAAGTCTAGCGGTAATTGTTGCTCGATGATCATTCGCAATATGCCTATCATCGCGCGCTTTAATGCAAACGGATCTTTATCACCGCTAGGCCGTTTGCCCAGAGCAAATATGCCGGCTAAAGTATCGATTTTATCAGCGATAGAGAGCGCTGTGCCTGAGAGCGTGTAAGGGATCGTATCATTAGCGCCTTGCGGTTGATAATGCTCCCGAATCGCGCTGACTATGAGTGCATCTTGTTGTTCATAGTGCGCATAATAAGCGCCCATAATGCCTTGTAATTCTGGAAATTCATTGACCATAAATGAAGTCAGATCCGCTTTGCATAATAAGGCGGCGTGTTTCATGGTGTCGGTATCAAGCTTAAGTAGCGGCGCAATAATCGGCATCAACCCTGCGATACGCTCGGATTTATCCAGCAACGTGCCCAGATTTTGTTGAAAAATAACTTTGGCCAGCTTGCTTAACTGTTGCTCTAGGGTAAGTTTTTTATCTTGGGCGAAGAAAAATGCGGCATCACTTAAGCGTGCATGGACTACTTTTTCATTGCCTTTAATGACTTGCTGGGGATCTTTACTTTCAATATTGGCAATGGAGATAAAATTAGGCTGTAATTGCTGCGCTGCATTGACTAAGACAAAGGTTTTTTGATGCTGTTTTAAAGTGCAACTAATGACTTCTGGCGGTAAAGATAAAAAGCGAGGATCAAATTGACCGAGTAATGCCACAGGCCATTCCACTAAACAGGTGACTTCGGTTAAAAGATCTTCATCGACTACGACGTGTAACTGGTGGGCTTGTGCCAGGGCAGTCATTTTTTCTTGGATTAGATTTTTGCGTGCTGCAAAATTGGCAACCACATAACCTTGCTCGAATAAACGTTTGGCGTAATGCTCGGGTTTATCGATGGTAATAAATTCATTGTGCAAAAAGCGATGACCACGCGTTTGGTTGCTGATCTTTTGTTCAAATAATTTACCCGGGATGATTTTATCACCGAATAACACCAGCGCCCAATGCACGGGGCGAACAAATTTAAACGTATGTGCGCCCCAGGACATGGGCTTTTTAATGGGTAAACCATTAAGCGCTTGTTCAATTAAGCCCAATAATAATGTTTCGGTGGCAAGTGGCGCTTGTTGTTGATGATAAATTAAGTAATCGCCTTTTTCAGTGCTGATGGTGGCTAAATCTTGAACCTCAATATTAAAGCGTTGCGCAAAGCCTATCGCCGCAGGCGTGGGTGCACCTTGGGCATTAAAGGCCGCAGACTTAGGTGGACCGCGGTGTTCGATCATTTGTGCGGGGGTGGCGCTTGCCACGGATTTGATCAATAAGCCAATGCGCCGTGGTGTGGCAAATACATAATGCAGTTGATGATCAATTTGTTTTTGATCGAGTAGCGTGAGCAGGGTTTGCGCAAAGGCCAGACTTAAGGGTTCAACAGCGTGGGTAGGCAATTCTTCCGTGCCGATTTCTATCAGTAGATCGGTATTCATAAAGCTATCCTTGTTCTTTATAAGCGGTCGCAATCGCGCAGGCTAATTTTCTAACGCGTAACAAAAAGCGTTGCCGCTCGGTGACAGAAATGGCATGCCTTGAATCAAGTAAATTAAACGTGTGGGAAGCTTTCAGCACATGTTCATAAGCCGGCAGCAATAATTGTTCTTCCAGGAGTTTTGCTGCAGTCTGCTCAAAATGTTCAAATTGGGTAAATAATAAAGTAGTGTCGGCTTTTTCAAAATTAAAAGTCGATTGTTGTTGTTCATTGTGTAAAAAAAGATCGCCGTACGTGACGGGACCATTGGGGGTATGCGCCCAAATAATGTCGTATAAACTATTGACATGTTGCAAGGTCATGGCCAGGCGCTCTAAACCATAAGTGAGTTCGCCGGTAATGGGATGACAAGGCAGGCCGCCAATTTGCTGAAAATAAGTAAATTGCGAGACTTCCATGCCGTTTTGCCAGACTTCCCAACCTAAACCCCAGGCACCTAAGGTCGGTGATTCCCAATTGTCTTCGACAAAGCGGATATCTTGGGTTTTGACATCTATGCCTATGGCCGCGAGTGAATCTAGGTATAATTCTTGGATATTTAAGGGCGAGGGTTTTAAAATCACCTGGAATTGGTAATAATGCTGCGCCCTATTCGGATTTTCCCCATAGCGCCCATCGGTCGGCCGCCGACACGGTTGCGGATACGCGCACGACCACGGTTTAGGGCCTATGGCGCGTAAAAAAGACGCGGGATGAAAAGTCCCCGCCCCCATTTCCATATCATAGGGCTGTAAAATAACGCATCCTTGCTTTGCCCAAAAGTGCGACAACGCAAAGATTAAATCTTGAAAGGTTTGTGGTGTTTGTAAGTCCATGCGGTATAATGCCATAAAAAAGTAAAGCGATAAAGCGGGGGTATGGTGCGTTGGGTGAGGTTTAAAAATTTTACTTTGCTAAGAATTTCTTGTGCCGCTAAAAATCCCCCCGTCTAGAGCGGCCGGCTCCTCAAGACGAGGGGATTTTTGAACTACCCATAGAAAAATAAAAAGAGTTTAAACGAATGCACCCCACACACCTACTTTATAAAAAAAATCTAAAGTCATTTGCACGGACATTGCGTACCCAGGCAACGGAGGCAGAATGGCGATTATGGATGCACCTACGTGGTAGGCAACTATTAAATGTACAATTCTATCGTCAGAAACCGATAGGCCCGTTTATAGTTGATTTTTTTGCTCCACGAGCGCGTTTGGTTATAGAATTGGATGGTTCTCAGCATTTTGAGCTCGCGCATCTTGATAGGGATAAAGCACGAGATAACTATTTAAATCGTCTGGGTCTAACCGTTTTACGTTTTGATAATGGGCAAGTCATGCGTACATTGGATGGGGTTTTGGCGGTGGTTTATAATGCTTTGCTTGTGCAGTTGAACATTTCTTCGGAGAGTGATATTGCGCTTGTGGGGAGTAGCTCGCGGTCTGCTAGAAGGTCACCCTCCGCTAAAAATCCCCCCGGCCGAAACGGCCGGCCCCCTTTACAAAGGGGGCAAAGAGGAGCCAAAAGGATGACAAGTGAAGAGGCTTGCCCCCGAAGGAAATGAGCATGGCAGAGAAGGGCTTCCCCCCTTTGTAAAGGGGGTCGGCCGCTTCGGACGGGGGGATTTTTAGCGGAGCGAGAATTCTTAGCAATGCCAACAAAACAAACAGAGGCAAAATGCAAATCATACTAAACGGACAAGCGCAGCCCCTAGATACAGGCTTATCGCTACAGGACTTTATTCTATCCCTAGGCTTAGAAAATAAACGCTACGCGGTGGAGTTAAATCACAGCATCGTCCCGCGCAGCCGTTATCTTGAGACACCGTTAGCCGATGGGGATCAGATAGAAATTATCCACGCAGTAGGAGGGGGTTAATGTCAGCACCGCTAGTCATCGCAGGACATACATTTGAATCACGTTTAATGGTCGGGACCGGTAAATATAAAGATCTTGCGCAAACCCAAGCCGCAATCAGTGCCAGTGGGGCGCAAATTGTTACCTTTGCTTTACGCAGAATGAATATCGGGCAAGAAGAAAATCAGCCCAATTTACTCGATTTTATTTCACCGCAAACGTATACCTTATTACCCAATACCGCGGGCTGTTACACCGCCGAGGATGCGGTGCGCACTTGCCAGATTGCTAGGGAATTACTCGATGGCCATAATTTTGTGAAGTTAGAAATTTTAGGCGACACCAAAACTTTATTTCCTAATATTGTGGAAACTTTAAAAGCGGCGGAACGCTTGGTGCATGATGCCTTTGAGGTATTAGTTTACACGACGGATGATCCGATCACCGCTAAACAATTAGAAGAAATTGGCTGCTGCGCGATTATGCCTTTGGCCGCGCCTATAGGATCAGGCTTAGGCATTCAAAATCGTTATTCGTTACGGTTTATCATTGAAAATGCTAAGGTGCCGGTCATCGTCGATGCGGGCGTGGGCACCGCATCGGATGCCGCCATAGCTATGGAATTAGGGTGCGATGGGGTGTTAATGAATACCGCAATTGCCGAAGCAAAAGATCCTATATTAATGGCGCGGGCCATGGGGCTTGCAATAGAAGCCGGACGTCATGCGTATTTAGCCGGACGCATGCCCAAACGCCCTTACGCCAGTGCCTCCTCCACCACAGAAGGTTATTTCTTTTAATGCGCACCATAAAAAGTTTTGTCCGCCGTGAAGGCCGCATGACCTGCGCCCAGCAATTAGCGTTTACCACCCTCTGGCCCCAATACGGCATAGACGTAACCCCAGGTGTCCCCTTAGATTTTGCAAAAATTTTTGGGCGGGATGCCCCTTGCGCGCTTGAAATAGGTTTTGGCAACGGGGAAGCGTTAATCGCCATGGCTAAGCTTAGGCCGGATGTGGATTTTATAGGTGTTGAAGTGTATCAATCTGGAACGGGTGGTTTATTTCAACAGTTAAATCATGATCAAATTCAAAATGTGCGCGTCATTCACACTGATGTGATGACCCTCTTCCCGGATATTATTCCTGAAAATAGCTTAAACCATGTGTATATTTACTTTCCGGATCCTTGGCCTAAGCGTAAACATGTCAAAAGGCGTTTAGTGCAAACGGCGTTTTTAGATCAATTGAAAACCGTGTTAGTGCCCGGTGGGTGTGTTCATTTTGCAACGGATTGGCTGGATTACGCCCGTCATGCCCAGGCAGTATTTAGCAATCATCCTGACTTCAAGGCGGTGATGGATCCGATCCCACTGCCCTATTATTGTCCTCGTCCTTCTACTAAATTCTATCGCCGTGCATTGCAACTAGGTCATGTGATCACCGATCTAAGTGTGCAAGCTGATAAACCGACTACACTATAAGAAAATCTAATCAACTTAAGTGCAGGCGCGAAATGATAACGCATAAACCTTTATTTTTTCTGTTGGCTTTGCTATTAACCATCCCCTTTAGCTTCTTAACCAGCAAAGCTGCCGTCGCAGTTACTGTGCTTGAAAAAGAGATCCAAACCGAGGAATAGCGCTCTTTGATAAAGCTGAATCTACTATACAAATATCTGTAAACAAGGTTGGCCGTTGAGGCAAAGAGATCGATAGAAGCTTGCCCCCTTTGCAAAGGGGGCCGGACGTTTCGTCCGGGGGGATTTTTGGATCTCTGTTATCCCTTTAGTATTTGCTATTTAAATTTTCTAAGCATTAAGCTTTAATAAAATTCATTGTGTGCGTTAAGATCGCTAAAATCCCCCCGGACGAAGCGTCCGGCCCCCTTTACAAAGGGGGCAAGGTCTTCGTCGGTCTTCTTTGTAAAAAAGCAAGGCCTTTGTCGGTCTTCTTTGTAAAGAGGCAAGTCTTACTTAACGAATATTCGCATCTTGCTATAAACTGGGTATACTCCCATTATTTATTATCGAGTATATGCCATGTCTTTAAACGCATTACCCATTACCTTTATCGGCGCAGGAAATATGGCTAGCCATATGCTCAGTGGCTTACAGCGCGCGGGTTTTCCCACAAATGCGATACTCGTGACCGATACCGATCCTGAAAAATTACAAGCGATAACAGAACAATTTGCGGTGCAGACCACTACAGATAATCGCGCGGCCATACAACAGGCTGCGATCGTGATCTTGGCGATAAAACCGCAAAGCATGCACAGTTTTGCTATTCAAAATAGCACAGCCTTTGCCCATAGCCCGCTGGTGATTTCTATTGCGGCAGGCATACCGCTAGAAAAATTACATCAATTTTTCGGCGCGATCCCCATAGTCCGTGCGATGCCCAATATTTGTGTGTCGATTGCAGAAGGCAATACTATTTTTTTTGCACCTCAACTGGAAGTTTCTTTGCATAAGGTGGCGGATGCATTCTTTAGCTTAATGGGGATCACGCAATGGGTACTCGATGAAGAACAGCTTGATGCCTATACGGTATTAACCGGCGCTGGCCCAGGTTATGTATTTTTTATTTTACAGAGCATTATAGATGCGGCACAAACCCTAGGGATCTCGGAAGCGGATGCAAAAAAAGCGGTGCTGCAATTATTCTCTGGCGCTACGCAATTGGCCTCATTAAGCAGTTCTAGTTTACGCACGCTACAACAACAAGTCACTTCAAAAAAAGGGGTGACCGAGCAAGTGATCGAGACGCTTAACAAAGGCCATATGTCAGCTTTATTTGCACTAGCCTTTGAAAAAGCGTATGCACGCGGGCAGCAATTACAACATTTAATGGAAGATGAATTAAAAAACAAGGAATAAGCGTATGAGTCCTTTGATGCAAGCTGGATTGTTTTTAATGGATACGGCATTTAGTTTTTTTATCGTCGTGTTGCTGCTGCGCATCTTATTGCAATGGGTGCGGGCTGATTTTTATAATCCTATCAGTCAGGCTACAATAAAAATCAGTAATTTTTTGGTATTACCGTTGCGCCGATTAATTCCCGGTTATTTTGGCCTGGATTGGGCCAGCATTTTATTATTAATGATCTTAGCCTTTCTTAAAGAAGGTTTACTCATTGCCATGCAAACGGGAGTGTGGGTAAATAATGGCGGTCTTTTATTGTTAGCGCTCGCCGATATCTTAAGTTTAGTCTTTTATATTTATTTGTTTGCAACGTTAATTATTGCGGTCATGAGTTGGTTAAAGCCTAATCATTATAATCCCGTCGTTCAAATCGCCTCCCAATTGATTGCGCCACCTCTTACGCTTGTGCGCCGCGTGATCCCCCCTCTGGCAGGATTTGATTTTTCCCCCATGGTGCTGGTCATACTGCTTATTCTATTTAATATGTTAGTGGTGCAGGTGTTAGCTCAACAAGGCATACTGCTGATTATGGCCCGATAACGCTATTTCTTTTTTTCCTTAATCTTCTGCTCAGGCTCGCCCTTTATAATGAATCTATTGAAAAATTAAACGCAACTTGCGGAATCACAAAAAAGCAGGGATAATGCTGTTGTTTTTCTATATTTTACAATGACTTACATCCGTATTTAATCGATACATATCTGGTATTATTAGGTGTTATGAGTAGATTTGTTAAAGTGGGCCAAGCCGCTCGTATTCTTGGTGTTTCTGTGCAAACCTTACGCCGCTGGGAAGAACGCGGTCAATTACTGCCTGAGCGTCGCAGCGATGGTGGGACGCGTTACTATGATTTAGAAAAACTGCTCAATCTTAAAGATGTGGAAACAGAATTAACGATTGCTTATGCGCGTGCTTGCGCACCCGAAGAAAGCGAAGGGTTTAAACAACAAGTACAACAACTCGAAGCCTATTGTACCCAAAAAGGTTGGACGTATGAGGTCATCAGAGACAGGGGATCAGGCATTAATTACAGTAAAAATGGCTTGCGCAAATTACTCAATTTAATCGTTGATAAAAAAATTAAACGCTTGGTGGTAACGCACAAAGATCGTTTATTGCGCCTAGGTGCAGAATTAGTGTTTGCATTATGTGCGGTGCGCAAAATAGAAATTGTGATTTTAAATAATGATGAACAACAAGATTTATATGAAGAAGAATTAATAGAAGACGTGATGGAATTAGTCGCGGTTTTTTCCGCACGTCTTTATCGCACTTCGAATGAAACCAGCGACAAGTTAATTAAAGCGGTGCAGTCATTCGTTAATTAACGTTAATACTACGCTTTTTCGTGGGTATTAAGTTTTAATAAATAATACCCAATGATTCCTGAGACTATCGATCCAATTAAAATCCCTAATTTACCTTCTTCAAATAGGGCGAGACTTTCCCCTTGATAAGCTAGGGATGCGATAAATAAACTCATGGTAAAGCCTATGCCGCACACGATGGCGCCGGCATAAAGTGTGGGCCAATTCACGCCACGTAATTTTTGTGCAAAACCAAAATGGATGGCTGCCCAGGTAAAGATAAAAATCCCAAGTTGCTTACCAAAAATTA
>JABCZS010000039.1:0-10980 GCA_013289605.1 Gammaproteobacteria bacterium
CTCAATATTATAAATTATTTATATTCTGATACAAGATATTGCCCATATTATTTTCAATAAATAATTGTTTGGATAATAAGCGTTGCACTTTGCCGCTGTTTGTTTTGGGTATGGTTCCTTTTTTCAGCAAAATAAGAGAAATAATAAGACACCCATATATTTAATAAGAAAATAACAAGACACCCACCTATTTGATAAGTGGGTGTCTATTATTTTCCTCTAGTTGCACACTGGGCCGTCTATATTCATTAGATCAATCTGTTTATAAACCAGGGCATTGTCATTTTTAGCATTGGAGTACAAAAGGTATAATGTATGGGCAAATTCAACCAGCATAGGGCCTTGATTGCTAAAGACGCTAGGCTCGTATTGCCCATTTGCTTCATTAAACTCTTTTAGTTCACAATGTTTCCATTTTTTATAGCCAGGGCCCTCTGGGTCTGCTATTAACCAATCCGCCAGCGAGATTTTAGAAAAACGCACTTCGTTATTGTTTTCATTTTTATAAGCGGCATAGATATAAGGTTCACAGTAACCTTCTGGACAAACAGGGCTAAAATAATACGATGCAACCCGATCGCTTGAATTGCGTGTATTCCCTTGGGCATCTTTTAAAAAAATATCAGATTTGCCTTGGACAAATCCGCTCAAAGAAACATAACCCACATGATTTTGGTTTGCATGAGTATCTCTGAAAAATATATATAATTCCTTAGGGTCAGATGCTATTGGTGCGGGTACGGCAACAATGGAAGGTTCTTTAAATTGCTCAGGGGTGATATAGGATGCTAGTACATCGAGCCTACAAAGATCATTTAGTATAATCCCATGGTCTAAATCATCTATTTGGGTTATTTTGCAATCAATGCGTTTGGTGGCATATCTATCAGAATTATCTCCAGAGCCGCCCTGATCAGCAAATTCATTTAAAACCAAGTGAAATTCATTTTTAGAGGTCGATGTTGCAGCGACCATCCCGTTTATGTCATCTTTGGTTGCCAGGTCTAAAACCGTAGGCACGGCCCATGAAAACACAGGATCCCCTTCGGCTGAATAATTGATGGGGGAGCAGGTATATTGAATGGTACCTTTATCTTGGGAACCGTCTTTAATAAATAAGCACACAAATGTGGAAGCATTCGGACGAGGATTTTCTATCGTAATGGCCTCAACACCGTAATGGGATGGGATATTTAATGCCAGGGAATTATTGAGCCATCTGCCGGCTTTATTATAATTTAAATAAACCTCTCCGCCTCTCTCAAAAGCTACAAATAAAATACCATTATTCAAAAACGTTCCCGCCACGCTAGTTGTGCTTGCATCGGGTATGCTTATTTCAGACGATACCGTCACTGTAGACTCGCCAGGGTCATATTGATCTGTATCTAGACCAATCAAATCCAGATATATGAAGAAGCCGATGAGAATAATGCCCGAAGTGAGTATGATTTTATTGAAGGTATGTTTTTTGTTTATAGCCATGGTGTCATCCAATTTAAGTAATATGGGTAGTTATATATGATAGCAATAAAGACACCCTCTTGTTAGGATGTGGGTGTCAATTATTTTTCTCAAAATTCTAAATTTTTTATATGTTGATACAGGATACTGCCCATATTGTTTTCAATAAATAATTGTTTTGCAAGTAAGCGTTGCACTTTTCCGCTGTTTGTCTTAGGTATGGTTCCTTTTTTCAGCAAAATAATGCCGTAGGGATTAATTCCTAACTGTTCATAAAGCGTCACTTTAATGGCCTCAACGATAGTAATGAAATCTCTCTGCCTCACGATATCCTCATCTATTTCTTGCAAGATAAAAAGCGCTTCTTTATGTTCAATTTCATTTGAAAAGGCGACATTTAATTCATGCGCGATGCTAGAATGGGCCTGTGGGATTTTTGATTCAATGTCCATGGGCGTATATTTTTTTCCATAAATCACAATTAACTCTTTTAATCTGCCGGTTAAAAATAATTCTCCGTCTTTTTCAAAACCCAAGTCCCCTGTTTTATAATAAATTTTATCCAATGTTTCAAAGCAGGGATCGGTTTTATTATTATTGGGCCAATAGCCATTAAAACATTTAGTGGCAGATAACCAAATTTCACCTATCGCACCCTGAGGTACAATTTCTTTACGCTCTGGATGAACTATTTTCATAGTGATGCCAGGCAACAAGGGGCCACAACTCACAATAAAATTGTTATCAAGATTAACGTTAACATTTTCTTGTTCTAAAGTAGTGATACTTATACTTTGTTGTAAAAGAGTATCGTAGAGCACCGGTGTTTGCCCCCACTTCTTGGTCGCCACAAGACCTGATAATTCAGAGATGCCAAAGCTCGGATAAAAATGACTCGCTTCAAAGCCAACACTTTTAAATTTTTGATAAAATTGATTAAGGGTTTTAAATTGAACGGTTTCCCCCGCACAAATCGCAACTTTCCAACGGCTTAAATTAATACCCGTTAATTCCTGCGTTGCTATGTGTTGCGCGCAAAGATCATAGCCAAAATTCGGACAACCACTATGCGTCACTTGATATTTTGAGATTAACGTTAACCAGCTTGAGGGATGGTTAATAAAATTTTGCGCGGACATTATGAACGTCAGACTCTTATTATATAAGGGTGTTAATATCCCGACGACGAGTCCATAAGAATAAGTATGAGGTGTCCAGGATAAGGACACACTTTTTTCATCGTATCTCCATGCAGTAGAGATATCACGAATACCCCGCGTTAACTCCTGGTGACTCGTGATGACTGCTTTTGAATAGGCCGTAGATCCAGAAGTGTATTGAAGGTAGGCAATCTTATTGGATGCAGCAGTCGTATAGGTTTGTGTCTTGAGCGTTAAAGCATTGGTTTCAATGATAATGAGTGCTGTTAAATGGGTATGAGTATGTTTATCAGCGAAGAGTAATGCTTTGGTTTTAGTCTCGGTTAAAATGACTTTAGCCTTTATTTCATTGGCAAGAGGTTGTAGCGGCTTAAAATCTACGGGCACAGGAATTGCACCGGCATATAAGCAAGCAATAAAAGCGATTACAAATTCTAGACCTGCCGGATAGATTAATAAGAGTGGCGTATCCGTTAACTTGTTTTCAAGTAAATATCCTGCCAATGCGCTCACCTTTTGATGTAATTCCTTAAAGGTAAGCTGTTCTTTTTCGAGTGTATCTTCTAAAAAGATTAGGGCGGGATCATGAGGAGAATGTTGTGCATGATGGTTTATCATGTCTACAAAATTCATCGGTTCACCTAAAAAAGACATATACTTAGCCTGGTTATTTAATTTCATTTATCGTCAAGGATTTAGGACGTAATAGCAAGTATTATAGTACCCTGATTGGACTGGGATTGTAGAGCGTGTTAAATTGGGTTACCTTAGTCAATTGAGCCGCTTAACGGTGCGAAGGGAATATGATAATAGATAAAACTGTGATGAATAATCTTAAAAAAATTTTGGCGGCTGTGGTGAACGTTCCCGCTGCAAATATTGATAATGATAAAAGCATGGTCATTTATGGCATCGATTCCATCAAAATCATCGTTATGCTGCAAAAAATTAATAAGAAATTTAATGTGGATTTAAAGGCGGGGGATATCTTAACCCATGCTACCCTTTGCTCACTTGCCGCGCTGATTCAAGAACAGCAAAATCATACCCACCCGGCATTGTGAGGGTTAACACCCGCATAAGCGTTCATAAGCTCATGATATTTAAGACTAATTAAGAGTGACTCGCTTTGAGGGCTAGTCTTAAAAGTGCGCATACTCATAAAGAGTTATCCAATATAATGATCCTGCCGAATCATTATTATGTAAACTTTCGAACTATTTTATGATAGGATAGTACTTGGGAAAATATCTAAATTACAGTGAGTTAGGGCTCACGTAGATTGACAAACTTTTTATTTTAAGGGTATAGTACAAAAACCTATCAGAATGTGTAACTATCTATCATAATTTGCATAGATATGATGATATTTTAGTAGGGGTGGAAAAAGAGTATATTTTCTGTCATACTCAACGGTGCTTGACTGCAGAAAAAATAGTCAATTTCTTACCCTAAAATGGTATAATTACCTTAAAATAGAAAAATAACGATAGAACAAGATAAATAAAGGAATTGCATACTGTCTTTTAAAAGCCCGAATAGTAATAATCATAGTCGTGCTTTTTAAAAATAGTCAATTTTCTAAAGAAAAAATGGTAGAATGACTTATAACAAGAAGATTAGATAACTATTAAAGTTAGTGGAGTGACTAAAGTGTACATGCCTAATGGCCTACCTGCTAATAACATCGATAGGACTATGCTTTTAGCCCTATGGGTTAAACATTTAAAATCTCAGGGAAAAGAAATTATTTTCGCTGGGATGGGTAATCCTACTTTTCCTATTAATCACGATATTGGGTCTGAAGAGATAAAATATTGGAATGACAAGCAGCAACAAGCGGCTCAAGCGAGAGACGCGCTGAGTGAAATGCATAGAGTGAAGGATAATGACGACGCAGAGGCTTCTGCTTTACGTGATAAAGTGGCAGAAATTGATTGCACTGTCCCTTATGGGCATCCTCAGGGACAAGAGGCGTCCCGCGACAAAATTGCGGGTGCATTAAATAATTGGTATGGAATTAAGACTGCTAAAGCTAAAGATATTATTTTGCCTGTTGGCGGCGCAGCTGGGCTGTATGCAATATTTGATTTTATAAATGAAAAGAAAGACCCCAAGGGCGTTATTGTAACCCCCGTGCCTTTTTATGGTCTTTATAAGGGAAACAAGCAACAAAATAGGTTGCACCCTATTCATGTAATGAAAGAGCCCGGCTATAAATTAACCGCAAAAGCCCTCAAAGAAAGTATAGCCGAAGCAAAAAGACAGAATTTGCCCATCAATGCTTTCCTATTCAATGACCCTAGTAATCCTTTAGGGACAGTAACAGATAGATCCGAATGGGAAAAAATTGCAGCAGTATTGCGTGAGTTTTTAGCCCAGGAAAAAGATTTACCGGATGATAAAAAAACACCCATCATACTGGATGAAGCCTACGCTGAAATGGGGATAACAAAAAAACCCATTTCATTAGTAACCGTGGCACCTGATTTGGCAAAACATATTATTGTAATGCGCTCTGCAACCAAAGGCTTATCTGCCGCGGGTGAGCGTATGGCGTTAGTATATAGCGAAAATGAATATTTTATAAATGAATGTTTAACTCCTGGTGTTAATATTTATGGCCATGCCCCCATTTCTGCGCAAGTAAGTTTCGCTGCAGGATTACATGGATTAAATAAAAGTAAATTAGAGGAAATGGCTCTTTATTATGGCCCCAAACTCAAGTTAGTTAATAAACGAGCTAGAGAGATGGGGGTTAATATGCCTGATGAAAGTTATGTTCCTGAAGGTACTTTCTATATTGTACTTGATTTAAGCGATCTCATTGGGCAGCCCTTGAATGAAAAAGCCAAACAAGCCGTTGGGAATAAAGCCACTATTCAAACAAATGAGGATATTTGCTACCACTTATTGTTTGAAAACAATATCATGATTGGTCCAGCTTCTTATTCTGGCTTAGATCCAAAAAGTGGCTTTGTTCGTGTGACTTGTAGTGGTGGAGAGGCACAGCTGAACAAGATTATGGATGGAATCCATGCGCAAATTATTAAAGCTAGAGAAGCCAAAAGAATTAAACTCTTAGACCAATTATCGAAAGCAAGGGCAACTCTTACACATGCTGTAGGAAAATTTGATAATCCTACTAATGCTACAATTATGGAAGGCGTTGAGCAACAAAGTTACGCAGTAGAGAGTTTAGCTACCCAAGCCTATAAATTGATATCAGCGGCTAGTACTCATATTGCATCACGAAATTCTGCAACTTTACTTGCAGGCAGTTTGCGTCGCCTCTCAAGTTTAAGTAGTGTTAGTTCTGGTTCAACCGATGGTACTAGTTCAACGGGCTCTTCTTTAAGCTCTTCTCCCCAGCCAGAGTCAAACCTTCACATTATTGCAGAAAAATCCATTAACAAAATAGCAGGTAGTCTTGAACCCATTACTACTGCAAAAGATTTGAAGAAAGAAAATGTGGAAATAGAGAGGATCTTAGCAGAAAGTGCAGCGCTTATTCTAGAGCTTGATCCCGAGAAAAAGAGCGAGCAAAAGAAAGCCAATCAATCAGCAACCGTAATTCAGGCAGCAGTAAAAGCACAGGCACCTAAGCAACGATATAAAGCATTTAAAGAAAAGAAAGCATTACTAGAAGAAAAACTTGATCTTTTAAATCAAGCAGAATCACAACAATATCACTCCAAGCAAGAAAAGAAAGCAGCCGTTCATAAGGCACTAGAAGCCGTGCATGCCGCAACTGAGCTCTTACATAAAGAAGAAGTAAAAGTATGTGGAACTAAGCGTTCTATTATTACTACACAATGGCAAACGACTACTTCCGGTACGAAAAAAGATTCTGAACCGAAGCCAATCAAAAAACTTGGCTACGGTCTAGCCCATTAATGCTAAACTAAAATATCTCCCCCGCTCATGCAATAGATAGCTAATATGGTTAGTAAAAGCACAGAACTGACGCTCAAGAAAATTGGTGATTTTCTATCCAAATTAGCTGAAAAAAGTGAATACGTGTATTGGCTCTCAAGTCCTGATTTCAAATCCATCACCTATGTCAGTCCCGCTTATGAAAAAATCTGGGGTCGCTCTAGAGACGAGTTGTATACCAACCCAGAAAAATGGATTTCTTTTTTAGTTCCTGAAGATGTACACAATTATCACCCCATTTATGCTATGGCTGCACGTGTGGCTGAATTAGGCCCGGACGCGCGTTATAACGAAAGTTACCGTATTGTGCGCCCTGATGGGCAAGTGCGCTGGATTTTAGATCGTGGCTTTCCTATTTATAACGATGAAGGGGAATGTTGCGGCGTCACCGGCGTGGCAGTGGATTTTACCAAAGAAAAAGAAATTGAAATTAAGCTGCGCGAGGCGAAGGAAGCCGCTGAAGCAGCAAGCGCCGCTAAAACTGAATTTATCCGTAATATGAGCCATGATTTGCGCACGCCTTTAATGGGGATTATTGGTATGGCCGAGATCATTAACCGACTCCCCGAAGCGCGTATGACCCAAGAAGGCGCACGAGATATTCATCAAGCAGGTCTTGCGTTACTCAATTTGCTGAATGAAATTATTGCCACTTCACAACTTGATTCAGGAGAAATGACACTTAAGAAAACCTGTTTTGAGTTAAAGCATACCCTCAATGCCTTGACAGTTATTTTCAAGCCAGCGATTAAGCAAAAAGGCCTAAAATTAGAAACTTTTTATGATGATAATATCCCGAAAGTATTATACGGTCAGGAACTTTTACTTCATCGCATTATTTTAAATTTACTCGGCAATGCGGTTAAATTCACCGATAAAGGCAGTATTAATTTAGAGCTGAGTTTATTACAACGAAGATCGGATAAAGTCAGTATAAAAATAGTGGTCAAGGATTCCGGTATCGGGATCCCTCAAAATAAACAAGAACTTATTTTTGAAAAATTCAGCCGCTTAACCCCTTCTTATGAAAATCAATATCAAGGCAGTGGCCTGGGCTTATATATGGTCAAACAGTATATTGAAAAGTTGGGAGGTGATATAAAAGTCACCAGCATGCCGGATAAAGGTGCGCAATTCACCTGTACGGTCCAATTTAAACTTCCTAGTGCTTCTCAGCTAAAAAAATATCAACTCACGGTACCCGCTCAGCTGCCACAATTGCCTGCAATTAAACCTACTCAAAAGAAGACTACCCCGGTGCGTGTGGGGCCAGAACCTAAAGTGCTTTTGGTCGAAGATAATGAATTGATTCAAAAAACCACGGTAGCGAATTTGCAATCCTGGGGCTACGGATTGATTGATGTCGCGAAAACAGGGAAAGAGGGGCTGGATAGATTAGCTCAGAAAAGATATGATTTAGTATATTTAGATCTCGGTTTGCCAGATTTTGATGGTACAATAATAGCCGAAAAAGTGTGTCAAGATGCGCATTCTCCTAATCAACACACACCATTTATTGCGTTAACCGCACATTCAGATCAAAAACTGATTAACGAGTGCCTAGAGAAAGGGATTAAACAAGTGTTGGATAAACCATTATTAGCCGATGCCGCAAAAAAAATAGCGGATCAATTTTTATCTCCTGCGGCCATAGGCTTGCGTGTGGACTGGGCCTTATGGGAAAAGCGTTGTGGTGAGAATAAAGATCTCGTTAAAGAAACGCTAGGGATTATTATAAAAGAATTACCAGAGTTTAAGGCAGACAGCCAAGCTGCACTTGCACAGAAAAATTATCAGGAACTGGCGCATATCATCCATAAATGTTGTGGTGGTCTTAAATATTGTGGTTTTCCACAATTGGAAGCGGCTACTTTTGCATTACTCCAGGCCTTAAGACAAGAGCATTATGGTGAAGTGGAGTCTTTATTTCAGGGCTTTTGCCAAGAGCTCGATGCCGTGTTGGGGATGGAAGAGTTGCACGGTTAGGGTTATGAGGTCTAATCATCAATCTGCGTCATTGCTATTAATAAAGCAATGTGAACATATTTGTGATATAAAAAAATACAAGTCAGATTGACTTGCCTGCCCATTTGCAAGTGGGCAGGCAGGTCTGCTCAGGGGATTTATGCGCGGGTTTTCCCTACATCAAATCATACTGTTCTAATTTCTTGCGCAAAGTGCCGCGGCTTAAACCTAAGATTTTTGCGGTGAGGGATTGATTGCCGCCGGTGATCCTCATTAAAGTTTGCAGTAAAGGTTCTTCAACTTCGCTCAGCACCATTTCATATAAGTTATTAATCTTTTGTCCATCAAGATGAGTAAAATATTTTTCAACGGCTGTTTTAACGCTATCGCGTAACGGAGGCACATAATGTGGGTCGATAACGGTAGGTTGCACGGAGTTGTTTAAAAATGTTGTGGCCATATTTAATCCTTTGTTATGGTGACTTAATCTTTAAGTACATATAGAATTTTAAGTCTAACATACTTAATATCCTATTTATTCTTACTCATTTCTTATTGTTATGAAACATCATACCTGCATTTTGACTTTCAATACAAGCGTTTTGTAGGTCGAAATTTAAAATTATTTTTTAATTCCGCGCACCAACAACCACTCAGATTGCTCATCAATCACACTTAGATCAAAATCATTTATGTAAGCATTCATGAGTTGATGTACTTGCGATTGTAACACACCTGATATTAAAATTTCGCCTTGTGCTTTCAGTAAACGCAGAAAATTTTCGCGCAATTCAATCAGCGGCGTGAGAAAAATATTAGCTAAGAGTTGATCCGCCTGCAGCAGAGGTAAATCTTCAGGTAAACAAATGGTGATGTGTTTTTCTTTATGATTTAATTGTGCATTAGAGTAAGTGGCAACGAGTGCTTGCTCATCAATGTCAATTGCATACACCTGCTCTGCACCAAATAGACTCGCGGTAATGGCTAAAATCCCTGATCCACAGCCAAAATCCACTACGGTATGATGCGGTGGATGCTCTGCTAAATAGCGCAAAATCATTTGTGTTGTGGGGTGCTCACCGGTGCCAAAAGCAAGCCCTGGATTTAAGTGCAGAATGGTTGCATCGACTTCTAACTCATGCCAGCTGGGACAGATCCACAAGTTTTTACTAATGGCAATGGGTTTAAAATCATTCAGACTTTTCTCCACCCAGTTTTGGTCCTCGACTAAGGCTTCATTGATAATAATACCGTTATGGTGCGATGTGATCGCAGCTTTAATCATCGAAAAGTCAGCATCGTGTGCAAATAAAGCCGTAATAATAATGTCATCCCAAAGAGGATGGGTTTGCGGTTTAGGTTCGTATATGGGAATATCGTTGGCATCTTGTAGGCTCACGCTGAGCGCACCTAAAGATTCAAGCGCCTCACTTAACGCTTCTGCTTGAGCCGCATGCGCGCTGAGGCTTAATTCTTGATAATTCATTCCTTCGCAAGCTTTTTTTCAAGGTAATGAATATTGGTGCCGCCTTTAACGAAATTTGCATCGTTTAATAAGTCGTGATGCAGCGGGATGTTGGTTTGGATCCCTTGAATAATAATTTCATTTAAAGCATTACGCATGCGGGCAATGGCAATCTCGCGCGTCTGACCATAAGTAATGAGCTTGCCGATTAACGAATCATAATAAGGCGGCACGCTGTAACTGCTATAAATATGCGAGTCAAAGCGCACGCCTAGGCCGCCGGGAGGGTGATACAACTCAATTTTCCCGGGACTTGGCATAAACGTTTTAGCATTTTCAGCATTGATGCGACACTCTATCGCATGGCCTTGAAACTGAACTTGATCTTGGGTGAGCGATAAAGGTTTACCGGCGGCAATTTCAATTTGCAGACGGACTAAATCGATACCAGTGATCATTTCCGTGACCGGATGTTCCACCTGAATGCGCGTATTCATTTCTATAAAATAAAAATGACCGTCCTCAAATAAAAATTCAAACGTCCCAACACCACGGTAACCCATGTCTAAACAGGCCTGCACGCAGCGTGTGCCTATCGCTTGTCGCAGTGAGGGCGTTAAGCCTGGAGCAGGCGCTTCTTCTAATACTTTTTGATGGCGGCGTTGCATGGAGCAATCGCGCTCGCCTAAATGAATCGCGTGCCCCTGCCCGTCGCTTGCAACTTGAATTTCAATATGACGCGGGTTTTGTAAAAACTTTTCCATGTAGACCATGCTGTTATTAAACGCAGCTTGGGCTTCTTGACGCGTGAGCGCAATGGCATTAACCAGCGCTGCGGGGCCATGGACCACACGCATGCCGCGTCCGCCGCCGCCGCCTGAGGCTTTAATAATCACGGGATAACCGATTTCCTCGGCCATGGCTAAGTTTTTGTCAGGATCATCGGTAAGCGGGCCGTCTGAACCGGGTACGCACGGCACGCCAGATTTT
>JABCZS010000039.1:10990-11954 GCA_013289605.1 Gammaproteobacteria bacterium
AAAATCGTTAAAATAGAGGCCATTTCCTGCCAAATAGGGTTAATTCATGGATATACGCACGGCACGCCAGATTTTTTCATGGCTGCAATCGCGCTGACTTTATCGCCCATTAAACGAATATTTTCAGCTTTAGGGCCGATAAAAATAAAGCCACTCGCTTCCACGCGTTCTGCAAAATCCGCATTTTCAGCCAGAAAACCGTAACCGGGGTGGATTGCGGTCGCATCAGTGACTTCTGCTGCGCTAATAATGGCAGGAATATTCAGATAACTTTGCCCTGCTTGCGGCGGCCCGATACAAATCGATTCATCCGCAAGTTTCACATGCATGAGATCTTGGTCTGCGGTGGAATACACGGCGACGGTTTGAATATCGAGCTCATGACAGGCACGTAAAATACGCAATGCGATTTCGCCGCGATTGGCTATCAATACTTTATCTAGCATAAATTTTTATTCGTTATTCAATGGTAAATAGGGCTTGGTTGTATTCTACAGGTTCGGCATTATCGACCAAAATGGCGGTGATCTTGCCGGCTCTGTCGGCTTCAATTTGATTAAACATTTTCATGGCTTCGATGATGCATAAGACATCTCCTACTTTGACGGCTTGTCCGACTTCTACAAAAGACTTTGCATCGGGGTATGAAGCGCGATAAAATGTTCCAACCATCGGGGATTTAACTGTATGCCCAGCGGTGACTGTCAGTGCGGCTACTTCTGACGTATTAGTGGCGCTCGCAACAGGGTTTGCAGGGGGCGGGGCAAAATAAGTGGTCGTTGGGAGTTGTGCCATGGGGGCGGCGCGGCTAATGCGCACAGATTCTTCACCTTCACGTATTTCAAGTTCAGTACAGGCAGATTGCTCCAATAATTCAATCAGCTTTTTAACCTTGCGTATATCCATGAATTAACCCTATTTGGCAGGAAATGGCCTCTATTTTAACGATTTTCGCTATAGATTG
>JABCZS010000040.1 GCA_013289605.1 Gammaproteobacteria bacterium
CTCTAGGGATAAGGTTATCTCATTTGTCCCGGTGCTTAAGACCTGGGCTAAATTATCTAGACTATTCATCGCCATCCAGGGACAATGCACACAACTCTTGCAAGTCGCACCATTGCCACCACTTGGGGCTTGGATCAGGATTTTATCGGGAGCGGCCAGCTGCATTTTATAGAAAATCCCCCGCTCGGTCGCAACGATACAGGTGGTCTGTGGCACAGTTTGCGCGGCTTTAATGAGCTGGGTCGTAGAACCGACTACATCGGCCAGGGCGATGACTTCTTGCGGGGATTCAGGGTGGACTAATACGGCCGCATCGGGATAGTCTTGTTTTAATCGTTTTAGGGTATTGGCCTTAAATGCTTCATGGACGATACAACTGCCCTGCCAAAGCAGCATATCGGCGCCCGTTTGACGCTGTAAGTAATCGCCTAAATACCGGTCTGGGGCCCAAATGATTTTCTCACCCAATTCGCTTAAAT
Organism: Gammaproteobacteria bacterium; assembly: GCA_013289605.1. Lineage (GTDB taxonomy): Bacteria > Pseudomonadota > Gammaproteobacteria > JABCZS01 > JABCZS01 > JABCZS01. The sequence continues at coordinate 480 of JABCZS010000040.1, forward strand.
GCTCAATAATCGGTACAGCAATACTCGAAGTGACGACCCAGTCGGCACGGGCTTTAACTAATGCAGAGGTATTGGCATAAACCACAACGGTGCGATCCGGATGTTGATCACAAAACGCTGAAAATTCAGTAATGGGGCAACTTAAATCCAGGGAACAATTGGCTTCTAATGTTGGCACTAACACGCGCTTATGTGGGCTTAAAATCTTGGCCGTTTCGCCCATAAACTTCACCCCGGCCACAATCAGCGTGTCAGATGCGGCATTTTTACCAAATTTGGCCATTTCTAAAGAATCACCTACAAAGCCGCCGCTTTCTTGCGCGAGCTGTTGCAACAGCGGATCAACATAATAATGGGCAATGAGGACGGCATTTTGCTCAACGAGCAAAGATTTAAGGAGTCTAAAACGCTCAGCGCGCTCATCAAGGGTAAGCGTCGTTGCGTGTGGCCTTTGTACCACTTGGGCACTATAATCGGATATGAGTTGCTGCGCGTTATTCATATTGCAATTATACCTAGTTGGAAAACCATATGCACATAGAAATTATCGATGCCAAAAATCCCGGGCGCAATTATAACTATCTGGTCGCCTGTCTTGAGACTAAGCAAGCGCTCGCCATAGACCCCATAGCCGTAGAAGCCTGCCTGTCCGTTGCATTACGCCATGGCTGGACCATTACTCATATTGTGAATACGCATGAGCATGCCGATCATACCGCGGGCAATGCGGCGATGCGAGTAGCCACCGGCGCATTACTCTGTGCCCATTACCTAGCGCCCATCCCGAATGTCGATATCCTCTTGCGGGCCGATCATACGCTGCAAATTGGCCAGACGGTTAAATTCGTCGTACTCGATACCCCAGGCCATACCCTATCGGGCGTGTGTTTATTTGGTACAGATTTAAAAGATATCCCGCATTTATTTACTGGGGATACCTTATTTAATGCCGGGTGCGGCAATTGTTATCATGGTGGAGATCCCGAACTACTCTATGACACCTTTGCTGAACAACTCGAGCGTCTGCCTGATGAAACACACATTTATCCTGGGCACAATTACATCGAAAATAATTTACGCTTTGCACAAAGTATAGAGCCGCATAATCCGCATATTAAAGCCTTGCAGGAAAGATTAATTCACCATACCGGTCCTTTTATCACGACATTAAGGGAAGAGCGCTTAGTGAATCCATTTTTCCGCGAAGAATTCAGTGAAATTGAACACAGTCTGCGCGCTAAAGGTATTTATTTACCGCTGACCCAAGTCCGACGTAAAGATATTTTTTTAGGGCTGCGCGAGTTGCGCAATCAGTGGTAAAGGTTTACCGCACACCTATTCAACGACTATGCCTTTAAGACGGTATCATCCACAGCAAAGCATACTAGAATGGCTGCAGTGATACCGCTTAATAGTCTTACAATTAACTTCTTCTTTGTTTTGCATCTAAGCTAAAGCCGCCAGCACCAAAACAGAAAATATATAATGCACCGCCCAAAATCGCGATATTTTTCATGAATTGTATCATTTGCAATTGTGCCGCTTCTGGAGGATAAGACCAAAAATGATGAATAAGAAAACAGGTTAGCAACGTAAAAATAAATAAAGCCGCAGCGCCGAGGCGAGTATGCCAACCGAATAACACGAGCAAGCCGCCGCCGAATTCAAAAATAATCGCAAGGGTTAGCAGACCCACTGGAAAAAACGTGATCCCTGCGCTTTGGATATAGGCTAGCGTTGCGGCAAAGCCCATGATTTTCCCCCAACCCGAAAATACAAATATGCCTGCAAAAAGGACACGTGCAATTAATAACAATGTGTTTTGTGAACTTGTAGATAACATAGCAAACTCCTAGAGATGATGATTATAGGACTTACGATAAATGCGGCTGTTAGCGTATTTTTTTGCTCATGGCTGTCGCAAAATCGCCAAAAAACACCCTAACAGCCACATTTTTCGTAAGTCCTGGATTAGCTATAGTAAAGCTTATGAGCACGAAAATTACAACTTTACAGCATTTAAGAAAAAGTACATCCGCATACAGGATAATTTCGCACAGCAGCATCCGTCATCGACTGTTGCTTTATCAAATCCAACAGCGTAATAATCGATGCATGGGTACACAATAATAATAACAAAAACCCGGAGGTTTATTATGAAAGCGGATGTTTCTATAAGGAGCAGGATCATGCAAACCATTCCATTTAAGCAAACAGAACGTTATTTACCACTTAAGGACATAGTTCCACGCCAAACTTATCCCATGCACATCATTAAAAAAGCTAGGGCATTAGCTTGATCATTTGACTTGGCCTCTGTGTAAAGGCATTAGACTTTACACAGAGGCCTAAAGGTTAACACTTCCCACCCTAAATTTATAAGCTGAGTTTTTTCACGAGAAATCATTATATAGCGCTATCAATAACGCTTCTAATTGCAGTTGCGGATTGACAGTGGCATGTTGCATGGCTATTTTGCGTAAGTGATACACGTGATCTAAACTTTTAAACCTATTCTTCTGGAGGTCCTGTTCAATCTTTTGCGACAAATACAATTCCAGTTGTTCGAGCACTTCCAATAAGGAATGGGTTTGCCATTTTTTTGCCAAGAGCAGCGGATCAGCCCGATGGAGGAATAGCGCATCGCAGTCACTGTAAAATTCCTGTTGCCATAACGGTGCGCTTATCATTGCATTGGAAAAATTCAGCGCTTGACAACGGCTACGCACAGTCGCAGGGAGTGCCGCGGGCGTTTGCGTAGTCAAGATAAAATAGGCATTTCCAGCCGGCTCTTCTAAGGTTTTTAACAACGCATTACTGGCGTTGATATTCAGATGTTCCGCATCAAAAATAATAATGATTTTTTTATCTGCGCATTGCGGCGTTTGCTCACACAGGGCGACTAATTCACGTACTGCATCAATACCTATCGTTACACTTTTAGTCGTACTTGATAAACGGTGGTAATCAGGATGGGTATGCGCAGCTAATAAATGACATGATTTGCAGTGTGTGCATGCTCGACCTGCTTGCGCCCGCTCGCACAATAACCCCTCTGCAAAATCTTGCACCAAGGCTTGATTAGCAGGATTAGATGCACCGATGAGCAATAAGGCATGCGGGAGTTTTCCTGCATTAACGAGGGTTTGGAGACGTTGCCATAATTCATGTGGCATGGCGAGTGACCCTTAAAGCATCAAGGATAGTCTTAATCTCATTTTGCACAGCCTGCAAAGGCTGTTCAGCATTCACTACATGATACCGAATAGGATTTTCTTTCGCACGTGCCAAATACACTGTACGCACACGATTAAAAAAATCTGCGGATTCTTGCTCAATACGATCTTGATTTTTACGCGTCTTAGTGCGGGCAAAGGCAAGCTCAACCGGCAAATCTAAAATGATCACCGCATCGGGTCGCAACATGCCTTGCACCCAGTTTTCAAGTAAAGCGATACGCGTGCTTTCAATATGACGCCCTCCTCCTTGATACGCATATGACGCATCGCTAAAGCGATCGCACACCACCCATTTTCCTGCCTGCAAAGCAGGGTTAATCACTTGCGCCAAGTGTTGCGCACGTGCAGCAAACATCAGCAATAATTCCGCATCGGAATTTAAGCGTTCTTCATCTCCTGCATGCAAAACGATATCTCGCATTTTCTCGGCTAAGGGTGTGCCGCCCGGCTCACGCGTGCGGATGTAATCGATAGCTAAGCGCTTTAAATACCGGGCAATAAAATCCATATTCGTCGTTTTACCGACGCCTTCTATGCCTTCCAAGACTATAAATTTTCCCATGATATTCCTGTTATAGGACTTATGAAACATCCGGCTGTTCAAGTGTTTTTTTGCTCATGACTGTCGCAAAATCGCCAAAAAACACTTGAACAGCCGGATGTTTCATAAGTCCTGTTTTATTCTCGATTCCGATATGCAGCGACCGCTTTATTATGTGCCTCAAGGGTACTCGTAAAGGTATGGCTGCCATCACCGTTGGCAACAAAATAAAGGGTTGTGCCATTAGCCGGGTGCATTGCCGCATAAATAGCCGCCTGACTCGGAAAAGCAATCGGCGTAGGCGGCAAACCATGATGCAGATAGGTATTATACGGCGTGTCTTGTGCTAAATCTGCATGCGTAAGCGCCTGGGAATAATCCGCACCTAATCCATAAACCACGGTAGGATCGACCTGCAATAACATGTGTTTTTGTAAACGCCGTACTATCACTCCTGCAATTTCCTGGTATTCCGTAGGTACAGCCGTTTCTTTTTCAATGATGGATGCGGCAATTAAAGCTTCATAAGTCATTTTATACGGCAAATCGGGCGCCCTATCTTCCCAAACCGCTGATACTAATTTTTGCATGTCATGATAGGCACGTGTCAAAAATGCTGCATCCGTATAGCCGCGTGGAAAATAATACGTATCCGGGTAAAATAATCCTTCCGGCTTATGCAGACCTAATTTGAGCTGATGGATAATAGTCTCTGGGCTAGACCAATCTAGAGTTTTCTCTAACGCCGGGTGTAGGGTTATTTGTGCAGCCAGCTCCGCAAAGGTCCAGCCTTCACCGATACGCAGGTGATGCATGATCACATCGCCTTTTACCATTTTTTCCAGGATCTCTTCGAGCGTACTATTTTTTTCGAATAAATATTCACCGGATTGGATGTGATTTGCTTTTCCAGTAATGCGCGCAAGTACTATCAATGCCATCGGATGTTGAATCACGCCTTGCTCATGGAGATCCTTTGCGATGTGTTGCAAAGACTCACCCCGTTCAACAATATAAGTCTTTTCAGTCATTGACGGGATGGATTGATAATAAAAGAATGCCCCACACGCTATCAATAATGCGCTAGTCAGTAAAAAAATAAGTAATATGCAATATTTCGCCATAATTAATCAAGACGATTTAAAAATTGTTGGGTTAGCTTGCCTATCGGGAATTTTTTATCCATCAGCTGTGTCACCGGCCAAATACCGATGAGACTATTCGTTAAAAATATTTCATCCGCTTCATTAAGTGCAGCACGAGAAATAGGCACTATGTGGGTGTTGATATTAAGCGCTTGCGCTTGCAATAATACTTGGGCACGCATAATACCGAGCACTCCGGCTTGATTAAGCAAAGGGGTATATAAGCGACCCTCACGCACATAAAAAATATTTGATTTCGTGCCGCCAATGACGCGCTCTAGGCTATCACACATTAAGCCTTCAGCACTATGTTTTTCATCGCACTCTTTACTGGCTAAGACATTATCCAAACGGTTTAAATGCTTAATGCCTGCAAGTTGTGTATTTTGACTCACCGGCGTCTTACAATAAATGACCGACACGCCTTCGGTATAATACGCTTGGGGAATTTCCGGCCAAGGCAAACATTGGACTATTCGCCGGGTCTGGGGATGCGTAGGGGGACAATAGCCTCGCTCGCCACTGCCACGGGTAATAATGATCTTTATCACAGCCTGAACTTGCTTCCCTTTAAGGGCATCGATTTCTTTGAGTAAGACTGCTTCATTGGGTAAGGGTAGATCTAATTGGCTACAGGCGTCTATTAAGCGTTGATAATGCGCTGCCCACAAGGGCATTACACCTTGTTTCACGGCAATAGTTTCAAACACACCGTCACCGTAAGCAATGGCGCGATCAGAAATAGCCAATGCACTCAGCGCTTGGCCATTAATTAAGCAAGCATTCATGGGTATTGGCTAAAGATTAGGGATCCGTTAGTCCCACCAAAGCCAAAGGAATTAGAGAGTACATTTTTAATCGGTTTATACTGCGGTACATGGGGGACATAATTCAGTACGCAGCCCTCGTCAGGGTTATCGAGGTTAATGGTTGGGGGCGCGACTTGATCACGTATGGCAAGAATTGAGAAAATGCTTTCCACGGCGCCTGCGGCACCTAATAAATGCCCGGTCATGGATTTGGTCGAACTCACAGCCAAATTGTCTACGCTCGCAGCAAACAAACGTTCAATCGCGTAGCTCTCTATCCTATCGGCCGCCGTTGAAGTCCCGTGCGCGTTGATGTATTGAATGTCACCATGACTTAGGTCCGCATCCTTCAAGGCGTTCTGCATCGCGTCATACGCGCCCTGGCCATTTTCAGGCGGCATCGTGACATGGTGCGCATCGGCGCTCATGCCAAAGCCGGTAATTTCTGCGTATATCTTGGCGCCCCGACGTTTAGCATGCTCTAATTCTTCTAAAACCAGCACGCCCGCGCCATCTGCCATTACAAAACCATCACGGTCTTTATCCCAGGGGCGTGAGGCACGCTGTGGATCATCGTTACGGGTGGATAACGCACGTGAGGCAGAAAAGCCACCTAAACCTAATTGGGTACAACTTTTTTCTGCTCCACCGGCTAACATGACTTCTGCATCACCGTATTGAATCATGCGCATCGCTTGACCAATATTGTGGACACCTGTTGTACATGCGGTGACGATACTGATATTCGGACCACGTAAATTAAATAACATGGACACATAGCCTGCGCACATATTAATAATGGCGCCGGGAATAAAGAAAGGAGAAATTTTGCGCGGACCGCCTTCTAAGAGTTTTTGGTAATTATTCTCAATAAAGGTAAGCCCGCCGATACCCGAACCTATGGCTACACCGATACTGCTTGAATTGCCTTCATGCACTTCTAGGCCTGAATCTTTCAACGCATGGGCTGCAGCCATCACCCCAAATTGCACAAATAAATCCATTTTGCGCTGCTCTTTGCCTGAGAGGTAGGCACTGCAGTCGAAATCAAGTATTTCGGCAGCAAAATGGGTGCTAAATTTTGAGGGATCAAAGCCTTTTATTTCAGCCACCCGACTTTCGCCGGCAAGTATAGACTGCCAAGTGGCTTCAACGTCATTTCCATACGCGGAAACTATACCCATTCCGGTAACAACTACACGGCGCTGACTGCTCATTACTGAACAACCTCCCTAGACAATAACACTATTATTTTGCATTTTCGGTAATATAATCGATCGCATCTTGTACGGTCATGATTTTTTCGGCATCTTCATCTGGGATCTCAGTTTCGAACTCTTCTTCTAGTGCCATCACTAATTCTACAGTATCCAGTGAGTCAGCCCGTAGGTCGTCAATAAAAGAAGCGGTAGGCACGACTTCCTCTTCTTTAACTTCTAATTGCTCAACAATAATTTTCTTAACGCGTTGTTCAATGCTGCTCATAGTTTTCCTCGTATATAGTTAACATTCTTACTTAAATAATTATAGAGTGACTTAATGGCTGGCAGTATATATAAAAAGTGGGCTAACAAGCAATAAAAAAGTAAACCCCTCGTACACGCTGTCATAGGCGCAAAGCACATCCGCACTGGCGTGTTGCAAAGCCCACCTGCGCTGTCACCCCGCAAAAACTGCGTGATAGTACAACAATTCTAATCAGATCGGTTGACGCAGTTTTTGCGGGGTGACAAATCGCGGTGCTTTGCAAGATGACAGCTCCGTTGAACAATTTCTAAAACATGTCTTTACAAGATCTATCTATACCGATATAAAATCGTTTGGTCTTCATCTTCAGTGCGATTGTAGGCACGGCGTAGGGAGCCCTCAATACGGCCTACTTGGGTTGCACACGCGTAATGGGCTTTGATTTCATCTTCTTTAAAACAGGACTTACGAAAAATGCTTACTCGCGCGTTGATAATCGCCCGTAGCATGATAACATTTTGCCATGAGTAACTGTGCACGGCCATAAAGTTCGGGCTGACTTTTTGCTGCCGAGTTAACACTACATTATTTTTTCCGCTAAAGGCCAACCGTCAGTGGCTTTAGTTAATGCACGTAATGTGGCCTCGCACTGATTGGATTTTGTGATTAATAGAATTGCATTCATCTAAGCCTAACTCATGTAGATCCCGCCATTGACATGAATCGTCTCACCCGTAATATAACTTGCTCTTGGGCTGGCTAAAAAGGCCACGGTAGCAGCAATTTCTTCAGGCTCACCGAAACGCTTCATGGGAATACTACCGGTCACGGCGTCTTTAAGGGTGTCACTGAGTGTCGCAGTCATGTCGGTGGCGATAAATCCTGGAGCCACCACATTGACAGTGATGTTGCGTGTAGCGATTTCTTGGGCGAGTGATTTACTAAAGCCGATGACGCCTGCTTTGGCTGCAGCGTAATTCGTTTGGCCCGCATTACCCATCACGCCAGAAAGGGATGATACCGTAATGATACGTCCCCAACGTTCTTTGAGCATAAGCTTGACAAACAATTTTGATAAATGGAATACACTGTTTAAATTGGTATTGATGACGGCATCCCAATCTTCGTCTTTTAAGCGTAGAAAAATATTATCACGCGTAATGCCGGCATTATTAACTAATATGTCAATACGCGGATAGTGTGCTACCGCTTGTTCAAACAAGGTTTTAATCGAATCACGATCACTGATGTCGACCACCATACCCATGCCCGGATAATTTTTTTCTTTTAATTGTGCAGTGATATTATCTGCGCCGGCTTGTGTCGTCGCAGTGCCAATGACTGTTGCCCCTTGTTCAGCCAGTGCAAATAAGATCGCAAGTCCTATACCGCGGGACGCTCCGGTCACCAGTGCATATTTTCCAGTTAATTCCATAATATTCTCCTTACAATTGTAGCGCGGTGCGCAATAAATCGGGTTCACAGAGTGGATAGGTATTAAGTGTCGCATTAATACGTTTATTCAAGCCGGTGAGTACTTTACCCGGACCACATTCAATAAACGTTGAACTCTGCAGCGCCAGCGCCTCAATGGTTTGCACCCATAATACCGGTGAATAAAGTTGTTTAACTAGGGCCTCTTTAATGGCCTTTATGCTGTGATGCGCTTGCGCATCCACATTACTGAATACGGGAATATGTGGCGCATTAATTGTAATGGTAGTTAATACTTCCTCAAGTCTTGAGGCGGCACTGTGCATCAGCGCACAATGTGACGGCACACTGACCGGTAATACTAACGCACGTTTACCCTGCTCTTTCACTAATTGCAAAGCACGCATTACTGCCGTTTTATGTCCGGCTATCACCACTTGACCCGGAGCATTAAAATTGACCGCACTTAACACTTCACCCTCTTTTGCACGCTCACAAATCGCGATCACTTCTGCATCCGATAAACCTAATACTGCCGCCATGGCGCCTAAGCCTTCCGGCACGGCTTGTTGCATAAATTCACCGCGCTTTGCAACTAAACCTACCGCGTCTTCAAATGCTAATGCACCTGCTGCAACGAGCGCAGAGTATTCACCTAAACTATGTCCAGCTACTGCAAGCGGCGGACTTGCCGCTTGGTCACACCAGATCCGCCATAACGCAATACTTGCCGTTAAAATAGCCGGTTGGGTGTAACGGGTATCATTGAGTAGGGCTTCGGGGCCATCCGTGACTAAATGCCATAAATCGTAGCCTAATACATGACTTGCTTCATTGAAGGTCGTAGTGATTTGTGGAAACACAGCATGCAGGCCCGCCAACATATGGAGGCTTTGTGAACCCTGCCCTGGAAAAATAAATACACAGTCTTGCATAGGAAATAATTCCTTAATTAATAGCGGATTAATGCCGATCCCCACGAGAATCCTGCGCCAAAGGCTTCGAGTAATAATAATTCTCCGCGTTTGATTCTACCGTCACGCACCGCTTCATCTAAAGCCAGTGGCACAGATGCCGCTGAGGTATTACCGTGTCTATTGACGGTGATAACCACTCGCTCCATGGGTAAAGATAATTTTTTAGCCGTCGCTTTAATGATCCGCAAATTGGCCTGATGCGGCACTAACCAATCAATGTCGGATTGTTTAATATTATTTTTTTCTAAAGTTTCATCGACTACATCACTTAACGCTTTCACTGCGAGTTTAAAGACTTCGCTGCCTTGCATATTGATATTGGGCTGATTGGTTTTTTCAGAATATAACAGCGCGTTGCAACTGCCATCGGAATGAATATGGGTGGCTATGACGCCGGGTTTTTCACTGGCGCTTAATACGACTGCGCCGGCACCGTCACCAAATAAGATACAGGTGCCGCGATCCGTCCAATCCATAATGCGGGACATCGCCTCGACCCCAATCACCAAGGCATGGCGTGCTTGTCCAAGCTTGATGTACATATCTGCCATATTTAAAGCATAAATAAAACCACTGCAGGCGGCTTGCACATCAAACGCCGGGCAAGGGATGGTTTCTTTTAAGCGCGCTTGTAATAAGCACGCCGCACTGGGAAATAACAAATCAGGCGTGGTGGTGGCCACAATAATTAAACCGATGTCTTTAACCTGCAGGTTTGCAGCACTAATGGCGCGTTGTGCCGCGGCAAACGCCATATCCGTTACGGACTCATTATCCGCAACCACACGTCGCTCTTCTATGCCCGTGCGATCGACTATCCAATCATGGGTGGTTTCAAG
>JABCZS010000041.1 GCA_013289605.1 Gammaproteobacteria bacterium
ACAGGTTGCACATATTTTATCATGAGCAATTAATTCACCGTATACCGTTGCGGAACGATCACTGTTAATGCTTTTTAATCGCGCAATTAACGTAACAGGCCCATCGATGGGAGTAGGGCGGGGCAGTTTAATCTGATACTCAGAGGTCACCGTATGCGGCGCAATAGCGGTATGGTTGTGTTGCATTAAAAACCAAGTCGCGGCCCAATTGCAGTGACAATCCAAGAGCGAGCCTATTACTCCGCCACACAATACATTCGGAAAAGCCTGGTATTCAGGCTTAGGTTGCCAAACGGCCGTAACGGTAGCATCGCTTTGCTCAAAGCTTTCCACATGGAGTCCTTTATCATTTAAAGGACCACATCCAAAGCAAATACCGTTGGGGGAGTAACGTTTTTGTAATGAGAGTGTTTGCATCATGACTCAAGTGTAATACAATTAACACCATGATGAAAACCTTCTACGCCTTTTTAGTGGCATTATTGATAAGTTCCAGCACCCATGCGCTCGAAGCCGTTCCCTATGTGGATATTTACCGGTATCTGGGCACCTGGTATGAGATTGCCAAATATCCGAATGAATTTCAAAAAAACTGTGTGGCATCTAAGGTCAATTATTCGCTTTGGGCGGAAGGGGCAGAAGACGTGATACGTGTAGATAATCAATGTTTAGAGTCGGATGGAAAAATTGTGCAATCTATCGGTAAAGCCTATATTGAGGATTCAGTCTCAAATGCTGAGCTGAGAATTCAATTTTTCTTTAAAATCATAAATATATCATGGTTACAAGGCAGGGTTTGGGTAGTCGCCTTAGATGAAAATTACCAATACGTAGCCATAAGTGATCCCACACAAAACCTCTTATGGATATTAGCGCGTACGCCCAGTTTAGAGGAAAGGACCTATACTCAGATCCTTACCCAGCTTAATGCCCAAGGCTTTGATTTAAATAGAATTGTTAAAAATAACCCCCCTGCGGATCTAAAACCGGAGTTTTTTGCGGTGCATTGAAAACTTTCATTAAAACCCATTTCTTAATCTCAGCTTAATTAAAATATGTTCTAATAGAGTGCTAATGTTAGTGGCCTGCCTAAATTGCAGATTACCCGCTTTATGAAGAAGGATTTTGGAGACAACTGAACTATGTGGTTACTAGACTGGATAAAAGAGCAAATTACCAAACAGCCGGGTAAGTTTGTAAGCGGCGGTAAATTAGCGTCTCGTGGACCGGGTTTCTTACGTACGGCGATGAGTAATAAAGGCTTCGGATCTAGACGCGGAAGTGATGACACTGTAAAGGTAAAAGGCGGTAGCGTGTCGCATACCGAGCTGCTTTATCAAGCCCTTAATGGCGATGCAGCGGCTATGGCTTACCATTATACTTATGTGGATGGCTTGCAGCCGAGTAATAATGGCATTTTAGGTTCAACGCAATGGCTGCTTATACAGGGAACTCAAGGTATTGTAAGTACGCTGACCATTATCTTAGAATCTCCTCCCGGGGAAGCAAGAAAGCAGTTAATAAGCCAACGATCAGACCCAGAAACAAACCCGGCTGCTTGGAAATCATATGCGTTGATCGCTATCTGTTTTCCTGAAGTGGTGAATATGCCGCAGGCGAGTCAAGCCGATTATTTAGCAGAGCTGGATGGAAAATTAACGGATGACAAATTTAGACAAGCACTCAGCGTAAAAATATATAGAGCCCAGGCCAGCGAGTATGCAGGATGGCCAGGCATGAAGCGCAAAGCTGCGGTGTTAATGGAAGAAGTAAGACGCAAAACAACTGCGTTGGCGCGTGAAGACACACTTCATTGGTGGCATTATCCTCTGTTCTTTTTTCAAGCCAACCCTTTTTTCATTTTTGAAAGTAAATATTTTATTCTTAATTCCCTTAAATTTATAGGATATTATACCAAACTAAAGTTTGATATTCTCATGCAAAAAGGGCTTAATAACAATTGGTCAGATGTAGCCTATTATTATTTGGTGAAAGCATGGAATGGTGGCAGAAGCCTCTTTAATTACCCGCCCCTTTATAATCCTTGGCCTGAAATAAACCAACAAAGAAGTGGTGTTATACGTTTACACCTTCATTTTGCAGTGGCCATAGCCATCAGTGCACTCATGTTCGTGGTCTCTGCTTTATTTGAAGTAAAGCAATATGCCAAAGCACACCCTTTTGTATTTGGTATTACTTTTTTAGTGACCTTAGGGATAACACTGGCTTGTGTATTTTTCCCACCTGCCGCTGAACTCTTTATCCATCTTCCTGAACTGGTAACTTTATTAGAAACAGCAGGCCCTGCGATGCAAGCCTTGTGGGTGCTTGCAGCGATGTATTTTTCAGCGGTAGTGGCGTGTAGCATCAGTCAGATTTTAGAAGGCGTTTATACGTTTATTAATGATTGCAAAGTATTGATCCAAGATAAAGCCGCTTTTTCTTATATCAGAAAACATCCCATTATGTTTGCTTTGGTATTTTTGGCCGTGCTAGCCTTTTTAGTCGTCTGTATTTTCTTTCCTCCTGCAGCAATAATCGCTTTGCTTCCCTTTTTAGAAGGGGCTTCCGTTTTAATGGTCTCTTTGTTGACGATAGTGGCAGTAGATTTTGCAGCCATTTTGGCGAATAAGTGTTGTCAGTTTGCCGAGTTTTTAATTCACAATAAGACTGCGCAAAAAGTAGGAAATAAAATCAAAGAAAATATTCTGCAACCGATAGGCAATGGCTTGGATAAGATTTTTAAACCTTGCTCTAAATGGTTGGGACCGAAATGGGATCAGTTAACGGCTTGGGTGAAGAAAGTGACTGCGCGTGCGCCTAAGACTGTGGATCAAGGAGCAGTAACTGATAAGGCTGCGGCTGTGGCATCAGGAGCAGCCGCAGCGGGTTTGGGAAAACGTCCTAAACAGATGGAAGCGGCTAGTTATCTCAGAGCTAATATTTTTAATAATTCGACCGGTTCCATACATGTAAATACTGGTGAAGGGGGCAGTTCTACTCCTTCAAATAATACAAGTACAGCGCACTTGATTGGTTCTACAGGCAATAATGACATTATTGAAGCGGGACCTTCTAGTGGGAATAACAACAATAATGATAACAATGGAGGACAGTCCGACGATTTTGGAATAACTGTCGTTCCGAATTCGAACAATAATAACAATACTCACAATTTTCAGCATGAAATAGAATTGGCTCCTATTTCGAATGCCAACAATAACTCAGCGGGTGCACCCTCAGACTCAGTTATTGATGATACTCCAATGAAAGCTCAAATGGATGCGCTCACTCAACTTATCGCAGAAGAGGCTGAAAATCCTGATGATCCAACGGGTTCATTAGCATTACTCTATATTCGCTCCGCTGCTGAAAGATCCCTTAATGCTAGCAACACAGGTTCCATCCCTGCGCGTCTTCGTACGATCACTGGCAATTGGGGTACGTTAGCCCAACACTCATTTCGTCACACTCGAGCAAGAGCAACTTCTCTTTGGACTAATGCGCCTGTTGAAATAGCATTGCAGCCAATTCAACCTGTTGCACAGCAAGGAAACAATAACAACAATAATGATCTCTTGGTTCAAGTTCACTCCGATCGCTCTTCAGTGGGATCAACAGGCGATCATCGCAGCGAAATTAATCCAAATGGATTAAATGGACAAAGCGCTTCTACTTCAACGACGGTAACCCAAGCTACCTCCCCTTTGATAAGCTCATCTAGCTTGCACTCTTCAGCATTAATCGGGGGAGAGCAGCGTAGTCGAGCAAACTCAATCGGACCAGATGGCCAACCCTCTACTCACTCAACTTCAGCGGTAGATAATCATTCGGCCATTACTCAGGGTAATAATTTTGGTTCTGACACATTAGAAAGTACGCAGCGCAAACGTACACTAACCATGCATGTGCAACTTGGAGTGGTTTTTAGTCAATTGGGAAATCAGCCTGTAAGTCATAGCATCAGCAGTAATGGACCGCTCATGCCGAGTTTTGCAACTGCATTGCCAGAGGAAATAACAAGTGAAATGACAAGTGGACAGTCAAATAATAACTCTGGTGCATCGAGTAGCTCAGAATCAAATTCAAGTGCAACAAGTAATGTTAAAACCACAGCTAGTTTATGGTTTTTAACTGTAGCCAATACAAATGCTACAAGACAGCCTGGTGAGCGTAGAGGGTCTTATAGACCTCAGAAAGGAACTGTAGATAATGCGAAGCATAAATTGGGCTTGGGCAACAATAACAATAATAACAACAATAATAACAACAATAATAACAACAATAATAACAACAATAATAATGGCGGCGGAAATAATGACGCTACTTATAAATATTAGCTTCTAAGCTTGCACATAACATATAAGCTGTGTTAGACTAGGTGGTAGGTATGGAAATAGTTCAGCAAAGCTGATATTAAGCCGAAATTACTTAGTTAACCAAATTAAATGGTGAAGAAATGTTAACCAAACAACAACGTAATCTAGTTGCAGTACTTTTAAATTCTGAAAGTGCTATAAAGCAAGCTGAAAAAGATAATAAAATCTTGCAAGCTCAGAAAGAAGCCCTCGCAAATACTAAACCGCTAACTCAAGTGGCTATAAGCCAGATTGCAGGCCTTACTCAGGAAATTAATCGTAGAAATGAAGACATTTTAGATTGTAAGTTTTACATCGAGCAAGCCATAGAAAGGCTGATGGATCCCTCAAAAGACCAACAAAATGAACCCGGTACAGTTGCACTTACCAATCAAGACATTTTTGATGCCAGAAAACAAGTTGCAAAAGAAATTGCAGCAGAAGCTAAAGCGGCTAAGGCTAATACGAACAAAGGTCAATTACGTCAAAGTAATAATGATATTGTTGATGAGCTAAGTGATGACGATAATTATGACTCTGATAGATCTTTTGGCTCAACCACAAGTTCACCTAATCCATCGGCTGTATCTTTAACGAGCAGTCCCTCAAACACTAGTGCGTCGAAAAAGACAATTTTCGGGGCATTGAAAAACGCACTTTCTTTCAACGGGGCTAAGAATTCAGGTTTGCTTACTGAAAATGAGCGTTTGGTTGCTGTGAGTAAGTTTAATTCAACCTCCACTTTGCCGCAGGGTACTACTAAAGTTGTAGAAGCACAGCGAATGTCGGTTTAATCCTTTTGTGTGTAAAAAAGCGCCTTACGGCGCTTTTTTTATGCCTACAACATTCCTAACACCTATCGTCCTTGACACCAAACATGTTAGTTTGATAGTATAAGTTAACTGCTTATATAAATTAATGAGGTTAGGCATGCTTAGAACCCAGAGAAAAATTGGTATTATCAAAAATGATATGAAAACTCCCAAGAAAACTCATCTGCACGCCATTTTGACCCGAGTCATGCAAGAAATCATGCAAAACCCAATAGATGCAGAAAAAACAAAAGTAAAAAATGTTTTGACGCAAGACGGATCTGAGTTCGCTAAGGCATTTCAGACCATAATCGAGGTTGCAGCCTCAGCAAACTTAGCCACGATGGAACGGATAGAAGCCCATATTCCTAGTTACCAACGCCATAAAAGTAATTTTGTAAACGAATATAAAGATCGATTCGGTGCTGATGTAGAGATCAACGATATCAAAGAAACATTAAATGAATGGTTGATAGAACAAGTTCAAGCGAGAATCGCACAGAAAACCGGTGGAGATAATATGGATGTTGATGCGTGTGCCGATTTATTGGCAAATACCTTGACGTTAACTACACCTATTCTGAGCGCAGCTCCAAACTGGAGAAAAAAGGGAGCCCCCACATCAACAGCGCCACAGTTAGAAAACTCTAATCAAGACATCATGAGTCCTACGCACAGTCATTCAGGTTCACCTATATTGCCGACTTCGGTTGTACCACAGTCTTTCTTTTAATATCTTTTAAATGAGGGAATAGTTTGCTTTGCGTAATAGCACTTTTAGAGCGCCTTTTAACTTTACAGTGATCTAAATATTGATTCGTAATGAATGCTTGAATTAAGTTAATATTTTATGAGATTCTGCTAGACTGGAGCAACGGTCTTGGAAATGTGAACCTTGCCCCCTTTGTAAAAGGGGCCGGACGTTTCGTCCGGGGGGATTTTTGGATCTCTATTATCACATCAAAACTTGCTGTTTAAACTATGTAAGTGATCAGCTTTAATTAAAATTCATTGTGCGCATTAAGATCGCTAAAATCCCCCCGGACGAAACGTCCGACCCCCTTTACAAAGGGGGCAAGTCTATCTCCCTTCCCGCTTCTACGGCCAACCTCTCCTTAAAAATCACTCACCATTTTAATGGCTATAAATTGGGAGATCTTAGATTCACTCAGGTATGGCTTAATTAAGTGTGATCTCGGCGTATTAAAAGATGGGAGGCTATTTGTATCCATTTTTTAATTTTCCCTCTAAGCCTTCTGCAACTTCTCTTTCAACAAATCATTCAACTGCTGCGGATTGGCTTTACCTTGTGTTGCTTTCATCGCTTGTCCGACAAAAAACGCGAACAATTTTTCTTTGCCGCCTTTATAATCGGCCAGTTGTTGCGGGTTATTAGCAATAATTTCATCGATAATTTTCTCAATCGCACCCGTATCGGTGACTTGTTTTAAGCCTTGTTTCTCGATAATTTCATCGGCGCTGCCTTCATTTAGCCACATGTGAGCAAACACGGTTTTAGCAATTTTACCCGAAATGGTATTATCAGTAATGCGTTGTAATAATTGTCCCAGCGCAGCAGGAGGAATTGGCGATTCGTCTATCGCTAAGTTTTCTTTATTCAGCGCTGCCAGCAATTCGCCCATCACCCAGTTGGCAGAAAGTTTAGGATCAACGCCCACATCGACCACCGCCTCAAAATATTGCGCCAATTCACGTGCGCTACTGAGCACATTCGCATCATACGCATTCAACCCATAGTGCTGCATAAACCGATCGCGTTTTTCTTGCGGCAGTTCAGGTAACGTGGTTTTAATGCGCGCAATTAATTCTTCATTCACGCACACCGGCAATAAATCAGGATCAGGAAAATAACGGTAATCATTGGCTTCTTCTTTGCTGCGCATGGTGCGTGTCGTGTTGGCATCGGCATCATAAAGACGCGTTTCCTGCGCAATCGTGCCGCCATTTTCCAGTACATCAATTTGCCGCTCGACTTCATAATTAATCGCCCGCTCAACAAAGCGAAACGAATTAATATTTTTTAATTCACAACGTGTGCCCAATTTTTCCGCGCCTTTTAAGCGCACTGATACGTTGGCATCGCAGCGAAAAGAGCCTTCTTGCATATTGCCATCGCAGATCCCTAAATAACGCACCAGCGTATGCAGGGTTTTTAAATAAGCCACCGCTTCATTGCTTGAGCGCATATCAGGCTCTGAAACAATTTCTAATAAGGGCGTGCCTGCACGATTTAAATCAATACCGGTCATGCCCTGAAAATCTTCATGCAAGGATTTTCCCGCATCTTCTTCAAGGTGCGCGCGGGTAATGCCGATGCGCTTCACGGTCCCATCATCCAGCGTAATGTCTAAATGACCACGACCGACTACAGGAATTTCATATTGACTGATTTGATAACCTTTGGGTAAATCGGGATAAAAATAATTTTTCCGTGCAAATACAGATTCATGCGAAAGGTGCGCATTAACAGCTAAACCGAACTTAAGTGCCATATGTAACGCTTCTTCATTTAACACCGGCAATACGCCAGGCATGCCTAAATCAATCGCGCAAGCTTGAGTATTAGGCAGTGCGCCATAAGCGGTCGCGGCCCCTGAAAATATTTTTGATTGTGTCGCTAATTGCGCGTGCACTTCTAGTCCAATAACCACTTCCCATTTCATGATGATGACTCCATCATAGGCACTTTTTGATGATGATCGCTGTGCTGTTGAAATTGATGCGCGATATTAAGTAACCGCGCTTCAGTTAAATGATTGCCAATGAGTTGCATGCCTATCGGTAATTGACCGCTAAACCCACAAGGAATATTAATGGCGGGTAGGCCTGCAAGATTCACCGCAATGGTATAGATATCCGATAAATACATTTTAACCGGATCATGCGTTTTCTCGGCAATTTTAAAGGCCACATCTGGCGTAGTCGGCGATAAAATCACATCCACATTTTTAAATGCCGCTTTAAAATCTTCACTGATCAAACGCCGTGCTTTTTGCGCTTTTAAATAATACGCATCGTAATAACCTGATGAGAGCACATACGTGCCCATCATGATCCGGCGTTTCACTTCTTGTCCAAAGGCTTCACTACGTGAGCGTTTATATAAATCCATTAAATCGACAGGCTGCGCGGCACGGTAACCGTAGCGCACGCCATCATAGCGCGCTAAATTAGAAGAACATTCCGCGGACGCGACAACATAATAAGTCGGAATAGCGAGTTCATGATGCGGCAATTCTATCTCCACACATTGTGCGCCTAATTTTTCCAATACCGATTTGGCGTTATCTATCGCAGCACCAATCTCACTATTAAGGCCGTCACCAAAAAAGCTGGGAACGATGCCTATGCGTAAGCCCTGTAAACTATCATTTAAAGTTGCGGTATAATCGGGCACCGGCACATTTAAACTCGTAGAATCCCGTACATCAAACCCGGCCATGGCATTTAATAACAACGCGGCATCTTCAGCGGTTTGTGTCATGGGGCCGGCTTGATCCAGGCTCGATGCAAAAGCAATCATGCCATAACGGGAAATACGCCCATAAGTCGGTTTTAAACCGGTAATGCCACAAAAAGCTGCCGGTTGGCGGATAGAGCCGCCGGTATCGGTACCACTTGCCGCAGGCACTATGCGGGAAGCCACTGCGGCAGCGGATCCGCCTGAAGATCCTCCAGGCACACAACGCGTATCCCAAGGATTGTGGACGACGCCATAAAAACTATTTTCATTCGAAGAGCCCATGGCAAATTCATCCATATTGGTTTTGCCTAGCAACACCATTCCGGCGTCATCGAGTTTTTCGGTGACTGTCGCGCTATAGGGGGCAATAAAATTATCTAACATTTTCGAGCCGCAGGTCGTTTTAATCCCGCGTGTGCAAAAAATATCTTTATGAGCAAACGGTAAACCGGTTAATGGGCCCGCTTTGCCTTGCGCGCGCAATTCATCTGCGTGTATCGCTTGAGCCTTTGCCGTTTCCGCACAAACGGTAATAAAACTATTCAACGCGTTGTGTTGCGCCATTTTATCGAGAAAAAATTGCGTCAGCTCTAGGCTAGATATTTTTTTGGCCAGCAGCTGTTTTTGATATTCAGCCAGTGTGTGTATCATCATTCAATCACCTGTGGTACTAAATACAAGCCCATATCGGTCAGCGGGGCGATGGCTTGCATAACCTCCCGCTCATTACCTTCAGTGATCACATCCGGCCGCAACCGTTGCTTCGCATCCATCGGGTGCGCCATAGGGCGCACTTCGGCGGTGTCGGCTTGTTGCAATACTGTGACCAAATTAAAAATATTTTCGAGTTGGGTCGCGTAGGCGTGCGCCTCCTCTTCAGTCAAGGCGAGACGGGCAAGATGAGCAATTTTATCCACTTGCTCTTTAGTTATTGACATGACTGTTTGCTCCGTGACTAATAAAAAAGTACACTACTATATATTTTATCTTGCTCAAATGGCAAGACCTTATTATATTGAAAAGCAAGATACTCAACGGGCTGTCAAAAAGCAGTTCTAAACCCATTTTATTTTAATAACGAGAAAAAATGTTTAAAAAATTACGTGGCCTTTTTTCGAATGACCTCTCGATAGATTTAGGTACGGCCAATACTCTGATTTATGTGCGTGATCGCGGCATAGTGCTAGATGAGCCTTCCGTGGTGGCGAT
>JABCZS010000042.1 GCA_013289605.1 Gammaproteobacteria bacterium
TTGAGTAGAGACTTATTCCCCAGTTCTATGCAAGATTGTATGGCTGCGATTAAATCGGACATATACTCTGATCTAGAGCGCAGTACGCCTATTTCACGAAATGCCCTGCCGATATAAGGTGCTTGTAAGTGGTATAGATTGCGCGGTAATTTTTCTTTGAGAGCATAATCTGAAATGTCATCAAAAGGCTGTGCTTTCGCAACTATGCTTGCTCCAGTTTTATCTCGTATTTCATACAGGACTAGGCTTACCTTGGGCATTCATACCTCCATTTAAAAACAAATTAAACATTTATCGATTATACAGTGAGCAGAGATCATCACTAGACACCCATGTTTTACGCTTTTAGTACTAGTGAATCTTCCAAAAGGATATTCGTTAATTTGTGGGTGTCATATATCTTTTAAAAAATCCTTAATTCCGAAAATTCTTTTGAGAGGTAGGTATAGGAGCTGACTCTGTAGTTGGGTTTTCCAATCCAAACATTGCGATATTTATCAGTATGCTTCTAGTATTACTTAATAAAAAATAGGGTCCTCCTTGCAAACAGTTGCCTAGTCCATTAGCAATGGCATCAAAAGCATATTGCCATCCAAAAAGATTAAACATTCCGAACGTACCCGTATTGAATTCTTGATAAAGTGCAAGCAAGAGGGTGGTTTTTTCAGTTTCATCTGAAAGCTGTGGCTGTCCATAGTGTAGGCTAGTTATGGATTGAGATTTATGAGCTAGAAGGGCTGCGCTTAATTCTTTTAATGTGGGATCTGCTTCCTTATAAGCTGCAATAATGCTTTGTAAAATAGGCGCTTGCGCGTTGGCCGCCGCGGTAAAAACCTCATGTTTAGGGGTAAAAAGTATTTTTTCTAAGCAACCTACTTCTTTATAGGCATTAAGCAATAAAGCAAGCGTGTCTGGACATATTTTCGAGAGGGCTATTTGCAACATATCCGGATGAAAAGTTAATGCCGTTTTCAAAATGGATTTTGTGGGATCTATTTCTTTGTATATATCCAGTAAGTAGGCAATCAAATCTTTTGTGGGGTGTGTATCGAGTGATAATAGGAAAATAAGATAGTAAGGTTCATCCAGCAATAATTTCTTTAGTGGTAAGGAGGAATAAAAACTGAGAATACCTTTTATTATATTTATTTTTTCTGTCGAATCACTGATATGCATCGCTTGTTGTAAGCGCAATCGGTCTTGTTCTATGCGTATACAAAGAGTATCGATTTGAGTTTGCAAAAGTGGCGGATTCTGTAGAGACAACAGATCGGGATCGTTACAGGCTTCTTCCCGATATTCTTGTAATAAAGCGGTCACTGCTACTCTTAAATCAATGTCAGGCATAATTCTCTCTTAATGTATGTTAAATAACAAATTTTAATAACTTGGCATACTAACATATGAGTTGCGGTCTTTCAACGTCCGCCTCTCATTTTTTTTGGGTGTCTTTAAATAAGACCTTAGACATCCATATGATGTCCATATGATGGATGTCTGAAGTGCACTTTTGTAATGCGCGTCGTGAATTATGAAACTTGGAGTAGACGTATGTGTTAGAAAAGGAACCTATTGACATAAAACGTGCAAAATGTAAGCATCTCAGCATACATTTTATTTTTAACTCCAGGAATTAACAATGATTTCAGCCAACGATCAACTTGAACAACGTCTCCAGCGCATGGATAAGATGGTCACCCAAATCGAGAAAATCATCGGTGCGCCAAATTCTACGAATGACGAACACAAGTTTTTTAGAGCCAGCGTAGGTATTAAAGCGTTAAATACAGTTTGGGATGTTGCGGTCTGGAAGTATCTTCGGCCGGAAGTCAAAAAAAGTGAATTAAATGCATTTGAAGCCAAACTTAAGCACATGGTAGATACTCTATTAACTGAGCCTTGTGACGACTGGTCTTTCTTATTATTGGCAGCATTCCATGGTTGTGATTCGCTTGTGAAATTATGTTTTGACGCGGGCTGGGATAAAAATAACAATTATGAAGAGGGTAAGACGCCATTGCTGGTAGCTATGTGGAAGAAACATGAATCCGTCGCTGCATTGTGCATAAAGGAAGATTGTGAGCTTAACTACGTTCAAGCGGGTAAAGGGTGGACTGCATTGGATTATGCGCATC
The DNA here is from genome assembly GCA_013289605.1 of Gammaproteobacteria bacterium. Taxonomy (GTDB): domain Bacteria; phylum Pseudomonadota; class Gammaproteobacteria; order JABCZS01; family JABCZS01; genus JABCZS01. The sequence continues at coordinate 2,136 of JABCZS010000042.1, forward strand.
ATGGTTATTGTCAGAACTTGACCGAGGCGCTTAAAGCTAAAGGCGCGATATTTGCAAGTGAACTTCAAGAGCCACCGTTAGATACAACAAAAAGCTTGGGAAAGCAAGTGGCCGCGCTGAATGCTACAAGAACAAACCAAGATCATACTACTGCTCTTTCACTAAGATCGTTTTCGACTTCAGCAAGTCCTAGCGTTTTCAAGACTGTGGCTATCACGAGAGGATTTACAATCAGTTATAAATAACTTACAGGGTCCTGAATGATTTTTTGGGTCAGCTATTCTAGTCTGTAGACTTAATTCAACACAAAACCCAAGGGTAAACGCTATTTTTGAAAAAACTACGTTCAGTTAAAAAGTGCTTTAGAGCAAGAAATGACACCCATCTTATGGATATTACTGCCGGCAGACCTATGCTAAAATCTCAGATTTAGGAGGAAAAAACATGATTAAATACCTAAACGCTGATGCCTTAGTAAAACCCCTAGCTTGGTTTAGCATTGTAGTGTGTGTAGTCACTTGGGGCTTAGATCTCGCCGGCTTGGTTTATGCTTGCCCCTACTGCCAAGTGCAACGGACCACCATGGGTTTAGTGGGTGTCTTGTTATTATTGCCTAGCAAAAACCTCATTACGGATTATTTCATCTTAATTTTTGGTGTATTCGGTGCTTACGTCGCCGCATTGCAAATGTTTAATAATTTTTTAAAAAGCGCTTATCATGAAGAATTTATTTACTTATCGACCTGTGCCTTTCTTATTTTAATGGCACAATTATTAGTCGCTTTTAAGCGCACGCGTTAAGGACAAAAACGCACTTAACCTTTTAAAAACGTGTAGGCTAAACATACCGCCACAGTGGCGAGTAACAATAAAATCAGTGTGGGAGATAAGCCTATTTTAAAGCGCTTTTTCACTTGGGGATATGATTTTTTTTCCATAACGTAAGTACTCTTATTTTTTCAAATGTTCAATACCGGTTTGTTTAGCCACGAGCAAATGATCAGCGCCACGTTTTGCAAATAAACCGTTGGTCACCACCCCAGGGATTTGATTAATCTTCGCTTCTAATTCTTGGGGATCTAATATTTCCAGGTTATACACATCGATAATTTGATTCCCATAATCACTCACAAAACCCTCGCGATACATAGGATTGCCGCCGTACTTCATGACTTCACGTGCCACTAAGCTGCGCGCCAGGGGGATAACTTCTATGGGCAATGGGAATTGACCTAACACATCTACGAGTTTAGATTCATCAACTATACAAATAAATTGATCAGCCATGTGGGCAATGATCTTCTCGCCTGTGAGTGCACCGCCCCCGCCTTTAATTAAACTTAAATGCTGAGTGGCTTCATCGGCACCATCAATGTAAACAGGAATGCGATCAATACTATTGACTTCAATGACTTCTATGCCGGCGGCGATCAATTTCTTTTTGGTGGCAAGTGAACTGGCCACCGCAGCTTTAATGTCATAATGTTTTTTGGCTAAAGCTTCAATAAAATAATTGACGGTGGAGCCGGTGCCGACCCCTACGATCATATCGCGTTCAATAAATTTAAGCGCAGCCTCGGCGGCTTGTTGTTTTAAAGTTTCTTTGTCTATCATGATAAAATCCGTACATTGAGCACGCCGTCTATCGCGGAAATATTTTTTAATAATTCATTGGGGATGGGCGTATCGACATCAATGACAGTGCAGGCCAAATCATTGCGTGATTTATTAATCATGTCCACAATATTGAGTTGCATGCTGGCAAGCTGATTGGAGATCTGCGCCACCATATTCGGTACATTAACATTAGCGATGGATAACCGATGCATGCCACGTTTTGACATTTCAACATTCGGGAAATTAACCGCGTTAATAATATGACCGTATTCTAAGAAATCACGGATTTGTTCTGCCGCCATGACTGCACAATTATCTTCTGCTTCCAGAGTGGAGGCCCCTAAATGAGGCAGACTAATTACTTTTTTATGGTGTTGAAATTGCGGACTCGGGAAATCCGAAATATAACAGCGTAATTTATTGTTATCTAAAGCAGATAACACGGCCGCTTCATTGACAATTTCATGACGAGAAAAATTAAGCAAAGTACTGTGAGGTTGCATTTCTGTTAATAATGCGGCATTAAACAATTCCTTAGTATCAGGAACCAGGGGAATATGTATGCTGACAAATTCTGCTGCGGCTAATAAATCCCCTAAACGATGCGCTTGTTTCACACTGGAAGATAAATCCCAGGCACGTTGCACGCTAATGTGGGGATCATAGGCAATCACCTGCATGCCGATGGCGCGTGCGGCATTAGCCACTAACACGCCAATAGCCCCTAAACCTACGACACCTAAAGTGCGGCCCTTTAATTCCACGCCTTTAAATAAGCTTTTATTTTTTTCAACAGCGCTATTAAAACCGGCTTTATCGCCTGTTAACGTTTGAGTATACGCCCAACCTGCACAAATATTTCGCGCAGCTAATAAAAGTGCTGCGAGGGTGAGTTCTTTTACGGCATTGGCATTGGCGCCGGGGGTATTTAATACCGGGATCCCGCGTTTAGATAATGCATCAACGGGGACATTATTAACCCCTGCGCCGGCACGTGCTACCACTTTAACGCTGCTGGATACTTCATCGGCATTTAAAACATGGGAGCGCAATAATATGGCATCAGGCTCTTGCGCGTCAGGGTCAACGGTATAACCGGCATCCGCTAAAACAGCTAAACCCAGGGGTGAAATCGTGTTGTAAGTTTTAACAATAAAATGAGGCATGTCTTTAATCCTTCATAGGTCCAGCAAATTGATAGGCACTAACGATTTGGCCGCCGATTAAGTGTTGCTGAATAATTTGCTCCAGCACATCAGGCGTACAAGAATGATACCAAACTCCTTGTGGATAGACCACAGCAATGGGCCCTTGCATGCATATGCGCAGGCAATTCACCTTGCTGCGATACACACCGCCCGCACCGCTAAGATTAAGCTCATCTAAGCGCCGCTTTAAATATTCCCATGAGGCAAGGCCCAGTTCTTTCGTACAACATTTCGGTTTAGTTTGATCCGCACAAAGAAAGATATGGTGTTTTATTTCCGGGATATGAAGATGGTTTTTGATGTTGTCCAACGCCGTCATGATAACTCTTAATCGGAAAAGTAGGGCGTATTATAAATTTAAATGGTAAAAATAGAAAGGAGTAAACCTAGGCTGCTAACAAATTAACGGTTGAGAAACATGGGTGTCATATATTGAAAAACTAGACACCCACAAAAAACTACCTAGGGGCAGGGGGATAAAACGTGGGTGTCTAATATTTCTTGATATAAAAAAATCGGGGGATTGTTTAACAATCCCCCGATGAATGGTCCTATCAAAATGCACTTAGATTATTGAGAGGCAGATGGAGCCGAGGGGATCTTCACGGTGCTGCCGAAAAGGTTAATATTTGCATCTTGTGAAAATAATCGTCCATGTACTGTTGCCAGAGGATTATCAATAAACTCAGGTGGAGATCCGTTCAAGGACACCAGCCCAGATGACAATACCGTTCCATCGAATATGGCGCTAGGAATTGCAGAATCAATTTGAGAGAGTATCGTCATAGTGTGGGTTACCCAATAGACCTTTTCAGGCGTAGCACCATCTTCATAAATAAAATGCGTGCCCGGTTGCGCCAAAATAAATCCTCCATTAAATACAAAGTCACCTGCACCGGATAGCGTAATGGGCCCGCTGATCTCATCGGTAACCAAACAATACACACCGCTTAAGACGGGCTCAGTTGGGTGCTTTAAGTCCATCATGGGGCAGTCCAGAGGAACATTTTTGTTAAACATAGCTAAAGCCGCTTTGGCATCAGCGTAGGCGGCAGAAGTGACTGGATCCCTAGAAGTTCCATAAAGCTGACCTTCTAGGTTAAAATCCTCCAAGTTTGGCTGAACCGTATAACCCGCCAGATCCCCAGTGACTTTTGCTAGGCCATAGTTAATGGTGTTAGTCACAGTTTCACCCGCTAGCGCTGCAAATGTTGCAAAAGAGCCCAATGTGGTCACTTGCGCTTTGATAGCGGCCGTTAAGTGACCTTCCACAGTATCGAAACTAAAATCAATAAAAAGTTTTTGATCGATAGTCGCATGAGTTGGACCTTCCCCAGGTACACAGTTAGGGGGAGTGACACTGATAATGATCTTACAAAGCCCAAATGGTTTGATTGAACCGGATGCAACTTTGTCTGAAGACACATAGGTGATACAATTATCCGCTATTCCCACGTACTCAAACACTGTCATAATATTAGAATTATCATCCCCTAGCGGTGTTACTTTGATATTCTTTAATCTGGCGGTAAGTGCGGGAGAGGTATTAAGTAGGCTGAAAACAACCGATCTAGCCGGTGCATCGCAAGCCACATTGTGAAGCTCACCTTGAGAGTGGAAAAGCACCTCCTCTTCTTGAGCCATCGCATCGTTGCTATTTACGATGGCAATTAAAAAAGCCGCGCCAGCGCAAAGTCCTATCACAGATAAAACTAGTTTTTTTATCATGATTATAATGGGTCCTCAAATAATATAATTAAAGTATGAACGTCAACGCAACACTTACACCCTAGGAAAGTATAAGATAATGATATGCACGATGCAGGCAAAAGCAATTATCTCATCGCCTTATCGCCAATATCATGACGATAAAAACAGCCTTCCCAGTTTATTTTTTGGGTTGCGGCATAGGCATTTTGTTTGGCAAGGGCGATGGTTGCACCTAGAGCGGTTACGCATAATACACGGCCACCCTGGGTGATTACCGTATTATTGTTCGTTGCAGTACCGGCATGAAATACTTTTGCAGGAGCTACAACCTGGGTTAACCCAGTAATGGGTGCGCCTACCGGATAATCTTCGGGATAATTGCGCGTTGCCATTACAACGCCTAGGGCCGGGCGCTCGTCCCATTTTGCTTGCATGCTATTTAATGTGCCATTTAAAGCAGCAAAACATAATTCGACTAAATCCGATTGCAAACGCATTAATATCGGTTGAGTTTCAGGATCCCCTAAACGGCAATTAAATTCTAATACGTAGGGTTTGCCAAGAGGACTAATCATTAACCCGGCATAGAGAAAACCCACATAAGGCGTGCCATTTTGCGTCATGCCTTTTAGCGTCGGGTGTATGACTGATTCCATAATGGTATTAAATAACGCATCATCGACTATCGGTGCAGGGGAGTAAGCGCCCATGCCGCCGGTATTTGGGCCTTTATCGCCGTCATCACGCGCTTTATGATCTTGAGAAGTTGCAAACGGTAACATATTTTTCCCGTCACACATCACAATAAAACTGCATTCTTCGCCGACTAAAAAAGATTCAATAATAATCCGTGCGCTCGCGTTCCCAAATTTTTTCTCATCCAACATTTGCTTAATGGTGGTAATTGCCGTGTCCTTATCTTCAGCAATCACCACCCCTTTACCCGAAGCTAAACCATCGGCTTTTATGACGATGGGAAAATTTTGCTGATTTAAATATGCAATCGCACT
>JABCZS010000043.1 GCA_013289605.1 Gammaproteobacteria bacterium
GAACGCTTGCGTCCTGATGCCTTAAGCAAAGTGAAATACTACGAAGATGCGGTGCCCTTGTTTAGCCGCTTCCAAATTGAAAGCCAAATTGAATCTGCGTTTATGCGTAAAGTGGCGCTGCCGTCGGGTGGCTCTATTGTGATTGATGTGACTGAAGCGTTAGTCAGCATAGACATTAACTCTGCACGCTCCACTAAAGGCGGAGATATTGAAGAGACAGCATTAAACACCAATCTTGAAGCAGCCGATGAAATTGCACGGCAATTGCGCTTAAGAGATATTGGTGGCTTAATCGTGATTGATTTTATCGACATGACGCCGCTACGCAATCAACGTGAAGTGGAAGACAGATTGCATGCCGCACTAGAATTAGACCGGGCGCGTGTGCAAATTGGTCGGATTTCACGCTTTGGACTGCTTGAGATGTCACGCCAGCGCTTGAAGCCTTCCTTGGGTGAAGCGATACAAGAAATCTGTCCGCGCTGTGATGGTCATGGACAAATCCGTAGCATAGAGTCTTTGGCCTTATCCATTATTCGGATCATTGAAGAAGAAGCGATTAAAGAAAATACTTCAGAAGTGCATACCATAGTCCCGATTGAAGTCGCGACGTTCTTAACCAATGAAAAGCGTAGCAGTTTGTCATATATGGAAGCACGTCATTTAGTGAAACTTTATATATTGCCGAATCGTGAACTTAATCGTCCTAATTATGAAATTCGCAGGATCCGTAAAGATGATTTGGTTGCGCAAGCGCACACCAGTTATCAGCTGGATATCATGACTTCGGTTGAAAAAGAAGCTGAGGCAGAGACAGCATTGTCTGCGCCTATTCCTGTTGCTGCAGCAATTGATCATATGGCGATTACACCGTTACGTCCTGCACCGAGTGAAGAAAGTGCACGTCGGGGTGTGAGTATCTGGAAGAAAATATGGATGTTTCTTTTTGGAAGTAAGCAAGATAACAATAAAAAATATCACAACAAACACCGTCGTAATAATTACCGTCGCTCAGGCGGGCACCGTTATCGCCCACCGCGTACCGGCGCTGCAGGAACTACGAGTAGCACACCAAGTTCCACGCCTCCAAGCAGTGAGCGTCCTGAACACAAACGCACTAGCGGCCCTAGACGTCGTTCTAACGATCGTTACACACCGCGCCGCAGTGGTTCAACGCCGGGTGCAAGTCGTGGCGGAGAAGGTGCAAGTAAGAGTTCTGATTCTGGGGCTGAGTAGCACGTAGGTATTCTATAAGTGTTATTCATAGTTTCTTGGGGGCGCGCATGCGCCCCTACTTTATTCTGCTGTCATCTTGCAAAGCACACCGATTTGTCACCCCGCAAAAACTGCGTCAACCGATCTGATTAGAATTGTTGCACTCCCACGCAGTTTTGTGCGGGGCCCGGTAACGATTTACCTAAGTGCATATTTGTCTTCAATATATTAATTTAGCTAAATTGCTACCGGACCCCGCACAAAACTGCGTGAAAGTATTGTTTCCTATCAAGATCGGTTGACGCAGTTTTTGCGGGGTGACAATCTTGGTGTGCTTTGCAGGTGACAGCTCGGGTGTACTTTGCAAGATATCTAATCTGTAAGTAACTAAACTAACAACCGTCATTTTCCCGAGACTACATTAAGACTCTTTGACGAATAATTGACATCAGCTTAATTTCTATTTACTATGCGTTAGTTATCTTGTGAGTGTGTTTGAACCATTAATTAAATGATGAGGTGATGATTATGGCTTGGTATAATAGTAGTAAGGATTTTTTTAACGCAGTAGCGCCTTTAACTGATAGATTGGATGTTTTTGAAGCGCTCTCACCGGGGGCTGAGTTTAAGGTTGCAGGCAGACCAAAGTACGAGGAAGCAACAATAATCAGTTCAGAGGAGGATGGTGAGTCTAGTTCTCATTCAAGTGTCAGCGGTAGAGACAACAAGTCCTGGCGTAAAAGATTCGCCGAGTGGCGCGAAGACTTTTTCTTTCCATTAAAACCCGATGCAACAAAGGGTGATGCGCGTTATGGCTGGTTGGATATGCCTGTACGTTGGTTTTTAGGTGAACATAAAGATAAATTCTATGATTTAGCGCTTAAAAGTTATAATTCTGCCAATTACCCTCGTGAAGGCACGGAGGAAGGTTTAGCAGGTAAAGATGCCGCTATAGTAGCCACTACCAACACCTTCCATTCATTCCGTGAAAATTTCCGTATTGGTCATGGACCGAATGCTGGAAATATTAACTTTTTAGCTTTTCTTAACCCATTTAACTATGCGCGTGCGCTTGATAATTTCTTCATCAATAATGGTTTAAGAATGCTTGCTTTTGCAAGAAACGCAGATAATGATCTTTCGGATCCTAATGAAGCATGGGGTCTTGGTGCACGTGGATTCATGGGCATACTGGGTATAGCTTTTTGTGCAGTAGGCGCAGTCTTACGTTTACCACGGGTATTTGTGCAATACGCGGTAGGGGCAACCACTAAACCGTTGTGGAATTTGTACAAAGAATATAAAATCAATCCTAACCAACAAATCAACTGGTGGCTTGCTATTCCTCTAGCTGTACTGTTAACAATGGTCAATATGGTGATTATCGGTGTGACTGTAGGTGGCGCGGCACCCGCGGTGTCTTATGTATCCAATGTAGCGAGCGAAGCCATTATTGGGGTTGCAGATAAAACCGTTTCAACAATAACCGCTACTGCTGTAAGTGAAGTATTGATCAGGCCTGTGGCTCAAAATATTAACCAAGAAATAATCACTAAATTACCTACAGCTATGCTACCCAATGCATACCTAGGTGTATTCCCTGGCACTGATGCTGTGGTTGCGGGTGTGGTAGGAAGTACGGTAGCCGCTCCTGTGAGAGCTCTGATTACGCGTGGTTATATTGCTAAACATCAAGATAAGGGTGCTAAAGCTGCTGATAAATATGAAGATTATGGCTATAGACCAGGTCCTATTTGTGGCAGATAGTATTAATTAACCCAAGAAAAACTTAGAACAACTAGCCCCAAGCAATATTAGCCTAGCTAATCTGACTTGGGGTTTAGTATTTTAGGACACAAAAAGCCTAAAATACCCCGCCTACCCATTTCATGCTATGATGCAAAAATTTCCACTAAATAACTCATTATGTCCACACTTACACCCTCGGTAGAATTCCGACAAATTAACGAAGAAGAAGCCGGCCAACGGCTAGATAATTTTTTATTGCGGATCTTAAAAGGGGTGCCGAAAAGCCGAATTTATCGCGCCATCTCTAAAGGCGAAGTGCGGATCAATAAAAAACGTGCTGATGCGAGCTCTCGCATCAAAGCAGGGGATCTGATCCGTATTCCGCCGATCCGTGTTGCACAACGCCCTATAGTCAGCTTAAAACCTCATCTTGCCGAATTATTAGCAGACTGCATACTGTATGAAGATAACGCCTTGATAGTCTTAAATAAACCTTCAGGCTTTGCCGTGCACGGCGGCAGTGGGCTCAGTCTTGGGATCATCGAAGCCCTACGTTTGTTATACCCCAATGAAAAAAACCTTGAGCTGGTGCATAGGCTAGATAAAGACACTTCTGGGTGTTTGATGGTGGCCAAAAAACGCAGCATGCTTAGATTTTTGCATCAAGCCTTACGTGAGGGGCACATTGAAAAAAAATATTGGGCCTTATTAATCGGTCGTTGGCCTGCACACCAAACAGTGATCGATGCCCCATTGCAAAAAAATATTTTAAGTTCAGGCGAGCGTATGGTGCGCATCGATATGGAAGGCAAATCTGCGCAAACCTTGTTTCATGTGGAACAATATTTTGCTGAGCAAACTTTGGCTTCAATTACTTTATTAACTGGCCGTACCCACCAAATTCGGGTGCACGCGGCGCATCAGGGGCATCCTGTGGCAGGGGATGATAAATACGGCGATAAAAATGCTAATCTAATATTACGGCAACACGGTCTGAAACGTTTATTTTTACATGCGGCACAATTAGTGATCCCAACGCTTACTGATGAAAAAATAACCATACAGGCCCCATTAGATGAAAAATTAAGCGAATTGTTAACCCGCTTACCCTAGGCTAACCCATGAATGTGAATACACGCCCCTTTAAATTATTGATCTTTGATTGGGAAGGGACTTTGGCTTTTCCCGGTTCATCTCCCAGTCGTTTGTATCCTGATACCGTTGTGGTGCTGAGTGCTTTAAAAGAGCAAGGTTACTTACTTGCCGTTGCCACCGCTAAATCTAAGCAAGGTTTAGCACAGGATTTACACCGCTTAAATTTGCACACACTGATCAGCGCCACATGCACCGCAGAAGAAACCCATCCTAAACCTAATCCTGAGATGGTATTTAATATCCTTAATCAATTGGCAATTGTCCCACAAGATGCTTTAATGATAGGAGACACCGTTTTTGATTTAGATATGGCGCGCCAGGCTAAAATAAAAAGTGTAGCGGTCACTTATGGTTTGCAAACGCGCGAAGAATTATTAACCTATGGTCCCTGCACCTGCGTGGATGAATTAACACAATTGCCGCTATGGCTTGCTCAATTAGGAACAAACACATGACCGATACGACGACACACAATACAAATTGGGAACACTCAGTTTTAGAAAAAACATTATTAGCGAGTATTCAAGAGCAAAGACGTGCCCGACGTTGGGGAATATTTTTTAAATTAGTATTTTTAAGTTTATTTGTTTTTATTATTTATACCGCTTTTTCCGGGGGCGCGTCACACAAACCTTTAATTGCCCACACGGCGGTGATCAATATCGATGGCGTGATAGATTCAGAAGTCAATAATGCCAAATTAATTAATGAGGGGATCCGCGCAGCATTTGAAGAAAAACAAGCCCAAGGCATTATTTTATATTTGAATAGCCCCGGTGGCAGCCCCGTACAATCCGGCGAAGTGTTTGATGAAATTTGGCGTTTGCGGAATCTTCATCCTGAGAAGAAAGTCTATGCCGTGATGAGCGATGTCTGTGCCTCAGGGTGTTATTATATCGCTGCCGCTGCCCATGAAATTTATGCCAATCAAGCCAGTTTAGTCGGCTCCATAGGGGTATTATTTGATGGTTTTGGTTTTGTAGATACGTTAAATAAAATTGGTGCACAGCGCCGTTTATATACCGCAGGGCAATACAAAGGTTTTATGGATCCTTTCTCACCCATAACGCCTGAAACGACCAGCTTTTTACAAACCATGCTCGATGATGTGCATCAACAATTTATCGCGGTCGTGAAACAAGGCCGTGGCGATCGTTTAAAACAAAATGATTTATTGTTTTCCGGCTTAGCTTGGACAGGACATCAAGCGATGGATTTAGGGTTAGTCGATGGCATAGGCAGCGCAGATTATGTGGCTAGGGAAATTATTGGCGCTGAGACTTTGGTGGATTATACGACGCAGCCCGATTTGCTGTCGCGCTTAAGTCAACGTATGGGCGCAAGTGTGGCCCATGCCTTGCGTTCTGAAGCGTATACGCCACAGATGCAATAATTAACGTAAATTATCGACTTGGCGAGTCTAAGTCGATAGTTAGATAGTTGATTTTCTTGATAAAAATATTTATTGACCTAACTTATGTAAGCCGTTAAACTATGCACTCATTAATATAGTTAGGTGATAAACATGAGCGGAACACCAGTTGATTTAAGCTTTTTGAATACGGATGACTTTTTAGGTCCCTTGACGGATTCAATAAATGCCCAACCTCTACCTACTTATCAATATTCTCAATTTTTACCTCCAGTGAATATCGCATTAGAAGATGACTATCCCTATGCTCAACAACATCAAAATTCAGCATTTGTTGCAATCGCAGGCTTAGATGATGAGGTTGCTGAGTCAGATGAAGATGCCGATGAAGATGCACATCTAGATATAAACGCCTACAATGCAGACTCTGATACTGTGATCAGATTAGATGAAAATGAAGATGAGGATTTGATATTTAACACGGTAGTTTTGCAACACGCTAATCATCCTCAAAAATCTGAATTAAGCATTGAAACTAATCTTTATATCAATCCAAACTTCATTTTAAACAGAGTACAATCACCTGCGGTACAGAGCGTGACTACCCATAGCCCGGCTACTACACCCAATACAGTATCCACGCTCCCTATAGACTCTGTTGTTCAAGTGAATAATGATGACGTGAATCATGACCTTGTTGTGACCCTGCCAAATTTTGTGAACGATGAATTTGATTTTAATAGTAATCAATATGTGGCTTCCCAGCATACTGAAATATTCGAGGCTACTCCTCCTGGACCAGCTCCAAGAGAAGAAGTAAACAATAATGCAAAGTCCGTTGGTAAGATAAAAAGAGGCCGACCTACCTCTGCTCAAAATATAAATAATAATGAGGAAAAACTTGTTGTAAGCGAAACGCAAGTAGCGGCTCAAAATCAACAAGTAGTCGCCACAGTACTTCGTGCATGGCAGCCTGCACGTCCAACACGAAATAATGGATTATTGCTAGCAGAGCAAAATTCACAACAAAGTGCATCACAGGAAGATTTACTCAAGGTCTCAGGTAAACGTAAGGAAATGGAAGGTAACCTTGATGAAACCTATGTTAATGATATGAAAGACGCTCGGCAGCTATTACTTAATCTTCATGAAGAATTGGCGAAAAATCCCCACTTGTTTAGGCAATTTGATTCTATGATCAAAGCGATTAAACGTATTGATGAACAAGAACAAATCAATTCCAATGCCGGAACACTCTTCCCAACTAACCGATCCGCTACTGCACAGAATCTTAAATTGATGGAATTGTTGGCTTTACATAAATACTTACAAGTAAATAAAGTGGCGAGTGGCGTAGCGATAAAGCAATTGCCGTTGCTAGAAGCAATAGCGTGGGCTACAACTATTCCTACAGACAAATTAACCACTTTGGTAGATAGGGCATGGAACGCGAGCACTCAGGGCACTGTGATTGAAAGCTCGATCAGAAAAGAAGCCGCTAAACCCATTGCAGATTTAGGCGCATGGCAGAAAAAAGTTCAAGATTTACAAAAAGACCAAGGACTAGCCTTACCACCGTCTATTCCGCAAGAAATGTTTGGGCTAAGAAATAATTTAAAAGATGATCTGCCGGTATTTAAGCGAGTGAAGCAGTAAATTAAACTGAGCAGATAGCCTCTTTGCATGAGGGGCTTTGTTGAATA
>JABCZS010000044.1 GCA_013289605.1 Gammaproteobacteria bacterium
TGAGACGGCCAGCGTGGAGTTGATGAAATCATATGCAGGCGCGAGTTCGATTTTTTTATTGCGGGTAATAAGTGAGAAGTTTTTTAGATGCATGTCTTCATTGCCTACGAGGAAGTTAAATACGGTGCGCACAAATAATTTATTTTTCTCTATTTGCAATAGGTCTCAATGATTGGAATTAATTTTTCCATGCTGAAGTCATATTTTGTATCGCGTGATGATCCTGACAGTTGAGCGAAATCTTCGACGGCTAATTTATCTTTGTGCCCACTTCTGTCAAATCTTTTGATGAAATAGGTTAATTCATTGGAAATGTTATATACCATCCCATGTAAAGGCACTTCAATATTGAGCGTACGCGCAAGGCGCATGGTTAAATCCTCATTCTCAGGTAAAAAAGGATACGCATCGCTTTGTGGTTTTAAAATGAATTTTCCTTGATGATCGGTAAATTCAAAACAGCCTTGCTTAATGTTCAATTTAGCACTGAGTTTATATTGCACGCCTTGGATAGACATTTTTTCTGCGCGCTTAAGGGCTTCATGTCGTAACTCACGTGCAGTAAAGGGGAGGGGAGCAAGCGATTTTAATTGTGGTGCGAGTAATTTTAATCCGTTTGGATGATAGTATTGATCATCGTCTATGGGTAAATAAGTGATGGGGCAGCGTTTACTCATGAGATTTTTCCACCGCATTGACAGCCCCAACCAGATTGTGTCCGACTTGCATGAGCTGACCAAAATAATCATTACGATCAAGCTTTGCTTGTTTTAACAGTGCTTCTAATTGAGGCCCTTCGGGTAATAAGCCATCAAAAAATGCCGGAAAGGTATTAAAGTTGTAGGGCTCTGTACGCACCGGTAAAGTCAGTGAAATGGGTGGCCCCTGATACTCGGGGTAATATTGAACACAATAATGCGTGTCTTCTTGTGTTAATGTCGCAGCAAGAATGCCATGGATATATATTTCTGCAACCCGAATACGCTTAGACATCATCAAAGCCCTCAATTGGACTGTGTAATTGTATTTTAATATTTAATGCATGCAATACTTTTACTACGGTATCAAGTTGCACACTCGGCTTAGCATGTTCCAAATCATAAATAACCGTTTTGCCTACACCGGCCAGCTCTGCGAGCTGTAATTGTGATAATCCACTGATTTTTCGATGGTTAAGAATAAATCGGGCCAGTTGTTGGTAAAAGGTTTCATCAGACATGATAGTCTCTATAATTACTGTTTAAGCAGTAATTATATCTCATTTTATTAAATTAAACAAGTGCAATAGGCATAATGTTATATAAAATACTGCCTAAGCAGTAATTATGTGCATTATCCAGGATTTAAGGAATAAAATAAATAAAAATCAAAATAATTTACTGCTTTGACAGCAAATCTATAGAGCAACTTTAGAAGATAGCTTAAAAACGAATTCCTCCCCCCATGCCATAATAATGGGAAAAATTTCCAAGCTGACCACTGAGTCGTTGACCATATTCAATATCTACTTCAATATCGGGAGTGATTAGGTATTGAATCCCGGCATCTGCATTATACCCAGCATCATTTTCGGCGCTGGTTTTAGTTTCGCCATATACTTCAGCATAAAATTGCAGATTATCTGTAGCGAGCCAAGATAAAACCACATCTTGAGTAATACTATTATATCGTTTGCCTTCTGCAACATTCGCAGCTGTAGTTAGCGATGAATAGCCTAACATGAGGGCTAACGCCGTGCTTTGAGTGATGTTGTAGTTTAAAAGTCCATTGACCGTAATGCCCAAACCTTCGCTTCCAAAATTGCTATCGCCTGAGGGCAGGGTAAATAAACTCTCCATACCTAAAACCAAAGGTCCTTGGGGTTCAAATTGATGTTTATAACCTAATACCGTGGCGGTATAGCCAAAAACAGCAGCTTCATCTTTGGGATAAGCTGCAATGTAATTAGGCAATTGTACATTGAGCTCATTTCCTGCTGGTAAACCTAAGCGTAGTTCCGCATCTGGAAAGTTATATTCATGCCCTTGATTCGGGTAGCTCTTTGAATATTGCGTGCCCATTTCAATAATACTTTGCCAAGATTTTGCGACGCACACACTGTTTGCATTCGTAGGACGATTCAATACAGCGAGTAAACTCGCACAGGGATCAGCAGGCACCGCATCCGCCAGTGCAATATTGGGAAGGAGTGTAATTAATAATAGTTTTTTGTGTAGAGCTGGCATGGGTTAATCATTTAATGTGAGGAGATCTAAAACTATAAGTATAACCTACTCATGAGAGGATACTAACTCTTTTGAGCGCCTAATTCAAATTGAATCGCAAGCAGCGCCAGGAAAATGAGAGCAACCCCTGATATTAATAGTACTGGAGATAGGGGGTAAACAAAAAACAATAATAAAAGCGCCGTGATCCCACCTAGGTAAGATAAGCCGCGCATTTTAAATTTTCGGATCGTAATGTACTGCAATAATAAGAACGAGCTCAAGTATAAAATAATTGCCAAACAAAATAGGTGACTGATATATTCCTCAATATGCGTGGATCCTATAATAAATTCTTTTGCACACACACCGATAATGATTAAACCAATAATCAACGGGATATGGGCATAAATATAAGGCTGCCCCGATCCAAAGGTACATTTATAATCCGCCCTTCGAATAAATCGATAATACTGCCCCCAAATTAAAGTCGCTAAAATAAATGCCATCATGCTAGTGATGATAGCCGTCGGATGCCAACTGGCAGATTCAAGACCAAACACTACTGCTGCAATAGTTTGTCCCAATATAATGATAGTGAATGCGCCAAATCGCTCGGGTACGTATACGGTATCTAGCGGTGCCTTAGATAAAATTCGCTTTCTGCCTATCCAGGGCATAATCAAATAAATACTCATACCCAAGGCCCATAAACTAAATTTAATAAGAGGTGGAAAGAACAGTGAAATAATCCAGCAGGTGATCGCTATAGAAAAGCAGGATAAATAAAATAGAGTGATACTTTTAGGCGTAGATTTATCAAAAAATGCTCTTGTATAAAGTAAGATCAATGCAATTTGCGAAATAATAAATCCAATCGCAAAAACATTCGCGCCTTCTTCTAACGCAGTGGGTATTTGTATGGCCATAATCACTCCGGCAAACATCGTCACAAAAGTCATACCCCAATGGATGGCATCATTGTTATCAAAGCGTGCAGCAAAAATAGTGTAACTGACCCACATCCAGAAGGTGGGGATAAACAAGGCGATGCAATAAAAAATCCCCAGGGGAGTTAAATTGTTGGATAATCTATCTGAAATTTGTACAACGATGATTGCCGCAATTAAATCAAAAAATATTTCTAACCACGTAGTATGCCGTTCTATGGAGTTATCCGGTAAGCGTAGCGAAGTGGAGTGTATAAAGCGTGACATAAATCCCTCTAATGCATCAGCTAATTTGAAATCTTAGCACACGCGCGGCACTAATTCCTTATTTTTCAAATAGATAGTTAGTAATCCTGATAATGGGGATGCATATTTAATTTATCCTTAATAATCATGCGCTTAAGATTATGATTTTGCATAAAATATACTTTTCTTCGATATAAGCTCATGTTATTATGCGTAACTAGAAATATAACTAAATATTCTTTTCGGAGATTGACATGCCTACAGTCATACAGTGCAACTTACCCTATGGTAGTAGCGATGAGTCTCTTGATACCGCTTTAGCTCAAGCACTTGAAACACACACGCAGTTCCCCTTATTGTCTAATGCCTTAGACTATAGCCTATTGACTTTAGCGGGTTTACCCGACGTGGAGATTGAGATCAATGGGATAGCAATGCCTTGTAGTGCGCAAATGCAGTACAAGCTCGAAATGCTTAATAAAAAATTATGCGCCATTTATCCAAATAAACCACCGCAAATATTTATTAATCGTAACAGCCCAAGTAATCAAGTGGCCGCAGGCGCTCAGGCTCGGGAAGATGAACATGCATTCAACACTTTTTTGCAGCAAGCACAAATAGCTAATGATCTTGAGCCTGCCGAGTATGTGAAGCAACTCTATGAAGCGATAAAACTAAGCGATAAAAAATCAGCCAAAAAATTTGCTCCCTATCTTGTTAAGCATTTTTATGAAAAAGGTAAGCAACTTTCTACCTTTGAAGCCGGTATTTTTTATTTAGCTGCCGTAAATATATGTAAACACTACATGACACAGCAGCCTACTTGGGCAGTTAATGAATCCATTATTTCTGAAAGCATGGTGTCGTTGTTGTTCAATCACGGTCAGTATGCCTATGCATTAAAGCGCCTAGAGCACACACGTCAAAACCTGACACTTTGGTACACCGATGAGAGTTTTAGGATAGCGGATATGGATATACTGATGGCAAAACAATTAGCCGCACTTAAACGATTTGATGAAGCGTGTGTTAAATATGAGCAAGGATGTAATAAAATAGAAAGTGGGTATGATACTACTCATCCTAAATTAATATCCGCTGTGGGTGCCTATGCAATGTTACACATTGAATTAGCGATGTCCCATGAGAAAGACAATCATTTTGAAAAAGCATTAAGCGAATATAACCTAGCCTTAACCCTTTATAAAAGACATCCTAATAATCACCGGCAAGATCAGGCTTTTGTTCTGCATTATATGGCTGCGTTATTAACAAAATATAAACACTATGATGCAGCACTAGAATACTACGAAGAAACTGTAACTGTGCTAAAGGCTGCTTTAGGTCCCAAAAGTATAGCACTGGCTAAAATTTACATTGAACGCGCCCTGATCTATAAGGAGCAAGGGGAGGGCGACAGTGCGCTTGCTCAACTCATTTATGCTCATATCATGATGCATCATATCGACCCACAACACTTGGTGATGGCTAAAATTTACCATCATCTAGGTGAAATCTACTGTGAAAATGGAGAGTATTCTACTGCAAATAAATATTTATCTTTGGCTTTATCCATCCGAACTACACAGTTAGGCGCGGACCATCCGTATACTTTAATCACACAATACGCCTTAGATTTCAATTCTACTCACAGTTATTCTATAGATAATTTTTCAGACTTTGGTACAGTCAGAGGCCCAGACTGGTACGATGGAGATAGGAGTACTCTAAGAACCATTACCGACAATGCGTATGCTGATTGTGACTCCATGGATGCTTTTGAATACAAGTATTGAAATTACCATTACTCAATGCATTCATAGATAAATTGCATTGCTTTATTGTATCCTTCATGTTATGTTGGCAACCTAATTATTCCGACTGCCATACCTGCCATGAGTATATTAACCCATCATACTACGCTTAATGCTTATCTAAAATTAATCCTTGTAAAATACAAAGTCTATTTTATGGCTTTATTTTTTGTAGCCATTATTGCTGCACTGTTTCAGGTGTCTGTGGATTATAAAATTAAAGAAATTATTGATTCCATTTCCGCAGATAAGAACGCAAGTGTGCAGGGGTTGTTGGCCTTATTTGTGTTTTATAAATTAATGCATCATGGGATGTTTTTTATCCAAAGAGTGCTCAATATTAAATACAATCCATTATTGATTGCCCAGACTGTGGAAGACATGTATAAGAAGACCGTTGGGCATTCCTTGCATTGGTTTGATTCACACTTATCAGGCGAGATTTCCAGTAAAATTGCGGACTTTCAAAAGAACATTACTGATTTAATTAATTATTGTTTTCGTGGCCTGAACAATGTTTCATCGATCGTGATTTGCATACTCTTTTTGTTGCAAGTGAACTTCTTGTCTGCTGCAGCGATTTTTTTCTTTGTGCTCATCTATTCTCCTATTTTAGCTTTTCTTTTGAGAAGACAGATGCAGCTGCAAGAGCAGTGCGTGGCTGCGCGACAAGAAACCTTGGGGATAGTAAACGATTCAATTGCGAATATCTTTGGGATTAAGGTCATAGGCAGCCTATGGGCTGAGTTTAAACTAAAGCTTACACCCGCCATACAAAAATGGAGTTTATGGGATAAAAAAACACGTGAGTTTGATGCTTATTTTGTCGATAATGCCGATACCTTATTAACCACAGTCATGGCTGCGGTGCAAATTTCTTTGACTGCCTATTTATATCAAAGCGGACAAATTACTGCCGGAGGCTTTGCTTTCATAGCGCTCGTCACATTAAACATTCATGCTGAAATTGAACATTTTCTTGAGAGTTTATTGTTTAATATTAATCCGAGTATTGCTTCCATGAAAGCCTCCTATAAGTTTATTAATGCGGAGCGCGATACTGAAGATGCGCCTCATGCAATTGAATTAACACATGTGCGTGGCGATATACGCTATGAAAATGTATGTTTTGCTTATGACAAAAATTACTATGATGTTTTACACCATATCAATCTTTCTATTAATGCAGGGGAGCGGGTAGGCATCGTCGGTACCTCTGGCGCTGGAAAAACAACCTTTATCAAGTGTTTGCTTAGATATTTTGATATTCAAAGTGGCAATATATTCATTGATGATAAAAATATTAAAGAGGTCACACAAGAATCCTTGCGTGCAAATATTTCAGTGATCCCACAAGACATTACGATGTTTCATCGATCCATTTTGGAAAATTTACAGCTTGCCCGATATGATGCGAGTTTTTCACAAATTGTGGAGGCTTGTAAACGTGCCAGGGTTCACGATGATATTTTAAATATGCCCAAGGGTTATGATTCTATTGTGGGTGAGCGTGGTGTCAAAGTCAGTGGCGGGCAACGACAACGCATTGCGATCGCTCGAGCCATCTTAAAGAACGCGCCGATTTTAATTTTAGATGAAGCCACTAGCGCCCTGGATACACCGACTGAAAAATTAATCCAAACTTCATTAAATGAAATGTTTGAAACTGCACGGTTTACGACGATTGTGATTGCCCACCGTTTATCTACCTTGTTGCATATGGACCGTATATTGGTGTTTGAGCAAGGTAAAATTGTTGAAGCGGGTACCCATCAAGAATTACTGGCCATGAAGGGATTATATCAAACACTTTGGGATGCCCAAGTCGGTGGATTTTTGCAGTA
>JABCZS010000045.1 GCA_013289605.1 Gammaproteobacteria bacterium
CCAGGCAGTGTGAATGCCTGACCAAAATCAAAGAAAACAATTATTTCAATTTCAATAAAGTCACATCACGTGTTGTACTGTCTGCATAGCTCAAATAAATACTATCTCCTAGGTTTACAGCAGAAATACCATAGTTCGTTTTCGCTACCACGTTATTACCGCTTAAATCTTCTAGAGCAAGCATTTCTGACCAAGAGTAACTCACATCGCCTAGATCATTGACTATTTTTGTCCGAATCATATAAGCTATTTGTCCATTTTGTTGTGCAAATAGTAGATATAAATCTTCATTATGCCATAATGCAGCGGGTGTGACTGCCGAATTGGTATGCAACAAAGAAACCATTGTTCGTATGTTGTAGTTTTCTCCCGTAAGTTGATAATGCCAAGTTTTTCCATCTTCTCGCGGAATGAAATAATGAACTTTTTTGTCTCCAGGTGTATCTTCAAAAAGAAGTGCGGGAGGTTCTGCTATCGTATAATAAGAAACATTTCTTGTACTGAGTACCTCGATAGCTTTACCTTTTTCAAAATGTGCATTTTTATCTTGATTAAAATATAAATGCTGTTTTTCAATTCTTTGGCTAACGGAGGCAAAAACTTCCTCTCGTTTTTGCAAGCCCGCAATCAACATTTCACTGCCGTAATTCGGATCATCGCTTGGAATAGTCAGCAGTGTTAAATTCTCTCTCAAATGTTCATAGATAGTCGCATCATTTTTTGTCCAATAATTTTGCGTGAGTTCAGAAAAATTATTGACATAAACATGGCGGACAATATCATTATCATTTTTGCGGAATAAATAAATTCTATTATTAATGATCGCAGGTTCTGGCCAAAGTTGTGTAACGATGTCTGTTGGTTTATCTTTCTCATAAGCCAAAAGTTTTATGTTATTGCCGTTCCATAACAGCTCATCTTGCAGCGTATCATAGGTAGCATAGTTATAATAAATTTTGCCCTGGTTGCCTTTGTAAAATACTAATAAGTTGTCATCTAAGATTAAACTTCTAGGCATTTGATAACTTTGTTGTGTGTTATCTTCATCTGAAGGGAGTTGAATTCTGTCCGTGACGCTCAGGGAAAGACTCATTGCACTATAAAATAGAAAAAAGAATCCCAGTAAAGCACTACTCATATTACGCTTCGTCATAATTGATCTCCAATTTAAGTTTTTAACTCAGTACTATCGAATTTAATGAAAACGTCAGGATAAGTCAATCTAAATACTATTATAGGCGTAAAGCAAGTAATCAAACAAACATATGTTTGTGTTGTCATTTGCCCAAGACGATTTCACTCACGAAACCCTAGGACACCCACTATCGGCAATCCACTCACAAAATATGTCCCCAATTGTGTGGGTGTCTTATATTTTTTATCGACATCAAAACCTAAAGCCCTAACGTCAAAAATATACCCCATTGGATGGATGTCATACGAAGATCTGCATCTATAGTTTAGATTATTTACTATGCTAATACCCTATATTGAATATTAGCGTAACAAAACAGCTAAAAAATGGCTACTTATTAAAATGGAATAACATTATGCATCAGCTTCTCACACACCAACAAATGATTAACAATTTAAAAACCCATTACGGAATCAATGTGTATGAACTGCTGCAATTACCGCTAGGTGCAGACCTCAACGCGATCATTTATAAAGCAAAGACATGGGATCAATCCTATTTTGTAAAACTTATCTACGGTCATGAACATGACGCAGGATTAGCTATTTTGGAACTATTGCAGCAAACTAAAGTCCCGCTGATTATTCCCCCAGTCCCAACTCTTCAGGGTCAATTACTTCAGCGCTTGGACCATGCTACACTCATCGTACAACCCTTTATTGATGGGCAAAACTGCTTTAGTCATATTTTAACAGCACAGCAATGGATTGCCCTGGGAAAAAGCTTAAAATCCATACACGCTATGCCTATCCCCTCTTCTATTCAAGTGCAACTGCGCCGAGAAACTTTTTCACCTCAATGGCGTCATACCGTCCAAAGCTTTTATCATTTTTTTTCAGGCCATTGCGATCTTGAGAGTGTTGATGATATTTCACAAAATCTATTAAATTTTTTGAAATTACATGCAGCGGAAATTCATAAACTTGTTAATCGCGCCGAAGCACTTGCAAAAAAATCTCAGGTGGATATTTCTTTATACGTGCTTTGTCATGCCGATCTTCATGGCGGAAATGTTTTAGTCGATAAACATAATGCCTTATACCTAGTGGATTGGGATAATCCTATTCTTGCACCTAAAGAGCGTGATCTGATGTTTATTGGAGGTGGTGTCGGTAATGTTTGGAATAAGCAAAATGAGGTTGAATTATTCTATAAAGGATATGGTGAAGTAAACATAGACATGAACTTGTTAGCGTATTATCGACATGAACGAATTGTTGAAGATATTGCAATTTATCTTCAACAGATATTAACAACTACCGACAACAATAGGTTGGAAATGTACCAACACCTCATCAATATGTTTAAGCCTAGGGGAGTGGTTGAGATAGCGTTTGAAACGGACAAAAATTAAGATCTGCTGCAGTGATGAAAAGTCAGTTCACTTCATTTTTTAATAAAATATAATTAAGACTTTATTTGCAAAGTTACACTTAAAAAATATATCATGCCTAAGTGAACGTTTAAAATTAGGTCCACTAACGTACTCATATCCCCGCTACACCAGGAGAGTCTTTTAATGAAATATCTTCTAAAGTTAATTACGACTTGCATCATTGCATTAGGTTTTCTACCCGGAGTGATGGCCCAAAATGTTGAGCCTGATCCCGATTGTCCACTGGATTATTTTTATCGTGGATATGATTTGATAAAAGGAAATCCTGCGAGCGCAAAAGATGATACAGGTTGGCGCTTAGCCATTATGGAAGAAGGACGCCTCGGAGAAAAATGTGTGACGTGTTCAGCCAGAACCGTGTGCACCAGCGAATACGAAAAATATGATATGGATACAGAGCTAGATTACTATTATAGTTTATATGAAAAAGTAGATGTTTCTGCGAGCAGTGAAGATTTTCTAGTGTCTACCGCTTTTACAGGTTCTGCTGAATATCAATATCAACAACAAAATGTATTTGGTTTGGGTTTAACCAATGTTCAGGCTGAAGCTTCTTGTCAACTGTTTCAAGGCGGGCGCGATCTTAACTGTACTGAAGTCTCTTTTACTTCTGGCTTTGCAAATGTAATCGATGCATTTCCTACTTCAACTACTGAGCCGGATTGGTTTAATCGTGTCGCGAAATTTTTTAATGATTACGGCACTCACATTATTGGCGATACCGTAAGCTTGGGTGCACGATGGTCGTATGAATCCACATTTACTCAAGCGAATTATGAGGCCATGCGTGCAGGCAAAGTCAATATTGATGCAGCAGCTGAAGCCTCTGCTGAATTTTTTAGAACAAAAGGAGCATCCGGTGCGTATGAATCCGAAGAGATAACGGAAATGCGTGTCATGTTTGATGGCTCATCAAAAACTAAACGTGCGCTTTATATAGGTGCACTGCCACCTACAGAATTATCCATTGGTGAATGGGCCAACACTATCGACAATCCTATTCCTCAAATGTTTAATTTATTTCCTCTATCAGAATTATTAACCCCTTATTTTTTTCCCAATGATCCTAATATTGCGGCCAAACGTGAAGTGATGGAAGCGGGATATTTATTATATTGTGCAAGTGTGCCAGGCTGCCACGAACCCGAACCTCCTGCCATTTTGCACGTCAAAGCTGCGGAATATGGTCATTATGAAAGGAAAAATGAGTTGAGTGCGACCTGTCCTGCAGGGTATCAATTAATTGGTGGCGGATGTCAAACAGAATTTGCTGCAGAGCCAGACCGTTGGATCATTCCCTCCATGAAACCCATGGAAAATAGTTATTACTGCATGGTCAGTATGGATGATCATGACACGATCTCCACATTCTACAAAGGTTTGAGCGTGACGGCCACGTGTTTACGCAACGATTATGTCGAAGACATTCAAATCATTCCCTGTGTAGGCACCTCTGGAGAATATGGGAGCGAATGTATCGCTCAATGTCCCAGTGGTTTTTATATCACCGGCGGTGGATGTGAATCCAATGCTATTGATATCCAGCTCCCATGGAAAGTAACCAGTTCACGACCGATTTATAGTGGGGATGGCGTTTGGAATGCGTGGAGCTGTCATATGGCAGAAGATGCGAGTACGCATACTTTTTATAAACAAGCCCTGGGTTATGCCGTATGTACACGTTACGCGGATAATAAATTTATTCACCAAAAGACTATCGGCGATTTTAGCGGTACCCAAGAAAAATACACGAATGGTTCAGTGGTGCAGTGTGACGCAGGCTATGAAGTGTTAACGGGGGGATGCACGGCAGGACATCAAAGTAAACCTACTGATGAATGGAAAGTCATTGAGAGTCAACCTTCCGGAAGCATGGCGTGGTCTTGTCTGGCACAAGAAGACCGCACTACCCAGACTTATAATGAAGACGTTCAAACTGAAGCGTTATGTGTCAGATTAAATGGTGCTGATAAATAAAAGAGGTGATACTTAATACCTATCATTTTTTTAATTGATGGGTGTCAAAGAGATGGGGTCAGGCTTAACACTTAACATGCTTGATGTTAAATGTTAAGCCTGACCCCATTTGTGCGTTGTGTTTGAGCTTAAGATAACATCATCGCAAACGTTCCTCCAACCTCCGCTGCGAAGTCACGTAAACCACCGGCGGATGAGGACTTTTGATTTTCACCGTTACCCGCTGTATTTGAATTCCCTTTACCCGCTGTATTTGAATTCCCTGTACCACTATCATTTTTCACAGCAATAAACTGTGCACCAGGTGAAGAAATCACCATACTTTTTGGTGAAGAAGAAGATGATGATGTTAAATTCTTTGAACAAAATTCAACAATACTATCCACAAGTTTACTCAATAAATTCATAAATACATTGGTACTAGGTTCTAGATACGTTTGCTTAATTCCTTGAAGATAATTATTCGCATTCGTTTCTGCGTTATTTCCATTCGTTGAGTTCTGACTATAAAATGTTACTAATTGGTCTTTAAAGTTACCTCCAGCCTCCCTTATACTGTTTCCCATGGGTTCGGATACTGTCGAATCCACAAAAAGTGCATCAAAAACTGTAAAAAATGATACTGTCGGCTTCTCCAGAAATTGATCATATATAAATTTTTTAGTCGTTGGATGATTAAGAAACTCTTGTTGTTCTTTCGCATTGGAAATGCCTTTAAATATATTAACTAAACCGTATGCCTTCACAGCTTGATTAGCATTAGACAAAGCATTTAATCTTTGTACCGAATTTAGTTCTCGCACATTTGAAAGTTCATTAGCAGCGCCTGGTTGGGGCATATTAGCTTGTTTAGTTGGCATTTGTATATCTCCATGTATTTAAGATATCATACTAACATGTTGCTCGCCAGGCCGTCAATCTTTAAAGCTCTTATAAATCAATACCTTAAATCATTGACCTATCAGTAAAATCAATATAACGATACCCCCTATTGAATGTTATGATCTTATCCCACTCCCCCGAGGGCACCCTGCTAAGCGCGTAAAATCTTAGCAAGGATCCGAAAGACTAGGGCTAGATCACTAAAACTTATCGGCTTATCTTGGAGGAAATGATAAAGAGATTTGGGAAAAATTCCGATTGACTCATTATTTTCACGATGAGAGAGTAACCCTTCTTATTCATTGAGCACAGGGAAGAAAATGAGAATACGCAGCTTAAGGCAACATTTACGATTGCTGAAAAAATGGCAGCAAGCGGATAAACGCTATCCTCACCATTTGCACCCTGAAGAAGAAAACCTTAATTTATTTTTTTATAATATAAGCCAGATGACACCTGCAGCATGCCAACGTTTATTAGCCCATAATACCCAAATCGATTTTATCTGTGCGCTGAATGAAGACATGACTATAGGCATCGAGCTACCCTATAAACAGATAGAAAAATTCAGACAAACCCATGATGCAAAAGAAAATCAAACCGCCGATTTGTTGGAAAATCTCTTGGGCGATCTCATTATTAAACATTATCCGTCTATTGCAGACCAAATAACGCAGCATCTCGCGCAACATAAAAAAGAAATTGACTACACCGAAAAGGATTTAAAAGAATTAATTCATGATTTTATTGTGAAAGAGAACAAGGAAGATATTCAGCATAAAAACGCACCCTTATTAAATTTATTACTTAAAGACAGGGCCGTTCGAAAAATAATCAAAAGTCAATTTCAAAATGGTCATCCGAGCATTTTGCCTGCCTCTCATCGGGTGGCGCGGATAGGCGGTGATTTACGCTACCAAAATGGAGTCTGGATCATTCGTAATAAATCCGGCCGTTTTGGACAAAAACACGGGAATAAACGACGGGCCCTATTGTTTCATGCTGTACATTTACTGAAAATGGAATCTATTTTAAAAAAACAAGGGATCGCTGCGTCTGCTGAAATTTTCTTTAAACCCGATCAAATGCCCTCTTATATGCATTTATTATACGAATTAGCGAACGAAGCCTTGGATAATTTTAGAAAAACTAACAAGGTTTATTTATCGATGGAATCACTCAATAGGATCCCCAATAGTCACGATAAATATTTATTTGTATTAGGTCTGCAGCATATTCAAAACCATGTGGATAGCTTTAACACTGAAGCGCAACCTCAAAATGATCCTATGCCGCACGCTTTACAACCACTTTTTCCGGAATTTAAACTAGAAAACTTGCCTGCTTATGAAAAACATCGTAAGCAAAATAGACCGATTGTAAATCACGCCTCTCATCCACAGATGAAATCTTTTTATAAACACAACCACCGTTGAAAACAAGTCACAACAAGCCATAGACACCTATAAATAGTCATTGAATATAAACGCATAAAATGGGTGTCTATGGTTTTATCGACTATACAATTATCTGTAAAGGAGTTAGCTGTAGGAGCGGGGTGATCG
>JABCZS010000046.1 GCA_013289605.1 Gammaproteobacteria bacterium
AGCGTTGCAAAAATGCAACCGCGAATAAATCACCCGCAATTTCGCCGTAATGATGACCGGTATGCTTTATTTCGCCAGATTGGTCATAATGATGACCGTCTATGCTTTCTCGTCCCTTTAAAAATATAAAAACCATAGAAGCCATTAAAGAAGTGATGGCAACGGCCCCAGTGGCATAATCGATGGTTCCTAAAAAATTCTTAAATCGTGTAGACCAGTTTAAGGCATTATTAAGTTTTGCTACTGTAAGTTCTTTAGACATAGTGACTCCCGAATTAATTTTATAAGTTAAATTACTTTGAAATAGAATACCGGGACTTTGGCTATGTGTCAAACATTATTTTATCGGTAAATATTTCTTTATATCCAATAATATCAACAACTTACACTATTCATGCTCAATAGTTGGCTTGCCCACTGCTATAAGGGTAAGCAAATGATTTCCTGCCCCTCTATTGATAGGGTTTCGGCTTCATCTAATGTAATTAAATAAAGTTGCTGCGCCTTTAAGGCTTGATTGGCTTTAATTAATGCGGAGAGTTCCCTATCTCTCGTTTTTTGATTTTTAAGTGATAAACACACTTGGACAGGACTTACGAAAAATGACGGCATCCATATAGCCCTGAATAAGACGCAAATGGTAATTTTCAGCTAAAAACAAGGTTTCAGGGAATCCACCTTTCTTGCTATCACCTATTAAAGATGGTTTAATTACAAACCATCTTTATAGTTAAAGACAAATTATGACAGATTCGTACTTTGGGCTTTATAAGCAAGATTTACACTACCCAATATAAGTTTATGACCTCACATCACGCAACATGGTTTGTCTACCTCTACACCTATGGCACGCAACTGCTCGCTTGGCAGCGGTGCCCAGCCTTTGGTTTCCCCTTGTAAATAGCCTTCAAATCTTCGCAGATTTTCTTTGCATTGAGTGTATAGATCAAATATTTTCTCATTTGAGAAAGTGCGTGCACCTAAATCTGTCAATTGACTCGTTGAGTAAGTGATTGCTGCTTGCACCGTGGCCAAAGAACAATTAGTCTTAACGGCACGTAATTTCTTAAGCAACTCAACCACCGCACCGGTATTGCTAGACTGCTGTGCAATCATATCACTGCACGTTGTAATGGTTTGATTTAAACTCACTATGGGCGCTGCGGCAAGGACATTATGACTCCAGTATTGCGCGATTACTTTTTGATACAGGTGATTGAGATGATTACATTCTGTTAACTGTGCAGAAGTTAAATGTTTCTCGAGGGATCCTCTAAGCTGTAACCATTGGTGCATAGATTGGGCATAGGTATTAGGATCGAGTATATAAGCCAATACTACGCCCTTGCCCACTTCTGCTAAATTCATATGGGGTAATTCTCCGCCTGTATCGGCAGATAATTCCACGGTATTGCGTGCATTCAAGAGTAAGAGTAACTCGCCGGATGCTTGGGCTTTTGCAATTATTTTATTAGCCATCTCAAATTCTCCGAACCAGATGGCATAATGCAACAGCGTATCGCCATTGTAGTTGCTTTCAGTTAATTTCAACCCTGGCATATCCAATAATTTAAATATATGTTCGCGCGTGCGTTGCGATTGCGTGTCACGCAAATCACGCATTAATTGCATGATCGGCGTATTCCAATGCAGACTTGGAATATGACTATTTAAACTCACCGCATCTTGGACTGACTTATAATCTTTAGTATCGTTTAAAGCCACAGCGAGCGCACGTATCAAACTTTGCTTTTCATAGTAAAACAATCTATTCGAACGACGAATATTATCCAGCACGGTTTCGCCCATCGAGGCTCCCGCTGCCACCTTATTCCTTGTACGTAATAAGGCATCTAATTGTCCATTTTCTTTTGCAATGGCAATAATTTTCAAACATATCTGAGTTTCACCTTGCCATGCAGCACGATGTAGGGCCGTGTTGCCTTGAGCATCTTGTGCTGTTGTATCTAAAGAATGCGTATCTATAATGCCACCGGTGAGTGCTGACATCTCTACGCCTTCATCGGTTGAAGATGATGCCGTAGGGACTGGAGGCGAAGTGAGCAGTTGCATCACAAATTTTCTAAGTTCAGCATTTTCATTATCTTGTGATAACCGCGCAATACTACTGATTAACACAGTGGCTTGAAACTGATCTGAACTCTTTGTATTGATCAATTTAGGATTCTCACGCAACATCTTACGTGCTAACTTAAATTCATTATCCTTAATAGCACTAAAGAAAGGTGTTGCACCCGCCACATTAATAGCACTGACATTAATAGCACTGACATCAACGGGTGCACCCACCATTCTACCTTGAGTATATGAGGCTACTTGACCACGCGTAAGAACCGCTGTAGCTAAATTTTCAGCAGAGTTTTCAAGACTTG
Source organism: Gammaproteobacteria bacterium (assembly GCA_013289605.1). Lineage (GTDB taxonomy): Bacteria > Pseudomonadota > Gammaproteobacteria > JABCZS01 > JABCZS01 > JABCZS01. The sequence continues at coordinate 2,394 of JABCZS010000046.1, forward strand.
AGACAGAAGATTGAAATAATCCTATGTATTGCAGTAACTTGTTGTCGGTAGTCAGTAGGGCTAACTCCCTTAGCGCACGTAACGTATTGTTTTTCAAAGTCTCAAAGGCCTGTTGATTTTCCCCACTAGGCTTTTCTACTTGAGAAGAAGCGCCTCTTCCTCTGGAATAGATTGGAGCATTGCCGCTTGCTAAGGCTGCGACTTCATGTGAAAACTGAACTTTAATTTCAGTTAAACGGCGCGACACATATTCCTTGCACACTATAGGGGCTAAATTTTCATCGGCTATTTTAATGGCTTGATACGACACGTTATGCGCTGATCCAACTGCAAAACACACTTGTAACTGCGTGCTAGTTTTAGGTACAGTGAAAAAAAGATCTCGGCTGCGATGTTCAAAGACATTATGCTCTTCTAAACCTGCCGCTTTATATACATTATTGTGTTGATAACCCAGTCCCACAAATACTTGCGACACACGTTGTAGCATTAATTTGATATTCGCCATCGCATGATTAATATCCGCGGTCATGCTGGCGTCAGTGCCTACATAAGCCTCGGGCATATGTAACTCATCGGCTAATTGCCGCATAAATACCGCATCAGAATCGTTACCCATAGCAATCGGATAGACTACGGGTAAAACCCGACATTTAAATTGATCCACCCCGTAGGATTTATAATTATCTGCGGATAACCCTGGGATTTGTACCGACGGCAATAACGATCCGCCTGTGCCGGATGATGTCTGCATTGCATATACCGCGTCTTTGGCCTTGCTGTTCGCTTGACCATCAGTTAATAGGACTATTGTGGTATTGGCGATGGCTGCATCGCTAATCGTAAGATCATCAGGGTTTTTACGTAAAAATACGGCACTGTTGGCCAAGGCCTCACACAGTGGAGTGCCACCAGTTGCAGGGATAGCACACCATTTCGGTTTAGTATCGCCCGCTAATTCTTGCTTTAACAGTTGTGCTTTGACGCGATAAGCCTGCGTTTTCACATTAAAGGGTTGTATCGAAACTAAGGTCTCATCCGGTAATTCACGCACAAAGGCTTCTAGTGCGGCATTGGCTGCTTTAATCTTGCCACCCCCGTTTTCACCCATGCTGCCGCTGTCATCAAATAAAATCACCACATGCGCAGGTTCAGTAGCTGGACTCGTTAGATGTGCAGTCACCGTGACTTTTACTAAATCGGTGTCGACATTCAGTGACGCGCGTACCGCCTCTACTAATTGCACGCCCACACTACTTTCAGTAGGAACTGTAGACTGTTGTATGATTTGTTGCGTGAGCAAAGTGCCACGGTCTAATTTTTTCGCAGCATACCAATCGCTGGCTACAGGTTTTAAACTGTAAGAATGATATTGGGCCAGCTTTAACACCTCTTCTACATACACGTGCGGAATGGATACCGCCATGCATGCTGCACCTTGATATTTTTCATCAGGAGTTAAACCTTGTAATGACTCAGGTATTTCATCCTGTGCTAATTGGGCATTGCTCACGGATACGGTATGTTGACCGAGGTGCGCACCAAGAAATGCTGAAAAAGCTTGCGCATCATGTGGATTGTTCCAATAAAATTTCAACCCTTGCTCATTTAATTGCACAAAGGGTTTCGGTTTGATTTTATCAGTAGAAACCGAAAGCTGAGAGAAATGATTTGCCATACGGGTTGAAATGCCCTCAGCATCAGTGCCGATCTTAGGGATCACGATACCGCTGAGATAAATTCGATTTTGCTCAGACTGCAGGGCATATTGACCTAGTTTTACTTCTAGCGCTTGAATCTCAAATTTAAGTTGCGCTTTGCGATCGGTTGAGGATGCAGCGGAAGAGGAATGTGTGGGATTTTGCTCAAATGTTTCCAAGTGCAGCAGCAAAAAATCCCTTCTCGCTTCTAAGGCCATTAACTCAGAAATCTGTGTATTTCTTTGTTCAAGATTAGTATTATTGCTCGGTGTATCATCTCTGCCACCTCTGCTACCGCTACCCATAATACTCTCCCTCAATAATTAATTGCGCAATAATCTCTTAATGTGAGCCATATGTCAAATTTATTCGTTATTCATTCAATATCCCATGCGGCACGTGCCCTGTGGTCACATGGTCTTTTGCCGCTTGGATATGTAGGGGATGATCATCAAAAAATACATCTGCGGCAAAAGCGCGTAGGAATTCACTTTTATTGAGTCCACCTAAAAATAAAGCTTCATCTAAGCGGATATTCCACGCCCTCAAGGTTTTAATCACCCGTTCATGGGCTGGGGCGCTGCGTGCGGTCACTAAGGCGGTACGGATGGGAGAATCTTGGGCCGGGAATAAACTTTGAATATGCGCAAGGGCTGCGAGCACGGGTTTAAATGGGCCGCTGGATAAAGGCAAATTCGCGCTGATCACTTCACTGTCATTAAATGCACTCAGGCTTCCCGTTTGATAAACGCGTTCCGCTTCATCGGAAAATAATACAGCATCCCCATCAAAGGCTATCCGCAGTTGTGGGCTCACATTGGCAGCATTGGGTGCGGAAATAATTGTCGCAGCCGCATAACCCGATTGCAAGGCTTGCCGAACATCTCGCGGATCAGCCGATAAAAATAAATGTGCACCAAAAGCCGGCACATATAAATAAGGCGTCTGACCACTCGTAAATACAGCGCGGGTGATATTTAATTGATAATGAAAAATGGAATTAAATACCCGCAATCCCGTATCGGCACTATTGCGTGATAATAAGATCACTTCGACCAAAGGCTCGCTTTGGCCTTGGTTTAAATTAAGTAATTTCGTGACCAAATGAAATGCAGGCCCTGTGCCCAGAGGAATATGTTCATGTGCAATTTGATAGGCTTGATAAGCCGCTATGCCTTCTGTTTCATAAATCTGATGACTTTCTTGTAAATCAAATAAAGCTCGGGATGAAATCGCGACGACTAGTGCACGGTTTAATTCACTCATGTTAATTCTCTCCACGCTGAGATAAGGGGATAATATAGGCCTAAACGGATCGGGCGTTTATCAATTTTTTGCATCACTTGGGCGTAATACTGCAATTGCGCTATGTGTGTCGGGACATCTTGCTGCAAGAATGCTTCGATATTGCCGGTGGGCAGACTTGTTTTATAATCGATGATCCAACGTTCAGCATTTTCGACAAATGTTCTATCCATAATCAATGCACGATGCTGGTTATTCACATAAGTATGCAAAGCAAATTCATTGGCTGCGGCTTCGTGGGGCTGTAATATCCATAAGCCGCGTTGACATTTAAGTGTTTGAGTCAAGCCTTGGGTTAATAAATCCAGCGCCGTTTGCAGTTGATGCGCTTCCAGCCCCAAGGTTTGCAAGTGCATAGGCCAGCGTGCAAGAAAACGTTCACACAGGGAAGACGCACACCGATGCTGCGGGTTTTCCGCTAAATATTTAAACGCCCGATGCAATAGCGTTCCGACCATGCGCCGCATGATCGCGCTACTTTCAAACGGTTGCGTGTCCACACAATTTTCTTCTAGCGTTGCGGGGACTTGGGTGTAAAGCTTTTCATACCAAAAGGGGGGTAATTGCCAGGAGCGGGCGATGCGCCGTAGTGTGGGGGTAGGCACAGATTCTTGCGGCATAGCCTTTTCTTTATTTACCGTCATGATGTCTGAACTATGCGGATACAGTAGTGCAAATAAACTGCCTTGTGCGGGCGGGTTTTCCAAATCATCGTGCACGGCGCATAAATAAAGCTGCTGTTTGGCACGCGTTAACGCCACATACAATAAACGCTGCGCTTCAAAGGCCTGTTGAGTTTTTTCAATTTGGCCTAAATAATGATAAATCGGATCCGTCTGTGCCGTGCGCGCGCCTATCGGTGCTAAGAGCCAGTGTGTGTCGCTGCCAACCGAAAGCTCATTAAAACGCAATAACGGCGGTTCACTGACGGCATTTTTTCGCGATAATCCCGGTAAAAATACCACATCAAATTCTAAACCCTTCGCTTTATGCATGGTCATGACTTGCACCACTTGCCCCTGTCCGAGTTGATGCGTATACAATCGGGCTAAATAGTGCTCTATCGTATTAAAATCGATATGGGTGTACTGTTGCTCGATCACCTCTAACGCGTGAAAAAAGGCGATACAGTCTTCTTCTTCGTTGGTCGGCGTATGATGCATCCCCCCCATCGCAAGCCACGCACTTTTCACCCATGCAGATAAAGGCAAGCGATCCCGTGCATTTAAAGTGTCTGATAATGCCGATACGGTACGG
>JABCZS010000047.1 GCA_013289605.1 Gammaproteobacteria bacterium
CCAGCTCATTTGTATGCCTGTACAATATAACGCATTGAACAGGGATCGTGCAGCCCGCTCCATGATGATCAACCGCGGTTGTGGGCAAACGGCATAAATACGAATAATATGCGGTGATTGTAATTTTACCATGATATTGATTTCATTTTCAAATCGTTCTTTGCATTGATAATCATTTCCATCTGATTTAAATAGTTTAACAGCAACTGATTTTGATTGCGATTTTAGTATCCCAGAATAAACTATTGAATAGCTGCCCTCTCCATCGGGTGCTGCATTTTTATTATAATAAACTTCATTGACTTTTATGGTGGGCAGAGTGACCAAAGCAGGTTCCGCTCCTTTTAGTCTTGATACCGTTTCGGAGCCATTGTTGTGGTCTTTTAATTGTTCTTTTGCAATATCATAATAAAATGAGGCTAATTCCCAGTCGCGTGCGACACCTAAACCATCACGATAAAGAATACTTAAACCTAAGTAAGCCAGGGGAGTATGGGCGCAGGCATCTTGATAATATCGATACGCGTGCATAAAATCAGGCCCTGCTTTGCAGCCTATTCCTTTTTCATAAAAATATGCGGTTTTATATTGTGCATCGGGGTGTTGTTGTTTGGCCGCTTTTTTATAATAGTTGAGCGCCAGTTGATTATTTACGGCAACGCCATAACCTTTTTCGTAAAAAAGTCCTAAAATATATTGTGCTTCTGGGTGTTCTTGCTGTGCGGCTTTTTCATACCAGGCGGCAGCAGATGCGTATTGATGTTGTTGATGTAAAATGGAAGCCAATAAAAATTGTGCTTCATCGTAACCTTCAGTTGCAGACTCAGTGAGTAATTGTATGCCTCGAGTAGGGTTTTTTTTAAACCAAGGATTGTTACCTAAGTAATAGTCCTTGCCTTGTTGGAATTTTGCCCGTGGTGCTTTTGCTTCAGTTGGAATCATAGTTGTATGTTAACCTGCTTATCAATGGGGCGTTAAAAATTTTTATATTATTTTCAGTAGAGGCATTTGTGCGATGTTTGTTTGATCTTGCTTAATGTTGGTTTCTAGCTGAATTGCATGGCAGTCTTTTGGTTCAATCCTTGTCAATATTTTTTTACATTCTTCTAAACGGGTATGCTTTGCATCTGCTTTTTCATCCTGCGGTTCTGATTTGTAAATGGAAAAAGCGAGATCCAGGGTGATGACGGTGTTAGGCATGGCTTCGAGAATTTTTATCCATTCCGCCAGGGATAACTCATCCAAGTCATTGTAAGCTAATCGCAAAGTTTCAAGTTTTGCCTTAATGGCTCGCAAGGCTTGCGCGAGCCCAGTGCTTGGATTTTTGCCAAACTGATTGTAGGACAAAATTAAATGTTTTAGAGGTAAAGGGAGCGCGGCACAAAGGGCTGTTAAGTCTTTAGTGCTTCTGCTCCCTAGGCTTGTTTGATATAAATCTAATGTTATCAATGGGCTGGAGTTTTCATGCCTCATCAAAATGGCGATGATGTTCTCAGTAGAAAGCGACTCTTTGCCTCTAAGGGATAAATTGGTTGGCATTATTATTGATTTTCCATTTATGGAAGTCAATCTTATAACATATGATTATTGGTGTCAATGAAAGCACAAAAAAGATATTAGACACCCACAAAAAAGATATTAGACAAAAAAGATATTAGACAAAAAAGATATTAGACACCCACAATAAATAAAGTGGGTGTCTATTTATTTTCCCAAGATTTTTTATAATTTATTTAACGAACGTGTTGGTAATGACGTTTGTATTACTATGAGCGTTGGATCCTGTACCACTACTATCACTGCTGTTATCGGTATTTAAATTAAGCGCAGGCACTATGGGTAGTGCGGGTTTGCGTGGGAGAGTTAAAGCGTCTGAGATGCTTGTTATCCACCCACTCACTACTCCAGGTGCTATAGACGGTTCAACTGAGGAAATAGGACAACGATCGCCCCCTTTCCAGTGATAAGTCGCTAAAAAACCTGAGCTTTGTATATCTAGGTTTGCCCCTTTTTCAAATCCAGGCAATAAATTTTGGTTAAGATCTTGGGCTTTAAAAGCACGGCCTAAATAGGGATCGATGTAGACCATATTTTCTCCGAGGCCTATATATATTAGGAGATGATTATTCTCTTCATCTAATAGGCCGTTAGCGCGTATTTTTTTTAAAATCCTGAGCCCGATAGGCGTGATCAAGTTCTTAAATTTAGGATCTTCAGCATAGGTTTTTAATATATGAGCAAAAGTAACCATTGCGTGCGCTTCACAATTGCCCACGCCAAATAATTGATAACGTGCAACGTGCTGTGAAATATCAGGAAGCGAACGAATCTTTTCATAAGAGGTCAGTGTATTCATTAGATAAGCGGCTACTAAAATAGGTATACGTAATTTAGCGGCCTCGGAATGTAATATCGGATTGGCTGTCACTTGTGTCGAGAAGCGCGTAATGAAGTTATTCAGGATATTTATTTTTTGTGGTACAGGGAGAAGCAAAACGGCTGTTTTATTCAGCCTACCATTCACTACTAATTGAGAAGTGTGTTCATTACAAAAGTAGAGCTGCATTTGTGCATGAAAGGCTTGTTGGATTTCATCAATAGGGTAGCGATTCGGAGCGCCATAGGGTAACGCTTTTGCGACATGAGCCAGTGCTTGATCGGCTATTTTAAGTCTTTTTTCTATATCAGTTGGCATTTTATCTTACTCTAGACGGAAGAAAGTGAGCTTACATTCATTTTTGCAAGTTTAGCAACTCAAAATTTGTGTATTCAGGGATAATAATAAAAGACACCCACTTATTTAAATGTGGGTGTCTAGTACTTTTATACCTGTTACTCCTTAAACTCCAAAATATCGCCCGGTTGGCAGTCGAGGTGCTCGCAAATACTCTCTAGTGTGGAAAAACGAATGGCCTTTGCTTTACCTGTTTTTAAAATCGAAAGATTTTGCACAGTGATCCCCACACGCTCGGCCAAATCTTGCAGTTTCATTTTGCGCTTAGCCAACATCACATCTAAATTCACAATAATGGGCATAATAGTTCTCCTAAACTGTAAGCTTTTGGTCGTCGTAAAGCTTGCTTGCCTCCAGCATCACCCAGGAAACTATGATGACAACCGTACCACAAAATATGGCTTCAATATTGGGCGAGCCAAAACCAATGCTTAGCAGACGTTCGCCAGGTGGATTATTAATTGTTGTTGCGAGGGTCATCAAAGTATCGTGTAGTGTGATTGCAATCAAACCATAAAAAATAAACATCCAACCTATCCGGCGGTAATAACGTGCATTCGCTACACTAAAAATCTCCCCTTGTTGGTAATTTTTAAAGATCCCTATTAACGCCCACAAACTCAACCAAATGGGTAAAAGATCAATCAAATAGGCAGACAGTCCAATTGCCTTGGCCGTGGGGCTCCAAGGAATATTGACCAGCCACTCTCCTGCATAAGTATCTCCCAGAAAAATCGCAGCGAGCATATTAGTATGCATAAACGCCGCATCTACGATAGTCCATTTAAGGACGGCAAATAAAGGCAGAAAAAACAATAAAAACTTCAGAACATATAAGAAAAAATGAGAAAATTTTTGAATACGATCCATGTTTAACCTCGCTTATTTAAGATGAACTCATGCTAAGGAGTATATGGAGGGTCTTATTATTTGTCAATTAAATATTATCGATATTCGATAGTTTATATATGATATACAGAGTAGCGCTTGGGGGGGGGGAACCCAAGAAAACCCAAAGAAGAAAACCCAAAGACACCCACAAAAAAACCCAAAGACACCCACAAAACAGAAGAGAACCCAAACACAAAACAGAAGAAAACCCAAAGACACCCACAAAAAATTAAAATTAAGTGGGTGTCTATGATTCTCATCTATGATCCTCAATCATTGCCATTAACAATCGATGCTGTCATACTATTAAGTATGAAGATTAAATATATCGTATTATTAAAACTTATCTTTTTATTCCCCATGAGTGTCGTTGCTGATGACAGATGGGATGATCTAGTTGTTGACTTGATTATTGCCTCGCATGAAAATTCGGATGCAGTGCAAGGTCGTATCGACTACTTAACCCATGAATTTGTTCAGGCACAAAGCCCTTATGTCGCGGAGCCTTTAGGCGAGGGGAGTCAAGCCTTTTATAGTCAAAAGCCGCTTTATCGGCTCGATGTGTTTGATTGCACGACTTTTGTAGAAACGATACTGGCTCTTGCCGTTACGTCTTATAATGAGGATAACAACGTTATCCTAGAAAATTTTCAGCAGAATATTAATGCCATTCGATATAAAGCGGGCGAAGTATCATTTCATACACGGAATCATTTTCCTGAAGCCGATTGGATCCCTAACAATATTGCAGCAGGATTTGTTGAAGATATTTCTAATGAAGTTGCTTTACGTTTTGGTTATTCGCATACACTGCCTGCGTTGATTAATAAAAAGGCTTGGTATGAGCATTTAACAATAGATAGAATTTGTATCGCCGGCGATGATGATACTCAATATCCTAATTGCAGTGCGAGCAATGAAATCCGTGAAAATCGGATCGCTATTTTAAAACTATATGGACAAGATGCAAGTAATGATGTTGTTGCCATCCCTTTTTTACCGTTATGGCAACTCTTTGCGCCTCATTCTGATACGGATGAACAATTGCAAGCGATTCCAAGTGGTGCGATTTTACAATTTGTCCGTCCGCGTTACGATTTAATCCAATGGATTGGTACGCTTATGCATGTGTCGCATCAAGGCATAGTTGTACACCGTGATAATGAAGTATTACTGCGTCATGCCTCCACAAGTACTAAGCGGGTCACCGAAGAACCGCTTAAAGATTACTTAGAAAAATATTGGTTGAGTGAAACGTGCAACCGTGCTTGGGATGAGGCGCCTAGAAATTGTTTACGCGGCATTAATATTTTAATGCCTCAATAAATAGATAAGATAATTTAAAAATTCAACCATCGTTAATCACTTCATCAATAATTCGTAACGCTTGTGCAACATTAAAAGCATTCCAGGAAGTTAAGCCTGCCGCCACAATTAAAAATTTCCATAAAGTCCAGCCGCGGGCGCGTGCCCAGGTATCTTTATCAAAGGGAAGTATGGCGTAAAAAGTTTCTCGACTCTCACCGCTAAACAACGTCCACGCAATGCTGAGATCACAGGCCGGATCACCGACTACTAATTGCCCAAAATCTATCACTGCACTTAAATGTCCGTTCTCCACCAATAAATTACCTGGGCTGATATCGCCATGAACCCACACGGGTGAATTTTGCCAAGTGGATGTCAATGCTTTTTCCCAAACTTTAGTCGCAGAGTCACTATTAATATTATCTTTTAACAAGGTAATTGCTTGACGTGTTTGACTATCATAAGTGGATAGATTTCCGCCACGATAAAAACTATGCGGACCAGGTAGGGGGCCACCTGTTGGATTGATGCGCTGTAGCGCGATTAAAAATTGTGCGAGGTGTATCGCAAAATCACACATATCAGTAATCGTTGAAGACGCTGCGCTGTTTCCTGGAAGCCAGCGATATATCGACCATTTCCAAGGATAATCCTCTGTAGCTTTTCCCATGGCTAATGGCACAGGGATCTGCAGCGGCAAAAAAGGCCGGAGTTTGGACAGCCATTGATGTTCTTTTTCTACTTGTGTGGCATATTCCGCCGCACTAGGCATGCGTACGAGCATATCCTCGCCTAAGTGAAAAGTTTTGTTATCCCATCCCCCCATATTTACTGGGCGAATAGGGAGATCTTTCCATTGCGGGAACTGAGTGGATACCAACGTATGCACGAGTTTTTCATTAATTATTATCATTGGATTGGTATTGATGTGTAGATAAAAATCAGACACCCATAATACCTGAAAATCAGTGGCCTATAAACCGCCTCCGCCAGTGAGGGAATAGGGGAGGCTATTTCCTACTGATGTGGTTGCACTGCCGCCTAAAGTATCAGGGGGCCCACCGTAAAGAGCACTATCCGTTACCGTATCCATTTGCTCAGGGCTAATACGAGCCGATGAGCAACCGATTAAAGTAAAAACAAACAGAAAGGGTATTGATTTTATTATTATTTTCATAGGATGTAAAGTGTGTTATATAACTATTTAGTGAAGTATAGTCTAATAATCGAGGGAAAGAAAATCCATAACATAAGGCACCCACAGGAATC
>JABCZS010000048.1 GCA_013289605.1 Gammaproteobacteria bacterium
TACTTACAAAATTTTAAACAGAGTATTGGTGTGATGAGAGATCCAAAAATCCCCCCGGACGAAGCGTCCGACCCCCTTTACAAAGGGGGCAATCCTATCGATTTCCCCGCTACTACGGCCAACTCACTTTACAGACTATGGGTATAGTAGATTCAGGCTTTCGCGGGGATGGCGGTCTAAAGCGCAGGATGACGCGCTAATCTGTATCATCATCATCTTTAGAAACATTTTGTATGGCTTCGCCGCCTTCTTGGAGATCTTCACCAAATCCATGGAGGGTGTTGCAACCCATGAGCAATAAAGAGAATAAAGTGATAATAGATAGCCTATGCATGAGATACTCCTTAACAATTTTTTACTGCGCCACCACTACGGGTGTTTCTAAAATTAAATCTGCTAATTGTGCTTGATAACTCTTAGCACTGTTTTCATCTTCGAAAGGACCGACTTGAACGCGGTAATAAGCATCTTTGTCTGCTTGGCTGATCCGTAAGGGTTGTTCAATGACGTCTTCGAGTTGTTTAACCATTTTTTCTGCGTAAGTTTTTTCTCCGAAGGCCGCAATTTGTAAATAAAATTGCTCGGGATCAGCCGCTTGTTGTTGTTTTGCCGCAGCCTGGGTGGGGATAGGGGCAGCCTTAGCGGGAGCATCATTGCTAGCCATGATGAGATTAGGCTCTTGATTGTAATGGTGTGGGTCTATGGCTTCCACTTTTACATGCCCAGTCCCTTGTTGCAATATGCCTATACGCGCAGCGGCGGCATAAGACAGATCGATGATCCGATCTTTATGGAACGGTCCACGATCATTAATTTTTACGATCACACTTTTACCATTTTCGGTATTGGTCACTTTCGCATAAGTAGGCAAAGGCAGGCTGGTGTGCGCCGCAGTCATTTCATACATGTCGTAGGGTTCACCACTGGAGGTACGATTGCCATGGAATTTAGTCCCGTACCACGAGGCTTTACCGTGAGCCACATAGCCTTGGCTGGATTCTTTGGTGTAATAACGTTTGCCAAAGACTTCATAAGATTTAGGATTACCATAACGGCTTTTCGCTACAGGCTCAGGTTTAGCATCGGGTACTTTACTGACATCAGGCGGATCTTCAGGCGCACTGTCTTGTGAAATTTTATAGCGACTAGTGCTTTTTTTCGTGCCATCCGTTGCGCATCCACCGAGTATTAAACTCAAGCAAATAATGAGAGTAGTAATATGGGCCTTCAATTGACGTCCCTAATTAATGGGTTGATCACAAGCTAGCCTTTAAGCTGTTTAATTTTAGTACTCAGCTCATAAACCGCCATGGCATACATCACTCTAGGATTATAGCGCATGATCACATAAAAGTTATTACAGCCTATCCAATACTCAGGTCCGTTTTTCTCTTGTAATTCAATAAAGGTGACGCGCTCACCTGCGGGCAGTTGGATTTTTTCACGGGGTGTCACGCCTTTTGCAGCAAGCTCTGCAATCGTGATATTGGGATCTAACACATTTTTGGTGAGACTAAGATAATCTTTGCCAGTCACTTGCGCCGAATACACGACAGGGGCGTTAGTTTGCCAACCATGAGATTTAAAATAATTGGCGACGCTACCGATGGCATCTGCGTTACTGTTCCAAATATCGCGTTTTTTATTGCCGGTAAAATCTACGGCAAATTTACGGTAACTGCTCGGCATAAATTGAGGGGTGCCCATGGCGCCCGCGTAAGATCCGAGTAAAGTCATGGGATCTACGCCTTCTTCACGCGCTAACAGTAAATATTCTTTGAGTTCATTGCGGAAAAATTCACTGCGCTTAGGGTAATCAAAACTGAGCGTGGATAAGGCATCAATCACAGGAAAACTGCCTTTATTTGTGCCATAACGGGTTTCTACGCCTATGATGGCGATGATAATTTCAGGCGGGACGCCATAAGTTTGTTGCGCTTTATTTAAAGCGGCTTCGTTTTCTTTCCAGAATTTAACCCCAGCTATGGCTTGCGCATTGGTGACAAACATCGGTTCGTATTCATACCATTGTTTGGTGCGCTCCGCAGGACGATTCATCAAATCAATGATGTTGTTATTGATGGTGACCTGTTTAAATAATTGAGTCAGCTCAGTTTGTGAGAACCCATTTTGACTCACCATTTCTTGGATAAACGCCTGCACATCTTTACGTTCACTGATATCGGCATATGCGTTGTGACCTATGAAAAATAAAATCACTAATAACCATTTTTTTATCGCCATGTGAAGTTTCCTTATTAATCAGCGAGCAGTTTACGATGCGTTTGTATAGACATAAGAATACCAAATCCAGCCAATAAAGTCACAACAGATGTACCGCCATAACTAATGAGTGGCAAGGGTACACCCACAACCGGCATAAGTCCCATGACCATACCGATGTTAATAAAGGCATAAAAACAAAACGTCAGGATGAGGCTCCCTGCCAATAGACGTGAAAACGTATCTTGGGCAGAAAGACTAATGTATAAGCCGCGCAGCACGATGCAGGCATACAGCAACAGCATTAATAGCGCGCCAAATAAGCCAAATTCTTCACCTAACACCGCAAACACAAAATCCGTGTGGGCTTCGGGTAAAAATTCTAAATGGGATTGGGTGCCATTCATCCAGCCTTTTCCGAATAGCCCACCTGATCCTATCGCAATTTTAGATTGAATGATTTGATAGCCTTTACCTAACGGATCACTTTCAGGATTTAAGAACGCGAGCACCCGACCGCGTTGATAATCATGCATCACATTCCACAATATGGGGATTAAAGCGCCCACACAAATCAGTGCGCCGATGATATAGCGCCAGCGTAATCCAGCCAGAAATAACACAAAACAACCGCTGGCGGCGATCATGGTTGTGGTGCCTAAATCCGGTTGTTTCGCAATCAAGAGGCAGGGAATGGCAATCAATACCAGTCCCACGCAGGCTTCCATAAAAGAACAAGGCAATTGCTTTTGAGAAAAATAATAGGCCATCAGCATGGGTAACGTCAGCTTCATAATTTCTGAAGGTTGAAAACGTACGATGCCTAGATTAAGCCAGCTTTGCGCGCCATTGCTAATATCGCCAATAATCAGGACCACTATGAGCAGTAAAATACCAATGGCATACAGCCAGGGTACCGCTAAGGTATAATAACGCACGGGAATTTGCGCAATGACCACCATTAAAAATAAGGCAAGACTAATGCGGATAATTTGCCGATGCAATAAACCCGGGTCCTGCGCATCGGAGCTCGCTAACACCACCAGCCCAAGACTAATCAAGGTTAATAATAAGGTGAGCAACAAAGGATCAAGGTGGATCCGATTCCAAAAATTATGATGCAGCGGATCTCTGCGGTGCAAGGTATTTATTTTCGCAAACATTATGAATTTGTCCTTAATAAATAGTTATCAAACACTTGTTTTGCGACATCGGCAGCGCCAGTATTATTTTCTAAAATGATGGCGAGTGCAATCTGGGGCGATTCTACTGGGGCATAACCAATAAAAAGCGCATGATCCCGTAAATGCTCATCCAAGATGTTAGCATCATATTCTTCATTTTGTCCGAGGGTAAAGACTTGCGCCGTCCCGGTTTTCCCGGCTATCGTATACGGCGTATTTCGGCTTAATCGGTAGGCCGTCCCACCGGGTTCTGCAATCACATCATGTATGGATTTTTGTATGAGTGCCCAGTGCTCAGGATTTTTCTGGGTAACGGGAGTCAGTTTTTCGGGGGTATTTTGGATAATCTCGCCATTTTGCTTTTGTAAGTGCTGGACTAAATGCGGTTTTATCCGCTCACCTTGATTGGCGAGTACGGTTGCCATATGTGCCAGTTGCAAGGGCGTCGCCAGCGCAAAGCCTTGGCCGATTGCCGTAATAAGGGTTTCACCCGGATACCACGATTCATTCAAATTAGCGCGCTTCCATTCTTTCCCAGGGACGACACCACTGAGCTCGCCAATTAAATCAATACCCGTAGGACTTCCCAAACCAAATTGCTGATAAATATCCGTGATAGGATCTATCCCCATTTTATGAGCGAGGTTATAAAAATAAGTATCGCATGATTGCACAATGGCTTTATGTAAATTGACATAACCGTGTCCTTGTTTGCGCCAATCGCGATAGGGACGTTTCACATTGGGTAGACGGTAAAATCCAGGATCGCTGATGGAATAATTCGGTGTGGTAAAGCCTAATTGTAATCCTTGCAAGGCCACCATCGGTTTCACCGTAGAAGCGGGTGGGTATTGGCCACGCAAAATCCGATTAAATAAAGGCCGCTCCCACGAGTCTAACATTTGTTTATAAATATCTTGGCCTATGCCTTGGACAAATAAATTCGGATCAAAACCCGGTTGACTGACAAATGCCAGCACGCCACCGGTAGCTGGTTCAATGGCGATTATCACGCCGCGTTTTCCTTCCATGGCAGCTACGCTTGCTAATTGTAATTGACTGTCTAGGGTTAAATACAAATCATTGCCGTGAGTGGGCGGTTCACTTTTAAGGATACGGATAATATGGCCGTGGACATCGGTTTCTGCATGCTGAAATCCGGGGGACCCATGCAATTCCTTTTCGTAGAATTGTTCGATGCCTGTTTTGCCGATGTATTGGGTTGCGCTGTATGACGCTTTATCAATATTCGTCATTTCCTGCTCATTAATCCGTCCCACATAACCTATGGCATGGGAAAAAATAGCTTCATAGGGATAATGGCGGATAAGTTCTGCGGCAATTTTAACGCCAGGAAATTGATAACTATGCACGGAGAATTTAGCGGCCAGGGCTTCATCGAGATTCACTTTAAGCGGGACGCCTTCGAAGCGACGTCGGTACTTGAGTTGCTGATAAAAATTTTGCCTATCCTCTGCACTTAAGGGCACGATCGCATTAATTGCATCGAGTGTTTCCCCAATATTTTTTACTTTTTCGGGAATAAGGTGTAAGCCATACGCGGGCACATTTTCGACCAATAATACCCCATTGCGATCATAAATTAAGCCGCGATTAGGCGCGATGGCTAATAAAGTGACGCGGTTTTGTTCAGATAAAGTACTGTATTGGGTAAATTGTTCGACTTGCAAATAATATAAACGTATTCCGAGCACAATAAAGAATAAAATAATGACGATACTGGCCACCAGCACACGACCTTTAAATAAGTGGCTCTCAGATTGATAGTCTTTAAAATAGGGATTTCTCATGGTCGATGATATGGATGCTTATTAAGCACGGTAAACGCACGGTAAAATTGTTCTGCAAGTATAACGCGGATCAAAGCATGTGGCAAAGTAAGCTTTGAGAGCGACCATTTGGTTTGCACACAGGCATGAATAGACGCATGAAACCCATCGGGGCCGCCGATTAATAAACAAAGGGTGTAGCCTTGCATTTGCCAGTGTTTAATTTTCTCCGCACACATCATCGTATCCCATGATTCGCCGTGTTCATCGAGTGCAATGACATACGCATTTTTTGGAATTGCAGCTAAAAGTTGTTTGGCTTCTAGTGCTAAGCAGCTGTCTAAATTTTGTAGGCTCCGTTTGGGTGTGGGAATTTCTTTTAAGCTGATGCTCATTTCTTTAGGCAAACGTTTGATATAACTCTGATAACCTTCGCTCACCCAAGTAGGCACTTTTTGACAAATACTAATGATATGGATATGCATTTATGCGTCTTGGGCCACTGACCATAATTTTTCGAGTTGATAATATTCGCGCACCTGCGGTTGCATCACATGCACAATAATATCGCCTAAATCCACTAACACCCATTCAGAACCCGGATCGCCTTCAACACCGAGCACATGGCCATGGTGCTTTTTTGCCGCTTCAGCGACGTGGGAGCCTATGCTTTTGACATGACGCGACGAGCGGCCGCTGGTAATAATCATATAATCCGCTAAAGAAGTCAGCGTACGCACGTCCAATACTTGAGTATCTATGGCTTTAATATTCTCAAGCGCTTCTAAAACAACCCCTTTTAATTCATCTGACGTCATTGACTACCCTTAGTTCATAAATTGTAGAGTGTGTACTATACCTATTTTGCTTCAAGATGCGAAGTGTCTTTGATGAGAGGATTTGGCACCGAAGTAAACTGTAAAGGGTGGTTGCCGTAGAAGCGGAAAGATCGATAGGCATGCTCCCTTTGTAAAGAGGGTCGGCCGTTTC
>JABCZS010000049.1 GCA_013289605.1 Gammaproteobacteria bacterium
GTCATTGACATATTCTGGTTTAGGATGTAACCCCTTAAAAGGCGTAATAAATTGATTCATCTTTACTTCCCTTACTACCATTGGCTATTAAACAGCCAAAACGCTCACTATATGCTCTCTGACTGTTTTAGGCAACATTTTACCGCGTTGTCCGCGTTTACCCACGTATTCTTTAAGTGCTTTAGTGTCTAACAGCACTTTATGCGTAGCGGTAGCAATTTCTAGTTTTTGCCCGGGCAACACGACTTGCAGTTTTAGCAAACCGTCAATGCCATTTTTTAATTCTTCGGTTTCGATTTGCACAATTTTATTGCCTTTACCTTTGGGTAAAACGGGTAAATCGGCTAAATCAAAAATCAACATCCGACCGGCGTTTGTGACCGCAGCCAATTGCGCTTTATTTTTCGCACTAATCAGTAAAGGTGCAACGCTATGGCTACTCGCAGGCACATTCAAAATTTGTTTACCATTCTTATTGCGAGCGATTAATACTTCTACTGCGGTGATAAAACCATAACCCGCACTACTGGCTAAAATGACTTCTTGCTCAGGATCGGCCAACACAAAGCCGGTAAAATACGCGCCCTGAGGCGGAGTAAACCGACTGGTGAGCGGTTCACCGTAACCGCGCGCAGAAGCGAGGGTATGTGGGGCTAGCGTGTAACAACGCCCCGAACTGTCTAAGAAAATAGCGGTTTGATTGGCACGCCCCTGTGCTTGCACTAACAAGCCATCACCTGCTTTATACGTTAAGGTGTTACCATCGATTTCATGCCCTTTGGCTTGGCGCACCCAACCTTTTTCGGATAACACGATGGTCAGCGGATCATTAGGCACGCGCTCTGTTTCACTCATGGGTTTAGCCTCGATGCGCTCAACGATGCGTGTACGCCGCTCATCCCCTAAATCTTTCGAGAGTTGTTGTAATTCTTTTTTCAGCAAAGTGGTCATTTTTGTCTCAGACCCTAAAACCTCTTCTAATTGCGCGCGCTCCTCTGCCAATTCTTTTTGTTCAGCCTTAATTTTAACTTCTTCCAATTTGGCTAATTGGCGTAATTTTATTTCAAGGATCGCTTCAGTTTGCTCTTCGCTTAATTTAAAGCGTTTCATTAATTCAATTTTGGGTTTATCTTCGTTGCGAATAATTGCGATGATTTCATCGATATTTAAAAAAGCAATCAATAAACCTTCTAAAATATGCAAGCGCGCAATGATTTTATCCAACCGAAATTGTAAACGTCTGCGCACTGTTTCACGCCTAAAGATCAGCCATTCCGTTAATATCACTAATAAATTCTTGACCCGTGGGCGATGATCCATGCCTATCATATTCAGATTAACGCGATAATTGCGCTCTAAATCGGTCGTCGCAAATAAATGCTGCATAAGCCCATCATTATCCACACGATTGGATCGCAATACGATGACTAAGCGGGTAGGACTTTCATGATCCGATTCATCACGCAAATCGACTACTTGCGGTAATTTCTTCGCCTGCATTTGCTCGGCAATCTGCTCTAATATTTTTGCACCACTGGTTTGATGCGGCAGTGCCGTGATCACAATTTCATCGCTTTTATCTTGGTAAACTGCGCGCATTTTAATTGAGCCGTTTCCTGTTTCATACATCGCAGCCAAATCAGCAGGGGAGGTAATAATTTCTGCGCCCGTAGGATAATCCGGTCCAGGAATAAATTGACAAAGATCTTTGACACTGGCTTTAGGATGCGAGAGTAAATAAACACAGGCATCGACCACTTCGCGTAGATTATGTGGAGGAATATCGGTCGCCATACCCACGGCAATGCCGGTCGTGCCATTTAATAATATATTCGGTAATTCTGCAGGCAATAAGCAGGGTTCCTCTAAGGTACCATCAAAATTAAATTGCCAATCCGTCGTGCCTTGTGCCAGCTCTTTTAATAATACTTCGGCATAAGGCGCAAGCCGAGATTCGGTATAACGCATCGCAGCAAAAGATTTCGGATCATCGGGGGATCCCCAATTGCCTTGACCATCCACTAAGGGGTAACGGTAAGTAAAGGATTGTGCCATCAACACCATGGCTTCATAACAAGCCGCATCCCCATGAGGATGAAATTTACCTAAAACATCCCCAACGGTACGTGCAGATTTTTTAAATTTGGCAGTCGCTTTTAAACCTAATTCAGACATGGCATACACAATCCGCCGCTGCACCGGTTTTAAACCATCGCCGATATGCGGCAGCGCGCGATCTAAAATCACGTACATGGAATAGTCTAAGTAAGCTTTTTCAACAAACGTCCGTAAGGGCTGTTGTTCTATGCCTTCAAAATTTAAAGGGGGCTGTTGTGCCATTTCTTTACGTTTCCATTATACTTCAGCTAAATCGCCATTTTTTTCTAACCAAATTTTTCTATCACCCGAGCGTTTTTTTGGCTAATAACATATCCATCATTTGATGCGTCTTTGTGGCATCATCAATCGTCAATTGCACTAAGCGGCGCGTTTCAGGCGCCATAGTGGTTTCCCGTAATTGCAAGGGATTCATTTCACCCAAACCTTTGAAACGTTGCACAGAGACTTTAGCTTTTTTATCGCTTAAGCTATCCAGAATACCTTTTTTCTCTGCATCGTCCAACGCATAATACACGTCTTTACCTAAATCAATCCGATATAACGGCGGCATGGCGACAAACACATGGCCTGCAATCACCAGCGGTTTGAAATGTTGTAAAAATAAGGCGCACAATAAAGTCGCAATATGGGCGCCGTCTGAGTCGGCATCGGCGAGGATACAAATTTTATGATAACGCAGTTTTTCGATTTTATCTGATCCCGGATCAACGCCTATCGCGACCGCAATATCATGCACTTCTTGCGAAGCCAGCACTTGATCCACATCCACTTCCCAAGTATTTAAAATCTTACCGCGCAGCGGCATGACGGCTTGATAATCACGGTTGCGCGCTTGTTTGGCTGAGCCCCCTGCAGAATCCCCTTCGACTAAAAATAATTCACATAACGCAGGATCATTGGACACACAATCTGCCAATTTACCCGGCAGAGCAGGACCAGTGGTAAGCGTTTTCCGTATGACTTTTTTCCCAGCACGTAAACGTTTTTGCGCTTGCTCAATGACTAGCGCTGCAATTTTTTCGCCTTCAAGTACGTGTTGATGCAACCATAAACTTAAAGCATCTTTGACTACGCCTTGCACAAATGGCGCCGATTGGCGTGAAGTTAAGCGCTCTTTAGTTTGAGAGGCAAAAGCAGGCTCTTGCATTTTAACGGATAATACATAGGCACAATGTTCCCACACATCATCAGGCGCTAATTTAATGCCTCTAGGCAATAGATTACGCACTTCACAAAATTCACGTAACGCTTCTAGAAGACCGGCACGCATGCCATTAACATGGGTGCCGCCTTGCAAGGTAGGAATTAAATTCACATAACTTTCGGTGAGTTTTTCACCGCCATCGATTTGCCAGACCAGCGCCCAATCCACAGTTTCAGTTTGCGCCGCAAATTGGCCCATAAAAGGGGATTCGGGTAAATAATCCACATCGACTAAATGCGTACGCAAATATTCTTTAATGCCATCTTCATAAAACCAACTTTCCCGTTTATCGGTATTTTCATCATAAAAATTTATTTGCAATCCTGGGCATAATACCGCTTTGGCGCGTAACACGTGTCTTAATTCTGAGGTTGAAAATTTAGCCGTATCAAAATAATGCGGATCCGGCCAAAAGCGGATAAAGGTACCAGTTTCGTCAGTAGGTACTTTCCCGACCGCATGTAATTTTTCGGTCACATCACCGTTTTGCAGCTCCATTTGATGCGCCCGGCCTTCACGCTTCACGATCACTTCTAATTTTTTAGATAAGGCATTGACCACGGAGACACCTACGCCATGCAGTCCGCCTGAGAATTGATAATTTTTATTGGAAAACTTACCGCCCGCATGTAAGCGGGTCAATATTAACTCGACGCCAGGAATTTTTTCTTCAGGGTGTTTATCGACCGGCATACCACGACCATTATCCGCAACTGACAATGAGCCGTCTTTATATAAGATCACGTCTATGGTATTGGCAAAACCCGCAATGGCTTCATCCACGCTATTATCGACGACCTCTTGCGCCAAATGGTTGGGGCGCGTGGTATCGGTATACATGCCTGGACGACGTTTGACGGGATCCAGTCCCGTCAATACCTCGATGGATTCAGCGGTATAGTGCTGTGCAGCCATATATTAAGCAACCTAAATTATTAAACTTCGTTAACTCTATATGCAAATATGTGGGAAAGCAAATACTATGCCTTCAGATTCGCAAAATAGTTCTGTTGCGCCTGTTGTACCAACTTCGCCAGAATAATAACCGAAATTAAATTAGGTATGGCCATGCAGACATTAGCGATATCGGCCAAGTTCCAGGCTAGATGTAGCGGGGCAAGGGAACCAAACACGATAAAACAGATAAATATCAAACGAAATGGCAGTACGGCCTTGGTGCCAAATAAGAACTGGATTGCACGATCGCCGTAATAAGCCCAGGCAATAATCGTGGTATAGGCAAAGAAAACCAGGCCAAAACCTACGATCCAGGCGCCTACCGTCCCCGCAACACTGCCAAAAAAGACTTCCAAACCGGTTTCAAACGCATAAGCCGATAAGCCTGCACCGATCATGCCCTCGGTGCCCGCCAAATTCCAGGCGCCAGTGATAATAATCACGAGCCCAGTCATGGTACAAATAAGCATGGTATCAAACCAAGGTCCGACCATCCCTAATAATCCGGCATGGACGGAATGGTTAGTGCGCGCCGCCGCTAGCGCAATCGGCGCCGTACCGAGGCCCGCTTCACTCGCAAATAATGCACGTAACACACCGTATTGTATGGCTAAACCTAAAGCCGCTCCGCCTGCCGCACTGGGACTCAGCGCATAGTGGAATATTAAGCCAAATGCATCAGGAATGGCCGTGACATGGCCGATTAAAATAATAAACGCCGCGCCACAATAGGCTAGGGCCATAAAAGGAACTACGACTGAGGCCACGCGTGCAATACGTTTCACGCCGCCTAAAATCACTACCCCAACAAAAAACGCAATCACTATGCCCATGATTAATTTATAATCGCCCACCGTAGGCATGATGTAAATCAGACCATCGACTACGGAATGCGCTTGCACCATGCCTCCCGTTGTAAAAGCCGCTAATAAAGTAAATATCGCAAATGCGCCACCTAAAATCGGCATATTCAAACCATATTTAAGGGTGTACATGGGTCCGCCGGCAATTTCGCCACTCTCATCCACGCGACGAAAATGATGTCCGAGCAAGCAACAAGCAAATTTCAATGCCATACCGAGCAATGCGGTTACCCACATCCAAAATAAGGCCCCGGGTCCGCCTAAAGTAATGGCGGTCGCAACGCCTGCAATATTTCCTGTGCCTATGGTGCCTGAAAGTACCGTTGAGAGCGCTTCAAAGTTAGAAACTTCACCTCTACCCCCTTCCGCCGCATCTTGTTTACCCATCATCACTTTTAACGCATATTTAGCCCGGCAAAACTGGATACCGCGTAAGCGTATCGTAAAATAGATTCCCGTTCCCAATAGAAATATAATGAATGGGTAGCTGCGTGCAATGCCTGCAAGACTTTCGGTGGTCGACAGTAAAATATCCATCATAAAATGACTCTCGTTTTAAAATAAGTTAGGAATG
>JABCZS010000050.1 GCA_013289605.1 Gammaproteobacteria bacterium
ACAACTGATAAATTATGGTTCACTATATTCCATGAGCTAGGACATATTTTAAAACATAGCAAAAAAGAGCTATTCATTGATATTGATAATAAATTGACTAGAAAATCTCCTGAAGAAACTGAAGCAGATGAATTTGCCTCTGAAACACTTATCCCATCAGAAAAACTTGAGGGATGGATTAAAAAATGTCCATCATTCAATGCAAAACAACTAATTGATTTTGCGAATGAGATAGGAATTTCTCCAGGGATAGTAGTTGGTCGCCTGCAGCATATGCAACATTTACAACATTCTAAATTAAACAATTTAAAAACAAAATGTGATTGGGATTATTTATTAGCAACTCAGTAATAGTTGAATATTATGCTCACCAAAGCTTCCTTTCTAGCCGCGACTGATTGCCTGACCAAAGGATGGCATTACCGAATGGGTGTACCTGTTTTGCCTCAACCCTCATATTCACAGGAAGCAATCATACAAGAAGGAATTAAAATTGGGGAGATGGCACGAACACTTTTCTCTGATGGCATTCTCATCAATGAAGGCAGTAATATTCTCAATTATAAAAAAACATTACAATTGATTGCAAATGCTGGCAACATCACTTTATTTGAAGCTACATTTATTTATCAAAACGCCGTCGCACGAGCTGATATTCTACAACGTATCCATGGAGAATGGTTTCTATTCGAAGTTAAATCTAGTGTCACATCTGATCAAGTGAAAGATGAAGAAATCGATGATGCAACCTATACTGGCATGATACTTGATTTGTGTGGCATACAAGCTAAAACGATTTCTTTAATGAGAGTGTCGAAAGATTATCGCCTAGGGATGGATAATCGCACTTTTTTCTCTGTAACAGATTGCACGGAGGCCGTTCAAGAGCGGTTGCTCAATTTTAGATGTAAATTCGATTCAATCATGGATGCTACTGGTAGATCTAATAAACCAACACCGACATTGATCATGCCTTGCAAGCAATGCGATTTTTTCGAAAATCATTGTGTCGGAAAAGGTGTTCCTGATCCACTATTTGATTTATCTAGGATCAGTAGTAAAAAGTTTAATGAATTTGTTGCGAATGGCATATATCGCATTAGCATGATACCTGCCCATCATATTCTGACATCTTCTCAAGAAATTATTTGGCAAACCGTCAAAAATCAGAGACCCTGGTGTGATCTAAATAAAATTACTGAGCATCTGAACAAGATAGTTGAACCTGTTTATTACCTCGACTTTGAAACGGTTAGTACCGCTATCCCACTTTACCCTGATATCACACCTTATGAAACAATCGTTACTCAATACTCAATTCATCAATATACTGCCCTTTGGAAAGAACTCGCTCACTGTGAATTTTTAGCCGAGCAGCACATTGATGACAGAAGAAGATTAACAGAAAGATTACTGGATGATATTGGCACCACAGGTAGCGTAATTGTCTATCATGCTGCAGCTGAAAAACGTTTTATTCTAAGCCTTGTGGATATTTTTCCTGATCTGGCGAATAGATTGCTTGCAATTATTGACCGTATTATAGATTTAAAAATCATCGTGCAGGATAGCTATTATCACCAGGATTTGCATGGCAGCTATTCTATTAAAGCCGTGCTGCCTATCTTTGTCCCAGACATGAATTACAATGAACTTGACATCGGAGATGGCCTC
Source organism: Gammaproteobacteria bacterium (assembly GCA_013289605.1). Lineage (GTDB taxonomy): Bacteria > Pseudomonadota > Gammaproteobacteria > JABCZS01 > JABCZS01 > JABCZS01. The sequence goes on from JABCZS010000050.1 coordinate 1,675, forward strand.
ACCGCAAGTGCTGTTTTTGCAAACCTTGCTCGGGGTAAATATCCACCTGATGAAGCTGTGATATATCGAAACAACCTAATGGAATATTGCAAACAAGATACCTTTGCTATGGTGCGAATTCATCAAAAGCTGGCTGAACTTGTTGTATAATTTGAAACTTTCGATCGATAACCATAGCGATATAGCTTTAATCGAATAAAATCTACCACTATGGAAGCATCCTCTGTTCTGCTTTTATATCAGACATTCGAGGCTACACAAAGGTCTACCAAATGTAGCTAGATTCAAGGTAAAAATAATAATTCACAGGTCAGGAACCAAAATATGGGGGTACTATTGGGGGTATATCTAAAAGTAACATTTATGAACTTTAAGATAATCAGCATCTTAAAATTCTAATTCGATTGACACCGCCCCATAATTTAAAAAATGCCTTGTTTTTACTAGGCTTTTTTTAAACTCTTGATTAATAAAAACTATCATTGTTTCGAAAAATTCTTCTTACTTGAGATGTTTTTTGGCAAAGATGGGCATGATTCTCTTCATGAATCCTTACCCAGAGCTATAAAAACCTGGGCAAGATCAGATTCTAAATCACCCCTATCAGCAACCCCTCTTTTCTACCTGCTAATTCAGGAGGGGGTGTACTCGCACCTGGTGAAAATGGATTAGTTAAAGGATTTATGTATAAGAACCTTACCTTAGTTTATCAATGTTATATATTACATAGTATAGTTTGAATTGAATACTACCCCCATCTCACCCACACATAATACAAAGCCAAAACCGCCAATAACACCACACACACACCGCTGTAAACCATAAACCCACGTCCGGGTTTTAAGTGGTGTGGGATGCGTGAACTTTGTAAGGCTTTAAAATTAAACCACGCCAGAAAAGGCGCGGTGATAAATGAAAGACTGGTCGCTAAGTCAACCATTACAATTAACGATTGTGACAGCCACGCTAAAAAGGCCAACGCTAATCCCGCAATGCTAAACGCGATTACAAAATATTGGGTGCGACCGATGGGGCTGGTTTCTGAAAGTTTTAATAATTTATCGTTATGTAGGGGCACAAACGGGATCACCAGTAGTCCGCGTAATAAACGCGGGAAACCATCGGCTATCATTAATAATGTAGAAAACATCACGGCAAACGCACAAAAATCCACAAAGGGTTTGGTCCAAGCTCCTAGATGTGCGGTGTATAAACTGACAAATTGCGACACAAATTCAGAAGAATTATTCGAAAAACCCTCTCCTGCTTGATACATCACCCCTGCGCCTAAAAATACAAAAAAGAAGGCCAACACGATGGTGCCGATATAGCCGATATCAAAATCTAGAAAAGCTTGTTTTAACGTCGGATGATAATGCGTATCGCGTTCACGCGCCAAAGTCCACATTGAATTTAATACGGCAATATCTACCGCGGTTGGCATCCAACCCACGAGGGCTGCCATAAATAAATAATCTGTGAGGGTAAATGTAGAAAAATCTGGCAAAAGCGTAAAGGTATTCCAAGGAATATCTGACCAAATCAAAGCGCTGACAAATAAAGTTGCAAGCGATAAAGCCATTAATAAAATTTTATTAATCGCATCTAACCAATGAAAACGCCCTATGCCAACTAACAAAATACACGCTGCGGTCAACACAGTGCTGGTCAATAAGGGACGCGCGGGAAGATGTAATAAATTTTCCAATAAGGATGCCGCGGTAATCGTGACTGCCGCCTGCAACGTGATGATGCACGAGAGCACAATAAATATAAACAGCCCTAACACCCAAGGCCCTTGGCGGCGATAAGCGGTCAATAAAGACTCGCCCGTTGCAATGGCATAATGCGGTCCTGCACGAAACGCAGGATATTTTAATAGTCCCGCTAACACGATGATCATGATCAGGGCTAAACCATAATCAGCCCCTGCACGGGTAGATTGCACCACATGAGACGCACCAATACACACGGCGGCCAGCATTAAGCCGGGTCCAGATGCTTTTAAAAATTGGCTAGGTAAATTTTTCATCGCGCCAGTTTAGCATAAGCCATTTATTTTTAGGATCTTTTGTTTTAAGGACGGGATAAAAAAGTCATTCCGTAGGAAAATTATTTTCACACTTAAAAATGGAATATATTCGGAAATAAAGCAGGGTGGCCCTGAGGCTCCTCTGTATCATTGTGTAAAAGTAAATGTGTATTTTCATGAGGATCAGTATTATTATTTATGGCGTGAGAAGAAGCCGCAAATAAAGAAGTAGCGGCTGAGTTTGCTGTTCCTGCTCCGAGTGGTCGCATTTCATGGTTGGTTTTACGTATTCTTCTTTCTTGTCCTTGCGCTATTTGAGAATCGAATAAATAAAAAATGTTTGCACTACTCGAAGAAGAAGATGCGGTTGCTGCAGGCTCTGTTGCTGCAGGAGAAGGATCTACGGGTAACCCTATAGCGAACCCGCCACCAGGTAGGTCTAAAACCACCGACTCTACTATTAGTGTCCCTTGTTGTAGGTGAATGTTATGCGCTTGATGGCTATTATTATTTATTAATCGAATCGGCACTAAAGGTCGGGATTCTGCTGGAGCAGTTATTCTTGGTACATGAGCATCGGCTGGTTGTGGCGCGTGTCCAATTTGGAAAACAGCCCTTATATTCCTGAGTAATTCCCCTATGGGTAATGAAAATGGGCTAAAATCTTGCCGAGACAATATTGCCTCAAAAACACTACTCACTTTATCTGCCCACCACGCCTGAAAACTCGCTATGGGATGTAACAAACAGTCTAGGGGATGCGTGATCACATGCAGCACAGCAGAAACTACACTCATGACGAGTGCTGCTGTCAAAGCTGTTGCCACAATTGCCAATACGATTATTGAAAGGATAAAGACGTAAACGAAAGTAATAAGCCCAAATACCAGTGCGACCATGGGATGATCGCCCATCCACCGACATAATTCCAATAAGGTATTGGTCCACTTTTTAGCGAGCACAACCGCCATGGCTGCTAAAAATGCTGCAAAATGACTACTGGGGGTTAATAAAATATAATTAAGTGGTACCTGTAAGGTATATTTTGGTATACTCGCGAAAAATTTTAATGCATCCGTTTGAAAAGCATTCAGCCCCTGTTTCCATTCATTAAATAGCATGATGGGGTGCATGAATAATTGGATAGGATGCGCCAACATATGCAATAACAGTGAACACGCTACGCCACACAACGAAAGAATAGTGAGCACGAGAGAAATTGCGATAGGAATCAATGCTAATATACCTGCAATCGCTGTCACCACCCCCAGGGCTAAGTTATAAAACAGGTTTATGTCACTCTCATCTCTCGCCCTAAAAGCATTCATTAATTTTTCAAACAACGCTTTTGTTTGCGCAAGAATAATGGATGCCGCAGCGCTCAAGTCTATTGCACCGGTATTGGCCAGCAAGGAAAGAAAAATCAATATTTTGCTCTGCACAAGAGGCTCCTTAATTTAATCATGCATTTTGAAATCGCAAATTTCGCCTCTCACCCGCTTCAAGCTGAGAAAGATAGACTAGCACTCGGTACGGTATTATTTATTGTTTTAGTCGTGCTCATCGGAATCATTGCTCTAGTCAATTCCCAGTTTGCAATACAGTCTTGGGTACTCGCGATTGGATTTAAAGTCGCAGAGATTGAACGGGCTATACTTTCAGTGTCATCTTTATACTGCACGGTACTATTTACCTGTTGCCAAATAGTATTCAATTTAGTTCTATCTGCCGCATTTTCTAGATTGAATGTTTTTTTCAGTGCAATAAAGGGTTTTATTGTTTCGGCGATTACATCTGTTCCATTGTGGCCCGAGGATTTTTTATTGACTACACCGGTATATA
>JABCZS010000051.1 GCA_013289605.1 Gammaproteobacteria bacterium
TGTTGTTCTTGCTTTTCTTCTTTCTTTTGCTCAGCAACTTGCTGTTGTTGTTCTTGCTTTTCTTCTTTCTTTTGCTCAACAACTTGATGCTGTTGTGAGGCAGTATTATTAGCACTTGAAGTGGCAACACTTGTTGAGCTGGAACTGCTAGCATTATTAATGGAAGCTTGGGGATTACTTATAACGCTAGACTCTAGTTCCTTATATGCTTTGAAAATTCTCTTGCCAAATTCATTTCCTTCAGTTTCACTCCTTACATTGGCCTGCATGTACAGTTTAATTTTATTGTACAAATCAAGTTCTTCGCCAGGCTGAAGGGATTCTTTATTCTGAAGATATGTAATGATGGTGTTTGCGGCCGCTTTACTTGCTGAACTTCCGCTAAAATTTTCGAAAATGGTTCCTTTAAAATTTGTTTTATCATTAATATATTTATTTGCTGCTTGTAACAAAACTTTAGGATCTATTTTTACTGCCATACTTGGGGCTACGGGTTTGGTAGGAACAACATTATTGTTATTTGGGTTCGTGGTGTTGCTTTCTTGCAAGTGTTGATTTGGGGGTGGCTGAATATCTGATTTATTCAAGTTGTTATTCGAACCCGTTTCGCCAGCATCACCGCCGGTGTTATTGTTAGTATTGGTGTTAGTATTGCTGGTGTTGGCATCTTTGACATCTTTGACATCGACGACATCAACTTTGTCTTTTTCTACATCAGCTACCAATGTTGTTTCTTCTTTTTTGGTGCTAGTATCAGCTTTTAATGTTTTTATTTCTTCTACTTTATTGTTGTTGACATCAGTCGCTAATGGTTTTGTTTCTTCTACTTTATTGTTAAGCTTTGCTTGACTGATTTTTTCTTTCACTGCACTAGATAATTCCTTCGTAATAATTTCATTGTCATTATTATCTGCAATTAACTTAATAATAGCTACATGGTTTTTAGCACCAAGTGTATCCCAGCATGTTTCTATTAATTTATTTAGGGATGCTACTACAGCGGCTTTCATGCCTCCTGCGTCTTCCAAGGATAACAACTCAATTTTTATATATTTTGTTAGTGCGTCAGGATGCATTTTGCCCTTATTTTCTAGTACCCTAAGAATGGCATCGTTACGTGTTACAACTCCATTAAGAAAATTATCTCCGCGAAAAGTGAAAGCGTAATGAATGACCGCCTGTTCAGTTCCAGCCTTAATTCCATAAGTTACTAGCTCGCTGCTATATTCCTCTTGCTTTTTTTGTTGGGCCTTCAATGCTTTTTCCTTTTCAAGTAGCAACTGCTTTTCTTTTTCTGCTTGTTTTATAGCTAATTCAGTTGCGGCTTTTGTCTCGGCTTCTTTTCTTTTTGGTGATGCTTTTGACATGTTGTCTAATGCAGTGATTAAAACATCATTTTTTGGGTCTTTTCCATTCTCACTCCTAAAGGCCGAGTAAGCTAAATTCAATAAAGAATCATTGTCTTTATTACTTGCTGGCTGCCCTATAGCTGTTATCAAACGCTCACTTAGACGCTCAAGTGCTTTTTTATCGGCGCCATCATCTGCAGAAACAATCTCCCTAAGTGCATACTTTAAATATTCAATTTGAATTTCTTTTTTGAGGCTACCAATATTTTTTACAGCAGCATCACATGCACTGGATAGATTCTTAAGATCTCCATTTTGGCCTTTAACTATTCTATGAAAAGAAACTACCGCATCAGGTATTTCTGATATTTTTACTTCTGCCTGAAACTCTTGTTCATTTTTCATTTGCAAAAGGAGTAATTTTTCCCTTTCTTTTTCCTGTTCCTTACGCTTTTGCTCTTCTTTTTGCAGTCTTATTTGTTCTTCTTGCAGTCTTTTTTGTTCTTCTTGTAGTTTCAGTATTGCTTCTGCTGCATCTACCTGACCTTGCGCATAAGCTCTAACAGGCTTTACACATGCAGATGCTTGCTCACCATCAGCAGCCTGAATTGTTTTTTGATATAATTCTACTTTATTGTTTGACTCAGATTCTACTTTCTTAAATAATGTTACTAAGGCATCATTGAATGATTTATCTTCTGATTTAGAATCTAACTTTGCAGCTTCTTTTAATGCATAATTCCAATATTTTAAGCGTGTTTCTTTTGGAATTGAAAGGTTTGAACTATTAATAGCTTGAATAAATTGACCCAATGCTGCTTTCGTTACTGAGTCAGCACTAAGCAAATCAGTATATTGTCTATGCAAATTAATTAAATTTTTTGTTCCTTCGTTTTGAAGAACTTTCAAATATTTAGCATCTAAACGAATTGATTTGTTAACAAACCCAGCTTCAAGCTCGGGTGTTGCGAACGTCATGGGGATTTCTGATTCGTCTTTAACGCCATCTACTTGATCAGACTTCAACCATGCGGAAAATCCTTCATAATATTTTTGGGGGATCTCGTTACTGCCGGAAATACCCTGCTCTATTGCTTGTTTACAAAGCATATAATGTGGTTTTTCTAATGTTATGTCACTTTGAAGAATAGCAGTTAATAAATGCCCATCAAACTTTGATGGCTCCAGTATGGACTTGTATGGATAACATGTTTGAACTACTTTAGTTATAGCATATTCGCTTACGCTATTGTCATTAAGAAATTGGCTGATTTCAGCTATAGTGAATTTCTTAAAAATTTCAAGGCTAGCTTCAGAGGTGAAGTTGCCACTTTCTAAATTATAATATGACGCAAGCTTTGGTTTCTCGAACATTTTTTCTAACTCCATTCCCTCTATTGATATGTCCATGATAACATTTTGAGGGTTTATAAGCAAACAAACTCAGTGAGTTATCCATAACAAGACTCTAGGTCATGGCCAATATATTTATTAAAAATCAATTAGTTATGTGAATTATGACATTAAGGCAATAGGTCAAGTAGGCTTAGGCGGGCAAGCTCTGCCAATAGGCGGGCGTGCGCATTTCCATGAGGCGACTCATAGTCCGGGCGTACTCTTTTTTTAAATCCTGACCTAGATATAGGTCAGGGACTTCTGCGGCGGCGCTTAAAATTAAGGTGATTTTTGCATCGTATAACACATCAATTAAATGCACAAAACGACGGATGGCGGCGTCATCGCGCGTCTCACATACCGGCATGTCCGTGATAAAAAACGTAGTAAATTGCTGCGCAAGCGCTAAATAATCGGGATAGGCGCGGGGTTTTTGACACAATTCTTTAAAACTAAACCAGACGATATGATCACCGCAAGCAAGGGTTTGAAATTTTCTACCTAAAACGTCTAGGGTTTTATTCTTTTCATAATCGCCCGCTAAACGATCAAATTCCTGCTGAATATGACGCGCATTTTCTTGCGTCAGCGGCGTGAAAAAAACACCGGCCTCTATTAAAGTCTGGATCCGATAATCTTGACCTTGACCTATGAAAACAACTTCATTCGTGTCTTTAATCAATTGAATCGCGGGTAAAAAATTCTGGCGCTGGACCCCGTTTCGGTATAAATCATCGGGGGCCGTATTAGAGGTCAATACCATAATGACGCCATTTTTGCGCAAGGCTGTAAATAGACGCGCGAGTATCATCGCATCGGCCACATCATCGACCATCATTTCATCTAAACATAACAAACGGGTGGTGCGGGCAAATTCTTGTGCGATTAAAGCCAGAGGATCTGCGTGCCCTTTATGTTGATGTAATTCCCGATGAATATGCTGCATAAAGGCGTGAAAATGAATACGGGTTTTATCTTCTCGCGGCAAATGCGTGAAAAATAAATCCATAAGCAAGGTTTTACCGCGCCCGACCGGGCCGTAACAATAAATGCCTCGTGGCACACGCTGCCAGTGGCTGCGTAAGCCTTGATGTTTTATTAACGCCTGATGTAACCGTGTGAAATGGGTTAAGGCCGCGTGTTGCGCCGCATCCAGCGTAATTTTACGCTCTGCTAAAGTAGCTTGATAAATTTTATCAGGCATCCGTATCGAGCTCCTGCCAACGTATAAAGGCCTCGTCTAACTCCTGTTGCAGGCGGGTTAATTCATCGGTGGTTTTTTTAATGCTGCTGGGGTCTTGTTCATAAAATTCAGGTTGTTGCATTTTTTCATGGTATTGGGCCACTTTTTGTTCTAATTTTTCTATGGTGATTAATACGGCGTTGAGTTCCCGTTTATTCGGTTTATTTGCAACGGGCGCAGGGGATTTTGTTTGTGCAGCTTTCTTCTGTACTTCTGGCTGCTGCACCGGTTTAGATTGCCATAACCAGTCACTGTAACCGCCGACAAAACTGGTCAATTTACCGTCCCCTGAAAAGGCAATGGAGTGGGTTGCAATATTATCGATAAATTCCCGGTCATGGCTGATGATGAGTGCCGTTCCGGTATAGGCTTGCAAGAGCATTTCTAATACTTCTAAAGATTCTACATCTAAATCATTGGTCGGCTCATCAAGGATCAGTAAATTCGCAGGTTTTGAGAAAATTTTTGCTAATAATAAACGGTTACATTCACCGCCGGATAAGCCTTTGGCTTTGCTTCTGGATTTATCGGGGGAAAATAAAAAATCGCCCAAATAACTGATGATGTGTTTGCGACCTTCAAGGCTTTCTATGGTGTCGGATCCTTCCACTACATTTTCAATCAAGGTTTTTTCCGGGTCAATTTGCATGCGGTGTTGATCATAAAACGCAATTTCGTTATGCGCGCTTTGTTTAACTGTGCCGGTAGTGGGCACAAGCTGCCCCATTAATATTTTAATCAGGGTGGTTTTCCCCGCGCCGTTCGGGCCGATTAACGCAATTTTATCGCCTTTTTGTATGGTAATGGAAAAGGGTTTAATGATCGGTTTATTCTCTTCATAGCCAAAACTAATGTTTTCGGCTTGGATAATGACTTTACTTTGAGTGCTGGTGGCATTAATGACAAACGAAGGATTTTTGGATTGCTCGCGGCGTTTGGATCGCTCCACGCGCAAGGCCTCTAAATTACGCACCCGGCCTTCATTACGCGTGCGCCGGGCTTTAACGCCTTGCCTTATCCACGCTTCTTCTTGCGATAGTTTTTTATCAAATAACGCATTGTGACGCTGCTCATCTTCTAGTGCTTTTTCTTTTAATGCCAAATAGGTATTGTAATCATTCGGATAAATGCTTAAATGACCTCTATCCAATTCCACAATCCGAGTCGCTAATTTACGCGTTAACGCGCGATCATGGGTGATAAATAAAATGGTTTTCGGGTAAGTGAGTAAGACTTGCTCTAACCACTGAATGGTGGAAATATCTAAATGATTGGTGGGCTCATCGAGCAGTAATACATCGGGCTCGCGCACCAAGACTTGGG
>JABCZS010000052.1:0-4610 GCA_013289605.1 Gammaproteobacteria bacterium
TCTGAGCTTGCTTCAACAGCACGTTGGACACCCAAAATGAATGATTTTGCACGGGATAATGATGGAAATTGGTGGTTTACAACGGTGGGCAAAGGGAACAAACGCAGACAAATTGCCGTAAGTGATGCCATGCTGAATGCTTTAAAACGGTGGCGAATACACTTGTCATTAACAGCACTGCCCTCTCCTGCTGATAATTCTTTTTTGCTGCCTAAAATTAAAGGCAAAGGGCCGATTAGCAGTATCAATTATATTCGAAAGATTGTGCAAAAATGTTTTGATAATGCGATTGAGCAATTAAATAAAGATGGTCTTAGTGAAGAGGCCGAATCTTTAATTGAAGCTACTGTGCATTGGCTGCGCCATACGGGTATCTCTGATGATGTTAAAATTCGCCCTCGCGAACATGTGCGCGATGATGCAGGACATAGTTCTAGCGCTATTACTGATAAATACATTGATATTGAGTTACGCGAGCGCCATCGTTCAGCTAAAAAGAAAATAATTTCGGAAACAGATTAATTTTGTAAAAAGAAGCCAGGGGATCGGCAATTTGGTGAATATGAATATTGAGCCTATGAGTCTGCAGGCAGTAATGAAATTATCTGCACAATCAATCGGTTACTAGATTTATGTATAAATTTACACTATCCCGACTTGCATCTACAGCGGACTTTCACCGCCTAGAAAAGCGCTATGCCTAGCGCACACCCTAAATCTATGACGTCACATATTGACGTCATAGATTTAGCAAGTTATACTTTAGTGATGAACCAAGGGACTGATTTTAATGAATTCCAAGCATAGAAGGACCTTAGAAGCTTTTTTTGAAAAGCCTGTGCGTAAAAATATCCTTTGGAGTGATATAGTGGCCCTGTTTGCAGCGATAGAAGCTAATATTATTAACAAAGGTGGTTCTGTGGTCACGATAGAAATAAATGGGAGTCCGCACACTTTCCATCGTCCCCATCCAGAAAAAGAGGCAAAAACTTACTATGTTAAATATGTGAAAAAATTTCTAGAAGATAACGGGATAAAACCATGAGCATCATGAAATACAAAGGATATATTGCGCAAATTGAATATAGTGAAGAGGATGATGAATTCTTTGGTACTATTGTCAATATTTCTAAAGATCATATTTCTTTTGGGGGGTCTACTGTTAAACAACTTAAAAAACATATGCTTGATGCCATTGAAGGACATATCAAACATTGCAAACAGTTAGGTCTTGAACCAGAAAAGCCTTACAGTGGTCGGATAACATTTAGAACAACTCCGCAAGAACATGCCCTTTTTGTAGAAGCAGCATTTCGTTCAGGAAATCGATCTTTAAATGAGTGGATGGAAAAAGTGCTTATTCATGAAGCAGAAAGAAGGCTGGATGAAGCGATCACTAGTTAAATTAGATTCTGCTTTATTTCCGAATATTGTTTGAACCATTTGTTCAACACCTTATATTAAGAGCCAGGTCAATTTTCACCCGTTTAACAGATTTTCTCTTCTCAAGTTCATTCACATACTCATTTGAAAATAGTGATCTAGATTTTCCTTCTCCCTTTAAAAGCGCATACATAAGGTAGTCTTAATATTCTAGGCACTCCTTTCGAAGCTTTCTTTAATATTGACATAGGTAAATAACTAGTTAATAATAACATTAAATTATCTAATCATTAAAAGTTTGAACGGTACCCGAATAGGTTAATCCAAAACCACTGCTTATGGATATATACGTATAATGCAAAAAGAAAAAATCTCATCTGAAGTTATTGGGAATTTGTAATGAAAATGACTGAAAACCTATTTACCCCCGAACTATCACGAGTGAGTTTAGAATTAATGAATCCTGATAATGGTGTTTATGAGACGAAAACCTATCCCGTAACAAAAGAAAGCGTCAGCAAAGTGATCGCCCAGGCCTTGTCTATTCCACTGACTGCAGTGGATGCTGATCTTTGTTACCAAAGCAACGTCCAATGGGATTCGCTCGGTCATATTAACCTGATGCTTGCTCTTGAAAAGAATTTTAATATCAAAATTGATCAACATACCGTATTGGATTTGATCTCTCTAGAGACGATCCTCACGCATGTGCTAAAAAATAAAAAAAATATTGAGCAAGCGCTGTGTACAGCACCTCAAGAAACGGCTAACACACACCCTATTTATCGTGGCCTTAATAATATCTACTTTGATGAAAGTAAGATTTCCTATATTGATGCAGAAAATAGTAAATTATTTTACCGTGGCTATTCGATTGTTGATTTGGTCGCTTATGCAAGTTATGAAGAAGTGGTTTATTTATTAATTCAAGGTGAGCTTCCAAATCCTCAAGAACTTCACAGTTTTCAACAAAAAATAATCTCGTTGCGTGAATTACCCGATAACCTACTACAAATGGTGCGATTGTTAGCGCCTACTCAATCTTTGACTGCGGTTATTCGTACTGCGGTGTCTGCATTATCAGAAATTATGGCAGATTTCCCGGTAATAGATCAAGGTATCGCCTATATCGCTAAAATTCCCACAATAATGGGTGCGTATCTTGCGTATAAGAATAATCAAGAATTTATCAAACCGATAACTACATTGTCGCAAGTTGAGTATCTGCTTCAAATGTTACTGGGCCACGTGCCCGAAGCAGATGTGGTACGTGCCGTTGAAACTAATATGATATTACAAGCAGAACATGAATCCAATGCTTCTGCCTTTGCTGCGCGTATTGCAAAAAGTACGGAAGCGACACTGGGCGATGCCTTAACAGTGGCCATTGCCACTTTTTCTGGCATGTTACATGGTGGCGCACTTACCGGCGTTTTAGAAATGCTCGAAGAAATTTCACGTGAGAATAATGTTAAAACGTGCATACAACAACGCATCAAAAACAAACAGCCCATCTATGGATTTGGACATCGAGTGTATCGCTCGATAGACCCCAGATCAAAACATTTACAACAGAATGCAGAATATCTGAGTGCTAAATATCGCAACACGAAATGGTTAGACATTTTGGAAGAAATCAAAATTGAAATGCGCGATTACATGAGCCATGGCATCAATATCAATGATGATTTTCATGCCTGCATTTCTTATTTATTGGCAGGATTTTCTAAAGAGTCATTAGTGCCTGTTTTTATCGCGGCGCGTTCGGCTGGCTGGGTTGCGCATATTCTTGAGCAAAGTAGCAATAATATACTGATAAGACCACGCTTGAAATATGTAGGGAAAATTCAAGCGTGGCCTCATCAAAATTAACACCAGGAATAGCAATGAGCGAGTATGACACTCTTTTAGACGGAACTAAAAATTCAGCAGCATTATATCCAGAAAATCCCGCGTTGGTATTCCAAGATAAGGTTTTCACCTACCAAGAATTAATGATAGAAGCAGAAAAATGGGCAAGCTTACTCCTAAAAAGTACACAACAAAAACGCTTGCAACGTATCGCAATCTTTTCATCTAGAAATCCAATCAGCTATATTGCTACTATCGCATCGCTACTCACAGGCGCTGCATTTATTCCATTGAATCCACGTTTTCCTACAGCAAGAAACATGGAGATTTTAAAACAATCTCAACCCGATGCGATCATCGTGGACAGTAATGCTGTAAACGAATTAGTGAATATTTATGAAAAAATGCCATTGCCTGCGCATATTCTGTTTCCTGAGTACTTAAGCGTAAAACATAGCAAGCTCGAATTACCGTTTATAATACCTGAAGCATTTGTATCGGAGGCTGCACCTGATTTTCCTACCCTTGAGCCTACTGATCTGGCTTATATTTTATTTACTTCTGGCAGCACAGGAGCGCCTAAGGGCGTACCGATTACGCACGCTAATGTATGCAGTTTTTTGAAATATAATCAAACCCGCTATCAGATAACACCTAAAGACAAACTATCGCAAACGTTTGAGCAGACTTTCGATCTCTCAGTATTTGATTTATTTATGACATGGTGTCACGGCGCTTCATTACATGCAATGCGGCCTATTGATTTGCTCTCGCCCAGTAAGTACATCAATGAAAACAACATTACGGTTTGGTTTTCTGTGCCTTCCATCATCTCGTTAATGCGTAAGCAAGGATTTTTAAATAAAGACATGTTTCCCACATTGCGATTAAGTTTATTTTGCGGTGAACCACTTTTAAAAGAGGATATGGCTGCCTGGGCAAATGCCGCTCCTAATGCTATTTGCGAAAATCTTTATGGTCCTACGGAGCTGACCATTGCGTGCTCAAGTTACCGATGGGAACGAGCACAACCCAACGTCAGTCATAATAGTATTGTAGCGATCGGTACGCTTTATCCGCATTTGCAGTATCTGCTCGTCGATGAAGCGGGCAACATCACGCGTGATGTTGGGGAACTGTGTGTAGCAGGCAATCAATGCTTTTCAGGCTATCTGGACTCAAATCAGAGCAATACCGCTTATTTTATTACTGCCACCGGCAGTGATGGCAAGCCCCTGCTCTATTACCGCACAGGCGATAATGTAAAAATCGATACGTCGGGAAATCTTCTTTATTTAGGTCGCACCGATCATCAAATTAAAATTAATGGCTATAGAGTTGAGTTAGGAGAAATTGAGTCCGTATTAACCCAAATC
>JABCZS010000052.1:4620-5041 GCA_013289605.1 Gammaproteobacteria bacterium
CCAAATCCCTGGCGTTGAGCGCGCGTTAGTCTTTTATTTGAATATTGATGAAGGACCGAATAAAAAATTGGTCAGTTATATCGTCGGAAATACATCTATAGAAAATATACTTGAGCAAGTGAGGAAAGTCTTGCCTGCATACATGATTCCTGCGTATATAAAAATAGAAAATAGTTTTCCTTTAAATTCAAATAGAAAAATTGACAGAAAGCTGATAGCTGCGCAGATAGTATCAGCCCATGCTATTGAAGCTAGGAATTGATATGCAGTCATTAATTAAACGAATTTTGCAAGCCTGTATATGCGAAGAACTGCTTTCTTATGCTGCCAAGGCCCATGGCTTACGTATTCCATTAATGCATTCTGGAAAAACTATACTGGCAAATGATGTTATCTACTTTAATTTAAATAAAGTTCAAAT
>JABCZS010000053.1:0-2201 GCA_013289605.1 Gammaproteobacteria bacterium
AGGAATGCATAGAGCGTGATTGCATTGCAGAATTTGAACGGTTGTCCGATGAAGAGAAATCGCAGCGACGCGTTCGACTTGCGAGTATAGACTCCATGCATAATCAAGCGCTTATTGCGCGCATCCACCATGCTGGGTTTAAACTCTATGTGTTTGAAGCGACCAATCGTTTTAAGGTGTCTTGTTTTTATGCTGAAGTCGATGATGAGGATTCTGTGCGTGGCCTGGGTGCATTTTCTGGATTTGGTGCGCACCTTTCGCGTGAAGTTGCTTTATCGCGGGCAATCAGTGAAGCAGTGCAATCAAGATTAACCATTATTTCAGGCACCCGCGATGATATTATGCCTAAGTTTTATCATCAGAATAGTGCGCGTCACAGTGGTTATGAGGAAAAAGAACATTTGGATTACGCGTTATGCCACAGCGATCCTGTGCCGACTACATTTAAAGCCTGTATTGATTTACTCTTAAGTAAATTGCAGCAACAAGCCATACAACAGGTATTAATGTATGATCATACCCGGCCGGAATTAGACATTGCAATAGCCAATGTGATCGTCCCTGAGTTAGATTTTGAATGGCGCTCACATAGGATGATCACCTAATGCAAAAGATCATCGTATTTTTAGGTCCAACCTTAAGCCTAGAGCAGGCGCGCGCCATACTGCCGCATGGCTTATATCATGCGCCAGCAGAGTGCGGCGATATCTTACGCGTGATGCGGCTAAATCCAGAGGGCATCGTCATTATTGATGGATACTATGAGCAACGCGCTGCGCTTTGGCATAAAGAAATTTTGTGTGCTTTGGATGCGGGCATTTGGGTGATAGGCGCAAGCAGCATGGGCGCACTGCGCGCCTCTGAACTGACCCATTTTGGTATGATGGGCGTGGGGCGGATTTATGAGGATTTTTTTCACGGCCGCTTAACCGATGATGATGAAGTGGCCGTCATTCACGCTCCGCGTGAAATGGGTTTTGCGCCCTTAAATGAGGCGATGGTCAATATTCGCTACACGCTAGCTAACGCTATGCACGCAGGCATTATTACGCCAGCACAACAGATCTCACTCATTGCTGCCGCCAAAAATATGCCTTATCCTTATCGCAGTATACGCAATGCGTGTCAGACTTTGACGGATGATTTTTCGACGCTGTTTGCCTGGGTAGCCTCAGGTCATTACCTGGATCAAAAAGCGCTCGATGCGCAGCACGTTTTAGAATATGTGTCCACACAATCTCCGTTAGCGCCTACAACGCGTGAGCCTATGGAGAAAACCATTTTTATACGCAATTTACTGGCTTATGCGAATACTACAGCTTTTAATGAAGGTTATGATTATTTGCCTGAAAATGAAAAAATGCTGACGCAATTGCAAGTTGATCATCCGCATCGGTACGCGATGCATCAAAAGCTGGCTAATCTTTTGGCTATAGTCTACGAACTTGCGATCAATGTTCCCGCTGATGAGACTGTCGATACAAGCGCAGGGCTGTTTGCAGATGAACTGGGACATTATGTGCACGATCCTTATTTGTTAACCATTTATCAGTGGATCCACCACAGCCTTAAGGATCAAAAAGAAATCGCCCTGCAAGTTGAGCCATTTATCCGCTGGACACATTTACTCTTTCGTAAAGCGTATGGCTCGCTAGAAGGCTTTCAGCATTTTGTATTTCAATATGCTGTACTTTGGCTTTGCTTAGACGTGTTAAGCACGCGTTTAGAGTTATGCATCCATGAAGATGATGTGCAAACTAAGACGACACTCTTTATGCAGGCTCAAGAAATTGATTCTATGGAATCATTAGAAGCATTTGTTGCAGGCGTGCTGACATTAGATGAATTAAATACTATGCTGCTTACATTAGCTTATTTACAAGTGCTATTTGAAGACAGATCTTATGATTTTCTATTGCCCAAAAAAGAAGTCACCGTGATTAATTGGTTGCAGCGTAGTTTAAAAAATTGAATACTTATTACCTAGTAGGCGCTTATGATTAATATACACCTGCCTGTATCGTTACAACGATTTGCTGATAATGTGGAGATCATTAGTCTACCGGGTCATTGCACTTTAAATGAATTACTGCACCGTCTAATTGTGGATTATCCGCGGCTTAAATCTATTATATTTAATAATAATCAAATCAGCCCTTTTTTAGTCATTTTTATTAATGGCGTAGATGCAAGACGAAGTG
>JABCZS010000053.1:2211-4027 GCA_013289605.1 Gammaproteobacteria bacterium
CTTCATTGGTGGGGGGGTAGACAATGAGCATCAATTTAACCCGCACGGAAATCCTGCGTTATGCACGGCATTTTCCAGTGATCGGGGTGGATGGACAAGAAAAGCTTAAAGCAGCTAAAGTGCTATGTATCGGTACAGGGGGATTAGGCGCGCCTGCCTTGCAATATTTATGTGCAGCAGGGGTAGGCACATTAGGGTTGGTAGATAACGATGAGGTTTCCTTAAATAATTTACATCGACAACTCTTATTTTCCGAGCTCGATGTGGGGCAATCAAAAGTCGTGTGTGCAAAGAAAAGATTGTCTGCGCAAAACCCACATATTAAAATTAATACCTATCAGGAGTGGTTTAATCCCGATACCGCGGAAGATTTGGTCCTCGCTTATGACATTATTCTGCACCGAAGAAAAGTGGCGATGGGCCGAAAAGTTTATCTGAAGTGGATCCTGAATTATTAAAAACCTATGAAAAATTAGGCATACCGCTACGGGAGCAAGAAATGCTCGCAGGCGTTGCAGTAGATGCGGTATTTGATAGCATTTCTGTTGCCACCACATTTAAACAAAAACTGGCCGATGCAGGCGTTATATTCGGATCATTCTCAGAAGCCGTGCAAAATCATCCAGAACTCATAGAGCGCTATTTAGGTTCCGTCGTTCCGTATACCGATAATTTTTATGCGGCCTTAAATTCAGCCGTATTTAGTGACGGATCGTTTTGTTATATTCCTAAAGGCGTGCGTTGTCCTATGGAATTATCCACTTATTTTCGTATTAATGCAGCAAAAACCGGGGCAATTTGAACGCACACTTATTATTGCTGAAGAAAGCAGTTATGTGAGTTATTTAGAAGGGTGTACCGCACCCATGCGGGATGAAAATCAACTTCATGCGGCCGTGGTTGAATTGGTGGCGCTGGATAACGCGCAAATTAAATATTCCACCGTGCAAAATTGGTACCCAGGCGATAAAGATGGCCGGGGCGGCATCTATAATTTTGTGACGAAACGCGGCGATTGTCGCGGCGTACGCTCAAAAATATCTTGGA
Organism: Gammaproteobacteria bacterium; assembly: GCA_013289605.1. Classification (GTDB taxonomy): domain Bacteria; phylum Pseudomonadota; class Gammaproteobacteria; order JABCZS01; family JABCZS01; genus JABCZS01. The sequence goes on from JABCZS010000053.1 coordinate 3,259, forward strand.
CACAAATTGAAACCGGATCGGCTATCACGTGGAAATACCCTAGCGTTATTTTACGTGGCGATCATGCTATCGGTGAATTTTATTCAGTCGCGTTGACTAATCATTATCAACAAGCCGATACGGGCACCAAAATGATACATATTGGGAAAAATACCCGTAGTACGATCATTTCTAAAGGCATTTCAGCAGGACACGGTCAGAATTGCTACCGCGGCTTGGTGAAAATACTAAAATCCGCGCATGATGCCCGTAATTATACCCAGTGTGACTCGCTGCTTTTAGGCAGTGACTGTGCCGCGCATACCTTCCCTTATATCGAAGTAAAAAATAATACCGCACAGGTAGGCCATGAAGCGGCAACCAGTAAAATCAGTGATGATCAATTGTTCTACTGTTTGCAACGCGGTATTAGTCAAGAAAATGCAATTAATATGATTATTAATGGTTTCTGCAAACAAGTATTTAAAGAATTGCCCATGGAGTTTGCAGTAGAAGCGCAGAAATTGATGGAAGTCAGTTTAGAAGGTGCAGTAGGCTAATCTTGGGACCCAAGTAAAGGGGTCAAAGACTTTCCCCCTTTGTAAAGGGGGGCGGCCGATTAGGCCGGGGGATTTTGCGATCTCTGCCTGACCGCAGGAATAATTTAAGACACCGATAATTTAAATAGGTAATGACATGCTAAATATAGAGAATTTGCACGCAACAGTAGACGGTAAAGAAATTCTAAAAGGAATTAACCTTTCAATTAACACTGGCCAAGTTCATGCAA
>JABCZS010000053.1:4037-4946 GCA_013289605.1 Gammaproteobacteria bacterium
TGCAATCATGGGGCCTAATGGTTCAGGTAAAAGCACCTTAGCCAATGTGCTTGCAGGCAAACCCGGCTACCTTGTGACGCAAGGCAATATCTTTTTCAAAGGGCAAGATTTATTAGCCATGTCTGTAGATGTACGGGCCCGTAATGGTTTATTTCAAGCCTTTCAATATCCTGTGGAAATTCCTGGCGTCAGTAATATGAGCTTTTTAAAAGCGGCATTAAATGCTAAACGTCGCCACTTTGAGCAAACTGAAATGGATGCGATGGACTTTCTATCTGCAATCAAAGCTAAAGCACGGCAAATGCAGATTAATGAAGAAATGTTATATCGCGCTGTGAATGAAGGCTTTTCAGGGGGCGAGAAGAAGCGCAATGAAGTGTTGCAAATGTTAATGCTTGAACCTTGTTTTTCTGTATTAGATGAAACCGATTCGGGGCTTGATATTGATGCATTGCAAATTGTTTCAGCAGGCGTTAATTCATTACGTGCCTCACACCGTTCATTTTTAGTCATTACTCATTATCAACGCTTATTAAATTATATCGTACCTGATTTTGTTCACGTGCTTGCAGACGGCAGAATTATTAAATCAGGCAATAAAGAACTGGCACAAGAATTAGAAGAAACCGGCTACGCAGGGGTGGGGGCATGAGTGTAACGCGTGACTCCACATTGATTGATCAACACCATGCCTTTTTGTGCAAGCGCATCACACAAGGCTGCAAACGGATGCACGCTTAAATCAAAACTTTTTGCTAAATACTGTTTCACGAGTAAGGGATGGGTTTGCACAGCTTGCGCAAAATCACACAGGACTACCGACTCGGGCAGAAAAGTGACATTGGAGAGTTCTTTGCGATAAACACCATCCATCACCACCACATCATGACTATGTTCATCCAGCATGGA
>JABCZS010000054.1:0-1104 GCA_013289605.1 Gammaproteobacteria bacterium
ATATCTGCTTTTTTCATCCGTGGTGAAGCATGCGATAAAAATATACATTGGCACTCGGGATAATCTTGTTTAAACAGTTGTAAGCCCTGGAGATCTTGTGATTTAATTAGGGTCGAATTTTTTACTTCTATGGCATAAAAACCGATTTCACCATAAATAATAAAATCAACTTCTACCCCAGTACGCGTACGCCAAAAATACAAATTGCCTTTTTGCGAGGAATAATCAAGATAAGCGCGCAAGTGCTGTGCAACAAGCGTCTCTAGAGCGAGTCCATTGATTGCTGCAGTATCCTCTAGCGGACCTCTTGGACGCAGGGATTGAAATACACCGACATCAAAATAATAAAATTTAGGATGACTCGTGAGTGTGCGTTTGGCGCGTTTTGTAAAAATAGGAATTTTGAAGCTTAAGAGTAAATCTTCTAGAATTTGAATATAGTTTTCAACTGTTTTATTGCTTACATAACAATCACGCGCAATATTGGCACAGTTAATTACGGAAGCTTGCGAAAAACTCATCGCTTCTAAAAAACGACCAAAGCTTTCAATATTACGAACTATCCCTTCCATTTGGACTTCTTGTTGCATATAAAGTGCAATATAAGTTTTTAAATCTTGAGCGGGATCATTAGATCCTAGTATTAAGGGCAGCATGCCCAATTTAATATTATTTTCCAAATTAAAATAACCTTTAATTTCAGCCGCCATAAACGGATGCAAGTGTTTTAATTGGGCGCGACCGCCGAGCAAATCAACCCCTTCTTTTTTTAATTTCCTGGCACTTGATCCGGTCAAAATAAATTGCCACTCGTGCTTCATTTCAATCAAATGATGAACAACGCTCAGCAATCCAGGCGCTTTTTGTACCTCATCAATGATAAAGACCTGACCAGGGGAGTAAGCCTTGACTATTTCTCCCAGACGCTCAGGAAAAGCCGATAATTCTCGGTATACATCGGGTAATAGCAAATCCAAGGTGACGGCCCCAGGATATAACTCTTTGATTAATGTAGATTTTCCTGTCCCTCTGGGACCAAATAGAAAATAACTTTTAGGAATGGTTTTGAAAAAGCGAGTGATTATTTCCATGGAGTAGTACTTT
>JABCZS010000054.1:1114-2937 GCA_013289605.1 Gammaproteobacteria bacterium
ATCATAGCAAAATTGAATTTAAGATTCAATATTTCATCCCTTTAAGGTTTTATCAATAGCTTCCCACGTAAAATCCGGATCATCTCGACCAAAATGGCCATACGAAGCGGTTTTTTGGTAGATGGGACGCAAGAGATTAAGCGTTTCAATAATGCCGCTAGGTGTTAAATCAAAATGCTTGACGACTAGCGCGGTGAGTTCATGATCAGGGATAACCCCCGTGCCAAAAGTATTTAAGGTAATGGATATAGGCTCGGCGATGCCTATGGCATAGGCGATTTGAATTTCACAGCGTTTCGCAAGACCCGCGGCCACAATATTTTTAGCCACATAACGCGCGGCATAGGCGCCGGATCGGTCGACTTTAGTCGGATCTTTACCGGAAAAACACCCGCCCCCATGCCGGGCCATGCCGCCATAACTATCGACGATAATTTTTCGTCCCGTTAAGCCGCAATCCCCCATAGGCCCGCCGATCACAAAACGTCCGGTAGGATTAATAAAATATTGGGTTTTTTCTAGCCATGCTGCAGGGAACAAGGGTTTGATGATTTCATCAATCACCGCTTCTTTTAATTGCGCGTAATCGATATCCGGATCATGTTGGGTGGATAAAACGATAGCACCTACATGGCTGGGTTGATTATTTTCATAATGAACGGTGACCTGCGCTTTTGCATCGGGGCGTAGCCATCGGAGCGTACCGTTTTTGCGTAATTGGGCTTGCCGCTGCATTAAGCGGTGTGCATAAGTAATGGGCGCGGGCATCAGCACATCGGTTTCATCACTGGCATAGCCAAACATCATGCCTTGATCGCCTGCGCCTAATTCGTGCTCCTTAGTTTCATCCACGCCGCGTGCGATGTCTGGCGATTGTTTGCCTATCGCAGTTAATACCGCGCAGGAGTCGCCATCAAAACCTAAGCCTATTGAGTTATAGCCAATATCATTAATCACTTTACGCGCAATGGCTTCGATATCTACCCAAGCATGGGTTGAGATTTCCCCACCGACTAATACCATGCCTGTTTTAACCATGACTTCACAGGCGACCCGCGCTTTAGGGTCTTGCTCAAGTAATGCATCTAACACGGCATCGGAGATTTGGTCAGCAATTTTATCAGGATGACCTTCAGAAACAGATTCTGAGGTAAAAAGAGACTGAGTTAGCATATTCTTCATAGACTGTTTAATTAGGGTCGTTTATCATACCATATCTTTTAATAGGATAAGAGAGCTATGGCACTGACCTATACCCCCGTGTGTGATTTCAATATTCCCGCACCACATTTTGAATTAACCGATCCGCAAGGCAAGTTATATAGCCTCGAGGATTGCCGTGGGCCGCAGGGCTTGTTGGTGATGTTTATTTGTAATCACTGTCCGTATGTGAAAGCGATATTACCCGTATTGATTGCAGATACCCGGACTTTAATTCATGATGGCATCGGGTGTGTGGCGATTATGCCTAATGATTATCAAGCTTATTCCGATGATGCGCCCGAGGCGATGCTACGGATTGCGAAAAAATATGATTTTCCTTTTCCTTATTTAATTGATGAACGACAAAGTGTCGCTAAATCGTTCGGTGCGGTCTGTACCCCGGATTTTTTTGGTTATAACGCACAGTTGGCCCTGCAATACCGGGGTCGGTTTGCAGTGAATCAGAGTTTACAGTCGATTAATCCTGCAGATCATGAATTGTTACTGGCGATGCGTGAGGTCGCAAAAACGGGCCAAGGTCCAGAGCTGCAAAAGCCGAGCATGGGATGCTCGATTAAGTGGAGATAGGTGACTTAGCTTAACTAAACGTATTATTTTTT
>JABCZS010000054.1:2947-4732 GCA_013289605.1 Gammaproteobacteria bacterium
GTGCGGGCCTAACTTTAGGTTCTGGAATAGGGACTTCACTAGGTACTGTAAATGATACCGTCGGAGCGATGGTCGCTGACTTGTGCGGTATGACTGGGCTTGCTTGGGCACTTGCATTGGCGCTGGCATTTTCCTGCTCACCTAGATACCTAGTCAAGTTTTGCTCGAGTTTGGTTTTAAAATGCTCCGCAATATAAGTGGAAGATTCACTCGGGGTTTTTACTGCACCGCCATGCCCATCAGCCAGAAACATCCAGCCCTCATCACTGACAGTAAACGTCGTATTGTCATTATTAATGTCATAGCCTGTAATAATGTCCGTTAACGCTTCGCCTACCCCTGCAACAGATATTTCTTGACCTGCCAGGTGCTTGTTAATCTCCGTTTCAAACAGCTTAAGCATTTCATCATGCTTATCGGCATCAATTTGATCATAGGTATCTAATTTCTGCAGGTAATCTTCTTCTGATTTAGCGGAGGCTTGATAAGTGGCTTCGGCCTTGGCATAACGATCTTGAAATTGCTGATGATGGGGCGGGGTAAAATCAAACAGACCATCGGATGCGACAATAATAAATCTTTTATCAAGCGTAGGCGTAAACTGCCCTAAAGCGGGCGCATGGGTGATCAGCAAATTTTTTTGAGCCTCAAAGTCGCCCAATGCGTGGGTCATTTCCAGCCCAGCGATGCGGCCACGGCCTTGCTCGGTAATATTATTGTAAGTCACCAATTCCTTGATCGTTTTATGGATGCGGTTTTCTTTCAAACGCTGTCTGATTAATTTCAATTCATGACGATTCAGGGTATGTAAGGGGTTCACTAGTTTTAAATGAACCTGGTTGTCCTTGTCTATCGTGGCTTGCAATAACAGTGAATCCCCTACGCTTACCCAGGTTTGTCCTAGGACTGCCACCAAGGTTGAACCTGAGAAGCTCGCCCTAGAATCAATGTCTTCCACACAGGGTTGATTATCTTCATCTAAAAGTAAAGCTTTAGCCAAATCATTATTGGTCTTCACAAGGACGCGTGCGCTTTGTATCGGGGATAGGTGGCTCCATTCCGGCGGGAGCGGGCCGGCATCGGTGTGGTCTTCTTGCAGGGAGCGTGCACCTTTTGCGCGATACGTGTAAGCAGGCATAATATTTCCATAAGTATGAAAGCGAACTTATTATATCACTAAATTATAAGTTTAAGTAGGCTAAATTACAGTAATTATGTTTTATCTGGCCAAGCACCAAATAGTGGGGAAGCGGTGAATAACTAATCATGGGTAGGCCCTGAAACAGTGAGTAAGCCCTATTGCATTTTAAGACACCTTGTCATACAATGCCTATCTCCTGCATACTTGTACATTGAAGTACAAGCTTAAACCCCGGACGAAAGTTCGGGGTTTTTTTATGGGCAAAATTATCCATTAGGACTTACGAAAAATGCGGCTGTTAGGGTGTTTTTTTGCTCATGGCTGTCGCAAAATCGCCAAAAAACACCTAACAGCCGCATTTTTCGCCGCATTTTTCATAAGTCCTGTCCATAAAAAAAGGGGCCTAAGCCCCCTTTTTCATTCAATAAACAATTAAATTTTATCTTCTTTATATTCCACATGCTTACGTGCGACAGGGTCGTATTTTTTCAGCAATAGTTTATCCGGATCACGTTCATTCTTTTTAGTGGTGTAAAAATGACCGGTTCCAGCCGTAGATTTTAAGCGTACTAATTTAGCCATTATCTTTCCCCTTTACAGCATTTTCTAGGGCTGTAATATTTAAGCCTAGCACTTTTTCACCC
>JABCZS010000055.1 GCA_013289605.1 Gammaproteobacteria bacterium
GACAAATGTTCTTTCATTATTAAAATTGATAAAATAAAACTCAGCCACAGGCACATTTAATAGTTTACCAATTTGATTACATAAATATTCCACTTCGGGCAATTCAGGTGCGTCCTCTTGTCTCATTTTTAATATATAAGTCTCGTGATTAAGGAGAGCTGAGTATTTCTTAAATTTACCATGAAAAAAACTAGTATTATGAGAGGTCAAATATTCACTCTGGTTAGATGTAGTATCAGAGCGTCTTTGCAAGCTGACAAACTCTGACAAATTGGGGCTATTAAACCATTCTTTAAAGCACTGAGGATGCAGGCCGTAATGCGCAAGATCTAGTGGTACGATTAATATATGGCATTTTAAACATTGCATTTGAGGGCCTCTATTTTTACATCTCTACTATATTGACAACTATAGTTGTCAGTCATTAATTAACATCTATAGTTGTCAATTATAAATTAACCTCTATAGTTGTCAATTACAAATTAACATCTATAGTTGTTAATTAGTTAAAAATAATAAAGAGACGAACCCTCAACTCAACTTCGGTTACGGAACTATTCTGCTGGATAGTTGGGTATTGTATTAGAGCGGATGAGGGACTATCAGTCCGGTCGCAATGCCGACTAATAACAAAACGATTAGCAAGAAAGTAAATCCGGCTCGCACCATGAGTGCTTTTAGGGTACGCTCGCCCCGTCCTTGATCTTTAATAAGATAAACTAACCCGGTGCCTAAAGTCACCAACATACTTAGGATAATGAGTAAAAGAAAAATCTTAATCAGCATAATACCCTCTCTAAATGGTTGTGAGCTTATCATATTGTTTAAGGATTAAAAACATGCTAGATTCGGGGCTAGTCAAATCCATTTTGGAGAATTCTCATGTTTAAAAAGCTTAACTGTGCTGTATTGGCTACGTTAGCGTGTCTGGGTTCCACTTTTACAATGGCCAACTCTGAAGCCATTGTGATGATACAATGTGGGCCTGATGAAGGATCAGGTCGGCTGATTGTGACCGCATACTCCGCCACTATCCCGGAGATTAAGGTCAAAGTAGGTAGCGATGATTGCTCCTCAACATTATTCAACGTGCTTCACAATACAGCGAGCACCTATCAACCCAGTATTTCTACAACCAGTACTGGCAGTCGTGTTCTCTACACCGTGCGTCTAGACCCGCACCCTCAATCATCAGAAAAAGAAGACAATTAGGCGTTACTTATGCCAGGCGCGAGATCAGTTTGCACCTGGCATTTCATTTAATTCCCTTGTGCTACTTCTCAATGCTTCTTCTCTTGAAGTAGAATGAACACATGTTATACCGCTTTAAACCAAAACTCATCTCTAGTTTAGCTACGCTAGTCTTATTTCCGGTATTACTGTCCCTAGGATTTTGGCAATTGGGTCGCATGGAAGAAAAAGAGCAACTTCTTAACCTGCAAGCACAAGGAGAGAACACTGCGCCTTTAGCCTTTCAAGACCTAGGCACTCAGCCTTTACGTTACACCCATGTTAAAGTTTCCGGAAAATTCTTACCCAGGTTCTCTATTTTTTTAGAACATCAACTGTTTGAGGGTCAAGTGGGCTATCAAGTACTGACTCCGCTAGAAATTGCGCCTGATTTGCCGCTATTATGGGTGAATCGAGGCTGGGTGGCGCAAGATAACGCTTTAGACGCTTTATCGGCACCCGATACTTCGCTTAACTTGCTAGGCCTGATTAATTATCCTGCCGCCTATCGCTTTATTTTGGGTGATAATTTATCCATCGATAACCTCGGCCAGATTAAAATCCAACACATCGATATCCCACTACTGAGCCAACACTTTCAGCAACCCTTTTATCCTTATATATTATTGCTAGACCCAAAGTCGCCTGCAGGATACGTCCGGGACTGGCAAATTAAAACCTTGCCGCCTAGCAAGCATTTAGGCTATGCGGTACAATGGTTCGCATTAGCCTTGACCTTATTGATTTTATATCTGGTCGTCAATTTACAACCCCGAAAAAAGCCATGAATAAACAGCAAACACCCGGTTTTACACGTGCCACATGGGCGTTAATGGCGGTATTTTTTCTGCCCTTATTACTGGCCAGTGTTCTATATATGGCGCGGGACCATTGGTCACTGCCCACTAAACAACATGGCGAATTAATCAATCCGCCCATTGAAGTACAAACCCTGCCGCTTACCACAGAAAATGGAGAACCTTGGCAATTTGATCAAGAACCTTTATTGTGGCGTATGTTATTGGTAAGACCCGATTGTGTGGATGATCTCTGCCAGTTACAGCTGGCCAAACTCAACAGCATCCATGAAGCCACGGGCAAAGATTTTAAACGGGTCGGCTCGCTACTTATCACCACGAGTCTAGATATAGACCAGAAACTTATAGAGAACTTTAATTACTTTAATTGGCTGATACTTCCGCAAAGCGATTTATTAACTAACGGCATTTATATTATGGACCCCAACGGCTATATTATTTTGCACTATCTCCTGGATGCACCCGCAAAAGATATGCTGGAAGATTTACGACATTTACTAAGGGCTTCACAAATTGGTTAGCTTAATCCAACGCTATCATTTCATCACCTTGCTACTCACTGGGTTGACGTTTTTAGTCGTGATGGTCGGAGCTTATACCCGATTAAGCGATGCGGGCCTCGGCTGTCCTGACTGGCCGGGTTGTTATGGTTCTCTTATTGTTCCAGAAGAAATCACGGGTCAAAATGCCTATGCGCATATCCCACTAGAAAAAGACAAAGCCTGGATAGAAATGATCCATCGCTATATTGCCGGCATCTTAGGCTTTGCCCTATTTACCCTAACGCTAATGAGCTTATGCCATAAACCCGTTATCGAAAATATACGCGGCTTGCTGGCCTTTACTTCTTTACTGATTATCTTTCAAGCGGCATTAGGCATGTGGACGGTGACATGGCTGTTACATCCGACTATTGTAATGCTGCATTTATTAGGCGGCATGGCCACGCTGTCTTTAGTGTGGCTGGCTAATTTGCGCATACGCACGGCAGCAGAGTTTAAACGCCCGTATCACAAGCCCAGTCGCGGCATAAAAATGGGCGCAGTCATAGGGCTGATTATGGTGATCATACAAATTGCTTTAGGCGGATGGCTATCAACAAATTACGCCGCTTTTGCCTGCCCAGACTTTCCCACCTGTCAAAACACCTGGTGGCCACCCCTTTATTTAGAAGCTTTTAACCCCTTTATTCCGTTGGATAGGAATTTTTCAGGGGGATTTTTAGATCATCCGCTGCGTGTCAGCATTCATTTTGCGCATCGTTTAGGCGCACTCATTACCACCTTATACCTCTTAATCTTTGGCGCGTATTGTCTGACGCAGCTTTATGGCCGCATCCGATTCGTGATTTTTATTTTATGGCTGGTTTTACTCGTGCAAGTGCTACTGGGCATCATTAATGTCGTGGCATTATTGCCTTTATGGGCCGCTGTATTACATAACGGGGTAGCCGCATTATTGCTATTAGTTATGGTCACTTTAAACTACCGACTATTACAGGCAAGACTATGATTTGGCGTGATTATTTACAATTGACCAAACCCAAAGTGGTATTGTTGATGCTGATCACCTCCCTCGTCGGCATGCAGCTCGCAACCCCTACATTTATTCCTCTGTCTATTTTGTTTTTTGGTCTTATAGGTATTGGTTTAGCCGCAGCTTGCGCAGCGGTACTCAATCATATTGTGGATCAACATAAAGACAAACTCATGCTGCGCACTCAAAAAAGACCGATCCCGCAAGCCCGGATTTCTCAAAACCAAGCCATTATTTTTGCGATAGTCTTAGGCCTCGCATCCATGCTTATTTTAATGGTTTACGTCAATTGGATGACCGCCCTGTTATCACTGCTTAGCTTAATTGGCTATGCCTTTTTTTATACCGTTATTTTAAAACGCTTAACGCCGCAAAATATTGTGATCGGCGGACTGGCCGGTGCCATGCCCCCTTTATTAGGCTGGAGCGCCGTCACCGGTGAAATCAATGCCCATGCCTTATTATTAGTCCTCATTATATTTATCTGGACGCCGCCGCACTTTTGGTCGCTCGCGATACACCGCGTGGACGATTACGCAAAAGCGAAAATTCCGATGCTGCCGGTTACGCACGGCATTGAATTTACCCGCTTATGTATTTTGCTTTATACGGTATTACTTTTGCCTATCACATTATTGCCTTATTTAGTCGGCATGTCTGGCTTATTTTATCTCCTGGGTATACTCCTCTTAGATGCCGTTTTTATTGGCTATGCCGCACTATTAAAATGGCGCCCGCAACCTTTAAGTGCCATCAAA
>JABCZS010000056.1 GCA_013289605.1 Gammaproteobacteria bacterium
AATTAAAGTTTAAAAAACACACTCCGAGCTCAACGTATAGTGCTGAGTCGAAATTGTCAAATATTAAGTTTATTTACTTAAGATGTTTTATCTATATGACTTTTATTATTAACCACTCCACATTGGAAAGTAAATTTATGTATGAAATGACCGTGCCAAATTTTCCCAAAAAAATGGTTTCATTTCAGATAGAATGCTCTTCTAGAACGAAGCATTAAGAAATTAAGGATACGACTTACGAAAAATACAGCTGTTAGGGTGTTTTTTTGCTCATGGCTGTCGCAAAATCGCCCAAAAAATACCCTAACAGCTGTATTTTTCGTAAGTCCTAAAGGACAACTCATGGCAAAAACTCAATACACCTGCGAGTCTTGCGGCGCGATTAGCCCCAAATGGATAGGCTGCTGCCCCGATTGCGCCAGTTGGAACAGTTATGTTGAGACTGTAGTAGCAAACAAATCTGTCCGCCATCAAGGTTTGGCCGGTGGCATTCATCACGATGTCAAAAGTCTGCTTGATGTGAGTGTGATTGAAGCAAAGCGCACCTCGAGTGGCTTAACCGAGCTTGATCGGGTATTAGGCGGTGGGTTAGTGCCAGGCTCGGTCGTGCTCATGGGCGGTGATCCGGGCATAGGTAAATCCACCGTATTGTTACAAGCCATTAGTCATTTAAGTCAGCATATGCCGGTGCTTTATATCACCGGAGAAGAATCTTTGCAGCAAGTCTCCTCGCGTGCGCACCGTTTAGGTTTGGCGCGCAAAGAAATTCGCTTGTTGGCTCAAACGCATATTGAAACCATTTTAGAGATTATTGTTAAAGAACAACCGACCGTGGTGGTGATCGATTCCATTCAAACTGTCTTTACCGATACGCTTAATTCCGCGCCAGGTTCCGTGTCCCAAGTGCGTGAGAGTGCCGCCAAACTCACGCATTATGCCAAGCAAAGCAATACCACTTTATTTCTTGTCGGTCATGTCACCAAAGAAGGCGCACTGGCCGGTCCGCGCGTGTTAGAACATATGGTGGATACCGTTTTATATTTTGAAGGCGAGCGTGATAATCGCTTTCGCATCGTGCGCGCAGTAAAAAACCGATTCGGTGCGGTGAATGAATTAGGTATTTTTGCAATGTCGGATAAAGGCTTGCGCGAAGTGGCTAACCCGTGTTCCATATTTTTATCCCGTTATGAAAAACCGGTCGCAGGCAGCAGTATACTGGTCACCTGGGAAGGCACGCGTCCGATGTTGGTTGAAATTCAAGCGCTGGTGGATAGTTCGCATTTAGGCAATCCCAGACGCGTGAGTGTGGGTTTAGATCCCAATCGTTTAACCATGCTGCTGGCAATCTTAAGTCGTCATGGCGGTATCGTGACCGGCGATCAAGATGTGTTTGTGAATGCGGTGGGCGGCGTGCGCGTCTTAGAAACGGGCAGCGATTTAGCTGTTTTATTATCCGTATTATCGAGTCTGCGCAATCAGCCTCTGCCTAGTGATTTAGTGGTATTCGGTGAAGTGGGTTTGGCCGGTGAAATCCGTCCGGTCCAAGGCGGCCAAGAGCGTCTGCTGGATGCCGCCAAACACGGCTTTAAACGCGCAATCGTCCCTAAAGCCAATATGAAAAAGACCGAGTTTGCGGGCATGCAGGTTACTCCTGTGCAACATTTGGATGAAGTATTGCAAAGTCTATAGGACAATGACTACCTACACCCTTGATTGCACACAATCTCTATCACGCTATACTTCGAAAGGCTAAAAAGAGAAGCAAACAACGTGGATTAAGAGGAAGCGATCATGGATACGCAACAAAAATATGTACTTGCCCTATCACTATTCTTTTGTGTGCCCGTCTGGGCAGCCTTGGGCGAGCCTTTGACTTATACCCTGCCTGTGCCGCCAAATGATTTTGCAGTGGATGAGACGCCTTTTTCCCTCCCTATCCCGCCGCGGCCAGATGCTTCGCCTTCCGATAAAATGAATGCTGCAACCGGACTGCAATTACAATTAGATTCCCTACGGCCACCGCAAAAAAAGAAAGTTAAAATACGTAATTCCGATGGGGTCAAGGGTTTACCGGTAAGGTGTGACTACGAAATGAAGAATACGTTTTGTCAGGCCAACACCCTACATGTCATGAGCGATCGGGGCGAATTTATTCAAAGACACCTCGAGCGCTTATCGCCCAAATCTTATCTCATAGTCAGTGATTTTGTGGATTATTTTTATCTGGAAATTCAAGGGACTACCCCATGTAAACTGGATGTCAGTTGCACTTATCTTAAGACCCAATAGGGGTCATTTTTCCAATCCTTGGTGAAATCAGGTAGAATGAGGTACTTTTACTGACACACCAAGGAGTCCACCCATGTACCCTGCACATATGACAATTGCCGATTTTGATCCGGAATTATGGCAAGCCCTGCGCGATGAAGCGCAGCGCCAAGAGGACCATATTGAGTTAATCGCCTCAGAAAATTATACCAGTCCACGGGTATTGCAAGCTCAAGGCTCCTTACTCACCAATAAATACGCAGAAGGTTATCCCGGACGGCGCTATTACGGCGGCTGTGAATATGTGGATGTGGCTGAAAATCTCGCCATAGAGCGGCTCAAGAGTTTGTTTAAGGCAGGGTATGCCAATGTGCAACCGCATTCGGGCTCACAAGCCAATGCGGCCGTTTATTTAGCGCTATTAGAGCCCGGTGATACCGTATTGGGGATGAGTCTTGCCCATGGTGGGCATTTAACCCATGGGTCCCCAGTTAACTTTTCCGGCAAGCTGTATAAGTTTGTCAGTTATGGCTTGAATCCTGACACCGAACGTATTGATTACGATGAAGTGGCAAGATTGGCTAAAGCGCATAAACCTAAATTAATTGTCGGTGGCTTTTCTGCCTATTCGCGGTTTATTGATTGGCAGAAATTTCGTGAGATTGCCGATAGTATAGGCGCTTATTTTATGGTGGACATGGCCCATATTGCAGGTTTAGCTGCGGTTGATGTGTATCCTAATCCTGTGCCGATTGCAGACGTGACGACCTCCACGACCCATAAAACATTACGTGGCCCCCGTAGCGGTATTATTCTCACACGTGAAAACGGTGAGATTGCGAAAAAAATCAGCTCAGCCGTATTTCCCGGTAATCAAGGCGGCCCATTAATGCATGTGATTGCCGCTAAAGCCGTCGCGTTTAAAGAAGCCGCGCAGCCTGAATTTAAAACCTATCAGCAGCAAGTGGTCAAAAATGCACAAGTCATGGCTAATACCTTTATGGCGCGTGGCTTTAAAGTGGTCTCAGGCGGTACAGATAATCATTTACTATTGGTTGATTTACGCGATAAAAACATTACCGGTAAAGATGCGGAAAGTGCGTTGGGTCGCGCCAACATGACGGTGAATAAAAATTCTGTCCCTAATGATCCGCAATCCCCGTTTATTACCAGTGGTTTTCGTGTAGGTTCTCCTGCGATTACGACGCGTGGATTTAAAGAAGCAGAAGCCAAAATCATTACAGAGTGGATGTGTGATATTTTGGAAGATATCAATAATGAGGCCTTAATTAAACAAATAAAACAACAAGCCTTAGACTTATGTCGAAAATTTCCCGTGTATACTGGAGAAATGTATTAATCAAGTCGCAATGCAGGAGAAAAAATATGCGTTGTATATACTGTAGTGCGCCGGATACGCGCGTTATTGATTCACGCTTAGTCGGGGATCAAGGTGAGCAAGTGCGTAGACGCCGTGAATGCGTGAAATGCTTAGAGCGTTTTACCAGTTATGAAACCGCCGAGTTGATGTTGCCGCGTATCATCAAACGCGATGGTTCACGCGCACCGTTTGATGAAGAAAAATTACGCCGTGGATTTTTGCGTGCACTTGAAAAACGCCCCATTGCATCCGAACAAGTAGAAAAAGCCATTTCTAGGATCCGTAAACAACTTCAGGGTATCGGTGAGCGTGAAATACAATCTTTACTCCTAGGCGAGTGGGTGATGAATGAACTCAAAAGTATCGATCAAGTCGCTTACGTGCGATTTGCTTCTGTCTACCGTAGTTTTGAAGATGTCCATGCTTTTCAGCGTGAAATTGCCAGCCTCCAGGAACATTAAATGTATAGTGTAGCCGACATTGCATGGATGAAAAATGCGATTCAGCTTGCAAAAAATGGACT
>JABCZS010000057.1 GCA_013289605.1 Gammaproteobacteria bacterium
TTATATAATGCTATGCGGCGAATATTGATATTTTCACCAATTTTAGCCACCAGTGCTTTACGCGCATCTTCAACGGTGCCTTCACTGTTAAGACGCGTATTGAGCAGCGTATCTTTATCGCTAATATTTTCATTGAGCGCCAATTGATTAACGGCTTGAGTAAACTGAAGAAAGTTAGAATCACGCGCGACGAAATCAGTTTCACAATTAATTTCAGTCATGACTGCACGCATTTCATCATCGCTCATGTTGATGCTGACGATGCCTTCTGCGGCTGTGCGGCTGGCTTTCTTATCGGCTTTGGCTTGGCCTGCTTTACGCATGGCTTCTATGGCGGCTTCGATATCGCCACTTGAATTAACCAATGCTTTTTTACACTCCATCATCGGAGCGTTAGTACGTTCACGTAATTCTCTGACTAAAGATGCTGTTATTTCCATGTGTGACCTCGGATGGTTGTTTCAAATTATATGCAGACGTTGCCCCCGCGATACGGGGGCGTAGTCAGGACTTTAAGTCCTATTCTTCTTTGGCAAGCGTTGCGCTAACGGTTGTATCGGTTTCATCGGACTTCCCGTCTTCGTCTTTGGAACCTTTACGTTTTGCTTTCTTCACGACAACTTCGGGCTCGGCTTCGACTTCAATGATTTCTTCAGTGTTCGCGCCTGATTTAGCACGCGCCTCTAGAATGACATCGGCAATATTGCCGCTGTAAAATCTGATAGCACGCATGGCATCATCATTGCCGGGGATAAGGAAATCAACACCTTTAGGTGAACAATTCGTATCGACCACGCCGATCACAGGAATGCGTAAACGATTAGCTTCTTGGATGGCAATGTTTTCTTGGCCTACATCGACTACAAACAGTGCATCAGGTAAGCCGCCCATGTTTTTAATGCCGCCTAAGGTGCGGTCTAATTTGATTAAATCACGTTGCCGATCTAAGGCTTCTTTTTTGGTTAATTGAGTAGAAAACTTTTCTTGCATACCTTGTAATTCTTTTAATCTACGTATGGAAAGCCTTACCGTTTTATAGTTGGTTAACATACCACCTAACCAGCGATGCGCCACAAAAGGCATCCCGCAGCGCTCGGCTTCCTCGCGGATGACCGCTTGAGCAGAACGTTTAGTGCCGACAAATAGAATTTTGCCGTTTCTAGCCGCGATGGTGTTCACAAAATTAAGCGCTTCTTGGAAGAGCGGTAAGCTTTTTTCTAGATTGATAATATGGATTTTATTCCGGATGCCATAAATATACGGCTCCATGAGCGGATTCCAATAACGGGTTTGGTGGCCAAAATGGATGCCGGCCTGTAGCATATCTTGCATCGTAACAGTGACAGTCATAGAAACTCCTAGGGGTTGAACCTCCACTTATCCCGTACTCCTACCTTGAAGGCACCCAGGAGCACGTGTCGATAAGTGTGTGGGATTAAAGAACACTCCGGCCTTTTCAGCCGCTAGACTTTATATCATAATTGCTCTAGAATCACAAGCTTAAAATCAAATCACCGAGCACACATGGCACTGATTAAAACCGCAACGGACATCGAAAAAATGCGCATCGCTGGGCAGTTAGCCTGGCAAACGTTGAATCTGATGGACCAGTACATGCGCCCTGGGATCACCACCGAAGAACTCGATACGATTTGCCATGATTTTGTGGTGAATGAACTCAAAGCCATCCCCGCAGCCCTCAATTACCGCGGTTTTCCTAAGTCAGTGTGTATTTCCATTAATCATCAAGTCTGTCACGGGATCCCTGGACCGAAAAAACTCAAAGACGGCGATATTGTCAATGTCGATGCGGCCATCATCAAAGACGGTTATTACGCCGATACCAGTAAAATGTATTTTGTCGGCAAACCGTCTATTCTTGCAAAACGTTTGGTTGATGTGACTCAGGAATGCATGTATATGGGAATAAGATTGGTTAAGCCAGGCGTGCAACTCGGCGATATCGGCGAAGTGATCCAAAAACATGCGGAAAAAAATGGCTTTACTATCGTCAGAGAATATTGTGGCCACGGTTTAGGTACGCAATTTCATGAAGATCCGCAAGTGTTACATTACGGCCACAAAGGCACAGGCATTCCGCTTGAAGCCGGCATGGTATTTACCATAGAACCTATGGTCAATGCCGGTAAACGTGAAATTAAATTATTACCCGATGACTGGACCGTGGTGACCAAAGATCACAGCCTCTCTGCACAATGGGAACATACGATTTTAGTCACGGATACCGGTTATGAAGTGCTGACCCAACGTCCTGAAGAAACTATTTAATTATTGAGTTTTGTTGTTCTGTTGCAAAACAATAACATACCTGTAATGATCTTACCCCTATAAACACCAATGATTAAGCATTTTAAAACTATGGCGAATGTCTCACACAACATACAGAAATTAGCTGTTTAAAAAACAGTTGCAACAATACTATTATGAATTTGTCAATCTCCAACTACAATTGGACTTAACACCTCGAACCATCGAGGTGTTTTTTTTTGCCTGATTAAAACGCGGATTGTGTATAGGCGCTTGCATCCTTCACAGTGCAGGTTTGCGTTAAACCAAAGGTAGTCGTATCAAACACACCTAACACCGAAGTTTGTTTGCGATCCGTATCGACACATAGGGATTTATCATCCACCTGCAAACATGTGGCTTCATAACCCCAGCATTGCTTACCGCTATAATCTTGCACCAAATTACGAATGGCGCTTCCTGGAATACCGTTTAACCAATGGCCAATAATGTGTTCAATTCTAATACCCTCGTGTGTGGGCGCTTTAATCGCACTCGGTAATTGTATGTCTTTATAGGCGAAATAAGAATACACGCCTACACCCAACGCGGTGTGTGTAGTGACTTCTTTTGCGATCACATAAGCGGCACAACCCTGCCCTTCGGTAGTCGTCTCACCGCTGATATAATCCGTGCAATTCCATGCTTCTGCAGTTGTACTGCCAAAATCATAAGGCGCTTCAGATTGGTAAAAATACACTTTTCCGCCATTGCCATACCATAAAGTTTGATAATCTTGAAAATGCTCAACGGCCAAACCATACATCGTGACGTCTGTACCCTTGACTATCACACCGTATTGCGCAAGATTTTCATCCCAGTGCACTAGATTTTGAGTAGGATCGGGATCTTTGCCGCTGGCACTGTCATGATCGCCACGCCAGATCCATAAATTATCACCGATCATATTATTACTATTAATCACCAGGGCCGTTTTTGTTTGCCGGATGCGTGAGCGATGCGTGTCTTGTGTTTCCGCAATCCGCATATAAATATCCGATAAGGAATGCGGATTATCGCGATTATCACCGGCGCTGCTTTTACCCACGCGCAGCAAATATTCTGTGTTCTCATAACCGGCATCAAACGTCACGCCCGCTAATCTCACCCCTTTTTCTACATCAATTTCCATACAAGGTCCTGACATGCAGGCTAAAGCGGGGATACCTAAACCTAAAATCACGGTATTTTCCTGCGTGACACGGAGTGTACCGCCCAGATGATAAACCCCAGGCATAATGGGTAAATGCTGATCCGTTTTTGCAAGATAGGTATTGATCATATCGATTTGATTGCTATCGACAGTGGTGATACCCGTTGCATCAGGCGTTGAGGCCAACACATAAAATTGGCTGATATCGAGTTTAGTTTCTGCAGCGCTCTGCCAATCGGTACCTCGGGTATTTTGTTTTAACTCTGGAACAACCACTTGCCAGGCATTATTCACTT
>JABCZS010000058.1 GCA_013289605.1 Gammaproteobacteria bacterium
TAATTTTAATGAATTTGTGGTCTTGGTATTCCCGCATTTGCAAAAATACCAGGAAAGTGGTTTGAGTGATGAGGAAATTGCCACACGCTTAAATCAAGACGGCATAGAGATCCCTGAGCGGGTGATTTGGGAACTCGAGCATGAAAATGAAGACGAAGTCACACAACTTGCGCGCAAAGAATGGGAAGCGCACGATGTCGAAGTGGCCCGTCGCATCGCTGAGCGCCGTAAGGCGGATATCGTTCATTACGTCCATCCGCACACCTTACAGCGCTCAGAAGTGTTATTTAAAGAGTTTACTGGCGTAGATATTGCAGAGAAAGCCAAGGAATTGAATCAAAAAGCGCAAGAGTCAGAGGAAAAATTATAGCGAAAAGCTTGAGTTTTAATCTGGATTTTACGAAAAATGGGGCTGTTAGGGTGTTTTTTGGCGATTTTGCGAAAGCTTGATCAAAAAAATACCTAATAGCCGGGTTTTTCGTAAGTCCTTTTAATGTTGCGTTAAGCTTTTTGTGTTATTTATATAATTGTAATAGAAGGAGAACTTGTCATGAGCATTAAACCTACAAATGATGTTAATTCATCAGCCCCTGTAAACCCCGTTATTTTTGGTGGTTTTGCCAATAAGGGAAAAGGTCATTATCCTAATGTGGTTGAAATGACGAGTATTTTGGCATCTTCTAGCAGTGTGGTTAATGAACATGCCTTGCAGCTGAAAGCCGAATCAACTCATGTCGCGGCGCTACGTTAATAACGTCTAGACCTACTTTCGAAAAGCGCTAACAGCGCTTTTTGTTTTTCTGTTGCTATTGAATGTTACAAATCCTATTATTTTTATTTAACATTCATATCAGTGTTTTAAGTTCGGTTAAAAATCCCCCCGGCCGAAACGGCCGGCCCCCTTTACAAAGGGGGCAAGCTCATCTCTTGCGCTGATGCACGTTCTTGCGCGTGCCCCCTTTGTAAAGGGGGCCGGCCGTTTCGGCCGGGGGGATTTTGCGATCTTTGACGCATAACCCCACTAAAATAGATCCGCATTTGCACCTTCGCCATCTTTTATATATGCTCAATAGATATTCCACTAAAAGACCTACATATCATGCCCGATCTAACCCCCCAAGCCGTCCAAACCTTTTGGCAAGAACGCCATGACTATGCATTATTTCGGATTATCATGTCGATGGAAAGCGTAGAAAACTGGTGTTTGGATAAAGATCCAGAATATGAAGAAGCCCTAAAGCGTCTGGCGGACAGTCTAGAAGACCTAAAAGACTACCAACTCGCCGATGAAGAAAAACTCATCCAAATCCTAATTAGCCTTAAAGCCAGCCGTGCGTTTCGAATTTTGCAGCATATTGACGGCTTGCTCCCCGGCAGCGCGTCTAAATTACTCGTCTTTGCGGAAGTTGCAAGTAACAACCCCGAAGATGTCCCCGGGTTTTTCCTCAAACGTAACCTTGTCTTTGAACGTCTACAATTATTAGGACGTATCTTCGCGCGCGAGCGCTTTAAACTGGTGATGAGCGCCTTAGAAAAAGCAGAGAAATAAACCGGAAAACCATTGGTGATAGGTTGTAAGCTGTTGTTTTTAAAGGTGTATGGTCATAGGTTTAAGACTATTTTAATTTTATTAATGTTAGAATGGGTTAATTCAGATAAAAACCCAAGTAAAAAATATTATGAAAAACATCATACCTATTAGGAATAAGCGCGTTTTAGCGCTATGCTTTGGCATAAGTATATTGTGCGTGCCGCTTGTGCATGCAGAAGATTACCCGATTTTTTATGAAAGTGAAAATCCAGCCTACGGCAATGTTGCGGTGCCGGAAATCAAATTCCCGACGGAGCCCAAAAGTTGTGCGCCCGATGATATTAAGTGCCAAGAAGCCTATTTAAATACATTAGGTGAGCATTTGCAAGGCAATATTAGTGCCCAAATGACGCCGAGCCCAGTATACAGCTGGATGCCTGGAGAGTGTGCACTCGATAATGCGCAAGAGTGCGAAAACATGGAAAAGCGCTGGCTCGAATGGCAGGCCAGATCCGAAACGGCATCATTGGATTTTGTGCAAAGTATGGAAAAGAAAGATCAAGAAGGCTTAACTTGCCAAAACGTATACGATTGGTGGGGCTTGACTTATGTGTATAAATGCCAAGAAGAAAAGTAGGTGATGAGCATGAAAACTATCGCGAAAAAAATTCAAATGGGCTTAATACTAATCGGTTTAGGGCTAAGCCCGTACGCTCTTGCAGCGCAGCAGTCGCCCCCTGAACAAGGCAATATTGCTGATCAAATCAAACAATTTTTCCAAGCTGAACAACAAGAAAATGCAAAAGTGCAGCGCGAATTATTTCAAGACATGAAAAATTTTATGGGACTCACCCAATTAAAAAGTATCGAAACTCAAAATGTGATGCGTTTAATGTTACCGCCGCATATTGATAAAACCATGGCCGTCGGCGCGAGGATTTTAGCCGCTGAACAATCCATGCAGCCGTGGTTAGATACCTTAGTGCGGGATACCGCTAATTACAATATTCATACCCCAGAAGCAGACTCAGATAGCACCGGGGTTTTAACTGCACGGCTAGAGACAGTGGATCTAAATAATTTATTGAATCCATATCAAGATCTCGATGACTTATTAGCGAGCACGCTATTAAATGGCTTAGCCTTTCAAGATGACAAGCAGGCAGAGGATGCTTACATGTACATCCGCCGGTTAACCAATTTTACGCCTTTAGCACCACTACCAGATGATGAATTTTATACCGATAGCTCGCACACCAATATCACCCAGGCTGGTGTGGATCACGTGATGCAAGTGTATAAACAAATGCCGAGCTTAACCTTGGCGCAAAACTCATTACTCGCCATCCATGCTGAAAAGCAACGTTTTGAAGGTTTTGCTAAAGATTTGCCTATCGGTAAAGACGGCAATGCCAGCTTAATGGAAGTTTTAGCCTATGAAGTCGAGCGTAGGTACATGTCTGCCGATTGGTATAACGAAATGAATCAAATGTCCGAAGCCGGTTTATTGCGTGAAATTGCTAACCAAATGGCTTTTCAATCCTATCTTTCTTATAAAGATTTTGAGCGCAATCAGCGTATGGAAGCGATGATGGCTGCGCAAATCGGTACCATGAGTGGTTTTAGTTCAATATTAAGTCCAACTCCGCCTACAGAAATCCCTACCTTATAAGGGGCAAGGATGCAGCGTGAAAATAACCAGTAGCTTTAAACCCGGCGAATTAATAGGGAGTTTTATCTTAGGACTGGGTATTCCCGTGGTGATTTGCATTTTTGCTGCCGGGTTATTATATGAGTCCGCGCACTGGTTATGGCTACCTTTTTTATTCATTTTATTATTCATTA
>JABCZS010000059.1 GCA_013289605.1 Gammaproteobacteria bacterium
GGCGCAAACGTTTTTGTAATTTATTGTATTCGT
Source organism: Gammaproteobacteria bacterium (assembly GCA_013289605.1). GTDB lineage: Bacteria > Pseudomonadota > Gammaproteobacteria > JABCZS01 > JABCZS01 > JABCZS01. Next base: position 34 of record JABCZS010000059.1, read on the forward strand.
AAGTATCACTTTGTGCAGGATGAGCCATCAGTTAACCTTTTTCTCTAAAGCCGCGCGCTTTATCGCGGGCAAAATCACGTTCTTTTAGGGTGGCGCGTTTATCAAATTGTTTTTTACCTTTGGCAAGTGTAATTTCAAGTTTCACTAAATGCCGGTCCCAATACAGTTTAGTCGCGACCACCGTATAGCCTTTACGCTCCACGGCACCGATTAGTTTATTCAATTCTTTAGCCTTGAGTAATAACCGGCGGGAACGGATAGGATCGGGATGCAAATATTCAGGCACATTCGGCAAAGGTTGTATATGGGCGCCAAACAACCACGCTTCGCCGCTTTTAAGTAAAACGTAGCTTTCTGTGAGTTGGCCGCGGCCCGCGCGTAGGCTTTTCACTTCCCAGCCTAAAAGCGAAATGCCGGCCTCAATCCGCTCTTCTAAAAAGTACTCATGGCCTGCTTTTTTGTTTTGCGCGATGATTTTTTGTGGGGTTTGTTTATTCATTGGGTTATTATATTGTAATATGACTACTATTTCACGACAATTAAACCTTCCCTATACTGCCGAGCAAATGTACGCTTTGGTGAATGATGTGGCGCGTTATCCTGAGTTTGTGCCTTGGTGCACACGCGCTACTATTCAAGAAGAAGGTAGCACCCACATGCGCGCAAGCTTGCAAGTCGAATGGCAAGGTGTGCAACAACGTTTCACCACTGAGAATAAATTAGTTGAAAATCAATCGATTAGTATGAAGTTAATCGAGGGGCCGATTACGAGTTTACTCGGAGATTGGCGATTTATCCCGACATCCACGGGAAGCACTGTGGAACTCTCTTTAAGTTTTACCTTTAATAATCGCTTATTTAGCCTGGTGTTTGCGAAAGTGGTGGATAAAATCTTAAATCGTTTGGTCGATGCGTTTTGCCAACGCGCACAGGTGCTTTATGGATAAACTAATTACGGTCAGCCTAGTGTATGCCGAAAATCCTACCCAGCAATTTTTACGCACGCTGGAGGTGCCTTCTGGCAGCACAGTGCAGGAAGTCATCACCCTATCGGGGGTGTGTGAGGCCTTTCCCGCAATGGATCTGCATCAGCATCAAGTCGGTATTTTGAGCAAAGTGACGGCGTTAAATGTCATTGTCACCGCAGGCGATCGGGTGGAAATTTACCGCCCCCTTATTTTTGACCCTATGAATGCTCGACGACTTCGGGCGAAAAATCAACAGAGCTCCCCTCAACCCGCTTCAGGTGACCTTCCTCAAAAAATACGGTAAGGCGATGTTGTTCGACCAATTCGCCTTCTTCTTGTAATTGATACACATAATCCCAGCGCCCGGGGCTAAAAGGATCTTCAAGCAGGGGAGTGCCTAACAGTGCCCGCACTTCGTCTTCGCTCATGCCGAGTGTAAGTTTCTCGGTTTGATCTTCAGTAATGAGATTGCCTTGCTGGACTTCCATTTTATATACGCAGCCCGAGAGCAGGCATAAGCCGAGTATTGAGCTTAATAGTTTGCGTACATTCATCTTGCAAGTCCCGTAGGTTAATGGCACAGTGGTGATCTTTATTCTACTCACTTAAACTCAAATAATAAAGGAGATTACCTTGAATAATGCTGACTTACGTAAAGCAGGCTTAAAAGTAACCCTTCCACGGCTGAAAGTACTCGAGATTTTTGAGAAAAACCCTAGTCAGCATTTAAGTGCAGAAGATATTTATAAAGCACTGTTAGGGGCGCACAGCGATGTAGGCTTAGCCACCGTGTATCGAGTATTAACGCAATTTGAGGCCGCGGGCCTTATCAGTCGCCATAATTTTATTGGCGGTCAATCGGTCTATGAGTTGTGTGCTGAAGAGCATCATGATCATATTATTTGCGTGAAGTGTAATGCCGTAGAGGAATTTACCGACGCGATGATAGAAAAAAGGCAAGAAGAAGTGGCTAAGACGATGGGCTATGAAATAGTCGATCATGCCTTGAATATCTACGGGATTTGTCAGACCTGTCGGAAGTGATGGCTGAGCTTGCTACCTCATAAGGGTAGGGGTATACTCAAAAAATAAATAAGGTCACCCTCATGAAATTAACCGCAACACAATTACTCCATTGGCAGAAATTAAAGGCCTTGGCACAAAATAAGCCCTTGCATGTGGCCTTGCGTGAATTGGCCATGCAGCTTATCGCAACGCAAGCGGACAATAAAATTGTGGTGCAGGGCCAAGTGCGCCGAAGTTTTAAAAATAGACATGAAAAACAACAATTTATAAATAAGCACCGGCAAAATGCGGCCTGGGGCGATGATGATATTTTAACCGTATTGGCGGATGCCTTAGGCTATAAAGTCTTAATGCACTTGCCCGGTACGCATCTAGCAAACAGCCCTTATGTGGCGTTTAAACCTGAGAAACCTACGGGCTTAATCCTTAAAGCGCAAAATAGCCATGCGGCTGCTGGCGGCTTTCATTGGCAATTATGGGGGCAGTCCAAGGGCACACCCGGCGATGGCAATTGCATGTATCACATGCTAGCGCAGCAAATTCAGATAGATTTTCCAGCATGGACTGGGTTCGCGGCAACGCCTGTGGTTGTTCCGCCTACAGTACGGCAGTTTACACCGCCGCCTCTAGCACAAAAAGTGATGCCGCCGGTAGCGCAAAAAGCCGTACAAGCTATTAGTTCCGCACCGATTACGCCTACGCTGACTCAACAAGAAAGCGATTTAGA
>JABCZS010000060.1 GCA_013289605.1 Gammaproteobacteria bacterium
TGTGGCCGGCCAGTGCGTTCAGCGAGCTCAGCCTGAGTCATGCCTCGTTCTTCAAGCAGATCAAGCAAGGTATCTCCAGGTGGAGAGACCGTGTCTGGTTGGTAGAACAATTTAACTTTTTTAATCATGGGTATCCTCCACGGAAACAATTATTACAGCAGTAACTGAGTTCCAATCTAATCCGCCATCAGGCTTACGTTGTATATCCTCGTTAGATGGCTCAAAGAGCAACCTATAGGGATGTTCCACATCCAAAGATAGCTGCCCTTTCTTGTCGCCTTGTAATTCATGGCAGCGGCCTGGTAGATGCTTCATTGTCTCCAAATTTGGGGCATTGAGTAAATCATCTAGGCGTGCCTTGATTTTCCGGGCTCTGTTTGTCCCATATGCCTTAATAAGTTCTTTGCTCGTATTAAAATTTTTTTGTAACTTCTTATTTTTAAATGTGATTTCCATGAGCTGATTGCATCTAACCTCATCAATCCATAACGACATATGGAAGTATACAAGGTTGTGCTGGTATGATCAATAAATATTATTAACCCTTTGGGTTAATAATATTATGAGCCATATTGAATAGACACCTGTTACCCTTAACGGTGTTATCAGGCAGTGTATAATGATCCGAATTTTGGTGTATATAGAAATACTCAAATGCATCATTGAGTTGATGAATAGATGGAAAAGCGATGGGGTCAGGCTTAACAATTAACATCTCAAACAACTTTTAACTCATGTTAAATGTTAAGCCTGACCCCATTTAATCGTTTGATTAGACTAGCATCCATAATAGTGATCACCTCGATATAAGTTCAGTTACCGGTCCAATCTACAAGATCGGAACAAGGGGGAACCATATAAAGTAAGCCGCCCCGACATGATTTGGTGTTCCCTGATACTTGGACTGTATTGGACTTTAATGTATAATACCGTACATTTGCAGTACATGTCTAGGATGAAAAATAATGGCTACAGGTAAGACTGCCACATTAACATTTCGAATTGAGCCTGTTCTCAAGGAGGCGTTGCGCATGGCTGCTGCCCGTGAGCACCGCTCCATTGCCAATATGGTTGAGATTTTGATTCGTGATTATTGCGAGCGGAATTCCATGAACATTTCAAAACTAAATGATCTACTGATTAATAAAGAAATCGATAAGGAATAATGATGATGCAGCACGCACGGTATTACGTTCACCATGTGCAAGTTGTCGTTCAATAGCATCGGGATTCCATCCTTGTTCATTGAGAAGTGTGCTTGCCATTGAACGAAAACCGTGACCTGTCATTTCAGAACCTGTGTACCCGAGTCTGCGCAATGCACCTAATACAGTATTTTCAGACATGGGCCGTTTTAAGCTTCTAACACTAGGGAATAAATATTTTCCATCACCAGTTAATGCCCTGAGTTCTTTTAGCATCTCGATAGCTTGAGTAGACAGTGGAACTATATGCATAACACGCATTTTCATTTTTTCGGCAGGAATACGCCATTCTGCTGATGCGATATTGAATTCGCTCCATTCAGCATGGCGGAGTTCGCCCGGGCGTACAAATACTAATGGTGCCAAACGTAAAGCACATTTCGTTATGAAATGTCCTTGATATCCATTAATTGCACGAAGCAGTGCGCCAATCTCTTTGGGATCAGTCAGCGATGCATGATGTGTTTGCTTAACAGGAGGTAATGCACCTCGCAGATCTCCGCAAGGATCGCGATCTGCTCTACCAGTTGCAACAGCATATCGAAATACTTGACTGCAATTTTGATGTGCTCTATGCGCTGTTTCAATAGCACCGCGATTTTCAATGCGACGTAATGCTGATAATAGATCTGGTGCGGTGATTTCTGAAATAGGGCGACTACCAAGCCATGGGAAAATATCTTTTTCAAGACGTTTTAAAATGCGTTCACCATGCTTAGCTGTCCATTGCACAGAAAACTTTGCGTACCACTCACGTGCAACAAATTCAAAACTATTAGCATTGATTAATTTTTGATTTCGCTTTTTAACCTGCTTTACAAGACCAGGGTCAGTTTCATTAAGTAAAAGCTTCCGTGCTTCATCACATTTACTTCTCGCAAATGCCAAAGTAGCTTCAGGATAAACACCAATTGAAAGGGTTTTTTCTTTACCACCAAAGCGGTATTTCAAACGCCAGTATTTTGCGCCAGAAGGCATGACCAAAAGATATAAACCTTTTTCATCTGCAAGCTTAAAAGACTTATCACGTGGCTTTGCAGCCTTGATCTTGATATCCGTTAATGCAATTTGGGGGTATCTCCAATATCCGTGGATGATATGCCCCCTGTTGTGCCCCCAATATGGGCTGGATGTGGGGGTACATAGTAGGACATTATTGGAGTATCATAAATCAAAAAACCCCTGTATTACAAGGGGTTTTGGATGATATTGAATGTTAAAAGATTTAAATTAAATGGAGGCGGTGGGAATTGAACCCACGTCCGTAAATTCGCCACCGTTAGCACTACATGTTTAGTACCGTCTACTGTTTAGTCATCAACCGCCCGACGTACAGGGTATTGATAACGAGTCTGAAAAGTTTTAAGCGCTTTGCCTCAGACGTGCGCAGCTGCCGATCTTGTGAAATGTGACCTCCGCAATAAACGCACAAGCACGTCTATATTGAAGGGTGGTTGCCGGTTATTAAGCGGCGACACTATCGCTGATTAGCCCAAAAGGG
>JABCZS010000061.1:0-1026 GCA_013289605.1 Gammaproteobacteria bacterium
GTTGAAATGACCCGCAAGCGTACGCGCGATAGCCTAGAGCGTTTATTGTGCGAAACCTGTCCGACCTGTACCGGCCGGGGTGCGATTAAAAGTGCACAGACCGTATGCTATGATATCTTTCGTGATATACGCCGGCAAATCAGTGCTTATGAAGGGCGGCAATACATGATTATCGCCGCACAAAGTGTGATAGATCGTTTGCTGGATGAAGAATCAGCGACTATGGAGGCCTTAGAAGCACAATTAGGCTCTAGAATTAGATTACAAGTTGAGGCGCTGTATACTCAAGAGCAATATGACGTCGTCATGCTATAGAAGATAAACATGAAACAGGTCGCTATCCCTATTCTTAAAAAAGCAAGCAAAACTGTACTGACGCTCGTCATGATAGGCGTAGTCTTATTTGCAGTAGTCATGGGACTTGCGCGTTTTTTTATGCCTTCACTTGAGCAATACGTATATTACGCAAGAGACAGGATTGCTTGTCAAATTTACAAGTTTTGCCGGAGACTGGTACCGATTCGGTCCAGCCTTAAAAATCACCGATATGGTGTTTTCAACAGAATCCGGCGAAAAAGTAGTCACGATAGACACCCTTTATGTCAGTGTAAACATTTTAGCCTCTCTGTCCCAAGGCCAAATTGTGCCGGCCTATGTGAATGTCTTAGGATTGGATGTGGATATCCATCAGGATCAGTCTGGTTGGTCGGTAGTGGGCTGGCCTAGTTCCGAGGATGCGAGAGCAAAAGCACAGCGCGCTCATCAGTTGTTGCTGGATTTATCTAAAGAGTACAGCAGCATCACGGTACGCCGTAGCCAAGTCAATATTAAATCCTTAAATGCCAAGATCGTGCCGATTAATATCCGCCGTGCGGTGTTAAGTCGCAGTGGCTCGGATCATCAACTGGATTTATTACTGAATCTTCTTAATCAGCCCACCCAATTAGAGGTAGTGGCTCAAGTCCATGGCAATTTAGCCCAACCTGCTGATTTAAAGATCCACAGTTACTTTAAATTAGAGCGGGC
>JABCZS010000061.1:1036-2653 GCA_013289605.1 Gammaproteobacteria bacterium
GCCCGCTCTAATTTAAAGTAACTGTGGATCTTTAAATCAGCAGGTTGGGCTAAATTTGATGATTATTTACAACATTATATCATCGGTGATTATGCCATTGATGGCGGCAATGTTGATTTAACGGCTTGGGTGGATTGGCAAGCCGGGCATGTGCAAAAAGTACAAACAGAAGTCGATATTGAACAATTATTGCTCTGGTCGTATGCGCAGGGCAGTGCGCTTGAGCGCCTCAATCTTAAAAGCGAATTGCTATGGGAAAGCCCAGCGCTGGGTGAGTGGGACTTATCCGGTGCGAATGTCTTATTGGGCTTTGATCATGCTGAGCTTGAATCGGTCATTACTCAATTTAAATTAAATCGTAACAATGAAGGGCAGCACTTTGTTGCCGAAACGGTAGATCTTACACAAGTGGCTAAGATTTTACTTTATAGCGGTGAATTATCAACCGCGCAGCACACCCTGTTAAGGGACTTAGCGCCGCGCGGACTTATCCAGAATATTAAAATGGATCTTATGCCTGATACTTGGCAGCTCGGGCTGCAATTTAATCAGTTAGGCTTTCACAGCGGGGAAGAAATTCCCGGTGCTGAAAATTTAGCAGGTGAATTGCTGGCCACCCCTAACTCAGGAAAAATAAAATTTGCCAGTGAAAATGCGTGGATAGATTATACCACTCTATTTCCCGAAGACTTTTTATTCTCTGAAATTAAAGGAGATGTATTTTGGGAATACGGTGGAAAATTTTGGCAAGTCAACACTGATAAACTCCTATTTAAAAATGCGGATCTAGATCTATCGACCCATTTTTTAATCAAAGGCGGCGATGGCCTGGATACGTATCTAGACATAGCAGCAGTCACTGATAATATTGATACGCTAAAAGTGCAACACTATTTACCCACAGGTGAATTATCAAAAGAGCTGACAGATTGGTTAACAAAGAGCTTAGGTCCCGGTGAAGTGGAACATTTTGATTTGCAGGTCTTGGGTCCTGCCAAAGATTTTCCAAATTATGATGCCGGTAACGGCACGTTTCGTTTGCATTTGAATGTTAAAGATCAAGAGTTAACCTTTGATCCCGATTGGCCTAAAATTGAACATGCGAATGCGGAAATGTTATTAGTAGGGCGGCAGTTACAAATTTCAATGTCGCAAGGACAACTCTTTGGGGTGGGTCTTGAGGGCGTATTGGCTGAAGTGGCTTTGCCCGATAACGGCCCCTATTGGCTGAAGATCCGCAGTGAAGCCTTGTTGTCTGCACAAGAGGGCATTAATTTTCTGCATGTCACTCCTTTAGCTGAAGAGTTTGATCCTTATTTTAATTTGTTTGCCATCGATGCGCCGCTGACCTTAACTTTGGATTTGGCGATTCCACTCGATAGTGAAAAGGAAGAAGTGCAAGTCAATGGTTTAGTGCAAGTCAGTGAAGGCAATGTGTATGCCAAAGAATGGGGATTGCATTTTTCTGAATTAAGCGGCGTGTTGGGCTTTACGCAAAAGGGCGCGTACAGTCAAGGTCTGAATGCAAAGCTTTTTAATAAACCCGTGTTGCTGACAATTGCCCCCATACAAGAAAAAAATCAAACGCTGACGGCATGGCAGTTAAAAGGGACGTTA